>JBKOXA010000039.1:0-18083 GCA_046724685.1 Acidobacteriota bacterium | reverse complement strand
CTGGCTGAATACAAACCTACTTGCTCGTGTCGTTTTCAGGGTCGCGCGCCTTCTTGCGGAGAATCCCGGCCGAAAGCAGCGTGACCACCAGGCCAATCGGAAAAACTTCCATGAACGTCAGGGCCACGTTGATCGCTGGATTGTCGTACATCTGCTTGAACTGCTTTGCCTTCTGCTCCGTCTCCTCTATCTTCTGCTGGCTTGCCCCGGACGCCTTCGTCCGCTCCACCATGTGCGCGGTATACTTGTCCGCAAAGTCTGGCATGAATTTGTAATAAAGGATTTCCCATGTCCCCACATAGCACGCGCTGGAGATCAATGTAATCAGGATGCCGACGGCGAACCCGCGGCCGAATGTCAGACGCCCGCCTCCGACATTCTCGCGATAGGAACGCACCCCGAAAAACACCATGAGCGCCGAGAGCACGATCGTGGTGTAGCCAAGGATTTCGCCATTCTCCCAGCCAATCGCATCGACGAATGGGATCGTAGCCAGCATCATCGCGGCGGACATCGCGCCGGAAATCAATCCAAAGGTCAGAACCGTCTTTTTCATCGAATTAGAGTCTCCTTCCGTGAAACCTGCTTTCGCGTGCCGCAACTGTAGCGGGTAGGCGCGCCATGTCGTCACACTTTTGGGTGATTCTGCATTGCGGAGCGAAAAATCACGCTTTCGGGTGAGGCTGAGGCGTCACGGAATCAGCCGGGCGGTCTTGCCGATCTGCACGGCCTGGGTGCGCCGCTTTGCGCCAAGCTTATCAAATAGCCGGCTCGAATGGGTCTTCACCGTGTTTTCGCTCACGAATAGCCGGCCGGCAATCTCCCGATTGCTCAACCCGCTGGCTATGAGCCCGAGAATCTCCAGTTCGCGCGCGGTGATGCCGAACTGGCTCACGCGAATCTCGTCGGCGACGAACGGATCGGCGGCCTGTGCCGGGATTTCCTTGATGATCATCGCCGGCCTTTTTCTGGTGAGCGTCAGCCCCAGCCAGATGCCGAGTCCGGCAAACAGGGCGGCAACCAGCGCGACGTAGATCTCCACCGTATGTTCGACGACCAGGAAACGGTACTCCGTCAGTTTCAGGACCGCGATAAGCAGGCCGCCGCACACGCCGTAGAGCAGGATGTCGCGCACAGGCGGGCGGCGCGAACGCCGAACGGATTCCTTCGTCAGGGTCACGGGCAGCCATGATATCTGAAGACCGCAACCTTGGGGAGCACCAGCTTCCTGGAACCGGGCATCTCTAGGGATGTCAGCCCTGTCAATTCTTTTTGAGCGCCCTTCTCCATCTCCTCCGAACGGTGGTCTGTGTTGCGGCCAGGGCGAGCAACCGGCAGGTCTGATCGTAGTCATCCCTGCCGTCATGCGTATCTTTCCGCGAGTGCAAGCTGCGTTCACTTCACGTTTGTTGCGTGAGGTTGTGAAGCGAACGCTCCGCGTTTTGGGGACCTTGGAGCGGATGAAACCGAATTGCCTCTCGCGAATCCAACATGTTTAGGGCATCCTATGTCTTGGCTAGGTTCAACGCTATCTTCCATGGACGAGCTCTCTCAACTCGCCGCTCTTCCTCTGCAAGGGGAAGCTGATTCCGTTCCGCAATCCCTGCTTGCGGCGTTCCCGGAGCAGGCGAAAACGCTGGGCCTGCTCTACGATCTCAGCCGCGAGCTCACTTCGATCCTCGATCGCGAAGAGCTTCTGCGCGGCATTTCCGAGCGCGTCAAGAAAATCGTCAACTACGACGTCTTCACCGTGATGCTGTGGAACGAGAAAACGGAGCTTCTGGAAGGCGTTTTCGCTATGCACTATGAAAACTCCATCCCCTCGCGGTTTCGTGTGCCGCTGAATCGCGGAATTACCGGCCACGCCGCGGCTTCTCGCCGGGCCATCCGTCTTGACGACGTGCGCATAGACCCCCGTTACATCACCTGCGACACCTGTGAGCGCGTGATCTCGGAATTGGTGGTTCCTCTTCTGCTGCAGGATCGCTTGATCGGCGTCCTGGATCTTGAAAGCACGAAGTACGGAGCGTTCACGGCGCAGCAGGAGCGCATGCTGGTTGCCCTGAGTTCCTTCATTGCCATCGCACTCGAGAACTCGCGGCTTTATCAAGATGCCCGGGAAAATCAGCTTCGGCTGCAAAACGACCTGGATACCGCGAGAGAGATTCAGCTTCAGCTCCTGCCGCGCGGTGCGCGCGAGATTCCGGGCCTCGATATCACTGCAGCGTACGTCCCGGCGCGCGAACTGGGCGGCGACTTTTACGACTTCCTTCCTTACGGCCAGGGCAGGCTGGCACTGGCTCTCGGCGACGTTTCCGGGAAAGGCACCGCCGCGGCCCTCTATGGTTCGCTGGCGATTGGCATGCTCCGTGAATTGACGGTCGAGCATACCCACGCTCCGGAGAATATGCTCGCGATGCTCAACCGACGGCTGCACGCGGCGCGACTCGAAGCCCGGTTCATCGCGCTGGTCTTTGCGGTCTACGATGCCGCAGACCGCTCGCTCACGATCGCAAACGCGGGTGGAACGCATCCCCTTCTGCTACGCGACGGCGCGCTCTGTGAAATTCCCGTAGACGGCATTCCCCTCGGTCTGTTTCCGGAAGCGGACTATTCCGTCTCGACTCTCCGCCTTGTGCCTGGCGACGTGGTCATTTTTGCTTCGGACGGAATTCTGGAATCGGTAAACGCCAAACAGCAAGAGTTTGGCTTCGAGCGTCTTTCGTCTCTCATTACTTCGTTGCCGGCAAATTCCGGCGTCGAAAATATTTCCGGCGCAATCCTCCGCGCCACGGACGAATTCAGCGGCCCCGGCAATCCTCCTCACGACGACCGCACGCTGCTCGTCCTGCGCGTCACCGACGAGTCGCCCAGCGACTTCGCCAAACTCCCCGTCATCTACTGACAACGGAAAAGAAATGGCGACCAGCGCGAGCGTGGCGAGCCACTTCGCCCCTGAGCGGCTTTTGCGACAGAATCTCTCCTGGTCCGTGGACGCAGGGCCGCGGGTTCAGTTTGTCGGCTTTTGCTCGGTCAGCGGCCGGCGGTTGCGCGCGCGGCGCTCGTGTCTATGGATGCTTGCAGCAATTCGGGATTCTTCAGCAGCGGCAGCCACTTTTCGCGCAAAGTGGAAAATTCAGGAAAGCTCTTCTTGGAAACCGGATCCGAGGGCGGCAAACCGAGCTTCTCAAAATTTTTGTACCGCCCCTTCTGCAGGATGCGGAAGTCGAGATGCGGTCCCGTGGACAATCCGGTACTTCCAACCAAGCCAATCGTTTTTCCGATTTCCACGCGCTCGCCAAGGCGCACGAACATCCGCGAAAGATGCAGGTACATCGTCTCGTACCCGTTGGCATGCGCAATCTGCACCATGTTTCCTTCGCCGCCCTTGCGTCCCGCAAAAATCACTTTGCCGCTGCCGATGGACTGCACCGGCGTCCCGATCGGCGCGCCATAGTCGGTTCCCAGGTGCGCCCGGTACGTCTTCAAAATTGGATGGAATCGCGCTTTGCTGAAATGCGAAGTGACGGCCGCCCCGAACTTCAAAGGTGAACGCAGAAACGCTTTCTGCAATGACTTGCCCTCGGCCGTATAGTAGCCGGGCTGCCCGGCCGGATCGCGATAAAGCAGCGCCTGATATTTTTTCCCTGCATTATCGTATTCGGCTGCAAAAATTTTCCCGTAACCCGCGATTTGGCCGTTCGTGTATTTCTTCTTTTCCATCAAGATGCAGAACCTGTCGCCCTTGCGCGGATCGGTATAAAAATCCATGTCGTATCCAAAGATCTGCGCAATGCGCATCGCCAGTTCCGCCGATTCGCCCGCTGCCGCGACGGCATTGAACAGCGAATCGTCCAGCGTTCCACGCACCGCCACAATCTCCGTGTGCGATGGAATCTCTCTGACCGACGCAGAATATCCTTGCGCGCCGGCGGTGATCTTCAGCATGCGGTCCGCGTCGATGCGGTAGTTGATTTCTCGCAGCGCGCCCCCGACCGAACGTCCCACCGTAATCGTGTTGCCCGCGCGGAGCTGCCGCAGGTTGAAGGCCCGCTGTGCCGCAGCGGATGCTCCGGCCGCCTCCTCCGCGGTCAGCCCGAATTTCTGGAGCGCCGCCGCGAGGTTCTCGCCCGTACGCACGCGGGAATCGGTTGGTACCACGATGTTCTGCCGGATGCGCCCGGCATCGGCGGCGGCCAGGGCCACCTGGCGGTTCCATTCGGCGGCCGCCTCTAGTCTCTGCCTGAAGGCATGCGCCAGCACGCCCCCTCCCGCTACCAGAACCAGCAAGACGGCTGCGATGAATTTGCGACTCACGAGGCCCCCAGCGCCACCCGCAATCCCGAACCAGACTAGCCTAGCCTCGACGGAGCCTCAAGCGTCATGGTTCAGGAAAACGAATTTTGACCACTGGGTATAGGACGCGCCCGGCAGGGAAATGTCAGCTTGAGTAGGAAGCAGGTTCAAAATGAGAAAGCACAACGAGGGCCGGACAACAGGCCGACGGGTTGCCAAACAAGCCGATGAAAGATTGAAAAGTTCAGTGTCCGGAAGTCAGGCCAGTGCGATTGGCACGGGCAGTGGCGTTGGCGAAATAGTTTTGTTCGCGAAGGCGGCGATAGATGCGGCCCGCAACGCCAGCGGCGAGAGGACCCTTGATGCGTGAGCTGTTGCCGCGGATCAGAACGGCGAGCGCGATTTTGGGATGCGCTTCGTCGGCGTAAGTCAGAAACCAGCCGACGTGAGAGAGCTGATCGGAGCAGGTGCCGGTTTTCCCGGCGGGCATTTCGTCACCACCGGCATCGAAGCTGCGCTTGCCAGTGCCGTACAGAACGGCCGCGAGCATCCCTTCTCGCAATTCGGGAAGAAGCGGGCCGATGTTCAACTCACGCTTGATACGTGGAACGAAGGCAGTGGGATCCTGGCCGGCTTCTGGATATTGCAGATAGTAGAGAGTGCCGCCATTGGCAAAGGCGGCGGCGAGCGAAGCAAGCTGGAACGGGGTGATCTGAATTCCTTCACCGAAACTCGACATACGAGCGACGCCGCCTTTCGCGGGCGGTGCCATGGGGAAGGAGCCGGGATGTTCGTCCTGGAGATTGTATCCGGCGAGTTCACCAAGCCCAAGCAAGCGGCCATAGCGAGAAACGGTATCGAAGCCCATGCGGCGGCCTAGTTCTTCAAAAAACTCGTTGTTCGAGTGTGCCATCGCGTCGGTGAGGTTCATGTACTTGCGACGGCCAACCTTGAGCATCGTGTCGCGCGTGATTAGGTTTTCTTCGAGCGCGGCGAGCGCGATGGTGGGCTTGATGGTGGAGCAAGGAATTGCGCCGTCTGAGTAGGCAAGTCTTTGATTGACGACGGTGAGGATGCGGCCGGTGTTGGGGTCGACGGCGACCACGGAACCGTTGTATCGCCCAAGAGCCTCGATGGCGGCGGCGCGAACGATGGGATCGTCGTTGATGGCAATGTCGCCAAGAGTCGGATCAACGCCTTTTTCACGCGGGATATAGTGGCGGCGCGAGGAACGGGTGGGGCGAGGCTTGGCTGCGGGCGTGGCAGCTTCTAAAGGGAGCGGCGAGACGCAACACGCGGCAAGGAAAAGCGCGAGTGCTGATTTTCCTAGCCTCGGGGGTTGGGTCATTTTTCTCTTGCCTCTGAATCTAAAAATTTGCAGGAGAATTGCGTTTTGTACTCAATCCTTGTCGGCAAGTCAACGAAAACCTAACTTGCGGAATGAGAACCGCGAAACTCCGCAACACTACTTAGGCACCTGAAGAGCCAAAGAAAGCTGACTCAAAACACGAGGCTTAAGTGCCGAATCCGAAAAGGCGGTGATCGCTAACGATACACTGCCTCTCATCATGAGACGTAGTTTACGGAAGGAAAGTCTCATGGGCAATAGCGAAAGCGGGCTAGTACCAAAGTATGTGCTTTATTTTGAATAGCTGACCGGGGGTACAGGCAATTTTTGTCACGCCCGGCCGGGTGGCCGCGAGCAGCCTGAAAAGAAGGAGGCGGGGTTCAGATCCTTGCGCCATTCCTCATCGCGTGGCCTTAGCGCGACAACGCCCTGGAATTCAGCGGCAGACGTCAGTTCTTGCTTGCGGATTGGTCTCGAACCTCTCTTTCCCGAGGGATCATGGAGACGACGATGTATTCGCGTTCTTTGCCGTCGGATTCCGGGACGCGCAGGAGCAGCTTGTCCTTGTTGATGCGGAATTGGGCGGTTTCACCGATGGGAAGCAGCGCGGGATGCTTGTCGTCCTTCGGTCGGATGCGGTAGATCACACGGTCGGACTGGAGGACATATTCCTGGCAAAGCATTTCCTGAGTCTGTTTGTGCTGTCCGTCGGTGCCGAAGATCTCCCCGGCCACGGTCTTGGAGCCTTTTTCCTGCGTTCCGCAAGAGGTTGAATCCATGCGGAGCAGAGTGCCTTTCTGATAGTCATGTTCTTTGGCCGAGCAAACGGCTACGAAGAGCAGACAGCCAGCAAGTGCGCGGAGTTTCATGGTTCGTATGTCCTTTCAAGTTGAAGGTAGGCGGCCGCGGAGAAGGAGCGGAATAGTACGAAAGTTTCGTTTGCTGAAAGGGATACCGATTGAGAAGCGGGGCGAGGACCTGGAGCCGCGGATGATTTGAACTTGAGATCGCGCGGGCGCGCCGGGACGTTCGAGGCTCAGAGTGAGACGCGGTTTGACTTGGGCGTGCGGAGATAAGCGATCACAAAAAGAGTGCCGAGGAGGAGATCGATCGAGGCAAAGACGAGGTCAGATGGATGCATGCGCTTCTGGAGAACCAGGGCCAGGATCGGAACAAAGAAAGCCAGTTTCTCGAGAATGGCTGGAATCATAAAGGGGCGGAAGCGAAGGGGATCGGTGGCGATGAGGATGAATGCGATTTGCCAGACCAGAGCCACGCCAGTGAACCCGTAAAAAAAGCCTGGATGGGTGATCGGCGGCGGATCGTTCCTGCCAATCAGATCGAACATGAAATAGAGCGGAGTGATGATGAGAAAGCCCCAGATGCCCGCAATCCAGAAGACGATTTTTGCGAATTTCATGAGGCGTTTTCCCGAAGAAGGAGTGTACCGGATTTTTCGCGAATACGCGCGGTGGGCAGCGCCCGGCGCTGACCGCCAGAATCATTGCGGCGAAATTCTTGATACACTGTTCGCGGCTTGCAGGGTCCGGACCAAGCGTAGGGTTGCGGCCTGTAAGAGCACGCCACCAGGAGGCGAACCATGTTGCGCATCAACGACGAAGCCCCGAATTTCAGCGCTGAAACTTCGCAGGGCACCATCAATTTTCACGAATGGATTGGGGATCATTGGGCCATTTTGTTTTCGCACCCCAAGGATTTCACGCCCGTATGTACGACGGAACTTGGTTATATGGCAGGATTGCAGCCGCAATTTCAAAAACGCAACTGCAAGGTCATCGGGCTGAGCGTGGATCCGGTAGGCAGCCACAACAAATGGGCCGCAGACATTGAAGAGACCCAGGGCCACAAGGTGACGTTCCCAATGATTGGGGATCCGGAACTGAAGGTGGCTAAGCTCTATGACATGTTGCCGGCGGAATCGGGAGAAACTTCTGAAGGCCGCACGGCAGCAAACAACGCGACGGTGCGCACTGTGTTCGTGATTGGTCCGGATAAGAAAATCAAGCTGATGCTGAGCTATCCGATGAGCACGGGACGCAACTTCGATGAAGTGTTGCGGGTCGTTGATTCGATGCAGCTGACGGCAAAGCACAAGGTGGCGACACCCGTGAATTGGAAAGATGGCGACGATGTGATCATCCTGCCTGCGGTAACGGATGAAGAGGCAAAGCAGAAATACCCAAACGGATGGAAGGCGCCAAAACCGTACTTGCGGATTGTTCCTCAACCCAAGTAGCAGTCGACCGGCAGAAGGCCGGATGAACGCGAACTCAGAAATGGAATGAAAAGGAAAGGCGCGGTCGACTGAGCCGCGCCTTCTCTTTTTGGCAGTTGGGGCGTTCCGGAGGCCTAGGGAACAAGATTGGAGCGCACACTGCGCAGGAGCATGCCGTCCTCGAGCGACTGAGCGTGTTCTGCGGCAAGCGCAAGCTTTTGCCGGTCCAGAGTGGCTTCGAGGGCGGGGAGATACTCATCGCCGCGGTGATCGCCAGCTTTCGAGGCGGCGAGGATCCAGGAATAGGCCGCGGAAGGATCTTTGGGTGCGCCGAGACCGTTCATGAGCAGGAAGCCGAGTTTGATGCGAGCCCCGGTGTTGCCCTGCTGCGCTGCTTTCTGAAACCAGTAAAAGGCTTGGTCATAGCTTTGGCGAACGCCCTGTCCACGAAGGTAGAGGTCGGCGAGGTTGTTCTGGCCGAGAGCGTTGCCGTTGTCTGCGGCCAGATGATACCAGTGAGAGGCGAGGGCGTAATCCTGCACGACGCCAAGGCCAGTGTCGTAAAGATAGCCGAGGTTGGACTGCGCGCCGGAATCGCCGGCGTTTGCGGCTAGTTCAAAATACTTGCGAGCTTCGGCGTAGTCGCGGCGGACGCCCCAGCCGTTCATATAGAGGATGCCAAGATTGCCGTAGGCGCTCGGATGGCCTTGCTTTGCGGCGGTATTGAGCCAGTGGAGTGCTGCACCATAGTTCTGAGGAGTGCCCCAACCGTTTATGTAGGTGACCGCGAGATTTACCTGGGCTGAAGCGTAGCCGCGGCGGGCAGCCTTTTCAAACCAGCCGCGAGCCTGGCGGATGTCGGTTCCCTGCCCAACAATCAGGGCAGAAATCAGGCCCAGCTGGTTTTGCGCGAAGACCTGGCCGTGGCTCGCAGAGGCGCGGATGGCGGCGAGGTCACAACTGGTTTCGACGAGGGCCTTACCCTCATCGTCGGTGCGGAAGCAGGTGTTGGACCGTGAGGCGTCCTGCTTGACGACGTTCTTTACGGCAGCGCGGTCATCTGCAGACGCTCGGGGGACGGCGGCGACAAGAAGAGTCATCGAAGCTGCCACCAGAGCGGTTGGAATGCCGATCGTGCGCAACATGGAGCGGAATATAGAGCAGAACATTGGAACTCCTTTCGAGCTGGGCCGTCTTAGGGTCATGAGGTCCACAGCGATTACGCGGTCAGATTGCGGGGGACAGGAAACTACCTCAATGGAGGCAAGATCGTTTTGAGGTCAGTGGCGCGTACAACGATGGTCATTGTGCAAGCTATTGAACAGGCGAAGGTTAGCGACGACGAAGGGAAGGCAATTCCTTGCCATGAGAACCGAAAGTGGTAGAATCGGCGGCGACCACCGACTGCAAATGACATCTATCTCTCCCCATCGGGTGCGATTCGGTCCGTTCGAAGCGGACCTGGAAACGCACGAACTCTGGAAGAACGGAATCAGGGTCAAGCTGGGCGGACAGCCGTTTGAGATTCTGGCACTGCTGCTGAAGCGCCCGGGGCAGATGGTGTCGCGCGAGGAAATGCAGCGAGAGATCTGGGCGGCAGACACGTTTGTGGATTTCAACCACGGGTTGAACGCGGCGGTCAATAAGTTGAGGGAGACGCTATCGGATTCGGCAGAGGAGCCGAAGTACATCGAGACGTTGCCGAGGAGGGGTTACCGGTTTATTGGGAAGGTAGAAGCGGCTGAGAACGGGCAGCTGGCGGCCGCGGCCATCGTCGAGCCGGACCTTACGAGCGTTGCTCCGCCGCCAGCTGAACCGAAGAGCGCCGAGCCCGGGCGGTTTTTGAAGATCGCTGCGCGACTGGGGAGAATTCCGGGCCTCTTGAGTCTGTCGTCTCGAAAGAAAGTGATTGTGCTGGCCGGGGCCGGGCTGGCGATGGCGTTTCTCTTTTTTTGGGGATTGCTGTCGGGGTGGGGGGTTCTTGGCGAGCGCATTCGAGAGAACGCCGAGCGAGAAGTAAAGAAGGCAAGAACGGGCGAACTGGGAAACATGCTGACACTGGTGCCGGACCCGGCCAGCGATCCGGCGATTTCGCCGGACGGAGGTTCGGTGGCCTTCCGGAGAAACAGCTACGCACCGCGGGAAGCGGGAGCGGCGGGAATTTTTGTCAGCAGCAGCTACGGAAAAGCCCTGACCCAGCTGACGCAGCATCCCGGGGATTGCTGCCCGGCGTGGTCGCCGGACGGAAAGCAAATTGCCTTTTCGCGTATCGCAGCCGAGGCGTATGGAATTTACATCGTGAGCGCGGACGGTGGTGAGCCGAAGAAGGTTTCGCATGAAGACCCGCGGAAAAAACGGGGCGAATTGGCCTGGACCGCGGATGGAAAATTTATCGCGTTTTCCGGGGATTCGCCGCAGGGAGGCTCGCAGATCTTTCTGTTGTCGGTAGACGATTCGTCGGTGTGGCCGATGACCAGCCCGCAAGGACAGGACCGCGACTGGGGACCATCGTTTTCGCCGGATGGAACGCAGATGGCGTTTGTGCGCGCGAACGGAGCGGGCTTTCCGGAAGAAATTTTTGTGACGCGCACCGAAGGCGGGCCGCCCCAAACGGCTGCGTACCGCGCGAACGGGAAGGGCCCTGAGGAGCCTATTTTTGCAGCCCTGGGCAGCAACGGAGCGCCGCGGCAACTGACCTTTCAGCGAGCTTCTATCATGGGACCACCAACGTGGTCGTCCGATGGGCAAAACATTGTTTTTTCGTCGACAAAGGAAGGCGAACCTTCGCTGTGGACGATTCCCGCAAACGGTGGAGAAGCAAGAAGGATCGAAGAACCCGGCACGGCTACGTGGCATCCGACGATTTCACGGCTAGACAATAAACTCGTGGTACAGAAAATTCTGAGGGCATCGGGCATTTATCGCGTGGACCTGGAGGAAGGTGGCACCCAGCAATCTCGAATCATCGTGACTTCCACCAACGGCCGAAATGAAGGGCCGACACTTTCCCCGGACAGGAGAAGGCTGCTGTTCATGTCCGACAGATCGGGAAGCTTGGAGATTTGGGCGAGCAATCGAGACGGGTCGGCCGCCGTGCAGTTGACGAATCTACATGGATGCGGCACTCCGCGCTTGTCGCCGGATGGATTGTGGGTTGCGTTCGATACGACAGGAGAGGGCGCGCAAGGGGTGTATGTGGTTTCCTCCATGGGCGGGACGCCGCGCGCATTGGTAGCGGACAAGTGGGAGAATTCCGTGCCCAGCTGGTCGCGCGACGGTAAATGGATCTATTTTGGCTCGCACCGTTCGGGAGAGGATCAAGTCTGGAAAGTGCCGGCGGCGGGAGGAGAGCCGGTACAGGTAACGCGGCATGGAGGATTCGCGGCGTGGGAGTCGCCGAACGGCAAAATCGTGTACTTCGCGAAGACGCGATATGAAAATCCGGAAATCTGGCAGGTTCCGGTGAACGGCGGACTGGAGACACAAGTCTCTGCGGCGGTGCGGCCGAAATCGTGGGCGGCGTGGAGCGTGACGAACCGGGGAATATTCTTTTCCCCCCATGAAGGGACGGGAGATCAACCTTCGATCGATTTTTATGATTTCGCGTCGCGGCTGACGCGGCAGGTCACCTTGATCGACAAGAGCCCGTTTTGGCTTTCGGCAACGCTGGATGGGAAAGAAATCTTCTACGACCAAGCAGGGCAGGATGAGAGCAGCATCCTGTTGGTGGAGTCTTACCGCTGATTCGCGTCTCTACAAATTTAGATCTGCGGCACAGAACTGGAGAAGGATTCGGAAAGAAAATCAATCGATGCCATGGATGCGAAGATTCACGAGCTGATCGACGGTGAGATTTTTCATTCCGCGAGATTGCAGACCGGAGATGAATTCCGGCGAGACATTGTGAATGCGCATGGCCACGAGCTGATCGGGCTCGGGATGCTGGTAGCCGAGGGTTTGCAATTTTTCGATGAATTCCGGCGAAACCCCGTGGATCCGGAAGGCGATTAATTTTTGCAGGTCAATGTGATCGTAGCCTTCCTTTTTCAGCTGTTGCATGAATTCGGGTGAGACACCGTGGATGCGCATGGCGACGAGCGTATCTTCATCGGGCTGGTAGCCCGCTTGATGAACGAAGCCGACCATCTCCGGTGACACGCCGTGGATGCGGAAAGCGACGAGCTTGTCGGCGTCGGTTGCCGGAAGGCCGGCCTTGCGAAGCTCTTCCACAAAGTCGCGGCTGACATTGAAAATGCGAAAAGCGATCAGCTTGTCAGTGTCGAGACCTTTGATGTTCAGGGATTTCATTTCCTTGGCGTAGGCGACCGAGACGTCCAGGATGGCCATGGAAAATTGTTTGTCGCTATCGATTCCGGTGAAGCCGAGAGAACCCATTTGTGAGGGATATTGCGAGTTCGGCGCGAAGTGGAAGACTCCCGCGCCTTCGCCGTTGTTCAGATAGCCTTCGCAGTCAAAGCGGCCGGCATCGCGGGCGATCGCGAATTGGACGTCCTGCTTGCCGGACTTTGAGAAGTCGACGCCCTTGAACTCGCTCATGGGCCAATCAGACTCATGGTTCGAATTGTTGTGCTTGCTGTGATAGATGAGCGCGAACGAGACTTTGCCAGACTCCTCACTGCGAGTGAGGGTCCAGCTTCCCTGGCGCGTTTCTGAGGCGCGCGCGATGAAGGCCAGCACCAGCGTGCAGGCGATCAGGACGTAAGCGATTAAAGCGTTTCGGCGGTTCATATCGGCAAGATCCTCCATGTGGTTGTACCTCTTGAAGCTTTCGTCCCTGGCGGAAAGCACCGGTCCTGACACCGGCCGCGCCAAAACCCTCGGCGCGCACCCATACCGCTTGGCCGCAAGACACGGCGGATACCGACAGCGGCTTTTCTACTCCAGGACGTTTGCGTGTTTGAGCTGGATTAACTTCTCCAGGCTGAGATTCTTGAAGCCGTGGCTGCGCGCCAGTTCGATAAATTGCGGCGTAATGCCCATGACCTTGGCGCCGACGATTTCGTCGACGTCGGGCTTGAAGCCTGCGGCTTGCAGGCTCTTGACGAAGTCGGGGGTGACGCCCTGAACCTTTAGAGCGACCCAGTCGTCCTTGTCGGGATGAATGCCAGTTTCACGGATGCTGCGGACATAGTTGGCGTCGATGCCCTGCACTTTCATTCCGATGAGATCCTCGGCGTCAGGATGAATGCCAAGTTCGTTGAGTTGGTGGACGTATTCGGGAGTGATCCCCTGGACTTTCATTCCGATCAATTGGTCGGTATCGGGCTGGAATCCAAGCTTTCGCATCTGGTCGACATATTCCGGGGTGATGCCCTGAACCTTCATTCCGATCAAATGTTCGGTATCGGGCTGGAACCCGAGTTTACGCATTTGATCAATGAACGTCGGCGTGATGCCTTGCACTTTCATCCCGATGAGCGACTCCACATCGACGTTGAGTTTCATTGCACGAACTTCGTGAATGTATTCGGGCGTGATGCCCTGAACCTTCATTCCGACGAGTTCATCGACATCGGGTTTCAAGCCTTCGGCGCGGATCTCACGGATGTATTCGGGCGTGATGCCTTGCACTTTGAGAGAAATCAGTTCGTCAGCGGAAAGATTGTCAAAGCCCTCGGCTTTGAGGCCATCGATGTAGGATCGCCCGTTCGGCGACTTGGGCGTTTCCGAATTGCTCTTTTGAGATGGAGCAGGGTCGGGCTTGGCATTGGATTGCGAAATGGGGCGAGGCGCGGTGATGACAATCGCGCTTTCGCGTGGCATGGGCGCGGGACTGACCTGCGGATGCGCAGACGCAGTGCGCACCAATCCGAACAGGGCGTTGCCGGCGACAAGCGCAGCGGCAAGGCAGAGCACGCCGAAGGCTACGCCTGCGTTGCGAAGACCGCTTCCCTGCTGCCGGATGCCCAGCAAGCGCGACACGCGGGACTCGAGCGGGCCGCGATTTGCGGCCATGGCAAAGGACGGAGCGACACGCGATTCTTCCATAAGCGCGAGAGCGCGGGCATACTCGGCGGGATTACCGCACAGGGACAGTGCGACGTCGTCGCAGCAGTTTTCGCGTTCGGCGCGTATGCGCCTGCTGAGCCACCAGACCGCCGGGTGGTAGAAAAGCAACGTTTCAACCGCGACCTGGAACAAATTGACAAATGCGTCAAAGCGGCGGATGTGCGCGAGTTCATGGGCGATGACTGCACGAAGTTGTGCTTCGGAGAGGCAAGTCAGCGCAGAGATGGGCAGGAACACCACAGGACGAAACCATCCGAGGACGGCCGGCGCGTCAAGATGAAGCGATTCGCAGAAGCGCACGGCGCGGGTGATGCCAAGCCGGCGTTCGAGATCGCTGCAAAGTGCGAGCAGTTCCGCACTGACACTTTTCGAATCGCGACGGCGCAGGCGCGCAACGAGGAAGAAACCACCGGCGGTGCGAAGGCTAAAAAGAACGACGCCGGCGAACCATAGGGCAACGAACCAGTTGAGGGCGTTTCCGGAAAGGAGGCTGGAGGAGGTGACGTTCCCCACGTAGGTAGGTTGCGCGGCGAGCTTGCCGACGACAACCATGGCGGGCGAGGAGGAGATTTCCGCGTTGGCGGTAACCACTGGCGAAGGGTCGTAAAGAATTACGTAGGTGATCACCGGTGCCGCGACCATGAGGGCGAGAGCTGCGACTCCGATGATGTAGCGCACCGAAGCCGAGCGCGCAGCTGCGATCGCGACCGCGGAAAACGCTCCGACGGCCGCTCCCTGCCAAATAAAGTGGGCGAGCGCGAGTCCAAGCGTCCGCAGGACGTCTGGAGTAAACCAGTTGGCGAAGGCAGTCATCGGATGGTCCTTTCGTGTTCGTCCAACAGACGTCGGAGTTCGTCGATTTCGTTCCGGGAGCTGCGGCGCCCGGCGAGCGCGTGAAGCATGAGTTCCTTCGCTGAACCGTCGAATACGCGCTGGAGGACATCGGAGGCAAGCTGGCGCTTGGTTTTTTCCGCCGGCTGCTGCGCTTCGTAAACATGCGCGCGCTGCTCCTCGTTGCGGCGGACCAAGCCCTTGGCGGTCATGATTTGCATGAGTTTTAGAACCGTGGTGTAGCCAAGGGCTTTCTCTTGCTGCAACGCTTCGTGGACTTCACGGACCGTCGAAGGGCCGCGTTCCCAGAGCACCTGAAGGATTTGCAGCTCGGAGGCAGTGGGCTTTTGTAGCGATGTGTCGTTCATGCGAGGCACCATACTACGAACGATTTCGTAATGTCAACGAAAATCTTCGTAGTTGGTTGGACGGACTTCCCCGCTGCCGGTGAGCAGGCCGGGATTTATACTGACCGTAATGAAACCAAAAAAGGGGTTCGTGGAAACGCCGACGGCTGAAAGCCGTGTTGGGCTGGCCCGCGCCCTTTCGAAGCTGGGGTTCTGTTCGCGATCGAAGGGGTTCGAACTGATTCGAGCCGGGCGCGTGCGTCTGAACGGGTCCGTGTCGAAGAACCCGGAAGCGCCGGTACGGCTCAAAAAGGACCGCATTGCCGTGGATGGAGCGCCGGTCACCCGTAGCGAGAAGGTTTATTGGATGCTTCACAAGCCGCGGGGCCTGGTAACCACCGTGGAGGATGAACGAGGACGAGAAAGCGTCTACGTGCGGCTGCCCAAAGGATTGCCGTGGATGGGCCCTGTGGGAAGGCTAGACAAAGCAAGTGAAGGGTTGTTGCTGTTCACCAACGATACGGAGTGGGCCGCGCGGATTACGGCTCCGGAATCGCACATCGAGAAGACCTACCACGTACAAATCGCTGTGGTTGCAAGTGAATTGCTGCTCGAAAGGCTGATCAATGGCGTTCCGAGCGATGGGGAGATCCTGCAAGCCAGCGAGGTGAAGCGGATCCGCGAAGGCCAAAAGAATTCGTGGATTGAGATCAGATTGAACGAGGGGAAAAACCGTCAGATTCGCCGAATGTTGGGCGTTTGCGGCGTGGAGGTGTTGCGATTGATTCGAGTGGCGATCGGGCCCTTGGCACTGGGGCGATTGCGGAGGGGTGAAGCTCGAGAACTAACGGCGAGGGAAAAGGAAGAGCTCGACCGGGCGCTGCAGGCTCAAATACAGCATTTCTATTGAGAGCGTACAGGAAAATACTAATGGAAGGGTAGATCGGATTCGGGCAGTCTGAGACCGTGCGATGGGCTCTGCCCCTCGCGCAATCCGGGAAGAAGAGAAGAGGCGGAAAATCCCGAGTAATCGGGATCTCAGGGCTGGGACGTTTTTTCCTCTTCTTCCCGGGATTATTTCCCTCCGCTCATTTTTATGAAATCACTTGGAATCTGTTGGATTGTTTATGGGATTTTGCGTGTGTGCTGCGGCGTAGCGCAAATCTTGTTTGCGCCGACAGCCACGGTAATGTTTGGAGCGCTGCTTGGCAGAGTGCCGGACCCTTACCTGCTGATGGGACTCTTCCATGTGGCGTATGTGATGGCCATCCTCGTGTCGTTCGCGTGTGGAATCCTCGGAATCTTCGGCGGGCTAGCAATCGCAGGGACCGGCAGAGGAGGCCGAGGGCTGCTGATTGCTGCGAGTCTGCTCGCGCTCTCTGAATTGCCTCTTGGCATCGCGCTTGGCGTCTATACGCTGATTCTTCTCTTGCCCGCCCGCCGGGCGGAAGCTGTTCGTACCTAACTGACCGGGATTGGCTGATTGAGACGCGGCTTCAGGTACCAGCACGGCTGGTCACCGTAGTGCGGGAATAGCGCGTGGACGCAGCTAAGAGTTTCAACAGGCTGGAGCTGGTCGATCTCGTAGCTGTACTTCCCGCTTTTCTGAGGAATGGCCAGGACGCGCGTGCGGGTCATCGTTTCAAAAGGGTGCGACGGAGTGGCATGAAGCATCTGGACCCGGAGAACCAGATAGTCCGCCGCATAGACCGAAGCTGCAAGTACAAGAACGGAGAAAAGAATGCGTGCAGCCAGGATTTGCCAGCGGGTCACGCGAAAAGTATAGCCGAACAGGGGCGCGCTACTGCTTCACCTCGACGGGATCGCCGATTTTGATGGTAGAACCGAAGCGCTTGTAGTTGGCGTATTTCACGGTCATGCGAAGGCGGACGGCGCCGCTGCTGAAATGAAGAGTGTCGTCGGCGTGCGTGTAGGTGGGAAACCAGTACGGACCGGCGATGTTTTCCCGGTAGGTTTCGAAATGCGGGAAAATATTCTCATTGTTCCTCTTGATGATGTCCGGTACCGCTTTGCCGTAGCTCTTCACGATCTGCAGATCTTTATCGTCGACCCATACCCGGCCTTGGAAGTAGCGTTGTTCTTTTTCAATTTTTCTCGGAGCGACATCGAAGACGTAGGTGTGCAGTTCGTCGACGATCTGGCGACCGACGTAGGCGACGTTGTACTTCGGCATGTCTTCCGTGGTCAGAACGAACGGTTGGATGTCCCTGAGGTCGTCGAGATCCTGCTTGGTCATTTGCAGCTTGGTCAGGGTAGGCGGCGGTGCGTAAGTAACTTTCTCCGTTCGCTTGCCGTCGGGCGTGAAGATGATGTCGGTGGTCATACGGTATTCGCCGTCCGGGTACCCATCGAGATCGATCGTCTGCATGACGAAGGTCTGCGTGTAGGTGTAGTTGTCGCGTTCTTTGCGAAATTCGGATTCGTGTTGGGAAAATTTTTGGATGATCTGGTCGGTGGGAATCGCGGGCGGCTCGTTGGTGATGGCGGACTCGGTGTGGACAGCGTTCCTCGCCCCGGGCGCGGGACCAGAGTTCACCATGCCAGGGGAGCCGGAGGCTCCTCCAGAAGGAGGCGCAATCGGGCCTTGCTGTTGCGCGCGGACGCAGGTTGCAACGAACAGTATAGCTAGTGCGAGCAGGGTGCTAGGTAGTGGATCGCAGCTGCTGCGAACGCGAGGCGCGAAACTGGCGAGCTGGTTCATGTTGGTTGCGTTGGCCCGTATGGCCCTGCTTCAGTTTGGCTTCTCTGAATAAGACTTGTAAAGCGGGCCGAGGGTTGCATGAATGACAGAGGGAGCTGGAGCAGGCGAGTTCCTGTGGTAAACTGAGAAAGTTCGGTGGGGCCGTGGCGCAGTTGGGAGCGCGCCTCGATGGCATCGAGGAGGTCGTGGGTTCGAATCCCATCGGCTCCACCAATTTTGTTTTTCTTTTCAACTACTTACCACAATCTTTAAGGGGCAATAAGAGCCGAGCCG
>JBKOXA010000082.1:0-50696 GCA_046724685.1 Acidobacteriota bacterium | reverse complement strand
TTTTTGCCCGGCCGGAGATCGCCGTAACCGACTGTGGTTGCGGTGACAAATGACCAATAAAAGGTGTCCATGTGTGACCAGCCCTCCTTCCTTTTCACGCCATACCCTAACAGAGTTATTCCCGAAGCAAGGCTCAGTAACAGAGGAAGGGTCAGCCAAAGGCCAAAGCAGAGCTGCTTAAGAAATGTAATCGTAATGCCTGTAAAAATCATTGTGATTGCCTCCACGAACATCTGTGATCCAGCAAGGGACCGCTGTATATCAACTCTCCCCAAGGACGGCAGGAGTTCGAGCTAGCCAGGCAATGAACAACTTGTAGCCCACCGACAAAACGATCGCGCCAACGAACAAGCCGATAAGGCCCATCGCTATGAATCCTCCAATCGCACCGAGAAATACGACTGCGA
This sequence comes from Acidobacteriota bacterium, assembly GCA_046724685.1. GTDB lineage: Bacteria > Acidobacteriota > Terriglobia > Acidiferrales > UBA7541 > Acidiferrum. The sequence continues at coordinate 50,289 of JBKOXA010000082.1, read as the reverse complement.
TGGGAACTGCGACGCCTCGCCCTAACAGAAGTGGCTTTAGGGTGTTGTCTACCAGGGCGACGACGAGGCACCAAAGCATAAAAATCACGGCTTTCGTGACGCTAGATGTCGCGAACACGTAAATCACGGCGGGAATAAGGACCAGTGTCCCCACCTGTAGCAATGCGGCAACTAGAAACACGACGGCCCACAAGCCAGCACCCGGCAATCCTGCTACAAGAAAACCAAGAGCCGCGAGAACCGATTGGATCAGAGCCACGCCCATGATTCCTATCGTGACGCTGCGGATTGTGGAGCCGACGAGCTGCTCAAACTCCGGCCCTTTGTCGCCAAATATACGGTTGGCCAAGGAGTGCGCAGCACCGGCACCACCCCGTGAGTTAGCGAGAAGGACTCCTGCAACTATGAGGGAGAGAGCGAATTGCAGAACGGTGAGGCCTATTCCCGCAGAAGCCGAGAGCAGGCCAGGGACGATCGCCTTGATTTGAGGAGCGAAATTCCTTAGCGCGGTGGTAGTGTTCGTTGAAGCCAGGCTCCATGCACTTTTCAAGGGAACGCCAACAAAAGGCCAGGATTCCACGCCAGCCGGGGGCGGTGGGATTATTGGGGTTCCGTCCTTGAGGTGTGCTGCGAGGCCCTGGATACCTCCGATCAGTGTTCCTGAAAGCAAGACCACAGGAACACTCAACAAAGCTAGTAGTAGAAGGGTGATAAGGACAGCAGCGAGGACGCCACGACCGCCGAGTGCGAGCTGCAACTGTCGGTAGCGCGGGTAAATGGCGATCGCCACGATGATGCCCCATCCAATCAAGGGAATGAAGGGGCGCAAGATAAAGAAACAAGTAGCGGCTAACAGAATGACCAGACCGATGTGGATGGACGCTTCAACGGCGCGATTCACATAGTCTTTGTGGTCCACGGTTTTTCCCGTCGCCAGGCGGATGTGCTCTCCACGTCCCTAAGAAAATTTCCACTTACTCTGCACTTCAAATCACGGCCAGCGGCCCATCGGGCTACGAAAGGGACTGGCGAAAAGTTCCTCACTTTGATTCTTGCCCGATTTGTCCGGAGACTTCCTCAATGTCTGGAGATAAACAAAAGCAGCCCCTATTCCAATCAACACCTGCCACGAATGTTGGTATCCCGTGCCGATGTATGCCCCAGCGAGGGTGAGCAACGCCGCAAGACCTCGTGCAACGTAGCGATGCCTTGTGGATCCTATTGCCTCAAAAATAGCAGCCAACACCCAAAAAGCGACCAAGCCAAGTATCACAAAAGAATGGCATTGAGCATGGTTTGGTACCTTTCAAAAGTTGCTGCTCTACCATAACCTCCAAGGCGTGGGAACACACAGATTCGCGGGAATTACAGCGCTGAGCGAAATTGGTGGAACCTGCCAATAGTGACAGTGTGGAGTTTCATTTCATCGACCCGGGAAACGATCCAGAACGCTTACATCGAAGGCTTCAGTGGTAAGTTCCGGGACGAATGTCTGAATCAGGACTGGTTCGTCGGGTTGGCTGAAGCTCAGCGACTTATCGAAACTTGGAGAATCGACTACAACACGGCCAGACCACACAGCTCACTGGGATACCAGACGCCGATCGAGTTCACAGCGTGACTGGCGCCTCCCCCGCTCCAGTCGTATGCTCCACTCCGTGGAGCCAAACCGAGGCCTTGGATAACGAGAGAACTACGCTAAGACCGGACTAAAACGGGGGGCAGGTCAATACTCTATCGGAAAATACTTACCTTCGAATTTCATGTGCTCAGAGTCTTTCCCAAAGAGAAATACCACCCCGGCCAGCATTTTCCGGGCGGGCATGCTCGGAATTCCTTTCGCAAGAGATCGCGACACTTTAGCACGCGTGCGCCAATGCTGGTGCCTGTGTTAGCCAATTTGTAGCTTATCTGCTGCTTGATTCCTTCTCATGCGCCAACGGAATCTGCGAAAACAATTGCAGATCGACCATCAGGCAGAGCTTCCGCTCCAATTGAAAAAACGTCGCTGCTTTCTTCCCCGGCAACACCTCGGTCACTACCGGCACATACTTCAACCGCAACGCTTGCGCTTCCTTGTCCACTTCCATCGAGCGCCGCACATAAATCAGCGCATCCTGATCCGTCATCGTTGACCACGTCTCCGCATACTGCTTTAACAACGCGTACTTTTCGTTGTGCACGTCATGCAAGTCGTCCGCGTAGTGTTTGTAGATCGGCCAGAACTTCTGCGCCTCTGCATCTGTCAGCGACATATTTTCTCCAATCACCCGCATTTTCATGGCCCTTATATCCTGCCGCAGCAATGCAATGTCTTGGTCCGTCACCGATGGGCTGATGACCCTGCGCACGGTAACTTGCTGCCCCTGCACCACTGCCGCCTGCGTTTTCGCTCCCGCCGCAGCCATACCTCCGCCCAACGCCGTCGCGACCACCGCCCACGCAAGAAACGCTACCGCCAATCCCGCCGGTCCCGTCATTTTGCTGTTCATAATCCTTCTCCCTGGCCAGCACTCCACAGATCCGCGCTAGCCCGGCTCGATCTCCTTGTAAAACATACTTCGTTAAGCTAGTCCACGGGTTAAACTACCAGTGCACTTCCAAAGCTTGGGGGGAACCTTGTGAAACCTTCTCCTAATAGTCTTTGGGCTTCGACGGCGTCCTTCCGGCGCGCTGCTCTCGACAATGTCACGTCGCGCGTGAGATACGACCCAGCAACCAACGCAACTCCGTCGCGCCCAGGGGGTCCCTTTTTCCCGTCCCTATCCCCTATCCCTTTCGCGCGTTGACGGGTTAGCGGGGCTACACGCGAAAAAGGGACCACCCCCTCGGGCGTGCCGAGGGGATGTTTGGTCTATCGGGTAGACTAGCTTCCCGCAACATGAACGGCGATGTTTTGCAGTTCGCTGGCTTCAGTTTTCTGGCGGGGCACCTGATACTCTAATTTGGCTCCAAGCTGTTGGATGGCCAAAGAAGAGACATATCGCTTACCGTTGCGCTTGACGGTTGTCAGCATACTAGGGCCAGAGAAATCATCCTTTGTTCCCGTCAACACCATCAGTTTTGCGCGACCTTGCGCGTCACGAATGAGCAAGGCCGAGCCGAATCCGGGGGATGGCAACCGGAAATGGTACTCCCCGGGCTCTAGCGTTTTGCCCCCCCATTGAACTTCAAAGGGAAGGACAAATGTTCCCTGAGCAAGGTCTTGCGCTCGAACGGGGTGAGGCCCCGCCGCCACAAGTCCTAAGAGTGCACTCGTCATACAAATCGATTGGAATAGCCTTTTCATGATCCACCTCCTGTGTGACATCCCGGGAGCGTCGCAGGGTTCCTTTCGTCGGCTTTCCATTTCTGCCTGCTCGCCCTGGATCTCACAGTCTCTTTGTCTCTCGTCTGTATAGGCGTAAACCCAGCCCCAAAACTGCAAGCTCGAGCGAATGAAAGTGGAGTTCCCGGAAATGGAAACCCGAGGAGAGGTGTGCTAACCTTTGCGCACCATCAGTTAAGTCCAAGCTCCAGAGAGGCTTCCATGCTGGAGTCCTCACCACACGAAGTCACTTTTCTGCTCAAGGCTTGGAGCGCCGGGGATGAAAGTGCGCGCGAAAAACTCGTGCCAGTGGTCTACCGGGAGCTGCATCGTATGGCTGGGCGTTATATGGCCGGGGAACGGTCAGGCCACACTCTACAGGCGACGGCCCTCGTGAACGAGGTTTACCTGCGCCTGGTAGACACTTCTGAGATGGACTGGCAAAACCGAGCTCATTTCTTCGCGATCTGCGCGCAGTTGATGCGACACATCCTTACGGATTTCGCGCGTTCTCACCGCTCGCTAAAAAGAGGAGGCGGCGCGGCCGCAATTCCGCTGGATGAATCCCTGCATACGGGTAGGGGCTCGCCTGCAGAGTTCGTGGCCTTGGACGATGCCTTGAAGGCTCTAACCGTGTTGGACGAACGAAAGAGTCAGGTAGTGGAGCTTCGATTCTTTGGTGGATTGAGCGTTCAAGAGACCGCCGAAGTGCTGAAAGTATCCCCAGAGACCGTGCTGCGCGATTGGAGATTGGCGAAGGTGTGGCTGCTGCGAGAGATGAGCCCAGAACAACGCCGTGAAGGTCGAAGGACGAGACCGGGCCGGGCAGATTCGTGATGCACGTTGCATTTTTGTCGAGCGAATTCCGCTTTAGTCGTTAGCAGAGCTGAAGAGAAGCTTTATGAACCGCGAACGATGGAAGCAGGTTGAAAAAATCTTTCACTCGACGCTTGCCGTCGAGCAAAGCCGGCGGTCCAGCTTTCTCGAAGACGCTTGCGCTGGAGACGAAGGCTTACGCCAAGATGTGGAAACCCTCCTGACTCACGAAGACGAGGCAGGGGGATTCCTGGAGGAGCCGGCCCTCGAAGTAATGGCCAAGGGGCTGGCTAAGGAGAAGGCATGGGATGGTGCAACCGACGAAGCCGTCTTGGACAAGATCATTTCTCACTATCATGTCCTAGAGAAACTGGGCAGCGGCGGGATGGGGGTGGTGTACAAGGCCAAAGACATCAAGCTTGGCCGGCTCGTAGCGCTGAAACTCATCCCCGAAGCTGTAGGTGACGATCACCAAGCCTTGGAACGATTCAAGCGCGAAGCGCGAGCCGCCTCCTCTCTCAATCACCCCCATATTTGCACGATTCATGACATCGATGAGTATGAGGGCCAGCCGTTCATGGTCATGGAGCTGCTGGAGGGCTGTACGCTCAAGCAGCGCATTGCTGGCAAGCCTCTCGACAACAAAACACTGCTGGAGCTCGCCCTTCAGATTGCCGATGCCTTGGATGCCGCCCACGCAGCGGGCATTGTGCACCGGGACATCAAGCCAGCGAATGTGTTTGTCAGTACCCGCGGCCAGGCCAAGCTTCTTGATTTCGGCTTGGCAAAGGTATCGCGGGCGCGACGCGCCTATCGAGTTGCGGAATCTTCGGTGACCGTATCCCTTTCGGAAGAAAGCTTGACTAGCCCGGGAGTGGCGATCGGTTCAGTTGCGTACATGTCGCCCGAGCAGGTACGAGGGGAGGAGCTCGACGCGAGAACCGATCTGTTCTCTTTCGGTATAGTGCTGTACGAGATGGCAACGGGCAGGCTCCCGTTCTCCGGCAGTACTTCAGGAGCTATTTCAAGCGCGATTCTTCACGACAGCCCGATCTCTCCGCTGGACGTGAACCCCAGCGTGCCTCTCAGGCTCGAAGAAATCATCAGGAAGGCGCTCGAGAAAGATCGCGAAGTCCGGTATCAGTTTGCTTCCGAGTTAGGGGCGGACCTGAAGCGACTGAAACGAGACTCGTTTCCGGAAGTCCAAGCTGCGGCAGTTGCTGCTGCGAAGACGCATGGAGCGACTGCAATTCGCCGGTGGCTCTTGGGAGCAGCGGGCCAAGGTCTACACCCCAGACTATACTGGTGGGCTGCACTGGCGGCGATCACGCTAGCATCAGTCATTTTTTTCAGTATAGAAAGAGGCTTCTGGCAATCGGCCAAGCAAGTTCCCCTTCGGCCGCTGAAGCGGCTTACCGCCAACCCCGATGAAGATAAGGTCAAGACGGCAGTGATTTCGCCCGATGGTGCTTATCTCGCGTACTCCGATCCGACGGGCACGTACTTGAAGCAGATTGCGACGGGTGAAACCCATCGCCTCGCGCTGCCACAAGGGATCGGTGGCCATCCTGTTGCGTGGTACCCAGACGGCAATCATTTCTTATTGCAATGGTTTAGTGCGGCTGACGAGAAACCAAGCCTTTGGTCACTTTCGGCGTTCGGCGGCAGCGCACGAAAGATTGTTGACGATGGTTGGGGTGCAGCTGTTTCAGCGGATGGCTCGCGGATAGCTTTCATTCGCAATGCTCCCGGTAGAGGTGGCATCTGCCGGATCAATCTAGACTGCCGCTACGCTCTGGGACGCGAAATCTGGACTACGGGTCCCGACGGGTCTGAACCGCAGAAGGTTGTTGATGCCAATGCTGAAGATCGCTTCGGGCCAGTGGCGTGGTCGCCCGATGGACAGCGCATCGCCTACGTGAGACTTCACCTAACCGCGGATGTCAATCAGTTCGTCATTGAAACGCGCGATCTTCGAAGTGGCAAGACAGTCGTTCTTCAAACTGAGCCAAGAATTGATGTCGACGCGGACTTTCTCGATTGGCAGCCAATGGTTTCTTGGACGCGCGATGGCCGCGTCATCTTCGCTCGCCACGAACCGCACCCGCATGAAGACGATTCGAACGCATGGGCGATCCAACTTGCTCCCGATACCGGCAGACCGACAGAGAAACCGATCCGCTTAACCAACAGCCCGGGCGCTATCTCTTCGTTCAGTATCGCAGCGAACGGGACGCGACTTGCCTTCATCAAAAATACTCTGCAGCCACAGGTGTGGGTCGGAGAGCTGGATGCCGCGTCCAGAACGCTGAGAAACAACCGACGTCTTACCCTCGACCAAAACGCCAATATGCCGTCGGCGTGGACACCCGATAATCGCTCTGTTATTTTTTTCTCTTTTCGCAACGGAAGGGGGGAAGTCTTCAAGCAACAGATTGATCAGCCCACCGCTGAGGTTCTCGCCTCCGATCCGCTGCGGCACAACACCGGGGGACGTATTAGTCCCGACGGTTCGGAACTCATTTATGAATCGCACCTTGTGGACGAGTCCGCTCCAAGCCCTTCTAGGCTTATGCGGGCACCCCTCGCTGGCGGACCACCGCGCGTATTGTTAGAGCGTCCAGGCTTCGATGGCTTGTACTGTGCTCGTGCACCAGCCACGTTCTGCATCTTCGGTCAGAGGGATGATACGGGGCACACAACACTCTTTACGTTAGATGCCCAGACCGGGACCAGCCGCGAATTTCTCAAGATCACCGACTTGCAAAACCCCGACTGGGGCCTCGCTCCGGACGGTTCACTGCTTGCCGTATACACACCGGACGCACACGTCGGACGCATTCGGTTGGTTTCGATGCACGACGGCAGTGCCCGGGTTCTCTCCGTGAAGGGCTGGGCTGGCCTAACTTCTGTCGACTGGGCAGGCGATTCGCGTAGCATGTTCGTCCCCGCTATGCAGCCCGACGGCACTATTGTGCTTCTGAACATCGATCTGCAGGGCAACGCTCACCCCCTGTTAGAACAGAAAAACGTCGGAGGGTGGTGCTGGGCAATCCCTTCCTATGACGGAAAACACTTGGCGGCCATGCTGATGAACGGCGAAAGCAACGCCTGGATGCTGGAAGATTTCTAGCGAGAAAACCAATCTCCTGAAGGAATTTCACTCGGATCTTCCTACTAAGCACTCCTCGGACCATTCTTTTCGAAACCCCATTAACACCTTTGCCAGCGTCGAAGCCTTCACCTTCTTCCCATTGAGAATCGCGCGAATCGTTTTGCGATCAAGCCCTGTCACTTTGGTCGTTCGCCGCAGTCCATGCTCGCTGATCTCCGCGATTAGGTTGTCATTGGCAGCCAGCTCGCCGAGATCGTAAAGATTGCAAAGCGCGAACTTATGCGCCGAGGGGTAAGTCAACACAAGCTGGAGAAAATCTGCAACCGTAAGCCGGTGCGCGTAGCGAAACTCGCACGGTGTTTGAAAGTGGTCGAAGAACTGAAAAAAGGAGCAGCGTGATGCCTTACAAAGACCTGGAGCGAAAGAAGGAATGGGAGCGGTTGCACCGACCTCAGCGGCTGGCGCGCCGAAGAGAGTTGCGAATCGAAGCCGCTCAGCAAGAGCATGGCGCGAAACTCCAAAGGTTAAGGTCGGACCTTCTGCGCTATTGGTTCCTGTGATCGCTGAGGGAGCGTTTGCCGTCTACAAACGCCAAAATCGGTATTGCGATTGGAGGGCTGACCGTCGTTTCTTCCGCTGTCTTCAAAAAGAGCTGGACCTGGTGGCTGGTGGGGTGCGTCATCTTAATGGTGGCGTTGCTTTCCTATTGGCGCAAGCGACAGGCTTCGGAAACCAGGCCCGCGAAAATAACGTAGAAATTGGGGTCGGGCGCAAACGACTCACCCGAAGCAGTCTCGAGGCTCATCAACTAGCTTTTGATAGGGACGGAAAGGCGCTCTGTTTGAAAGAAATGAACCGATACAACGAGCTCAAACTGCGGGTTCTATCTTTGTTTGCCTCGACCGAAGGCAATTGGCTTGGACCGAATGAAGCGTCGGAGAGGCTCGATTTCTTCCCGGCCCGGTCGGCATGGACATATTTCAAAAGGCTCTGGAGTTTCGGTTTGCTGGAGCGGCATTCGCGGGGGCGAGGAACGCTGGAATACCGTATCAGCGAGCTGGGCCGTTCGCGGCTTCGCTGGTTGCGTTCACAAAGCGGTTGACGAACGTTCGGGTCTATCGTCGAGGCGCTGTTGTCCGATAGCCGACTCACAAACACTGACGAAACTAGAACGCACAGATTTGCTATTTGTTACTGCAATTTCGCGTACTCGGCCTTGGCTTGCTTCAGGATGGGGTTGTCGGGGTCGGCGTCTTTCCAGAGGGCGAGGAAGTCCTGGTAGGCGGTGAGGGCCTTCTGCTTGTCGCCCTGGAGAACATAGGCGCGGGCAAGGCCCAGTTGCGACATGGAGAGTATTGGATCGGCGGGAAAAGTTGGACGCAAGGAAAGCACTTTCTGAAATTGTCGAGCAGCGTCAACTCCCTGGCTTAGTTTTAAGTAGGATAGGCCGCGGATATAGAGGATGTCGGTGGTTGCCTTGTCGTAAGGCTCGGCGGAAGAGAGCAACTGAAGCGCCTTCGCGGCATTGCCGGAATTGAGCGCTACCTGGGCCTGGACCAGAGGCGCGAAGACAGCTTGGACAAAAGTATCGGCTGGCCGACTCTTGGCCACCTCCTGCGCCGTTTGTCGACAAAGATTGCTTTCTCCGGCAGACGCCAAAGTACCTGCCGCAAAGAGTTTATTTTTGTAGTCCTGAGAATTCGAGAGCGCGGCCCTGGCTTTTCCGATAGCAAGTGCCGAATAGCCCAGCAGTGCATCTGTGGCAGCCTCCTGGTTTTGGGCAGCTACGACGCTTTCTTTGAGTTCCAAACGCAAGGCCATCTGGCGAGCTTTCTCGATCAGCTCTCGTGCCTGGCGAGCCTGGCCGTGACTGGCCGCCAGCCGGGCGTCGCGCCATGCCAGGCCCAATTCCCCGTCTGGACGTTTCCTGAGTTCAGCCCGCTGTTGTTCCATCGCCGCTGCATCACCCTGCAACAGAGCAAGACCGAAAAGAACGTCGTGAAGGTCGAAAAAATCAGGATTGCGGGCGAGTCCGGCCCTGGCCAGCGCCTTTGCCTCCTCGATTCGATGCAATCCCACATAAGCTAAGCAGGTGTGCAGGTAGCCGCGGATCTCATCAGGATCGAGTTTTACCGCCTGCTGTGCAAGGGGCAATACTTTTTCGAACTCCCCAAGATTTCCGTAGGTCACCGAAAGGTTGATATAGGGAGTCACGTCGCGGGGGTAGGTCTGTCGATATAGCTCGTAGGCCGCGTTGCCCTTCTCGATCTGTCCGCTATCGGCGTAATAGTGCGCAGTGATGTATAGGTTTTCTCTTTCGCTCGCCCGTCCTCGCAGATCGAATGCTTTCTTGCGGTTCTGTTCAGACAGCTCCGTTTGGTCAAGGTTGCCGTACACGGTGCCCAAGCGGGCATAGGCCATAGCAAAGTTCGTGTCCAATTCGACAGCACGGCGATAAAGAGGGACGGCCTCAAGATCGTCTCCAATGGAATGTTTGGCGTCGCCGAGCGTGTAAGCCTTCAGCGCTTCGAGCGATGACGTCGTAGCCTCCTCCAGCGGCTTTTCGAACCTCTGGACAGATGCCAGCGATTCGCCCAGCTTGCCGCGCAACCGGCCGGCGGCCTGATCCAGCGCTTTCAGAACGTGCTCCTTGGTATCGGCTTGCGCTTGCGCTTCCGCCAGCATGTCTCCACTCGAGGCGTTCACCGCGCTCAGAGTGATCACATACTGGCTGCCCAGGCTAGCGATGGAACCCGTTAGCAACGCTTTCAGACTGTTGCGCTGGCAGATTTCGCGGCCGATCTCGCCGGTAATGCGATCGTCGGGAGATTTGCCCATGCGCTGCAAGGTCTGCCGCACTTTTTGGTCGGTAAAAACGTTAAGGTAGGGGGACTGTCCAAGGTCCACGCCCAGGGCTTTGCGCAGGGTGTCGTCGAAAATGGCATCGCCCGTGGTGTTCACGAAGTCGGCCAGCAGAATAGTGTCCTTCTCCGTGAGAGGAGGTGCCGAATGGGTACGGAAATAAAAGCCCCCGGCGACCACCGCAGCGACAAAAAGAAGGGCGGCAGGCAGCAGAATCTTCCACGCTCTGCGTGCTGGCGCGGCAACCGGGGGCACGCGCGCCGAAGAGACGGCCTTCTGTCTTCCGCTGATTGGCTTCGCAGGGATGGAAGTTGCAACTGCAGCTTGTTCGTCTTCGTCGTCCTGGGCGGAATGCATTACGGCGCTCCGGCTTGAATCGGTGTCGCGCTTCAGGCGCCTAAGTTCTGCACGCATGTCCGAGGCATGCTGGAAACGCAGCTCACGATCCTTTTCGAGTGTGTGGTTGATGATGTCTTCCAGCTTTGCCGGAATTTCGCTGTTCAACCGGATCGGAGCTGTCGGAGCTTTGTTCAGGATATTGTTGAAAATCGATCCGGACGTATCGCCTTTGAATGGCAACGTCCCGGTCGCCATTTCGTAGAGTACTATGCCGAAGGAAAATAGATCCGTGCGCGCGTCCAACTCTCTTCCCAGAACCTGCTCCGGCGACATGTAAGCAACGGTTCCGAGAGTCGTGCCGGGACTGGTGAGATGGGCAGGGTCCGAACCCACCGTGGCCAGGGTTTCCAATTTGCCCGCCGCTGGCGCAGCTGTGACCTTGGCCAAGCCAAAGTCGAGAATCTTGGCGTGGCCTCGCTTCGTCACAAAGATGTTCGCAGGCTTGATGTCGCGGTGAACGATTCCTTCGGTGTGCGCGGCATCGAGCGCGTCAGCAATGTCGATCGCAAGATCCACCAGTTGCTCTAATTCCATCGGCCGTCCGGTGATGACATGCTTCAGCGTCTGGCCATCCAGAAATTCCATAGCAATAAAGGCTTTGCCTGATTCCTCGCCGACGTCATGTATCGTGCAGATGCTGGGATGGTTTAGTGCGGAGGCAGCTTGTGCTTCCCGCTGGAAACGAACCAGTGTCTGCGGGTCTCTTGACACGTCATCTGGCAAGAACTTTAAAGCGACGAACCGGTGAAGGCGTGTGTCTTCCGCCTTGTACACTACACCCATTCCGCCGCCGCCAAGCTTTTCCAGGATGCGGTAGTGCGAGATGGTCTCGCCAATCAAGAACTGGGCTTGGGGCATTGGCGCAGATGTTAGGTGGAGTGCTTGGATAAGTCAAGGAACCGGCGACAGGAACCGGCGAGATCAGCGCGCCAAATCAGCATCACCCTCGACCCACTCGCCCACGCAGCGCGCCACACCCATCATCAACCGCCTCCCAGGGGTGTAGCAAATTGCGCTCAATGCGGAATACCCCTCTCGCGCGTTGACGGGCGAAACAAAAGCGGCAATACTGGCGGGCGATGATTGGACAGCTCCGCGGCAGGCTCGCCGATAAACGCCCCAACCAGGTCATGGTGGACGTGGGAGGTGTGGGGTATTTGGTTGCTGTGCCACTTTCCACCTACGCCGCGCTCAGCGAGTTGCACACAGAAGTCACGCTGCTGATTCATACTCACGTGCGCGAGGACGCGCTCGCTCTCTACGGATTCCTTTCTTCCCGCGAAAAACACTTTTTTGAGTTGCTTCTTGGTGCTTCGGGCGTTGGCCCGTCGCTGGCGCTGAAAATACTTTCCGGCATGAACGTTGAGGAACTTGTCCCCGCGATCCGCAATGGTGACGTGGCGGAACTGACGAGAATTCCCGGCGTTGGGCGCAAAACGGCCGAGCGTATGGTCGTCGAACTGAAAGACAAGCTCGAAGCGGTGACGATCGCCGAGGACAAACAGCTTGCATCGAAAGCCGGCGTCGAAGCGGACGTTGTCTCCGCGTTGACGAACCTTGGCTACGATGGACGCACTGCGGAGAGCGCCGTTGCGGAAGGCAAGCGCTCTGTAGGCACGGCGAGCTTCGAGAAATTGTTGAAAGCTGCGCTGCAGGAATTAAGTGCGCCCAAGGGTCGCGCTGCCGGCTGATGACGGTGCAAGAAACGTGAAGAGCAGAGCAGCACTTGATCGCCGTGAGGAACATGGCGGATGGAACGGCAAAACGGATGACGGCTTACAAAGACAGGAACACTTATGCTCGTTCAGACCGCAGCGAACGGATTGTCTCCGGAGCGGCATACGACGAAGACGCTCGGCTCGACGCAAGTGTACGTCCAAAAACCCTGAACGAATACATAGGCCAGAAGCGCGTGAAGGAAAATATTTCGATCGCGCTTGAGGCCGCACGCAATCGCGGCGAAGCTCTCGATCACGTTCTACTGTACGGCCCGCCGGGACTTGGCAAGACCACGCTGGCGCAAATTATCGCCAACGAATTAAACGTTCCGATCAAAACCAGCGCGGGCCCCCTCCTTGAGCGCAAGGGGGATCTGACCGCGATTTTGACTTCACTTGAAGTGCGCGAAGTTTTCTTCCTGGACGAAATTCACCGTCTTCAGGCCGCCGTCGAGGAAGTCCTTTACCCGGCGATGGAAGATTTTCGCGTGGACCTTGTCATTGGCCAGGGTCCGGGCGCGCGCATTCATCCGTTTCATTTGAATCACTTCACGCTGATTGGAGCCACCACGCGTGCAGGGCTGATTACGGCGCCACTCCGCTCGCGGTTTGGAATTGTCCACCGGCTCGATTTTTACGACCCGGAAGATTTGCTCATTATTCTCCACCGCTCCGCGAAAATTCTGAATATTCAGATGGAAGAAGGCGGCGCGGAAGAAATTGCGGGACGTTGCCGAGGGACGCCGCGTATTGCAAATCGCCTGCTGCGCCGGGCGCGCGATTTCGCAGAAGTCCGCGCGGCCGGAAAAATCACCCGTGGCGTCGCTCAGGAAGCACTTGCGATGCTCGGCGTCGACGAGAACGGACTCGACGAAGTGGACCGCAACTTGATGTTGGCGCTTCTTGATAAGTATGCAGGCGGACCCGTCGGCCTCGGCACGCTTGCGGCCGCGCTGTCCGAAGAAGAAGACGCGATCGAGGAAATGTACGAGCCTTATTTGATGCAGATCGGCATGATCGATCGGACGCCGCGCGGCAGGGTGGCGACTCCCCGTGCCTATCAATACTTCGAGCGCGAATTGCCGCGCCGCCAGCCACGATTGTTCTAAAAAAGCTTGACGGACTCGCCGCGTCGCAGGTGCCACAGATGGAGACCGCAATCGTCTACCTGTCTCTCGGTTCGAATCTAGAAGATCGCGCCGCAAACTTGCGCGACGCAATCGCCGCGCTGCCGTCGGCGAATCTTCACGTCCGCAGAGTTTCTTCGTTCTATGAAACCGAACCCTTGGACTACGTTGATCAGCCCTGGTTCCTCAATTGCGTGGTAGAAGCCGAGACCAGCGAGCCGCCCCTCGATTTGCTTCACGCGCTGCGCGCAATCGAAGTTCGGCTCGGCAGCAGGAAGGCTTTCGCCAAAGGGCCGCGTCTTCTTGATATCGACATCCTTCTTTTCGGCGATCAATCGATCGACGCGCCGGAGCTGCAAATCCCTCATCCCCGGATGCTCGAGCGGAAATTCGTTCTGGCGCCCCTGGCCGAAATTGCACCGCAGCTTCAGCACCCGAGCTGGCCGGCAAACGCAGTCGCCTTGCTGGCCGCCACGGCGGACGGAAGCGAAGTCCGGCAGCTTCACTAGACAGCCGCAACGCGCGCAGCATCCTGCTCGTCAGCTCGTTCGGTGAATCAGCAACCTGTGCAAGGTAACCAGTTTCGGCTCCAGCGCGTCGAGCTCGATCTGCGACAGGCGTCCTTCGTTGATCTCACGCCAGCGATAGACGCCCGGTTCGGTCTCTTCGCGTACGCGTCCGTTCAAACGCCGCAAGAATTCTCCAGCATCTCCGCGGGAAGCCACTTCGCGATACGCGGGCCGCGCGAGAGCTTCGACCACATAGCTGCGCAGCAGCTTTTTCCAGTACGCCTGGAACAATTCGCTTGAGGCGAAAATGTCGCTCCAGGCCACCTCGCCGCCATAGGCCACGACCACTCCAACCACATGCTCGTCCTTCAAGCCTGAAGTTTCCCGGGCAAACCGCCGCTGCAGCCGGTCGACGTAGGTCTCGACCGAACCTCTGACGCTACGGGATTCGTAGATTTTCTGATATGACTCCGTCGGCGCCTCTTCCTGAATCGTGCGTGCGATGCCGGCCGGCGCCAAGGGGGCGGGCGGTGGTGCCGGAATCCCGGCCGCCAGGTCAGCCGAGGCGCTCACGTCTGAAGTCGTCCCGCTGCGGACGGCACTCCACACGCGTATTTGATCCTTAAAGGTTGCCTGCTCGCGAACACTCGGGTGAACGATCGTCTTCGCATCCGTAAAATTCGATCCGGAAGACCAGCGCCCGTGCTCCACGCAGAAAACGTCCAGCGGCAGAGGCTCTGCGCCTACCGGCACCAGGCGATCTTTCCCGATGATGCGGTCCTGCTTTCCGCCGCTCACCAATTCCCCGGCCAACAACAAGAGTGGCCGCTTGCTTCGGTTGATCAAGACCAGCTGATTGACGGAAGCTCCTGTGGAATCTGCAGGGCGGATGATGCCGTCCCGGTCACCGCGGTTGCGAACCATGCCTTCTGAGCCGCGTTCGCGGACTTGGACTTCGCCGGTCGCCAGGCCTTCGTCCAGCGTCAGAAATGAACTGGTGTCATAGGAGTTGGCCGCGACGACCGGAAAGATGCTCAGATTTTCATAAGTAACCGGCTCTAGAAGCCGCCACTGGCCCTGCGGCTTTCCCGATGGCGGAGCCGACAGATCGGGAAACACCAATGCCAGGGAACCCAAAGCTCCGAGCGACGACAATCCGAGCAATCCGCCTGCCAGCCTGCGCAATACGTTTCGTTCCATCACCCACCTCCTGGTGCACGTGCGACAAGACGCGCTGGCCGCCAGCGCAGGCACGCTGCGCAGTTAGAACGCGGCCGCGAAGAATTCTTGCAAGGATTCTTGAAGTTCAGGGGTCCGGTATTACTGGTTCCGGTCGGGGTCGCCGAGGTTGATTCTGGGTTTTTGGCGTTTGTTGCGAGAGAGCTCGCCTTCCTGCCTCTCATACTCGGCCAGCTCTTCCTCGGTGTAGGAGTAAGTGTCGCGTGAAGCAAACATCGATGTTGTCCGGCTGGCTTCGCGTTTTTTCTTACGGAGGCCGCCAAATTCGTAGCGGACCTGCCGCAGTGGTGCCTCGATGGCATGCACTTCCACCAGCAGGTCGCTTACTTTTTCAAGGAAGTCGTGCAGGTGATACGGACGCATCACGTACGGCAGCCGCGCCTTTTCCAGGCCGCCCACAAACTGACTTCCCGCTATTTCCGGAACCAGAAACAGGCTTCGTACGCGGCCACCTTCCTCTGCGGACACGCCCGCGAGCTCGCGCAGCATCAGGAAGCCGGGCGAATCGAGCCCGAGAAGGAGGATGTTGGCAATCACCAGTGACCATTCGCCGGTCTTCAGTTCGTTGAGCAGGAGCTTGGTATCGGCGATTACGCGCACGCGCCAGCCCTCGGAGTCCAGCACCTGCCGCAGGGCGTTCGCGCTCGGCCCATCTTGGTCGAGCACCAGAATGCTTACCTGCTTCGGCTGCGCTTGGGGAGGGGACGCCATTTTGGAAGTATAGGTTTTCAAGTTGTATAGAAGCTGAACCACCTCTCGCAAGGCAACCAAAAGGCTACCTGTACGAAAGGGCTAGTGCGTTGTGGCGTGGCTTGGTCCTTCGCAGTCTTACTTCGGCCCCTTGCTTTGCCCTTGCACCATTTGCAGGACCAGGTCGACCCTCGTCGGATTGCCTTGGGTAATCACGCGCGCCGCCGTGGTGTTAAGAAACAGCAACTGGTCGCCCAGAGTGATCCGGGCACTCAATGCATAGGTATGCTTCGGATCAATCTTGGCAGGATCGTAGTGAAGTTCGAATGGCAGCGGCACCTGATGGCCTGCAAATGTGATTTTTTGTTCCGCAATGATCGCGGCGGATGCGTCAGCCAGTGAGACATCCTGCAACTGGATGGTCAGCAGAGCGTTCTCCGGCATGGTCATACGCACACGATAAGCGACTGTGCCAGAGACCGTGGACGAGGCTGCTGCCCTAGGCGGAAAAACCTGGTTGCAATTTCCGGCGAGTGGAACTGGTTGATTCGGATTGGTTTCGTCGCGCAGAAAACCGGTGGGGCCCTTGCTCCACCAAACGAATTGGCCGTCGGAGTAGCGTGTGCCGGAGGCCGCCTCGACTTGCTTCATCAAATAGGCCTTGTCCTTGAAAAGGATGCGGGCGTCGCGCTCGCGCAAGTAGACCACGACCTTGGCACCATGGTCGCAGCTGTAGGTGAACTTTCTGGTAACGGGCATGCGGTGCGACTCGGAAGGCGGGGGCGCCGCAGAGTCCTGGGCCCCCGTCGCAGGAACCGCAACGGCCATCGTCAAGGCTACGCGCAATGCATTCCGGCTTCGCATGGGGTTCACCTCCACGCTGTGTTTCCGTTATTGACCCACGACGAGAAAAGTTCCGCCGCGCTGCCGCTTGTAGCCCGATCCATCCCAAAACACTCTGCAGATTACAGGAGCCTTTTCGCGGTTCGTGAAAAAGATCTGCAGCCCGTCGCGCGACCATTCTGCGTCCTGCGCAAGGGCATTCGGGGGCGTCAGAATCGCCTGCCGCTTGGACTTGATTTCGTAAACAAACGCCGCACCTCCGAATCCCGTGCGTGGATCGGTCAGCATCCCCGCCTTCGGATGCGTAACACTCGCCGTTACCAGAAGCAGGTCCGGGTTAACGGGATTTGCCCGAATCGTGTCTGTGCTTGTCACTTCGAATTCATCGCCATAGATCTCTCGAATCGGGATGGAGGTGGGCGGGCTCTCGGTTCTCAAGAAATACAGCTTGGCATTGTCGGATGCCAGCACTGTGTGCATATCCGACCATCCATGCAATGCCCAAACTCCGCTCGCACTTAGTTGCTGAGCTTGGTCCGGAGAATTCGCCGGGACGGTCCATACTGTCCAGGCCGGATCAACGAACTTCAAAAAAGCGACCTGCAAATCATCCGGCGACCAGAATGCGCTCTGGACGAGTCCACGAATCAGTTCCGAGGTTTTTCCCGTTACGGCGTCGTACAACAGAATCGTTCGATCTTTTCCGGTCTCTTCTCGCGTGTAGAGCAACCGCTTGCCATCGTGCGAGAGTGAAAGCTGGTAGCCCTTGGGCGCGGCAACCTTCGTAGCCTCGCCGCGCGACACGATGACCCTTCCAGTTGGATCGAGATAAGCGACGGCCACCGGCGGCTTGAAATTGGTAATCGGCGGCATCACAACTTTCTTCTTTTCCGGGTCATCCTCATCCAAATTCTTCTGCTTGAATTCCGGAAACTGATCTGGAGCGATTCTTGCGCAACCTTTCAGTTCGCCAATCTGTGCGTGTGTTACGACCGCGCGGAACGAATACTTGTTCTCTGACATCCCGTCGGAACAAGACTCCCGCGACAATCGCACGGTCACATCCGCGCCCGTTGCCGTGTCCTTCGCGCGATAGTTCCATGCCGTTCCCGATTCATCCGCCACGATTTCTCCGGGCTCCAGCGTGATCGGCGGATAGCTCACCCGTTCCAGGCGCTCCGCTCCCTTCATGCCGATCCGCAGGTTCCAGAACGGCTCCGTCCCGGACGCAATCAGTAGGATTGGGTAGTGCTTCGATTGTGGAGCGGGAGGGGAAGCGGGCTTTTTCTGCGTGCCGGCCGTGCCTGGAACTTGTGCCGATGGCTTGGCCGGCGCTTGGCCAAGGGCCGGGAGGGCACCCAAGAGAAAGAGCGGCAAGGCGGAAGCGAAACCGCAAACAGGTCTGGGGATCATGGTCGCCTCAGGGGCTATTTTCAAAGGCCGACGCCAGATCAGCGTCTGCCGAATGACGGGCTTGATGACCCTCCGCGGCGGGCGCGGATCCCGAGGGAAGGGGTGGAAGCCCGATGGATTACACCAGATGGTTTCTCTTAACGCAAGAACGGCTAGGCTTCCGTGGTGGGTGGCGAATAAAAATCGAAAGTTCTTGACAGGGCGAATAAAAAGCGAAATACTGAGCAGGTTTCGAGGTGGGCTATGTCTCCAGTCTTTTCCTCCAACTCCACGGCGGGCTTTCCTATCCGTCGTCGCGCCACATTCTCCTCAGCTTCTCTCTTTCCTGCTTGCCCTGATCGTAGCCCAAACACACGGACTCAGGAGCTTGCCCCGCTCCCGGTTCCGGGCAGCATCGTTCCGGACGTCGTTCGAGACAAAGGCGGCGCGGATTGCCCTCCGCCCGCTGGCCCCGACCGCGGGGCTTCTGAACCCTGCGGCGACCCACTCCGTAGCGAGCAGGATTTCCGGAAGGACGCTGCTGCTGTACCCGGCCCTGTACCTGACGGTGCAGCGCCGCTGGTCGGCATTGCCCGCCTCGCTTCGATTTCTCCGATCGCGCCCACTCGCCGCAAATCGGACGAACGTCCCGAGTATTTTTTTCTGCCCGTCAAATCCATTCTGAACCGATGCGACTCCAACCGCGTTCCTTTCGACTGGACGATCAACCCCTATCGGGGATGCGAATTCGCCTGCAAGTATTGTTACGCCCGCTATACGCACGAGTTCATGGAGCTGGACGGAGCGGCGTTTGAGAAAAAGATCTATGTCAAGAGAGATGCCGCGATGCTCCTGACCCGAGATATCGCCACGAAATACTTGTTCGCGAAGGGTTGCGATGGAGCGCCCGAGCACATCGCTATCGGCACTGCAACCGACCCTTATCAGCCCGCCGAACGGGAATACCGAGTCACCCGCGCCTGTCTCGAGGAACTCGCCCGCCACGATGGCCTGAGCGTTTCGATCACCACCAAATCCAATTTGATTACCCATGATGTTGACGTGCTAGCGCAAATCGCCAGACGGTCGCGCCTCTTTGTGGACATTACCGTCACCACGCTTCGCCCCCGTCTAGCTCGCCTGCTCGAGCCGCGCGCTCCTCGTCCCGATCTCCGTCTCGATGCGATTCGCCGCCTTCGCGAAGCCGGCATCTCCGTCGGCGCCATGGCCTCACCGCTGCTCCCCGGCATCACGGACCGCGAAGGCGAGCTCGAATCCGTCGCCGCGGCTGCCAAGGAGGCGGGTGCCCAATGGTTTGTTTCCGGCGTGCTATTCCTCATGCCATCGTCCGCCAAACAGTTTCTTCCATTCCTCAGCGAAAAATTCCCCCGTCTTACACGCCAATACGAAGCGTGGTACACAAACCATGCCTACGCCCCCGAAGCTTACCGCCAAGCAATCGCCGCTCGCGTCAATCGAATCAAATCCCGGCTAGGCTTCACTGTCCGCCCCTGGCAGGAACTCAAACGTCCTGCAGAATCCCCTCAGCTTTCCCTCTCCTGGGCTTCCTAGCGGCCCCTTAAACAACGATAGACCTCGCCTATCAGCGCTCGAGTGAGTAGTATCTTGGGCACCGGGCCATTCCCGGCCTTACGGCAGGCGCCTGCCGGCCATCTTCGGAGGTATCCATGTCCAGCCCGAAATTTGATACATCTCACTATGTCATCCGCGGCGGAATTGAAGGAAGAAACCGTCTTCGCATTCTCTCTCGCGTGATGTGGCCGTCCACGCTGAATCTGCTTCAGAGGGCTGGCCTTCGGGTCGGCATGAGGTGCCTGGACATCGGCTGCGGCGGTGGCGACGTCTCTTGCGAGTTGGCGCGCTTCGTCGCTCCAAGCGGAAGCGTTGTCGGAATGGACATCGACGACGTCAAAATTGGCATTGCGCGGGAAGAAGCCGCGGCGCTCGACATTCCCAACTTGGAATTTCGTGCCTGCAATCTCTCGGAAACCGAGCCGGAAGCTGAGTTCGATTTTGCGTACGCCAGATTTCTTTTGACCCACCTGACGGATCCAAACGCGATGCTCGCAAAAATCCGCAGTGCCCTGTTCCCAGGCGGGACCCTGGTCGTCGCGGATATCGACTTCCGAGGTTACTTCAGTTATCCGGAGAGCCCGGCTCTTGCTCGCTACGTCGCGCTCTACACGGAGGCCGTCAAACGCCGTGGCGGAGATCCAAACATCGGTCCTCGTTTGCCGGCGTTGCTCGCGGCGAACGGCTTCAAAAACATTCAGGCGAGCGTTGCGCAGCCGGCAGGATTGGACGGCGAAGTGAAGTTAATCAGCCCTCTCACGATGGAAAACATCTCCGACGCCGTCATCGCCGAAGGTCTTGCGTCGCGTGCCGAAATCGACCAAATCGTCGACGAACTTTATATCTACGCCCGCACTCCGGGAACGATCGGATGCATGCCCCGAGTTGTGGAGTCCTGGGGCCAGCGCGCCTAGCCCGCGCAGCCTACGCCATGATGACTTTGTTCTGGAACCGGCGCGCAGCGATGATTAACAGGAAGGTCCCCATGGCAAAGAGCGCCAGCGCGTCGATCCACAAATGGGTGATCCCGGCGCCGCGCAAAATCACCCCGCGGGTGATGTTGATGAAATAGCTCGCGGGAACAAAATAGCTGATCACGTAGAAGAACATGGGCATTGTTTCGCGCGGGAAAATGTATCCGGAAAAGAAAATGCTGGGCAGAATCGTCAGGAATGCCAGCTGCATCGCTTCGGATTGCGAATTGGCCTTGCTGGAGATGAGGATTCCGAGCGATAGCGAGACGAAAATATAGGGCAACGAAAGAAACGCCAGCAAAAAGACGTTGCCGTGGATCGGAACGTGAAATGCAAATCGCATGAACGTTAGAATCATGCACAGCTCAAAAAACCCGATTCCCAGGTACGGCAACAACTTGCCGAGCAATAGCCCCATCGGCTTCACCGGCGTAACAAACAGCTGTTCCAGCGTGCCACGCTCTTTTTCGCGCACGATCGAAAACGCAGTCAGAAACGTCGTCACATTCAGCAGCAAGATTGCCGTCAGTCCCGGCAGAAAAAAATTCGGCGAACGCGAATCCGGATTGAACAGCAGCTTGGGCCGCATCTCCACGGCGAACGTTTCGTTGTTCACCAGTGCTCGGCGCAACGATTCATCCAGGCCGATTGCGGTGGTCACGTTGATCGCCTGGCCCGCTACCGACGAATCGGATCCGTCAATCAAGACGAGGACCTGGGCCCCCATCTGGTGCAGGAGCTTGTCCGAATAATCGACGGGAATCTTGATGCCCACGCGCGCCTTGCCGGCAATGATCATGTCGTTCATTTCCTGATCGGTGTTCACGTAGCGCACGACCCGAAACGTGTCGGAATTCTTCAGGCGGTCCAGGAGTTCGCGGCTTTCGCGGCGCCCATCCGCGTTGAAAACCACGGTATTGATTTGCCGGATGTTGGTATCGATACCGTAGCCGAGAAGCAGCATTTGCAGCAGTGGAATGATCAGCGAAAAGAAAAGCGTCCCGAAATCGCGGCGCACGTGCAGCGTCTCTTTGTAAAAAACGGCGCCGAATCCGCGAAAAACGTCACGCACGGTTTTTCTCCGTTTGGTTTGCGCCGTTTGCCTGGTTCTTGTAGGTCAGCTCGACAAAGACATCTTCGAGGCTCGGAGCCAGGGGGCGGATCTCGGCGACGGCGATTCCTTGTTTCAGGAGCTGGCCGCGCAAATCATCTAGGTCGAAGTGGTCATCGATCAGCGCGTGGATCGACTGTCCAAAAATCGTCGTGCCGCGAATGCCGGGAATTTGCCGAGCAATTTTCAGCGCCCTGGTAACTTTCGGCGTCGTGATTTCCACGCGGATCGTTCCTGCCGGCGTCACTTCCGGAAGTTCGCGCAGGGAATCCGGCGTGCCGTCGGCGATCAGTTTTCCGTAATAGAGGTAGGCAACGTGGCTGCAACGCTCCGCTTCGTCCATATAGTGGGTGGTGACAAAAAAGGTGATGCCGTGCCCGGACAGTTCAAACAGCAAATCCCACAGCTGCCGGCGCGCGACAGGATCAATCCCGGCTGTCGGCTCGTCC
Organism: Acidobacteriota bacterium; assembly: GCA_046724685.1. Lineage (GTDB taxonomy): Bacteria > Acidobacteriota > Terriglobia > Acidiferrales > UBA7541 > Acidiferrum. The sequence continues at coordinate 28,145 of JBKOXA010000082.1, read as the reverse complement.
AGAAAAAGCAGCTTCGGCTCGTGCAGCATCGCGCAGCCCAGGGCCAGCCGCTGCTTCCATCCGCCGGACAGCTGCGATGCCAGACGATCCAGGTACGGACCCAGGCCGTTCAGCTGGATGACTTCGTCCATTCGCGTTCGCAACCGGTCGTTCGGCAGGCTGTAGATGCGTCCGTAGAATGTGAGATTTTCCGTCACCGTCAGGTCGGGATACAGGCTGAAATTCTGCGACATGTAGCCGATGCGCTCGCGCACACGCTCCGCGTCGGTGCGGACGCTCAACCCTTCAACGGTTGCGTCTCCACCGCTCAGCGGCAGCAGTCCAGTCAGCATTTTGATGACGGTGGTTTTCCCGCTGCCGTTCGGTCCGAGAAAACCGAAAATTTCTCCGCGTGCGACGCTGAAGCTGACGTCGTTCACCGCGGTGAAGTTGCCGAATTTTCTTAGCAGCCCACGCGCGAAAATGGCCGGATCCGTTCCTGAAGAACTTCCATTCGAATTGGGCTCGCCGGCCGGCATCGCTATTTTCCACTCGCAAGTTTTACGTCGGCGGCCATTCCGGCAAGGACCCGATGTGACGCATCGTTGATGCGAACCTTCACGCCGAAAACCTGGTGCACGCGCTCTTCACGGGTTTGCACGTTGCGCGGCAGGAACTCCGCCTGCTGGTTAATTTGTTCCACCTCGCCGTCGAAGACCTCTTTGCCGACAGAATCCACCGTGATCTGCGCCTTCTGACCGACTTGCACGCGGGAAATTTGCGTTTCTGGAATGTAAATACGCACGTAAATCTGCTCACGTTCGAGCAGCGTTGCCACCGGAGTATTGGGCGAGATCAAGTCGCCGGGACGCACGTCGAGAACTTCCACGGTCGCTGCCGTCGGCGCTCTAACTTCGCGTTCGCGAAAACGCGCTTGGTCATAGGCAAAGGCGGCTTCCGCGGCACTCACGTCTTCGCGGCGATTTCCGCGTTGCAGTTTCTCGAGCGTTGCCTGGGCTTGCAGGTAATGCGCTTCAGCGCTTGCGATTTCCTCCGGACGGTAGCCGCGGTTGAGCTCGTCGAGTTTGTGTCGGGCATTTTCTTTTTGAGCGGCCGCCATTTTCCAATTGGCTTCCGCGGTGTCGCGCTGCTGCTTCGAAACCAAATCCTTTTGGGCCAGCGCTTCGTAACGCTGAAAATCGAGCCGCGTCCGCGTTTCGTCTGCTGCGGCGCGATCGACGTCTGCCTGCGCGGCTGCGATGTCTTCTTTGCGGTAGCCATTCTTGCGCATTTCGTAGTCGGCCCTGGCTTGCAATGCGGCAGCCCGCGCTTCGGCAATTTCTTCCGGCCGGTAACCACGCCGCGATTTTTCTGCGTTCGCACGGGACTGCTCGAGCGCGGCCAGAAGTTCCTTGTCGTCAAAGGTCATCAAGACTTGCCCGGCGGTGACCGTGTCCCCCTCGCGTACGAGCACTTTGTCGATGCGGCCGCCCACCTTGGAGCCTACGCGGATGTTGCGCGCTTCCACCGTGCCGGAACCTTGCAGCTCATTTTCATGGCGAAACCATCCGCCATAGAGCAGGCCCACGGCAACGGCAAGCACCGCCAAGATCGCCGCGATTCCAATGGCTTTCGCCTTCATTCCTCTATCCTGTTCATCTGAGCGTCTCTCAGAGAGCTCCTTGCCGTATTTCTCGCCGAGATCCCGTCCCACAGCAACTGAATCGCTGTCTCGATGCGCTTGACGAGCGTGTGGTCTCCGGACAGCGACCAGAGCAACAGCGTTCCAAAAATTGTTTGCCGCCACACTTGTGCGATCTCTTCGGGCGGCAAATCCTTGCGAATCTCTCCGCGCTCCTGGCCATGGCGCATCAGCTGCCCCAGCAAGGCGCGATTTCTGTCGTGGATGCGCAGCATCGCTCCCCTCACCGGTACCGAAGCAAGATTGGCCTGCAGCAGCGCGCGAATAATGGCCGGATTGCGAACGGGTTCTTCCGTCATGCGGTCTACCAGCGTGCGCAGGACCTCGCGCATCGATCGATCCGAATGCTGCGCGTCGTGGACGATGTTCTCGAGTTTTCCGAGTTGCATCTCCCCAAAGGCCATCAAAATGTGCTCTTTGCTCGGGAAGTAGTTAAAAAAGGTTCCTTTGCCGACATCGGCTGCTTTGGTGATGTCCTCGACCGTGGTTTCCGCGTAGCCTTTCGAGGAAAACAAGGTGAGCGCGGAGCGGAACAGGCGTTCGCGAAGTTCGGCACTACGGCGTTCGCGGCGGGAGCGAACCGGAGCGGGGTGCGGAGGGGAAGCTTGGGAGGAGCGTTTCATGACCAATGCCCATGTATGACTATAGGTCACTCTTCGGCGAATGGCAAGAAAAAAGCGTCTTCCAATGAAAACTGTGGAAGACGCTTTGCCCGGCTCGAATTGGCCCGAGTTACTTCAGCGAATCTGGGTCGGACAGGTTTTTCGGCGACTTTTTGTTCAAATAACCGACCCACGCCTGCGCGGGCGGGGGAACCCGCACGGCGCCCTTGAATACGATGCTTCCTGCCTCGATTTTCTTGCCATAGACTTTTTCGTTCGCGCCATTATCGGGCCGAACGGTGGAACCGGCGAGGGAAATGCCAGCGAAAAGTCCACGCGCACGCGAATACGTGAGTACTTCGGCGCGCAGCGTCACGTCGGTTGCCGCCTCGGCGTTACGTCCCTTGGGACCCGCCGCTGCGGAAGCGTCCCCGCCGAGTTTAACTTTGCTGGACAGAATGGAACGAGCGCCCCGCTGATTCATGACCAGCAGAACGAAGTCTGTCGCCTGCCCGCCGAGCTGGAAGCCAACGCTTGCGCCTTCAAGAGCCATCATCGTGGGCGCGCTCCAGGGTCCGGTGAAGTGTTCGCCGCTGCGACAGATCATTGCGCCGCGGCCGTAGCTGCCGCCCACAATGAACGCGGCTTTTAACACCGATGGGTAAACAATGATGCATTCCGCTTTGTCGATCAGGTCCTGAGGAATATCGTCGGGAATATCCATGATTTCCTTCACCACGGTGCCGCAATTCTCGAGGCGTTCGGCTTCTTTTTTGTCTTCCGCTCCGAGCGGCAATCCCAGCAAGGCCAATGTGAGGAACATGGCCATTGTTTTTTTCATCGCGCATCTCCTTTTGAAACGACGTGCCCGCGTTTGCGGGGTTTTGGCAACAAGTGTTCGGGCTGCGGAGCCCGGATCCCAGATCAAGGGATGACAGCGGCTGGGAGCCTCCTCTGAAGAAACGTTCCGCGGCCTATGGAATATACTTGGCTGGGCGTTAATTTTCCAGCAGGGGAAACGATTACGATAGTCATGTGCACGGAGCGAAGCATTCGAGCTCGAGTGGTCTGCGCGGTGATCGCGCTTTTATGCGCGGCCGAAGCCAAGGCCCAAGAGGTCAAGCATCCTGCCGAAGCGTGCTGCGCGGCACCCCAGCACGGAGGCAAGACAGAAACCTCCGATGATTCCCACAAGGTCCTGCCCACGGATCTGTTTACGGCCCGAGCGCAAATGATTTTGGGGAGCGGCCAGCCGGCAAAAGGCGATTGGGGACTGCTGATCGCCGATGCCGGGAGCGGCCAGGTGCTGTTCGAACGAAATGCCGATCAGTATTTCGTCCCGGCTTCGAACATGAAATTGTTCACGACCGCACTGGCCTTGGCAAAACTCGGTCCGGATTATCGCTTTCGAACGACGCTGGAATCTCTGGCCGAGCCGACGTCCGATGGCAAACTGACCGGCCCCCTCTACCTGGTCGGCCGCGGCGATCCTAACCTCTCCAATCGCAAATTCCCGTTTGTGTTGAAGGAGGAGTTTGACGGCCCGTCCGAGAAGGCCATCGCGGCGTTGGCCGACGCGATTGTGGAAAAAGGCGTCAAGCAAATATCCGGTGACATCGTCGGCGACGACAGCTACTTTCCGCGGGAACGCTATCCGAACGGCTGGGAAATTGACGACATGGTTTGGGAGTACGGCGCGGCGATTTCCGCAATCGTGTTGGACGACAATACGGTTCAGCTGATGCTCACGCCGGGCGAGAAAGCGGGCGAACGAGTGGATGCGATGGTGTCGCCCACGGCTCCGGAATTTACGGTCGACAATCAGGTAGTCACGGCAGCGGTCGGTGCAAAACCCGACCTGACCCTGAAGCGCGAGCCGGGCTCCAATGTCGTTACACTGCTGGGCACCCTGCCGGCGAAGAGCAATCCGCGGAAGCTGACCCTGGCAATTCAGGAACCCGCGCTGCATGCCGCCGCCATGCTGAAGCGGCTCTTGGAAGACCGAGGCATCAAGGTGAGCGGGACGGCCCGGCAGCTTTCGCTCCCACCGGGCCCGCCCGAAGGAGAGATGCGGGTCGTGCTTGCGGAGCATCTCTCGGTTCCTTTGCGCGAGTCTCTGAAGCTTGTAAACAAAATCAGCCAGAACTTGCATACGGAAGTACTGTTGCGCACGGCAGCCAGACAAACTGGCGTGTGGGCGACCCCCGAAGACTTGACGAATTTTGCCGCGAGTTTTTATGCCACTGCGGGTATTCCTCCGGGAGACGTGGTGCAGACGGACGGCTCCGGATTGTCGCGGCACGATCTGGTGACGCCGCGGGCGGTGGTGGCCCTGTTGTTGTACGCGCAAAAGCAGCCGTGGTTTGGAGCCTATTTTGAATCCTTGCCCGTAGCGGGCATCGACGGAACGCTTGAAGATCGCATGAAGAACAGCATCGCTGTGGGAAGATTGCGCGCCAAGACCGGTTCGGTCGAACATGTGAGGACTCGCTCAGGATACGCCGAGTTGCCGGGCGGACGCCGGCTGGTCTTTTCATTCTTAAGCAACAACATGGGCTCGAAGAGCCACGAGGCCACCGACGCGCTGGATGCCTTGAGCATCGCCATGATCGAGGAATTTGGCGCGCAAGGGCCCGCTTGCTGCATGAAGGCGCAGTAGCCCACGCGGATATATGAAGATGGAACGCATCATCACAGTGTTTGGCAGTTCGCGTCCTCGCGAAGAGGACGCCGATTACGAGGAGGCCCTAGCGCTTGGTCGCTCGCTGGGCCAAGCGGGATTCGCGGTATGCAGCGGCGGATATGGCGGAGTGATGGAAGCGGTGTCGCGGGGCGCCAAGAACGCGGGTGCAAAAACCTACGGCGTCACGGCGGAATTTTTCAAACCGAGAGCCAATCCTTGGATCGACGAAGAAATTCGCCTGAATACCTGGCAGGAGCGGCTGTTCGAGCTGGTGCGGCTTGCCGATGGTTTTGTTGCGTGCAAGGGCGGGACAGGGACACTCGTGGAGCTTGCTGTGGTTTGGGAGATGCTGAACAAATCGGTGATTGCCGGAAAGCCGATGGTGGTGCTGGGCGACTTTTGGACACCGATTCTCGAACGCGTGCGTGAAGTGGAGCTCGGTCATCGAGGGCCATGGGGCGAAGCCAACGGCAAATTGGTGCATTCGGCCGCTACGCCGGAGGAAGCGACGGACTTTTTGCTCAAGAAGCTGCGATGAGTCGAAGTGCAGAGGACGTATTGGAGTTTGACAAGCTGCGGGAATTGCTGCGGCAGCGGACGACCTGCGCGCCGGGACGCCGTGCAGCTCTAGCGCTGGCGTTTTCGCAGGACGCCGGGCATTTAGGAGAGCAGTTTGCGCTAATCCGCGAAGCACGGGAATGGCTGCGCAGCGGAAACGAATTGGGATTTGGCGGGCTGTCGGATCCCGAAACTTGGCTCGCTCGGATCGATGGGCCGGGGATCGCGCTCGAGGCGACGGAATTTCTCGAGGCCGCGTCGTTGCTGGAAACGTGCGCATGGCTGCGGGTGCAATTTCGCGAAGAAGCCACGAAGTTCCCGCTGCTCAGCGCCCGGGCTGCGAAGGTCGCCGATTTTCGCGATGTGCTGGCAGCCATCCGGCGATCGATTCTTCCCAATGGCGAAATCAGCGATGACGCGTCACCAGGCTTGCGGAGGATTCGCGTCAGCATTGTCGAGACGCGCGAGTCGATTCAGAAAACACTGAAGCAGATTTTGCGGTCGCGAAATGCCGAGGCCGGAGAAGACTACGTCACGCTGCGAAACGATCGGTTCGTGATTCCGGTTCGCGCAGAAAACCGGAGAAGCACGCCGGGAGTGGTGCACGGCGCGAGCGCCACCGGACAGACGGTGTTTCTCGAGCCCTTCGAAACCGTTGAATCCAACAATCAGCTGGTGCAGCTTGCGGAAGACGAGGCCGCGGAAATTTTGCGCGTATTGCGCGAATTGACCGAAAGGTTGCAGGCCGTACGGCCGGCCTTGCTCGAAGCCGCCGAGACCGTTGCAATGTTGGACGGCGTTTTTGCGCGCGCACGGTTCGCACGCGATTTTGATGCGGCCCTTCCGGAATTCTCCGATGCCGGCGAGTTGCGACTGGAATCAGCGCGGCATCCGGTGCTAGAGGACAAACTCAAGCGGGAGCAGCGCGCGATTGTGCCCATGAATCTTTCGTTGAATCGCGAAGAACGAATGCTGGTGATCAGCGGCCCGAACACCGGCGGAAAGACCGTGGCGTTGAAGACCACAGGGCTGGCCGCGCTCGCGGCACAATCGGCGATTCCTGTAGCAGCGCAACGCGCGGTGCTGCCGTTGTTCGCTCACGTATTGGTGGATATCGGAGACGAGCAGTCGATCGCTGCGGACCTTTCGACGTTTTCGGCGCACATGTTGAATCTGAAATCGATTTTGACTATGGCTACACCCGATTCGCTGGTCCTGGTCGATGAGATGGGAACAGGAACGGCGCCGGAGGAGGGCGCCGCGCTGGCCGTTGCGTTGTTGGAGGAATTTCGCTCGAAGGGATGCTTCGTGTTGGCCACGACGCATCACGACCGGCTGAAAGCCTACGCATCGACCGCCGCAGGAGTGCTAAACGCGGCGGTCGAATTCGACGATGTAAATCTGCGTCCGACCTACCGGCTGATGGTCGGAGTTCCGGGCGGGTCGAGCGGAATTGCGATTGCCAAACGGCTGGGAGTGCCCGACGACATTGTCGAGCGAGCGCGAGCGCTGCTTTCGCCGGAATCGCGCGAAGCCGCGGATTTGATTGCGTATTTGCATCGCAGCCGCGAAGAATTGGACCGCATGCAAAAACAAATGGTTGAAGAGCGCCGCGCGTTGGACGCGGAACGTGAGAAGCTCAGGACCGAATGGGCCGGGCGGCAGCAGAAGCGCATCCAGGAGCTCGAAGCGCAGTTTCTGGCGATGCAGAAGCGCTTCGAAGAGAATGTCTCGCGTGTCGTGGAGGCCGTAAAGGAGCGTGAGCTTCGAGCGCAGTTGGAAAAAACATCGCGGCGGAAACTGGGCGAGGTTCGAGGCGAGGCGAGGGAAGAATTAAACGCCGCGGTTGTGCAGACAATTTCAGGGTCGCAAGCGGATTTGGGCGCGGCGGCGGGCGCTTCCGGTCCTGTAAATGCGAAGCTATTACAACCGGGCGCGCGGATCCGGGTGCGAGGATTTTCTAAGCCGGTCATTTTGCGGCGGCTCGATGACGGAAGTGCGGAGATCGAGGCCGGACCGTTGCGCATGAAGATTGCGGCGGAGGAAATTGTTGGCGTAGAGTCCGCAGCGGGAGGACGAGGGGCGAGCTCCGGGTCCGTGACAAGTTCACCAGCCGCCACAGCGCGGGGCAGCTCCTCAAACGAGATAAACGTCATCGGGCAAACCGTCGAGCAGGCGACAGAACGGGTCGACAAGTTTCTGGACGATGCGGCGATGGCCCATTTGCCCAGCGTGCGCATCATCCACGGGCACGGAACAGGAGCGCTGCGCAAAGGGCTCTCGGAATTCTTGCGCGCCCATCCGCTCGTTGCTAGCCACGCCTCCGAAGCGGAAGAACGCGGCGGCAAAGCCGTCACAGTTGTAGAATTGCGCGGCTGACATGGCAGAAGCGGGATCATTTGCGGAAAAGGTAAAGCAGCAGGCGGACATTGTCCGGGTGGTCGGGGAATACGTCCAGCTAAAAAAGGCGGGACAGAATTTTCGCGGGCTGTGTCCGTTTCATTCCGAAAAAACGCCGTCGTTCAACGTCCATCCGACGAAGCAGATTTATCACTGTTTTGGATGCGGGCAGGGCGGAGACGTCTTCAAATTCGTGATGGAGATGGAGAAATGCGCGTTTCCGGAAGCAATTCGAATCGTCGCCGAGAAATGCGGGATTGCGATTCCCCGGCCGAAGGAGCGTTCGCCGGAAGAGCGGCGAGAAAATCAGCATCGCACGGTGCTGGTGGAGGTTCATCGCGAGGCGCAGACATTTTTTGTGAAGCAACTGGAAGGAACGGCGGAGGGAAAAGCGGCGCGAGCGTATCTTGAGGACCGCGGGCTCGATAAGGATACGATAGAGCGCTTTGGAATCGGCTATGCGCCGAGCGGTGGCGACCTTCTCCTGCGTCATCTCAAGGCAAAGTACCCCGAAAAAACTCTCGTCGAGTCCGGCCTCATTTCGCGCGATCAGGGCGGCCGGCACTTCGACCGGTTCCGGCGGCGAATCACATTTCCGATCGCGAACGAATCGTCGAAGATTGTGGCGTTCGGCGCCCGAGCACTGGGCGACGATCAGCCGAAGTATCTGAATTCACCTGAAACGCCGATCTATTCGAAAAGCAACATTCTCTATCATCTGGACCGCGCGAAAGACGCGCTGCGCCGTCAGGATTTTGCAGTCCTCGTCGAAGGTTATATGGATGCCATTGCGGTGGCGCGGGCCGGGATTGGCAACGTAGTCGCCAGCTGCGGGACGGCGCTGGCGGAATCGCAGATCAAATTGCTGGGCCGTTTCACAAAGCGCGTGATTGTGAACTATGACCCGGACATGGCGGGGCAGGCCGCGACGGAGCGGTCACTGACAGCCTTGCTGGAGCAAGATTTTGAAGTTCGTGTCCTGGCCTTGCCGCCGATCGGCGACAAAAAAGCCGACCCGGATTTCTACATTCGTGAAAAGGGTGCGGAGGCCTATCTGAAGCAGGTGAAGGAAGCGCCGCCCTACGTGGATTACCTGATCCGGCGCGCGAGCCGGATGGATTTGACGACCGGCGAAGGCAAGGTCCGGGCGCTGAATTATCTCGCGCCATATCTGCAGAAAATACCGAACCGCCTGCTGCGTTCGGAGTGGGCCACGCGAATTGCGCAACAGCTCCATGTGGAAGAGCCGGTGTTGCGGGCAGCGTTTAGCAAAGCCGCTAGAGAACGGCGCAGCGAAGTCAAATTGCAGCCTGAGCTGGTGCGGCATTCCGCGAAGCCGGCGGAGCGGCGCCTGATCCGCATGCTTGCCGAAGCCGAGGGCTTCCGCCGCGAACTCGCACAGCATTTGCAGAATTCGCAGCTTTATCAGGGCCTTGAGACCGAGAAAATTTTTTCCGCGCTGATTGCGTCGAGCCTTTCCGGCGAGCCCTTCCAGGCGTCCGAGGTCGGCGCCATGCTCGAAGACCGCGAACGCCGCCTTTTTTTCGAGATTCTCTTCGAAGAAGCGCAAGAACCGGCCTGGGAAGAGGCGCAGAGTTGTCTCGACACGCTGGCGCGGAAGCAGATTGAACGCGAGCTGACGGAGATCCAGCGCGGAATCGAGGCAAATCCGAGCGGCCCGGCGATGCGGGAGCTTTTGACGCGAAAACAGGCCTTAATGAGGCGCTTGGCGGCGGCTGACTGAGCCGGTTGACCTTAGCAGGGTTCATCCACAGGATACCCACAAGTAAAATATTGACGTACCGGGACTTATCCATGTAGCGTAGAAGGGTTTTTCGGGTAACGATTTCCGGGCTAAACGCATCTATATTAATGCGGTTAGCGGCGGGGAGCGGCCCAACCGGCTGTGCGATCGGGCAGCACAGCGGCAAGCGAAAAGCGGCGGCGCGGCGCAGAGAGCTTCACAAAAAGACAAATTCGTGAGCAGGGGCAAAGTCCCCAAACGTGCGTTTGCGCGTCCCGCCCAACGTGTCTGAATACGAGATTATTTGTCCGCGGACGCCCGGCGGAGAGCCTGGAGGCTCCTTCAAAGCCTCCGGGACGATGCTTGCTGATTGCGGGAGGAGTTTGTGGCGCAAGTTCTTGAAGAAAAATACGAAGCAGTACGCGCGCTGATTGCGGTCGGCAAAGAACGCGGCTACCTGCTTTATGACGAAGTGAACGATTCGCTTCCTGCCGAAGTCCATTCCTCGGAAGAGATCGACGATCTGCTAACGACGTTCGAGCGCAATGGCATTGAAATCTACGAGGATCAGGCCGCGGCGAAAGCCGCGCGCGCCGTGGAGTTGTCCGTCGAACAGACCGATCGGGATTCCGCGGCAAAGGACGAAGCGCACGCCGAAGAGAGCAGCGACCTGGATCTGACTCCGGGTTCGCTCGAGAAGACCAACGATCCCGTGCGCATGTATCTGCGCGAAATGGGAACCGTACCGTTGCTCACACGCGAAGGCGAAGTCACCATCGCCAAGCGCATTGAGCGCGGTCAGCTGGTGGTGATGAAGGCCATCACGCGATCGCCGATCGTCATCAAGGAACTCATTGCGGTCGGTGACGACCTGCGCAAGGGAGCCCGCTCCATCAAGGAAATCGTTCAGTTCGACGATGAAGAGCTGACCGAAGAGAAAATCGCGAACAAGACCAAGCAGACCCTGAAATACATCGACAAGATCGCGAAACTCTACGACACGGCGCTGAAGCAGGCCGTGAAACTCGATAAGACGCCAAAAGCCAAAAAGCGGCCGTACGTCCGCGCGAAGTGGGACGTGGCACGCACGCGTGTGGAAATTTCGCTGGAGATTCGTGGGATTGATTTCAATCCCTTTGAGAAGAAGCGCCTGATCGACAAGATGCGCGGCACCGTTGAGCGGCTGCAGTCGCTCGAACGGGAAGCCGGCCGTCTGGAGCGCCGCGCCGATGTAGCCAAGGGCGATGTCGCCGCCGAAGCGCGGAAGGAACTTCGCACGCGCCGCTCGGAACTCAAAGACATCGAGGAAGCCAGCGAAGTCGGACTGACCGAGCTCAAGCGTACCCTGACGTTTATTCACCGGGGCGAAGCAGAAGCTGAACAGGCCAAAAAAGAATTGATCGAGGCCAACCTTCGATTGGTCGTTTCGATCGCAAAGAAATACACCAACCGCGGCTTGCAATTCCTCGATCTGATCCAGGAAGGCAACATCGGCTTGATGAAGGCCGTCGACAAGTTCGAATGGCGCCGCGGCTACAAATTTTCAACGTACGCCACCTGGTGGATTCGTCAGGCGATCACCCGCGCGATTGCCGACCAGGCCCGCACCATCCGCATTCCGGTGCACATGATCGAAACCATCAACAAGCTCGTACGTACCAGCCGCCAGCTCGTTCAGGAACTCGGCCGCGAACCGACCAGCGAAGAAATCGCCAAGCGCATGGACATTCCGGTCTCCAAGGTTCGCAAGATTCTGAAAATCGCGCAGGAGCCGATCTCCCTTGAAACTCCGATCGGCGAGGAAGAAGATTCGCACCTCGGCGACTTCATCGAGGACAAAGCCGTGGTCTCGCCGTCCGACGCGGTCATCAACCTCAACCTGAAGGAACAGACTTCTTCGGTGTTGAAGACGCTGACGCCGCGCGAAGAAAAAGTCATCAAGATGCGCTTCGGCCTGGACGATGGCAGCGAACACACGCTCGAGGAAGTCGGCCAGTCCTTCGCCGTCACGCGTGAACGCATCCGCCAGATCGAAGCCAAAGCCCTGCGCAAGCTGCGCCACCCCTCGCGTTCTCGGAAACTCCGCGCCTTCCTCGAAGGCCCGTCGCGCGACTACTTATAAGAACAAGCGAAATTCAAGACTCGAAACGCCTCTCCGTCGGAGGCGTTTTCGATGTCTGAGATCTGTCCTTTGCAAGCCTCTACCGCTGGTCACCGAGCGGCTTGCGCGGCGTGCTCTGAAACGGCAGCTTCCCTCGAAGGTCGAAAAAACGCCATGATGCGTCCGGGGGCCGAAGCGTTACGCTTGCATGGGTTGTCCGAACGTGATCCAGAATCCGTTGAAATCCCGAATAATGAACTCACGCATGCCATAGAAGGTATCGTGAACGTCTTCGACGATTTGGACCTGGTCCTTCAGGCGCTGATAAAGCTCGTCTATGCTGTCCGCCGTGATGTAGAGGTCGACTTCGCGACGGGGCTCGTTGCTCGGTTTCCCGCCCGCGTTGAGCATGACTTCGCTGTTTCCGAAGGACAGCTTCGCCCAGTTCATTTCCCCATCCTCTACGTTTTGCCCAAGGATTTCGAACCCCATCGACGTGTACCAATCTGCGGTCGCGCGAACATCCGGAACATGAATCATTGGAATGACTGTTTGAGGCATGGGTCGCTCGCTCGTGTGCGCCGACGGCCGGAAACCCGTCGCGGCTAAACTCTAGCACGCCCTCGCCGTCGCGGTGGCCGCCCGGCCTTCACCTTCTGCGTGATTTGCCGTCCTGCCGCTTTTCCGCAAGCGCCGCAATCTTTCAAGAGCCCGTGCGCCCGGGCTACGTACTAGAATGGTGGTTCAGCCGAAGGAGGCATATGCGGACAGCACAAAAACTCGCGGCGGCCGGGTTGGTCATCGCGCTCGCTGCCGCGATCTATGCCATCGTGCAGTTGGGGCATCCCTCTGTTGTCTCGGCCAAGAGAAAGGCCGCTGCGGCTCAAGGTGCGCTTGTCGATCAAACTCCCTTCAAGACCGCCCAGCAGCTCGCGCAGCTTGCCGATACGCCGGAAGAGCAGGAGCTTGCAAAAGAGGTCCTCCGGCTTAGCGACTACGAGCTTGATCTGTCTTTCGCGTTTGCATTGCAAGACGCGGAAGCACATCCCCCCGATCTCTCAGACCAAGCCAAGCAAATTCTGACCCGCCTTCAAAAATACCAAAAACTGCAGCAAGCGCTTCAAGCCCAGGTAAATGACCTCACGGCCCAGATCGCCCGGGCCAGCGGAGCCAAAAAGGCTGAACTCCAGGATCAGCTCGACATTGCCAATTCCAATCTCAGTGTTGCGACCAACGACGTGGACGACGCCAACCGCGACCTGACCGACGCTGGCGGCAATCAGCGCGAACGCATCGAGCAGATGAAGCAATCTCACGAAGAGGCCGACAAGTCGCGCAAGAATCCTGAACAGATCTTTCCGCAGCCCACACCCGAAAAACTGGGCCTGGTTCATCAATTCCAACAGTGGACTGCGTTCAATGAGAAGAAAAGTCTTCTGCAGCGCGCAAAATCGTCTGCGGACAACCTGATCGCTTCGTTGACAGAACAGCACAACGCTCTTGCCGCGCAAATCGACGCGGAAAAGTTCAATTCACCCGATCTGGCCGCACATTCCAAGCTGGCCCAGGGCGATTCTGAATCCTCCTCGGCCGACTCCACCCTGAGCACGATTACCCAAAACGTCCGCAAAACCCGCAGCGCAGCGGAAAAGAAAGACGTTCTGGCTATGACCAAGGCGATCACCGCCGACCAGAGAAATCTTTCCAGCCTCGACAAACGGGTCGACAACGAAAAAGAGCTGTCCGCGAATTACGGCGAGTGGATGGATTTAGTCACTGACCGCCAACGCGCCGTCCTACAGCGCATGCTGATCGGAACGGTCATCGTCCTGGCGATCGCCCTCCTCGGACTTTTCTTCAACACCTGGCTCGAGAAGCTGCTTGGCACGATGCACATCGATCGCAGGCAGATGCAGACGCTGCGCACCACCGCACGCGTGGCCGTGCAGGTCATCGCAGTGCTGCTGGTTCTTTTGGTGATTTTCGGTCCGCCCAGCCAGTTGGGCACTTTCCTTGGCCTCGCGGGCGCCGGCCTTACAGTTGCCTTGAAGGATTTCATCATCGGGTTCCTGGGCTGGTTCGTGCTGATGGGCAGGAACGGAATTCGCCTCGGCGACTGGGTGGAAATCAATGGCGTCACCGGCGAAGTCATCGAAATCGGCATATTCCACACGGTGCTGCTGGAGACGGGGAACTGGACCGATTCAGGCCATCCGACCGGGCGTCGCGTGACCTTCACCAACAGCTACGCCATCGAAGGCCACTACTTCAACTTCTCCACCTCCGGCCAGTGGCTGTGGGACGAATTGCAGGTCGTCTTGCCGACCGGCGAAGATCCCTACCCGATGATCGAAGCCATACAAAAACGGGTGCTCGAAGCCACCCAGCAGAGCACCAAGGAAGCCGCTCTTGAGTGGAAAGGCGCAGCCGGCAACCGCGACATCGGTTCGTTCAGCTCGGAGCCTTCGATCAATCTGAAGCCGGTGTTGGGCGGCGTCGAACTCTCCGTTCGCTACATCACGCAGGCCAATCAGCGCTACCAATTGCGCAATAAACTCAATCAAGCCGCGGTGGAAGTGTTAGGCAAGAGAGGCGTCGCGCCGGCTAGTTCGGCCCCCAATCCCGCTTAGGGGCGTTTGCCGCGCTTCCACGCTGCCGGACAATCGATCGCTTACCCTCGTCGCGCCAAGGTTGTCATTCCGAGCCGCTTCGAGGGCGGCGAAGGATCTCAGCTGAAAAATAGCCGCGAGACTGTCAATGGAGATCCCTTGCGCTTCGACCGAAGACCGCCGAGCCACAGGATCACCAGTCGTCGCGAAATGATGATGCCGATTTTCACCGCGTCGGATGAGCGGCGAAGTACTGCGCCAAGCTGGCGGTGATCTGCTCGATTCCGGCGCGCACATTTTTTTGCAGGGACTCGACAACCGAACTCACCGTTTTCTTTGCGACCGGTTCGTCTTGGGAATAGCTGTCGTTCCAGACAACGCTGCCGGTTTTGGTATCAAACAGTTCAAGTTGCAGCGTGAACCTCGCCTTGATTCCCTCGGGATCATCCATTTCGTTTAGCGCGGCAAGGTGCCCGCGCAAAATGTAGTCGCCGCGCGCCGTGCTTGAAATTCGCTGCACGGACCGGTATTGGCCGGAGCGGCGAAGGCGCTCCAGGAGCAAACGCTCAATCATTTCCGTCGGTGGCTCGGCCCAGCGGTGGTATTCATCCACCCCTAATTCGACGTCGCTCATTCCGTACACCACGCGGTCATCCCGCAGCAGATGCGGCGCATTCAGCCTTCCTACAACAATGGTGACCGGAACCGGCTGCGCGCCAGGTTGCGCGGAAATCGGCGGAACAGAGAGTGTGTAGTAGCGAAGCGGCCGCGCCTTTGCGCAGCCTGCTGCGATGATCAGAACCATCGCGCATAACGAGAAACACAAGAAAGTCGTGAGGCGTTTCATTCTCTTTCCTTGCGCTCCTATTTCGGAATCTCGCCCGGTTCACGCGGCGGCGGCATGGATGAACGCAGCAGTGTGTAAGGTCGCTGCTTCAACGTTTCCGTGAGCTGCCGCAAATTCATGGAAGCTTCCCGGAAGTTGTGGAGAATCTCGTCGATGTTTTCACTGTTCGCGCTGAGGGTGTTGTCCAGTTGGTTGGTCACGTTGTTGGCGGTCTGCAGCAGCTTGCGCAAATCCTCGACGGAATGCCGAATGTCCGGGCGATTTTCCGCAAGCGTTCCTTCGAGCGTATGGATTGTCTTTTGCGCGTCTGCGTTGGTTTTTTTCAGGTCATCCAGCAACGGCGCGATTTTCGCGCTGGCGTCGTTCACATGCGTGATTGTAGCGTGCAGCGGCTGGCGATTCTCTTCCAGTATGCCGCGTATGTTGGACATCGTGGCGCTCAAGTTCTCACGATTTTTGTCATTCAAGACATCGTTTACCCGCGCGACGGTTACCTGTAACTCCGTCACGCGCTGATTCAGATTGACAAGCAGAGCGCGAGCCTCCGGACCAAGAGCGGCAAGTTGCGCTTCGAGTTCGGCGAAGCCGATGTACGGGTTCGATTTCAGTTCGCTTCCGCCGGCCGCACGAGGTGCGGTATTGCTGCCCGGAATGATCCCCAGGTAGTTGTCGCTCAGCGGGCTGTTGCTGGTGATGGTCGCGACGCTGTCGGTTTTTATCGGGATGTCGCGATGCACTCGAAAAACAACTTCCATGCGCGTGGCGTCGTGCGGGTCGGTGCGCACATCTTCAATTCTTCCGACGGGCGGACCGCCCGCGTAGCGAACTTCTCCACCGGGCCGCAATCCTCCGGCATTCTTGAAGTAGGCGCGATACTTCACGTCGCCGCGGTTGAAAAATCCGGTCAGGGAAAAAACCGTAGCGATCAGGAGCCCGGCCGCAATCAGCACAAAAAGTCCGACGAAGGCTTCTTCACGTCGCGTGGAGGAGGACGGTTTCATGTCACCGGTGACCTGTGAAAAGCGCGCGAAAGGAAAGCGGAGTATAGCACGTCGACAACAAGGGAATCCCCGCGACGAAGGGGTTCCGCCGGGAACGAAAAGCAACTCATTGGCGCGGCCTCGGGACTTCGCCGGTCAGCATCTGCAGGTAGTCGATCTCCTGGCTGAGTTCCGGTTCCGCGATGCGGTCGAGAAACTGGCGCACACGCGGATGCGAACTGGCCTGCAGCTCGGTGGGTGTGCCATTGGCGACGATGGATCCCTTGTCCAGCAGCACCATGCGGTCGGCGATCAGAAAAGCACTGGCAAGTTCATGGGTTACGACGATGATCGTGATCCCAAACGCTTCTTTCAATTTCAGCAAGAGCTGGTCGATTCCGGCGGCGATAATCGGGTCCAGGCCCGCGGAAGGCTCGTCGAAAAAAAGAATCTCCGGGTCCATGGCCATGGCTCGAGCCACCGCGGCACGCTTTTTCATTCCGCCGCTCAGTTGCGCCGGCATGTAGTCCTCGTAGCCGCTCAGTCCGACTTCATTGAGTTTCAGCCGCACCATGATTTCAATCGTCGCGGGATCGAGATGGGTGTGCTCGCGCAATGGCAGCGCGACATTTTCGCCAACCGTCATGGAGCCGAACAGCGCGCCGCTCTGAAACGAGATACCGATGTGGCGGCGCAGTTCACGCCATTCCTCCGCCGAGAGATTCTTCAGATTCTTCCCGCGGACAATGACTTCACCGCTGGTCGGCGACTCGAGGCCGACCAGGGTACGCAAGAGCGTACTTTTTCCGGAGCCCGAGCCGCCCAGGATCACGACCGTTTCTCCAACGGGAACATCGAACGAAATGCCGTGCAGGATTTCGCGTTCGCCGTAGGCGACGTGAAGATTGCGAATCGAAACAGCCGCGCCCTGCGGCGAATCCGTTGCGTTGGTAGTGAGCAGCTCGTCCGGCATCTGTTCTAACCGATCCCGAAATAAAACATCGCGGTGAAAACCAGGTCCACCATGATGACCAAAAAAATGGATTTCACAACCGCAGCCGTGGTTGAGCGACCGACCTCTTCTGCACCCAGCCCCGTGCGCAGGCCTTCCTGGCAACCAACGGTGGTAATCACTAGACCGAACATCAGACTCTTGATCAGACCCGTGACGATGTCGCGCAGCACCAGGGCATCGAGCGTCGCGCGAATGTAGGTGGAGAACGTGAATCCAGCGGCAGCTACGCCGAACACCGAGCCGCCAACCACGCCCATAAAATCCGCCCAGATGGTAAGACAGGGCATCATCAGCAGCATCGAGACCAGCTTCGGCGCGACAAGAAAACGCACCGGATCGAGCGCCATGGTTTCGAGCGCGTCGATTTCCTCATTCACCTTCATCGTGCCGAGCTCGGCGGCAAACGAAGAACCGGAACGTCCGATGACCAGGATCGCGGTGATCAGCGGACCGAGTTCGCGAGAAACGGAAATCGCCACGGCGTCTGCGACAAACTGCAGCGCGCCGAATTTGCGCAGCTCGTAGGCGGACTGAAGCGCAAGGATTGTGCCGATGAAAAACGTAATCAACGAAAGAATCGGCAGCGAGCCGATGCCCACTGCCATGGCCTGGTGCATGGCCCGTCCGTAAGCGAAATGGCGGCGCTCGAAAACGTCCAGGACCACGGCATGCGCGGCGGAGGCGCCGAGCCGCGCCAGACCGCCGATGTAAGCGAATCCATCGAGGGTCGCGGCACCGATCGTTTGTATAGAGGGCATCTTGGGATCTGTTGGGGCTGCAAACCGAAACCGGTTATGGACCCTCGCCGTCGTATTTCGTCGGGCCAGCTGGAGGCGGCGGCGATTCGAGAGCTTCCTGCTCGGTCTGGTGCACTTCAAAAACCCGCAGCAGGTGAGTAAGCTCGAGGACCGTCTTCGCGGATTTTGAAAGACCGTACAGGGCGAATCGCGCGTTGAGGTCGCGCGAAACCTTGAGGCCCTCGACCAGCGATGCGACACCGGAGCTGTCAATGTAGGGAACCGCCAGCATATTCAAGAGGAGGTGGGAAACGCGCTTTTCACGCAGCAGGAAGAGGACCTCCTTGCGGATCTCCGGGGAGTTGAACAGAGTGATGTCCCCGGTGAGATCGAGGATGGTTACTTCGCCTTCCTGACGCGTGACGATTTTCATTGGACGGCTTGGAGTCACGAAGCCTTCCTTTTGCCAGAGAACCGGGAAGGATGCAACTTAAAGATGCAGGCTTCCTCGCAGGTATGGATTCTAAAGGACTTAGGCAGTGCGGCCAAGATTCAACTTCAAGAGAACCATCAACAAGCGGGGGAGCCGCTCCCTGCACCGGGCGGCGTGGAACGAATTGCGGCGAAAAACGTCTTTAAAGGGTGGCGGGCAACCTGTTGCCCGGGCTCGTATTGCAGAGAAATCTCTAGGAGAGAACATGTCCCTACAGCGTTTGCGCGATAAATGGTGCGTGCCGAGTTTAGCGATAGCATTGACACTCGCAGTGCTGGCTCCGGCGGGTTGGGCGCAAGCCAAGAGGGCAAGCGGCGGCAAGATGGATGCCCGCGACGTGCAGCAAAGGATAGAAAGGATCGAGAACGGGATTGAGCCGATCCGTTTGGGGAAAGAGGAAGCGCCGATACAACTGGATTTGGCGGGATTGATGAAGTTGTACCACGATCCGGGGTTGAGCGTCGCGGTGATTGACGGGTCCAAGATTGCGTGGGCCAAGTCCTATGGCACAACGGAATTGAACGGGAAGACTTCCGTCACCACGAAGACGTTGTTTCAGGCGGGCTCGATCAGCAAACCCGTCGCAGCGACGGGGATGCTAGCGCTGGTGCAGGCGGGAAAGCTTTCGCTCGATGAAGACGTCAACGCCAAGCTGAAGACGTGGAAGGTGCCGGAGAACGAGTTCACGAAAGAGCAAAAGGTGACTCTGCGCCGACTGGCCAGCCATACAGCCGGGCTGACCGTGCATGGATTTCCGGGGTATGACGTTGATGAAAAAGTGCCGACATTGGTGCAGATCTTCAATGGAGAGCAGCCTGCGGCGAACACGGAGCCGATTCGTGTGGACATCGTTCCCGGCACGAAGGAGCGCTATTCGGGTGGAGGAGTCACGATCGAGCAGCAGGTGATGATGGACGTGACGGGAAAAGCATTTCCGGCGCTGATGAAGGAAACGGTGCTGGGCAAAATCGGAATGAACGACAGCAGCTATGAGCAGCCGCTGCCGGCGGCGTGGGCCGCACGGACTGCAGTGGGAACGTACGCGAGCGGCAAGCCGGTTCACGGGAAGTGGCATGTGTACCCGGAAATGGCGGCGGGATTGTGGACAACACCGACGGACTTGGCCAACTTTGCAATTGAGATTGCCCTTTCAAAACAAGGCAAATCGAACAAAGTGCTTTCCCGGAAGACAGTGGACGAGATGCTGACGCCAGTGCTCGGGGAGGCGGGCCTGGGGTTCTTTGTTTCGAAGGCGCATCCGGGGCAATTTGGGCATAACGGTGCCGATGAAGGGTTCCAGGCCCTGCTGGTCATGAACTGGGAAACGGGACAAGGCGTGGCGATCATGGCCAATTCCGACAACGGACTTTCGGTTGCTCCGGAAGTGGTACGCGGCATTGCGAACGAATATGACTGGAAATACGAACGGGAATCGCGCGGCGAAAACGACCAGTTGGTGCTGCTGGCGAACCTCAAGGGAGCCGATGCGGTCCTGCGCAGATACGACGAACTGAAAAATTCCGGCGACCGGAAGGAACGTCCGGAAGAGCCTGTTCTGAATATGATTGGGTACCGCGTGTTTATGCAGGCTGACAAAGCCGATGAGGCAATCAAGGTTTTTCAGAAGAATGTGCAGGAGTATCCGGAGTCCTCGAATGTGTATGACAGTTTGGGAGAAGCCTACGCGGCCGCGGGGAAGAAGGATCTGGCGATCGAGAATTACGAGAAGTCGCTGAAGCTCGATCCGAAGAACGAGAACGCGAAGGACCGGCTGAAGAAGCTGAGGGGCGAAAACTAGCCTAAGACGGCCATTGGGCGGAAGCCCGATCCCCGGCAACGTCCCCTCGCTGCAGGGTTCGAAATGCAGTACGCGGAAAGGTTGTTTGGCGCCTTCCAGGGGCTAAGGATCGTCACAACCTACGGCGGCCGGATTTGGGCGGAGAGCGTTCCCAATCAGGGTGCCACGTTTCTCTTTTACTTTGGGCGGCAGAATCCTAAAAACGTCGAGCCGGAAGTTTCTCTACCTGAGGCGCGTTACGGTGCCGGTGTCCCTGCCGGATTGCCGGGGCCGCCGGTACTGCGGAGGCGCGGAAGGCGGTCAGCTACCGCAGGCAATGCCGGGAACGGGGCGTGCGGCTCGGCTTGGTACCAATACGCAACCGAGTAAAAGTTGTCGGAACGATGGTTGGCGTGGCCGTGTTCGATGGTGGCGCGGAAGGATTTGCTGAAGGGAATGGGTGAATCGAGGTGAAACCGGTACACCGAAGTGCGGCTTCCAGCACGTTCATCGCCCTTTACCGGCGCGCCGTAAAGACCGTAGGCAAAGGAGTGCGTGCCAAATCCCCAGGCGCCGAGGAAATAATCTTCAGAGCCGGTGCCGTTGATCGAAGGTTTCGATTCGCCGTCGATGAAGAACATATCGTCGCCTTCGCCCCACCAGAAGTCCTGATTTTGCAGGATAGACATGGTCACGCCCGCAAACTGGCCCTGGCCGCGGGCTTCCATCCAGACATAGTTGTCTTCGCCGGTCGGATTCGGGCGCTCGTTCGCTTTAGGCTCCCCGTTCTCCTTCCAATCGTTGGTCCAGCCTTTCGCAGGAGCGGCCTGGCGATACTGCGCGTGAAAGTAAAGGACATCGGAGGCAAGCGGCTTTGCGCAAGCGCGGTAGTCAATGTTGTAGTAAAACGCATCCACTTTCTGCGCGCCTTCGTTGGCGACGGTGATGCGGACGCGCTTTTGGAACGGCATAACAAAGAAGGAATTGAGCGCTTTATCTGCGCCGACTGAAAGCGGAATCGATTGATACAGAAAATATTCGCCGAGCCCGAGTCCAAAGAAATCCCCGACAGGAGTTTCGACGCTGGGTGCCGATTCGCCGTCCCAGTAAATGCGGAGAACCAGCTTTTTCAGGTGCAGTTCGTCGGGACTGGCGATGGTGAACCAGAGGTGAGTGAGCACGCCCGGGCCGGCGTCGTCTAGGACCGTGAGCGTTTCGCCCGGACGGATAGGACGAGCGTCGGCGTTGGCGCCGTTGCGATCGTAGCTGGACGAGCGTTTTTGGATATAGTCGTGCGGCTGGGTGAGATTGGTGAGAGATGGCGAGGCGTCGAGGCAGGTCTGGGCGAGCGTCGCCGCTGGAAACACAACGAGCGTTGCAGCTAGAAAGCGGAGAAGAGAACCCACAAATGCCTCCCGAGAACAAAGGTCTGGCGGGCGCATCGCCGCGCGCGATTCTAACACCGTCTGAAAAAGGAGAAAGGCCAAAGGAAAGAGGAGGGTAAAACAGATTCCCTGCGGCCAGACCGCAGGAATCTCAGTTCGAAGCAGACGATGCTTTGGCGAGGAGGGAGCGAGCGCGGAAAGCGGAGGCCGTGCCGAATGCGTAGATGAGGGCCAGCAGCGCGAATCCCGCGAAGATGCTGAGTTGCTGCGAAATCCAGCCGAGAGCAAAACTCATGACGAGCTGCAGGATGGTGGTGAGAACGGCGATGGCGGATTGTGTGCGGCCCATGAAGTGACGCGGAACGATGATCATGAGCGAGGCCTGGGCCACGACACCGGACAGGGCCCGGAAAAATCCGAACAGCACCTGAAAGAAAACCGCAGCAAGCAGAAAAGTGATGAAGGGTATTGCCAGGTGTCCGAGCGCGAGCCCGGCAAGAGAGAGCGCGTAGAGCGTCATGCGAAGTCGCTGCCGAAGCTGTGACGCGAGCAGGCCGCCGAGGATGGCGCCAAGCCCCCAGCCGCCTTCAAGGAAGCCAAGCCCGCGCGCGCCTGAATGAAGAATGTCGGCGGCAAGCGCCACGATCAGCACATTGGCGCTGACGACGCCAGCCATGAGGATGGAATGGGTGATGCCGAGGGCGCGGACCACGGGCTGCCGGCGTAGATACACTAAACCTTCTCTCAGATCCGAGTACACGGCGAGCGAAAGGCCGGCTTCGGCCACATCAGGCATTCCGCCGGTTTCCAGGGCTTCGGCGGTGGCTTCGGTGGTTTCTGAAAATTCGCGCGGGTATTTGGTGAGGTGCTCGCGCGGCGAAACATAGTCACTGCGGAGTTTGTAGAGACACCAGGCGGAGACGAAATAGGTCAAGCCGTCGACCAGAAGAATACCGGCGATTCCGGCCCGGTCGTAAACGAAGCCGACAAGGGCTCCGGCAAAGAGCATGCCGGTCTGTACCCCGATGAGAACAGCGGCGTTGGCGCCTGTGAATTGGCTTGCAGGCATGACTTCCTGCACGAGGGCGTTGACGTCGGCCCAGTACATAGCCGAGCCGGCTCCCACGATGAGAGTAATCAGGTAGAGATGCCAGAGTTCGAGGTGGCCGCGCCATGCGATGTAGGCGGTGGCGAGAACGGCGATGCCGCGGGAGAAATCAAGAGCGATACCCAGATACCGGCGATCGTAGCGATCGATCAATACGCCGCCGATGAAGGGAATCAGCAAGCCGGGAGCCGTCGCAACGATTACTTGATAGCTGACCTTGACGGTGGAGTGCGTTAAGGCCAGGATGTGCCAGCTCACGCCGGCAAAGTTCATGCCGCTGCCAAAAAGCGAGATGAACATCGCGAAAAAGAAATAGCGGAAGCCTGGTTGGGCCCAGATGAGGGACCAGTCGGTGCGCGCAGGTGGGGTGGCCGTCGATTGTGACATGGGATTCATACAGTTTACCGTTTTCGGTTGTAAGTTTTCAGTGCCAGCGCGAGCGGCAGAAAAAGTGGTAAAGGGAACTGGCAATAAGTGAGGCGAGCGATGGGCAACGAGGCGAAGTGCGTGGTGCGAATGGATGGGAAGCGCCACGAAGGAAAGGCGCTGCTCGAGACAAGCGAGCTGATTTTTCGCAGCGCGGAATGCCTTGTGAAGATTAGGTTTGATGAGGTGCGCGGGGTAACCGCTGCGGACGGGGAGTTGCGCGTCAAGACAAAAGACGGCGTGAACGTGTTTGAAGTCGGGTCCATTGCGGAAAAGTGGCGGGAGAAAATTCTTCATCCAAAAACAAGGGCCGAGAAATTGGGAATCAAGGCGGGAATGAAGGTTTTTTCGGTCGGGGACCTGGACAGCGGATTTTTGAGCGAGATGAAAAAGAGCGGAGCAGAGATTCATGCAAAAGGTACCGGGAAACGCGCTGAAATCATTTTTCTAGGAGTGAGCGCGAAGGCGGGACTGACAGCGGTCGCAAAAACCGTGCCGCGAATGCAGGGAGCCGCGGCGCTGTGGGTGGTTTATCCGAAGGGCAAGAAGGAGATCACCGAGAACGATGTGCTGAGCGCGGGAAGGAAAGCGGGGCTGAAGGACGTAAAGGTGGTTGGATTTTCACCGACACATACGGCGCTGAAGTTTGTGATCCCACTGGAGAAACGGTGAGCCTCTTTTGCTTTTCGAATGCGGAACGGCCAAATAGATTTCCGCTGCGGTGAAACCCTTCTAAGATGAAGAAATGAATCCTCTGCTCGACCTAGAGGGATTGACCGTGGAATTGCCAACAGCCCAGGGATGGGTGCGTCCGGTGAACGAGGTTTCGCTACGCATACGAGCTGGCGAGTGCCTGGGACTGGTCGGCGAATCGGGCAGCGGGAAGACGATGCTGTCGCTGGCTCTGCTGGGATTGTTGCCAGTGGGGGCGCGAGTGAGCGGAAAAGCCTGGTTGAAGCTAGAGGAGAGAAACCAGACGGGCGATGGACGGATGGCAATTCCTGGGACGAATCTCGTCGGACTGAACGACCAGCGCTTCAGAGCAATTCGTGGCCGGGAAATCGCCATGATTTTTCAGGAGCCGATGACGTCGCTGAATCCAGTGATGCGTGTGGGTGCGCAGATTGAGGAAGCGATTCGCGCGCACCAACGAAAGCTGAGCAACAGCGAGGGCCGGGATCGCATGTTGAGCGCCCTGCGGCAAGCGGCGATGAGCGAACCGGAACGCCGCGCAGAGCAGTATCCCCATCAGCTTTCAGGAGGGCTCCGCCAGCGGGCCATGATTGCCATGGCGCTTTCCGCCGGGCCGCGATTGCTGATCGCGGATGAGCCGACGACGGCGCTCGACGTAACGGTACAAAAGGAAATTCTTGAGCTGTTAGAGAGACTGGGGCGCGAACTGGGGCTGGGACTGCTTTTTATCACCCACGACCTTGGAGTCGTCGCTCAGGTGGCGGACCGAGTGGCGGTGATGTACGCGGGGCGTGTGGTGGAAGAAGGACCGGCAAAAGAGGTGCTGGATGAGCCGCAACATCCTTACACCCAAGGTTTGCTGGCGGCTTCGCCACGCCTGGAACGCGGAGAGTTGAAGCCGATTCCGGGGAGCGTGCCCCAACTGACAGCATTACCACCGGGTTGCGCCTTCGAGCCGCGCTGTGCGGTGCGCCGGGCTGACTGCACGGATGCCGTGCCGGAGTTGCGGGCGGCCAGTTTAGTGCACACGGCGCGTTGCGTGTTAATTGAAGGAAGTCGCGAAGCAGAGAGATAGGGGCCACGAGGACGAAGTGACGGCTGAAGACAACGTTTTGCTGGAGGCCCGCGAGCTGAGGAAGACCTATGCGCGCGGCGGCAGGGAAGATTCCGCGAACGGGCCGCGATTTGCCGCGGTTGACGGCGTGAACCTCGACGTGCGCTTTGGCGAGACCCTTGCCATCGTGGGCGAAAGCGGCTGCGGAAAGACAACCCTTGCGAGGGTGCTGCTGCGGTTGATCGAGCCCGATGCCGGAGAGGTTCGGTTTGCCGGGCAAGATCTTCTCCGGCTGAACGCGAGCGAGTTGCGAATGGCGCGTTGCGAGATGCAGATGATTTTTCAGGATCCGTTTGCGTCGTTGAATCCGCGAATGCGTGTGGGAGAGATTGTCGCCGAGCCGCTGGCGATTCACCAACCGAAACTCGGCCGGGCGGAGCGAGCCGAACGAGCCGTGGCCATGTTGCTCCGCGTCGGCCTGGGCGAAAGCGCGATCCGGCGATATCCGCACGAATTCTCGGGCGGACAGCGCCAGCGCATTGGAATTGCGCGTGCGTTGATCTTGCGGCCCAAGCTTGTGGTCGCGGATGAGCCGGTCTCTGCACTGGACGTTTCCGTCGGGGCGCAGGTGCTCTTGCTGCTGCAAGATCTCCAGCGCGAATTCGGCCTGACCTACGTGTTCATTTCTCATAGCCTGCCAGTGGTTGCGCAAATCGCGACGCGGATCGCCGTGATGCGCGCGGGGAGGCTGGTCGAAGTTGGAGCCGCAGAACAGATTCTTCGTCAGCCCGCTCAGCAATATACGAAGGACCTGCTCGCTGCGGTGCCGGAGATCGCCGTCCGCTGAAGCGCCCGCGCCGCTGGCTGTATTTCCTTTCCGCACGTTTCGGTGCTATTTTTCTGCCGGCAATCGCGTACTACCGGGCAGAGACGGGTGTTGCAAAAAATTCGTGCTGGAGGAGTGGATCATGTCACTAAACCCTGTGATCGCGTCAGAGGCTCCTGAGGCGGCGGGGCCCATCAATCATTTGGGCCGCATTGTCGGAGTCTTCTTTTCCCCGAAAGCGACGTTTGAAGACATTGCACGGCGTCCCAGCTGGATCGTTCCGGTCATCCTGATGACCCTCCTGGGAATCGGTGTTGCGTTTGTTCTAAACCAAAAAGTGGACTGGCGGGAAGTTGCCAGCAAGCGGATTGAGGAAAGCCCGCGCGCGGCTCAGATGAGCGCCGAACAGAAGGAGCAGCAATTGGCCATGAGCGCCAAGATTTCGCCTTTTGTGGCGTACGGATTTGGCGTACTGATGCCGGTTCTCAGCGTGGTGATTGTGGCGGGGGTGATGCTGCTCGCCTACAACCTGATTGGAGGAGCAAACGCGGGTTTCGGCGCGGCCATGGGAATTGTCTCGCACGCGTTCGTCGTTTCGATTTTGAGTTCGCTGCTCTTCGTTTTGATTCTCTACCTGAAACCGCCGGGCACTGTGGACCTGGAAAACCCGGTAGCCACAAATGTCGGAGCATTCCTGCCTGAGAGCACTCCCAAGGCGATCCTGTCGTTCGGGAGATCGCTGGACATTTTCAGTATCTGGACGCTGCTGCTGATCTCCATGGGGTTTGCGGCGGTAAATCCCAAGAAGTTGAAAGGCAAGGCGCTCAGTATCGCGATCGCGGTTTGGGCCATTTACGTTGCCTGCAAGATGGGCGGAGCTTGGATTTTCTCCTGATACACTGAAGGAGTGAATTTTTCCTTTGAAGTTTTAAGCACGGATGCGGGCGGAGCGCGCCGTAGCCGCCTGATGACACCGCACGGGCCCGTTGATACGCCCGTTTTCATGCCGGTGGGAACGCAGGCCACCGTAAAAAGTCTGCGCAATGAAGCCCTTGAGGAGCTCGGCGCAGAGATCATTCTCGGCAATACGTATCATCTCTGCCTCCGCCCCGGCCACCTGCTCGTCCGCAGACTCGGCGGCTTGCACAAATTCATGTCGTGGGACCGCGCGATTCTTACCGATTCCGGCGGCTACCAGGTTTTCAGTCTTTCGGACCTTCGCAAAATCACCGATGAAGGCGTGCGTTTTCAATCCCACCTCGATGGCTCCGAGCATCTTTTGACGCCGGAAAAAGCGGCTGAGATTCAGCTCGCGCTTGGCTCGGACATCGCCATGGTGCTCGACGAATGCATTGAGACGCCGGCTCCGCGCGACAAAGCCGAAGCCGCGTTGAAGCGAACAACCGCATGGGCCATACGCGCCCGAAATTATTTTCGCGAATGCGCCCGGCAAAATGGCGATTTGCCGCAGTGGCAGTTCGGAATCGCGCAAGGCGCGACGTTTGCGGATTTGCGCCGGGACAGCGCTCGGCAGCTGGTCGACATTGATTTTCCGGGATACGCGGTCGGCGGACTTGCAGTGGGCGAGCCGCACGACCTTACCTGCGAAATGGCGGCGGAAGTTACGGCGCTTCTGCCGAAAGACAAGCCGCGTTATCTGATGGGGGTTGGACGGCCCGAGCAAATCGCTGATTACGTCGCACTCGGCATTGACATGATGGACTGCGTGCTGCCCACACGCGCTGCGCGCCATGCATGTATCTACACGAGCCAAGGCCGCGTGCTGATCAAGAACGCGCGCTACGCCGAGGACGGGAAACCACTCGATCCGAACTGCTCTTGCAGTGTTTGCAGGCGCTACACCCGCGCGTACCTTCGGCACCTGTTCGCCGCGGGAGAATTCACTGCGGCCATCCTAGCCACCCACCACAATGTCCACTTTTACCTTGACTTAATGAGGCAAATCCGCGAGGCTATCGAGTTTGGGAATCTAGTGAAATTCTCATCCGAGGTGCGGGCGCGCTACGCGGCAGGCCCGGCGTAGAAGCTGCAAAGTTCGTGCGCGCCGCCCTCTTCGGAGAATCGCGAAGAGAATCCATCTCGAAGTGATCGCGAGGGAGCAAGATTTACCCCTGGCGGGTGGTGAGTATTCTTAAGCGGGCGGATTGAGTCCTCGGCGGATTGATGAAGACCGGCCGACCTTAACGGGGGAAGTTCAAACGAACCAATGATGGCAGCGATCCTATTGCAGGGAAACGGAACGCCGGGAATTCTCGGTAGTCCGCTGATCATGATGATCATCGTGATGGGCATTTTCTACGTGATGCTCATTCTTCCGCAGCAGCGGCAGCGAAAGAAAACGCAAGCCATGCTCGCGGCGCTCAAAACGGCGACAAGGTTGTCACCACCAGCGGCATCTATGGCAC
>JBKOXA010000090.1:0-37060 GCA_046724685.1 Acidobacteriota bacterium | reverse complement strand
TCGAGGTGAAATCGATGGCAACGATGACTCGGCCTGTACCGAAAACAACCATCTTGCTGGGCACTCAGGAAAAAGAAGCGCCGAGTGCCGCAAGCGTTCGAACGGTTTTCGGCATTCACGCAGGGCATAACTCCGCGGCCGCCCGGGTGACAGACGGCGTATTGGAGATGGCCATCCAAGAAGAACGCCTGACCCGGATCAAAAATCAAGGCGGATTCCCGGCAAAGGCGATGCAACAAATCCTCGCTCACTCGAGTGAGGATCATCGCTCCAGGCCGCCCTTCCACCTGGCGCTCGGTGGGAAGAATCTTTCCGAGTGCTACTGGAGGAGGGAAGACATTCTTCGTTCCGCCGGCAATGGCGCGCCAAGTTTATCCGGACGTTTCAAGAACGCGGCTCGCAAAAACGAAACGGTCTCTGAATGGATTAACCGGCAGAAATGGGCAGGCATTGCGCAGACGGCGGAAAATGTAACGGGAGTGCGGCCCACCTCGACGCAAGGAATCGACCATCATACGTGCCACGCAGCCTCGGCATACTTCGGCTGGGGCAAGTTGAATGAACGAGTTCTCGTGCTCACCTGCGACGGCGCGGGCGATCGTCTCTGCGCGACAGTGAATATCGGAAACAACGGCACGCTGTCCCGCATCGCGGCCGTGGATGAGAGCCACTCGATCGGCGCGCTGTACGGCAAGGTTACTTTTCTTTCCGGCATGGTGCCCATGGAGCACGAATACAAGCTGATGGGCCTGGCGCCGTACGCGGAACGCGCCAAGGAGACGCTCGCGATTAGCAACGAGATCGAAAAGCTGTTCGCCTTTGACCCAAAGGATCCGCTGACGTGGACTCGAACCAACGGGTGCCCGCCTCTCGCGTTTGGAGCGGAATATCTTTCAGCACTTCTCAAGAGAAGGCGGTTCGACCACGTTGCCGGAGGCGTCCAGCTGTTTGTCGAGCGATTCTTGGTCCAATGGGTCAAGCGATGCATCGCGGAGACCGGTGTTCACAAGATCGCCCTCAGCGGCGGCGTTTTTATGAACGTCAAAGCCAACCAAAAAATCTTGGAGCTGCCTGAAGTTGAAGAACTTTTCATTTTTCCATCGTGCGGCGACGAGACCAACGCAATCGGTTCCGCGTGGATGCAATACGCGAACTCGTTTGGGGAAGCTCCGGCAGCACTCGGACACTTCTACCTCGGCAACGAGTACAGTGACAGCGAAATTGAATCAGCCTTGCAAAGTTATCCCTTCGCGACGCCGCCGACGGTTCACGAGGAGTCAGACATAGAGCGCCGCGCGGCGGAATTGCTGGCAAAAGGAGAAGTTGTGGCTCGTTTCAAAGGGCGCATGGAATTCGGGGCCCGAGCGCTGGGCAATCGCTCGATTCTGGCGAATCCGGCGGCTCCGGGCGTCGTGAAGCTGATCAACGACATGATCAAGTGCCGCGATTTCTGGATGCCGTTCGCTCCCTCGGTCCTCGCCGAACGGAGCGAAAGATATTTCAAGAAACCCAAACCTGCTCCGGCACCTTACATGATCCTGACGTTTGACAGTCGCGAGGAGAAGCGCGATGCCATGGCCGCGGCGATTCATCCCTACGATTGCACCGGCCGCCCCCAGGAAGTTTACGAAAGCTGGAACCCCGATTATCACCGTTTGATTAGCCACTTTGACGAGTTGACCGGCGAGGCTCTGATTCTTAACACGTCCTTCAACTTGCATGGCGAACCTGTCGTCTGCTCGCCCGGCGACGCCCTCCGGGTGTTTGACATTTCCGGGCTGCAACACCTCGCAATCGGAGACTTCCTGCTGTCCAAAGAGCGGTAGGCCTAAATGGCGGCTTCATTCAACGATTGCGAGCTGAGGGCGGCTCCGGCTTCCGTCCAGGTGACGGCGCCCGCCGTTCCACGCGAATCCGGCCTTCCGTCGGGGCCAGCGGCGATTCTGGGAGTTTTCGGGAAAAATACGTTCTGGCTATGGCTGGACCTCGGCGCACTTCGCATCGGCAGTTTGCTGGCCGGATTTTTTCTGATTCGTTATCTGGGCCCCTCGGCCTTCGGCTTGTACAGCACCGCAATTGCCGTTGGATTTCTGGTCAACGCTGTCAGCGACTTCGGCCTGACGCGCTACACGGCTCGCGCAGTTGCGGCAGACGCTTCTGAAGGCCCGCCAATTCTCGCTCTTTCGCTTTTGACCACATTGGGCTTTGCGATTGCGGAAGTGGCGGGACTGGGTATAACGATTTTGACCGTGCATCCCCGGGCTGCAGCCATTTGTGCCGGATTGCTGATCAACAATTTTGAAGGCACGGCGATTTTATGTTCGGCAATGCTGACCGCAAAGTTGCGTTCACGCCAGATCTTGCCAGGATCGGTCCTCGGCACTTCGGCGCTGATTGCGCTTTCGGCCGCGGTGATCCTCTTTCATCTGTCCGTCGTGACTTTTCTTGTCCTACTGATATTCCGCAGCCTTTCCGTCCTGTGTGTGCGGCTCTGGCAACTGCGCGATCTTTTGCCGGCAATACGGTTGAAATCACGGGAGAAACTTCAATCGCTCCTTCGTTCCGCTTGGCCCTTCTTCTGCTACAACATCACTCAGGTCAGCTATTCGCGGCTTTCCATTGTTTGTTTTGGATTCGTGGCACCCGAAAGCCTGGTGGGCATTTTCTCGGCCGCATTCGTGCTATCTGACGTGTTTCCCCAGTGGAGCTATGCGATGAGTGGCGCGCTGCTCCCGCTTTGGACGCGCCTTTTCGAGACCGGTCGCAACACCGAACTGCTCGAATTGCGCGAATCGCTCATGGATGTAATCCTCCTCCTTTGCGTGCCAGCAGCAATCGCTATTGCCGTCTTCGCTCCTGAGATTTGCTCCTTGCTCGGCGCGCGATTCGCGTCAAGCACTCTGGTTCTTCGAATTTTGGCATACCGCGTTTTGCTGTCCGTCGTTGACGGATTCCTTGGGCACGGTTTCTTGATCGCAATCAACAAGGTTCGTGAACGGCAGCGCGCGCAAGCCTACGCGCTCGTTTTGTTGGGAGTGCTAACCTTGGTTTTGGGAAAGCTTTGGGGGCCAACCGGCGCGGCGCTTGCTCTGTTCATCGCCGACACCGCCTTGATTCTTCAATATCTCTGGCTTCTTTCGAAGATCGGCCTGCGGGTTTCATCCCACGTCTTGCTTCCTTGCCTGCTGGCGGGCAGCGTCATGGCGGCGGTTGCTTTGGGACTCAAGGCGAATACCGTGGTGGTCGCGAGACTTCTTCTGGGATTTCTCGCCTACGCTATGTTGCTTCTTCTCTTCTCGCGAACGCGATTGTTGGGAGCCGGCCGCACCCTTCGCCACTGCTTGAGCGGGGTGTGATCGAATGAGCGTGTTCTCCACAAGTCGCCGAGTTTCCTCAGTCGCGGTATCCGAGCAGCCGGGAGTCACCGAGAGTCAGTACCGCTGGCCTCATCGTTTACTAAAACTTGCCATCGTGCTTTTTTGCGTCTTCGCGAGTTTTGCTTTGACCATCGCGGTGCCATTTGTCACCCGCATAACACCCAGGATTCAGCGCCTGTTCGGCTCGACACAGCTGATCTATTTGCTTCTGGGGGCCGTGCTAGTCGCGGGAGTGGCCTACCTGTTGCTACGCCACGCGGAGATTGCAGTTGCGATTTTCTATGTCATCGGCTTTTTCAAGGGCGACTCGCGTCTCGAATCAAGCCCGGTCGACCTCACGGTCACCGTGGCCCTCTTGATGATCCTGGCCATCGCACTCCGTTTGGCATTCACGGAGCAGGAATTGAAACTGCCTTCAGCGTTTCTATGGTACTTGCCAATTCTGTTCCTGATGTTTATGAGTCTTTCCTATACCCCCAGTCTCGGCGCAGGCCTCGATAAGACTCTGCGCTTCGTGTTCTTGACTCTCCTGGGCGCCCTTTCTCCTTTTGTACTCTTGAATTCCCGCGCAAAGCTCGAACGATTTCTCGCCACACTGGTCATCGGCGCCATCCTCATGTCCATCAACTCTTTCTTCATGCTCGGCGGCGAGGACCGCTTGGTCGCGCCAAGCGGAGAAACCACGGCTCTTGGGTTCAGTGCCGGCCTGGCGTTGATCGTCATTTGGACGCTGTGGTTTCCGAGGCTCGGGCTCGGATACCGGATGCTCCTTTACCCAGTTGTCGGCGTCCTCGCCGTTGCGCTGGTGGGCTCCGGAGGACGCCTGGCAAACGTCGCGACCGTCGTTTGCTTGGCTTTAAGCGTTCTATTCTGCAGACGGCTGGCGGTGGATCTTGCCATTATCGGAGGTTGCGGAGCCGCGGCGCTGCCCTTTGTCAACATTCCCGCAGCTTCGCTGCAGTATCTTGCGTCGCTCGCTCGCCCCCACGACGCGTTCGGAACCCGCACGGATCTTATGCTATTTGGCCTGCAGACCTTCCTGGATCACCCGCTGTTCGGCGTCGGCATTCAGGGCTATCGCTACACCACGCCTAATCCGCTCACCTACAATTTTCCGCACAACCTGTTATTGGAGCTCGGCGCAGAACTCGGCATCTTCGCTGTGGCTGCTTTTTTGGTGTTTGCATTTCTTTCCGTCCGGGAGCTCTGTCGGCTCCTTCGCGAGTATCGGCCGCAATATCTTACGCTCGAACGAACTGTGCTTTCTCTGCTGATCCTCGGGGCTTTGGACGTATCCGTCTCCGGTGAGATGAACAATGATCGCCTGTTTTTCTTTCTACTCAGCCTGCCATTTGTAATTCGAGTGCTCACGTCGCAGGAAACGCTGGCCGAATTGCTCCACGCCAAACCGCGTGAATTTGCGGCAGCCGATGGCCCGGTAGCGGCATTCGACTAGCTCGCGCAGCCTCACAACGTATCTAAAGCCTGGAAATCACATTCGACAAAGACGAGCTCATGTCCACTGACACAGTTGCAACACTCCGTAATTCCCTAGGCGAGACTTCTGCTCGCTTGCCAAGGCAAGCAGCTCGGCGCGTTCCTGCGCTTTCGATCTGCCATCTTTCCCCCGTCCAGGACCGCTTGGACTCGCGAACCTTTGTCATGGAAATGCTCCCGCTGACCAAACTTGGCTGCGATCTGACACTCGTCGGCGCCCACGGCCGCGATGAAAGGGAACAGCCTGTAAATTTCATTTCGTCCCCAAGAAGACAAAGCAGAGTGACACGAATTTTGCTGGCCACCGCAATGGCATTCCGTGCCGCGCGACAGCCCGCACAGATCTACCACGTCCATAACCCGGAGATGATCCCGGCAGGACTGCTTTTGAAACTGCTTGGCAAAAAGCGAGTTATCTACGACACCCAAGAGGATCATCCATCGATGATGCTTACCAAGTCCTATCTGCCATCCACTTTTCGCGGGGCCGCCTGCAGCATCGTTGCATCCATTGAGCGAATGGCGGCGCGCATCTTTGACGGATTCATCGCTGCAGACTCGGGCACCCTGCGGGCTACCGCCCGCGTGGGCAAAAGCCGCAAGATGGTGTTCTACAATCTCCCAAATCTGGATTTCTTCCCTTCCCCCGAAACTACCGACAAGCCGTTCGATCTCGTTTATCGAGGGGGCCTGTCGGAGCGAGCCGGCACGTTTGTGTTGCTTTCTGCGATCTGTGAGCTGAAGCAGCGGGGGTTGAATCCAACGTTGTTGCTTTTCGGATATGCAGACAGCAGAGCCTATCGCTTTAAGATTCAGGAACATATCAAAAGTCTCGGCCTTTCCGAGAACGTCGTCCTGGAAGGCCGGGTCGATCACGCAAAAATGGCAGAAACGCTCAGTCTGGCGCGGATTTCCGTGTGCCCTCTTCTGGAAATACCAAAATTCCGCAATAACATTCCGGTGAAAGTGTTTGAGTCCTGGGCTTGCGGCATTCCCGTCGTCTGCAGCGACCTGCCGCCAATCAGACCCTTTTTCAAGGACACCCAGTACGGATTGCTCGTAAAGCCCGGCAGTGCGTCGGCTCTCGCCGATGCGATGGAACGGTTGCTTACGAATCCGGCTGAGGCCTCTCGCATGGGAGAAGCGGGGCGCAATGCGGTAGTCAGCCGTTACAACAACAATCGTGAGTCGACCAAATTGCTCGCATTCTACAAGCGCATCTTGGCCGAAGAATCCTGAACTGGGAGAAAATCTCGCATGCAGAAGCGCCTGATCATCAACGCCGACGATTATGGGTTGAGCCGCGGAATCACCGACGGCATCGTGCTGACCCATCAGAAAGGGATCTTGACCAGCACCTCGCTTATGGTGAACCAACCGGCGACAGAGTATGCCGTATCCCGGGCGGAAGGCGTTCCAAATCTTGGAATCGGCATTCACCTGAACCTGACCCAAGGAACTCCGGTACTTCCTCGTGACCGCGTCCCAACCCTGGTGGACGAAGATGGCCAGTTCTATTCCTGCGGCACAGTCGCCGGCAAACTGCTTCGTCTGCAAGTATCCGCTTCGGAAATTGAAGCGGAGTTTCGTGCACAAATTCAGCTGATGAAATCGTATGGACTGACGCCGACTCACGCCGACTCCCATCATCGCATTCACATGTATCCCTCGGCTGCGCGCGCTTTTCATAACGCGATCGTTTCTGAAGGCATTCGTCGCGCCCGCGCACCTCGCAAACAATACTGGCCGTCAAACGGACGATGGGGTGGACCGCATATCGGCCCGCTTTACCGGCGGTTGGCCGCAAAGTCCTACCTGGAATTTCTGCAATCTGTAATTTTTCGCGACCTCCGATTGCCCGATGCAGGAGTCACGTTTCACCCTTCCTACAGCGGCAACCTGTCCGCTCTTCCAAGAGCCTGGTACAACACCCTCGAGCTTTTGCCCGCCGGTTCCTACGAGATGTGGTGCCACCCAGGCTTCCTCGAGAGTGGGTTTTCCGGCACCGACTCCATTGCGGCGCAGCGCGAGGTCGAAATCGGCATCCTGACTGACAAGACCCTGCGCGATCTGGCGCACCGCAGAAATATTCAGTTGATCAGCTTTCACCAGCTCTGACCGCTGCGGACAGGCGACAACCCGGTTCGGACGGAATCTTCAAGGAGCAGTCGTACCACGATCTCAGGAGGAGCCATGATCGAAGCGCAACTTCGCGCGAAAGGGGCCGCATTACAGCGTGCTTACGACCGGATGCCTTATCCGGTGCAAAATTTCCTGACCAGCGCTCGCGGCTGGTTCCTGGTGCGCAATCGTTATGCGCCTGGAATGTACTCATACCTTAGGGAACTTCGTCGCCATGAAAAATGGTCGGCGGAGGAAATCGCCCGCTTTCAGTTGAACTCCATTCAGCGAATCGTAGACCATGCGCGTCAGACCGTGCCTTTTTACTTCGACTATCCCCAGATCTCGTTTAGGTCCCCGCAAGACCTCCGCAACTATCCGGTCCTCACTCGGGAAATTGTCAGGGAAAACGGGGAACGCCTGATTTCCCGCTCCTTGCCGGCGCAGGAGTGCATTCGCGTCGGCACCACCGGCACCACGGGTGCCAGCTTGAAAGTCGCTTACAGCGAACGCGTTGCTCGCCGCCACTGGGCGTTTCGCATGCGGCAATGGGCCTGGGCTGGAGTGCCGACTCGTACTCCGCGCATCACTTTTTTCGGCAGCCGCGTGGTTCCTCCGGAACGCGAGGAGCCGCCTTTTTGGACGACCAACTTTCTCGAGCGCCAAATGCTCATGAGCATTTTTCACCTTTCCGAAACCAACGCTCCGCATTACATAGGATTCCTTCGCCGCAACAAAGGGAAGGTTCTTGAGGGGTTCCCTTCCGTACTGGGCATCCTCGCGGATTTTGTTCTGCGGACTGGCAAGACCATACCGATGCGCGCGGTCTTCACTGACGGCGAGCCTCTCTATCCGTTTCTCCGCGAAAACATTGAGCGCGCATTCGGCACAACCGCTTTCGACCTCTACGGCAATACAGAGTATTCCGGTCTCCTCACTCAGTGTGAGAAAGGACAAATGCATGCCTTACCCGACTACGCATATCTCGAAATTCTTGATGAAAATGACCAGCTTGTGAAGGAAGGCGAGGAAGGCTTTTTCGTGTGGACCGGCTTCATCAACGACACCATGCCTTTGATTCGTTATCGAATCGGCGATCGCGGATGCTGGGAGTCGCAGCAGTCCTGCACTTGCGGTCGCCAGTTCCCTGTCGTTCGGCCCACGATCACCCGCGATAGCGACACACTCCACTGCCCCGATGGCCGCCTTTTTTCCCCCCGCGCTCTCAACCAGTCGCTGAAGGGCGCTACCGCGCTTCGCTTTTGTCAACTCGTCCACGAACGGCCGGGCCATCTGCTGGTTCGCGGAGTCGCCAGCCAGCCGAGCGCTTACGATGACTTGATGAACATCCAGAAAAATCTGCAGAAGATCCTTGGACCCAGCTTTACGGTCACTTCCACTCTCGTCGATGCCCCGATCGTTCGCGCCGGCGGGAAGATTCCTTTAATCATTCAGCCCTCGGCCGCCTAAAACAATCGTTCCTTTTTCTTGCGCGACCAGCGGGCTCCGGCCCCGTAACGCGTATCCCGTCAGCCAGCTCACGCCCGGCCGGTCACACACCTTTCAATGGAGGATGTTTCTTAAATGGCAAACCTCGCTGTGTTTGGCATGGGTTACGTCGGGAGTATTACGGCTGCCTGCTTTGCGTCTAAAGGGCACCACGTCATAGGTGTGGATGTAAACCCGGACAAGATTGAACTGCTGAGGCGCGGTGAGCCCACGGTTGCAGAGCCGGGTCTTCGCGATCTTGTCTCCAGCAGCGTTCGAAAAGGGAAACTCTGCGTCACCCACCTGGTGGACGATGCGGTTAGCCGCTCCGATATTTCCTTCGTGACCGTGGGAACACCGTCGCGGCGAAATGGGGATGTCGAACTCGACGCCTTGCGATCCGTTTTAAGAGAAATTGGGCAGTCTCTGAAAAAGCAGCGGCGTTTTCACACCATCGTCGTTCGCAGCACGATCCTGCCAGGCACAACGGCTTCCGTTGTACTCCCAACGCTGGCGGAAAGCTCAGGGCTCGAGCCTCAAAAAGACTTTGACGTTTACTTCAATCCGGAGTTTCTCCGCGAGGGCAGCTCGGTACGCGATTTTCACGAACCTCCGTACGTCATTATCGGCGGAAGCGCGGTTGGACAACGCAACGCCCTGCGCGACCTTTGGTCGTCCCTGAGCCTCAATTCGCCGATCTTTGAGCTGAAGTACGAAGAAGCTGAAATGCTGAAATACGCCAGCAATGCCTTTCATGCTGCAAAAGTCGTTTTTGCAAACGAAGTCGGCGCGATTTGCAAAGACTTGTCCGTCGACGGCCAAAGGGTGATGGAGATCTTTGTGAAGGACACGCAGCTCAACGCATCGGCGCGCTATTTGATGCCAGGATTTTCCTATGGCGGTTCGTGTCTCCCGAAGGATGTAAGCGCGCTCACCTATTTAGCAAAGAGCCTTGACGTGAGCACGCCGCTGCTCAACAGCCTGACGGTCAGCAACGACGTCCACCTGATGCGCGGCGCGCGCATGGTACTCGAAACCGGCAAACGCAAGGTTTGTCTTGTCGGGCTGGGCTTTAAAGAAGGTACGGACGATGTCCGCAACAGTCCCGCAGTGCTTTTGGCCGAGCATCTGCTCGGAAAGGGACTCGAGGTCACGATTTTCGACCGCATCGTGCAGCCCGAATATCTTATGGGCCGTAACAAGCAATTCCTCGACATGACCCTTCCTCACCTGCTTTCGCATCTGCGTCCGAACCTGGCCGACGCAATCGACGAAGCGGAAGTCGTGGTCGTCTGCGCCGGCGATCCTGAGATCGAAAAACTTTTGCTCGGAAGGCACGGCAAAAAGGTCATCGACCTGGTCGGGCTGCGGCAGGTCAAACAGTCCCGCAACGGTTATGCCGGTATCGCCTGGTAGACCAATGCGCATTCTCTTCCTGTCACAGTACTTTCCGCCAGAAACCGAAATCGGCGGTATTCGCATTCTGGAAATCGGCCGACGGTTGATTGCCAAGGGCCATTTCGTCGGCGTACTTACGGGTTTGCCCAACTACCCGAGCGGCAAGCTCGACCCGGCCTATCGCAAGAAGGCTTGGAGGCTTACCTGGCAGGAAGATCTCGACGGGATCGAGGTAACGCGGGTTGCCATGTTTCCATCGCACAGCAAGCAAACCTTGCCGCGCCTGGCAAATTATTTTTCGTTCTTGTTTGCCAGCGCTGCCCGTGCCATGTTTGTGGCTAAGCCTGATGTGATTGTTTGCACGTCGCCGCCGCTGACAATCGGCCTGTCCGCCTGGCTTGCAGCAAAGCGCTTTGGCATTCCCTTTGTTCTCGAAGCCCGCGACCTCTGGCCCGAAGCCGCCATCGCACTCGGTTACCTCCAAAACCGTCGGCTCCAAAGAACTGCTTTTGCACTGGAACGCTTCCTTTACGGCGCAGCAAGCCACTTGGTGGTGGTATCGCAGGGAATGAAAAACGATCTCGTCGCAAGAGGTATCGCCCCGGCGAAATGCTCGGTTATACCCAACGGCGTTGATACCGTCCTGTTTGCTCCCGAGGCGCGGAATGAGCAGGTCGAGCGCCTGAAGCGTTCGGGTTTCCGCATCGGCACGTATCTTGGAACCATGAGCGTCTACCATGGCGTCGATCACGCGCTTACTCTTCTTGAAAAACTCCGTCCGCATCCCGACATTCGAATCGTCTTCGCTGTCGGGGGCTCGGTCGTCGAAGAGCTGCAAACTGCTGTTGCGCAGCGCGGCCTCGAGAATGCCGTCTTTCTTCCAGCGCCGGCACGAAAGCAAATGCCGGGAATTATCGCCAGTTCGGACTTTTGCCTGGCGCTCGTCAAGCCTGGACCGTTTTCGCGGTGGCTGCTATCTTCCAAGATCTTCATGTACATGGCTTGCGGCCGGCCAATTTGTGCGCTGGCCACTGGAGAGACAGGCCGCGTCATGAGCGAAGCTCAATGCGGCATCGTGGAAGCCCCAGACGACGGGGGAATCGAACGCCTCGCCTCTTCCATCGGAAGCCTCGTGGGCAGTCCGGCCGCCGAATCCATGGGGCGCGCCGGCAGGCTCTACGCCGAACAGTATTGCGGCTGGAACTCTCTTTCCGAATCTTATGAGCTTCTGCTTCAAAAACTGACCGCTGCACCGCTGCGTCCTCAGGCCCGCGCAGTCACAACGACTCTTTCAGAACGCAGCTGATCGCCTCACTTCAATTTCTCAGGGACGGACTATATGCTGACAGTCATGACGACGCACGGATACCTGGTCGGCGTTATTGCATTTTTGATCTGCGCGGGATTTCTTCCGATCATTCGTTATACGGCTCTGCGGCTCAACGTCCACGACCTTCCTGGCCATCTAAAGATCCACTCCGTCCCCATTCCTCGTCTCGGCGGTATTGCGATCGGCGTTGCGACCGTTACTTCACTTATGTTTTCGCCGTTTCGGGCCTCTTCGCACGTTGCAGGAATTTGTCTCGCGCTCATGGTGATTTGGTACGTCGGCTTGCTCGATGACCTCATGAACCTTTCCCCGGCGTTTCGCCTGGTAGCCCAGCTTTTTGCAGGCGTCCTGGTTAGCCAGACACCCTGGGGTCTGAAATTGACCGGTATTCCCGTCTTCGACATTGTGCTCACCTGTCTCTTTGTCGCGGTCTTCGTCAACGCGTTCAACTTCCTGGACGGCGCGGATGGACTCGCCGGAGGAGTGGCCGGGTTCATCGCGCTCGGTTACGCCGCACTCTATTCAAGCCCGGTGTTAGCGATAGGAGGACTCGTGGCCTGGATCCTCCTGGGTGCGTGCCTCGGCTTCCTCGCGTTCAATTTTCCTCCCGCAAAGATTTTTATGGGAGATTCTGGCAGCACGACGCTTGGCTTCGTCGTCGCTTTCCTGGCGCTCGATTTCTACCGCGTCCACTACCACATTGGAACTCGCTGGCTCCTGCCGCTTGTCTTTGCCGCCCTTCCACTTCTCGATTTCTTTCTGGCCGTACTTCGCCGCATTCGTCGCCGCGTTTCGCCACTCTCAGGAGACC
Source organism: Acidobacteriota bacterium (assembly GCA_046724685.1). Classification (GTDB taxonomy): domain Bacteria; phylum Acidobacteriota; class Terriglobia; order Acidiferrales; family UBA7541; genus Acidiferrum. The sequence goes on along the minus strand of JBKOXA010000090.1, from coordinate 25,038 downwards.
GGCGGCATTTCTACGATTTATTGCTCGAACGCGGCTGGTCCTCGATGCAAGTGGCATTCGGTGCGTATGCCGTCACCGGAGCTCTTCTCCTGGTCGGTTGGCTTTGCATGGATGCCGATTGGAGGATTTCTCTGGCCGTATCCATTCTAACGGTCGTTACGTTGCTCTTGTTGGCGGCGCGTCTCGGCGCTTTTCGTTGGAGCCCCGATTTCATCTTAATGCCGCGCCGTCAGCAGTCTCCTGATCGCTCGTCGCGCGAATAGTTCGTTGGCTAGCCATCGGCTAGCGTGACCTTTTGTTGATTTCCATGGGAGCTTTACGTATGCCAATGACTCGACTGATGACTGTGACGAAGAGCATTTGTTCCCTGAATCGCAGCCGCGAATTCAAGGAGTTGCTCCGCCGAAGTGCGCCCGCTAAGCGCGATCGGCTCCTCGACATCGGCAGTGGCGACGGCTATTGGACCAGCCGGTTCGCCCGTTATTTCGGCCAAACCGTGGGACTCGAGCCCGATCCCCACGCGCTCAGTGTCGCTCGAAGCCTCCATGGCCGCGACGCGACCTTCCAGCAGGGCTTTGCGGAGAAACTGCCTTTTGCGGACAAGTCTTTCGATTGCGTCGTAAGCGTGAGTTGCTTCGAACATTTTCGTGACGCTCAGCGAGCCCTGCACGAATGCTTCCGCGTACTCAAGCCAGGCGGGCGCCTGGCAATTTCGGTGGACAGCCTCCTCCCGCAAAATTCTCGAGAAGCATTTCGCTCATGGCACCGCAAGAAGTATTTCGTCACCGACTATCTTGACGAATCCCACCTCACAAGCATGTTCAAGCAATCGGGCTTCTGCCTTGCGAACGAGCCCATGACGCATCTGTTGAACTCTCGCGGCAGCGCCCGTATCCGCGAACTCTATCTGCGCAATCCCCTCCGCTGGCTGCCGGCATTCCCCTTTCTCTATTCGATGGTGCTCTATTTCGATCATCGTCGTCCGAACATGCCGGGCCAAATATTGGTCGCCACGGCATACAAGCCCCTAATTCCCGGTAATGAAAGAGCGGCGGAACGCGCAGTCCCCTCGAGCGAGGAGGCTTCGTCACCTTCCTACGCAACTTCTCTTCCGTCGCATTAACAACGAGGATTGCGACTCATGTTGCTGTGGAATGATCCTTCAAGTTCCGTCGCCGCGCGCTTCGGTATCGCAGGAGATTTCCTGCCCGCGTCCGGCCTCGCTCCGGTCGCCGCGCAGACGTGGGCCGAAAACGCCGCTCGGCTTGCCCCGGTGTTCGGCGAGCTGAATTTCGTGCTCGCAAATCTTGAATGCCCGGTGAACGTGGGCTCCCTTCCTGCTCGCCTGAAGGCTTCGCTCGGAGACACCTTCAGCGCTCCACTGGAAGCGCTTGATTACCTTCGCGCAGTAAAATGCAAGGTCGTCAGTCTTGCCAATAACCACACCTATGACTATGGCCCGCTGGCCGTGACCTCCACAAAGGGTGCCCTCGCCGCTGCAGGTATAGTTTCTCTCGGCGCAGACCAAACTCTTGACGACCCGCCGGAAGTCATCTCGATCGACGTAGGCTCCTCCGGCCGAATCGGATTTTGGTGTGCCGCTCTGGCATTGAGAGAAAACGCTACGAAACATCAGCCCGGCATCGAGCCCGCCACGATCGAGCGTGGCACCTCTGCACTTGCTCTCCTTAAATCCCAGGGCGCCACTTGCTGCGTTGCGTTCCTGCATGCTGGCGCCGAGGGCACCAATCGTCCGGACCCCCGCGCCGTCGAGCTTATGGACTCTCTTGCCCAGGCAGGTTTCCACATTGTCGCGGCCTGTCACTCCCACCGCACCAGTGGCTTCAGAGACATTGCACGGCATTCCTCGCCGCATCCTTCTTTCTGCTTCTACGGACTTGGAAGTCTTTCCTCCGGCGTCCTGTACTCCGAAATGGAACGCGAAGGTCTGCTCGCCGTGATCGGTCTGAACTCTGAAGGCCGCGTCGCCTCAGTCGAAGCCAGACCGCTTTACCTCGCCGGCCCTGGCTGGGCCAGTGTTCCTACAAAAGAACAGGAACAAACAATTCTTGGGGGCTTCCTGGCCGTCTCCCGCGAAATCCTGGACGGAAGTTACGAGCGTGCCTTTTACAAGGACCTCGGAAGCCACTTTCTGCATGCTCAACTGCGCGACTTATCGCTCGCATTCAGTCGTGCGGGAATGCGTGGCGTTTTTTCCAAACTAGCTCGTCTCAGGCTGGGACATCTCCGTACCCTGTTCCACTCCAGCATGCGCGCACGATGAAAGCTTCCCGATCTGAATCGCGATCGCCCTTCAAGGCCTGTGCTGCACGGCTCCAAGGTCCCATTTGCCCGCTTGTCTTGTGGTACGCAGCTGCGCGGGTGGTCCGGCCTGCCCGCTAATCGCCTCTTCCAGGTCCGGTCCAAGATTTTCGCCCTTCCCAATCGCCGGCGACCCGCTGCGCAACGCGAAATCTTCTGATTTTCGCGGATTCTCCGACCGCAACAGCGGGTCAGCGACGAATGATTTTTCGTCTCCTCCGCTTTTCACCTTCCAACCTTCAAAGTCGCTCAACGCATCTTTCCAGTTGAACTTGCCTTTGTCGTTCGGGAAGTATTCGTTGCTGTCGAATGTAAGCGGCCCTTGTACACCCCGTTCGACCACCACGTGAGACTTCGTCGAATTCACGATGATATTGTTCTTCACCGTGATTTCCCCGGTCTCCGGCGTCGTCCTGCTCACATAGAGATAGATCCCGTTGCGATTGTTTACGCATGTATTGTTCGCAAACAGATGTCCTTTGTTGTTGGCGAAGATGCAGCTGCCATTCGGATGATTGAACACCAGGTTGTAGACAAAGCGATTCGACTCGCTCGGCATGTAATCCGTCATCAATCCATTCGAGCCGTTATCATGCACAACGTTGTAGCGAATAATGTTGTTGCTCGATCCCACCGCTGGCTTGCTGATATCAATCGAAAGTTCGATTCCCGCATGCGTCGCGCCATAGCACTCATTCCGCTCGACGATGTTGCTGCTCGAGCCTGATAGCCCGACTCCGTAGCCCTCGCCCTTCCGCGAGGCATCGTTGTTGTCGTGCGAAATATTGCCGCTCACCAGGGAATCCGTCGTTTGGTGCAGGTAGATTCCCGCTCCATTGGCGTAGCTCTTGTTCCCCAGTATCCTCACCTTCGTCACCGTCAATTGCTTTTCCGGCCGGATCGTGCGGCAGCTCTCTCCCGCCGGGCAGCCCGCAATGTTGATCCCGATAAAATGATTGTGGTGCACCTCATTGTTCGAAACCGTCACATCGGACACCGGGAACGCTTCCAGGCTTCGATAAATTTGCACGCCTACATTTTCATTATTCGCGACTACATTGGAGTCGATCACACTTTCCTGCACGCCCTCCAGGTGGATCCCGTCGCTTGCACGGTCCACAATTTCATTCCGCTCGATCCGAAAACCGCGCGGCGCAGGTCCCTTCCTGCCCGCAGCCGTTCCCCAAATATTGGAACCCAGGGAATAGGGAATGGCGTTCGCGCTGGTTACTCGCACGTTTCTGATGGTGATGTAACTCAACCCGGTCAGGTTGATTCCCATCGGCCGAACTCCTGTTTCCACGCCCCGTTTGGAAAATATTTTTGCCGGACTCCCTTGCGCATAAACGTACAAGGTTCCCGCAGCCCAGTACCAATCGCCGGGACTTTTCAGTTCGCCCGCCGCTGCTCCCTTGTTTCCCTTTGTTCCGTCCATCAAGACGACATTGGGTTGCGTGGCCACTCCTGACTGCCAAATATTTCCGCCGCAGTTCTGGCATTCCGTCCAACTTGCAGCCGGGACCATGTCGGCTCCGTTGATCTCAGGCAGGGGGCCCTCTCCAAATGCGTCCAGGATGATCGGTTGTTGCGGTTGTCCGGAAGACTGCATGCTAAGCTGCTCTCTCCACACTTGCCCGCGCCGCAGCAAAATCGAGTCGCCCGGTCGGAACTTCTCTTGGTTCAGCTTGTTGATGGATTTCCAGGCAGCGCTCACAGAGGTGCCGATGTTACTGTCGTTGCCGCGTTCTGCGTCCACATAATACGTGGTCGCCCGAACCGGACAAACTGCTAGCAGGCAAAATACGAAGACCGCTACGCGCGACCGCACTGTGTTCCTCGCAAATGTCCCCCAAACTCGCTCGCGCGAAAGGATCCGAGAGGAGGGCTCTCCCTGTTTGTGACCGTGCCCCCTCTCTGCTCGGCAAACTGATTACGCAAGTTCCTCGATCTTTTGAACGTGAATCATCTTGCTGTCGGAATCGTACGTTCCGGTGACCACAACTTTCTTCCCTTCGTAATTGCTCGCCGTTTTCTGGTCATCCAGACCGTACGTGCCCCCAACGGTCGATTCCTGCAACACGAAGTTGCCGTGGCTCTTCGCGATCGTTCCGGTAAAAGTCTTCACCTCATTTTGCTGCTCTCTTTCCTGCTCCGCCTGAGAGGATGGATTTTGCAACGCGGCCCAATGACGCGACGTTCCACCCGCAAGGGCCGCACACGGGGATACCATTGATGCGGCTAGTACTGCCGATGCAAAAGGAGTTGCAAGCGCCTTCTTCACGAGTCACCTCTTTCGTGACTGGACAAACCATGGGGCTGCAAGATAGCGGCCAAATGGCCGTGGATGTAAGCTGCCCCCCGCCAGTGACTTAAGGAGTGTTGCGCAACCTTCCTTCAGACATTCCTCCCAACACCCGGAAAAATGTTCAGGTTCTCCGGCAAATGTCACGTCTACAATTTTGTCCTGAGTACGAATGTCTCTAGAGCGCACTTTGATGTGCTAGTCTCGACTCATTGGTTGCGGGGGGAGAGGCTCCGTGATTTTTCATCAGTTCTATCTCAACTGCCTTGCCCATGCTTCATACCTCATCGGCGATGAAGAAACCTCTACCGCTGCTGTTGTCGATCCCCAGCGCGACATCGATCGATATCTTGCGTTTGCGGCCGAGCATAAGCTTCAAATCAAGCACGTCTTTCTGACACATCTTCACGCCGACTTCGTCGCAGGACATCTGGAACTCCGCGATCGCGTTGGCGCCACGATCTATCTCGGCGCACAAGCACGGGCGGAATACCGCTTTACGCCACTCGCCGATGGAAGCGGTGTTGCCTTTGGGCGCGTCCGTCTCATGGCGCTCGAAACTCCCGGCCACACTCCGGAATCCATCTCGCTCCTCGTTTTCGATCTCGACCGGAGCGAGAGCGAGCCCTACGCCGTCTTGACCGGCGATACCTTGTTCATCGGCGACGTCGGCCGTCCCGACCTCCGCGCAGCGCTTGGTTGGTCTGCCACGGATCTCGGCGGCTTGCTCTTCGATTCTCTGCAAACCAAGTTGTTGCCCTTGCCCGACGCCAGTCTCGTGTACCCGGCACACGGCGCCGGTTCGCTCTGCGGCAAGTCTCTCAGCAAAGAAACCGTTTCGACCATCGGCGAACAACGTCGCGTGAATTATGCTCTTCAGCCCATGACGAAGAAAGCCTTCATCGACCTGGTCACCGCCGATCAGCCCGAAGCTCCTCCCTATTTTACCTATGACGCTGTGCTGAACAGCAAAGAGCGGCCCACGCTTGACGAAGCACTTGGTCGCGAACTGAAACCCCTTGCTCTTGATCGCGTTCTGGAGCTCCACGGGGGAGGCGCGCAAATTCTCGACACGCGCGAGCCGGAAGAGTTTGCCACCGCCCATTTCGCGGGTAGCATCAACATCGGCCTCAGCGGCCAGTACGCAACGTGGGCAGGCACCGTGCTGACTCGCGACCATCCCATCGTGATTATCGCCAACCCTGGCCGCGAACACGAATCCGCCGTCCGCCTGGGGCGAATCGGTCTCGACAATGTTGTTGGTTACCTCAGTGCGGGTATGAAAAGTTTGGAATCGCGGCCCGATCTCACCGCTGCAACGGAGCGCTTAAGCGCACCCCTTGCCGCGGAACTCTTATCCCCGGGCGAGCCGTCCGCGCTGACACCTCTTCTCATTGATGTCCGCACGCAGCGGGAGCACCAACAAAAATCCGTTGCGGGCAGTATGAACATTCCTCTCAACCATTTATCACAGCGCGTCCAGGAACTTCCCAGCAACCGACATCTACTTCTCCATTGCGCGGGCGGCTATCGCTCCTCAATTGCTGCCAGTCTCTTGCAACGCATGGGATTCCATCACGTCAGCGAAATCGCCGGTGGCATGGCCGCGTGGGACGCAGCGAAGCTGCCGGTCATCGCCGCTCAGGGGTAACCCGATTCGCTCCAGGTTTTTCGTTGTGGCCAGCAGGACGAATTTTTTCCGTCAAGTCGGGACGCATCTGCGTGCCCTCTTTCAGTCTTCGCTCACTCAAATCTGCACTGCCGCGATGGTACACTGTTCGTTCATGCGGGTCCCATACCTTGACCTTCAAATACCGGTTGGTCGCGTCGTTGCCCGCGTCGTTCGCCGGATGCCACGTTCCACCGTTCTTCCTATTCTTTCCGGTCCAGGTCGCGGTTCAAAGTGGATCGCCAGGGCTTGCGAAGCAAACTCCTGGTACGGCACCTATGAGAGAGCCAAGATCGGTCGCCTCGTGAAGATGCTTCGCCCCGACACGGTCTTTTTCGATCTTGGCGCCAACGCAGGATACTATTCCGTGGTAGCGGCGCCCAGGTGCCGCCAAGTTTATGCGTTCGAACCTCTGCCCGAGAGCCTGGGCTATCTCCGCCGACATATCGCTCTCAATCAACTGGTGAATTGCACGGCCATCGAAGCCGCCGTAGGCGATTTTGATGGGCCAGTTCATTTCTCAAAAAGTTTTACGAAATATGAAGGGCAAGTTTCTAAGGACGGTGAACTCAACGTTGTCTCAGTCAAACTTGACACCTTCTGTCGGACTCATCCCGCTCCTGCTCTTTTGAAAATTGACGTGGAGGGAGCCGAGCTTGCCGTTCTTCGCGGAGCGGAGCATTTGTTGACCGAATACCGGCCGGCAATCTTCCTTGCCACGCATAGCGACGAACTCGATAAACAGTGCCGGTCTTTTCTCATCGAACGCGGATATGGGCTCGAAGAGCTTGAACCCGGCGAATGGATCGCGACCTGATCGCCGTGTATGCGCGAAGCTTTTTGGCGTTGAAACGCGCGTTCGAGTAGACGCCTCTCAGAGCGGGTGGCCACGTCCTGGGGCACGATTGGAGTGTCAGGCGGGGCCGGCAGCCGTGCGATCGTCTACTTCAGTTCCTCGGCTCGCCCCGTTCGCAGCGATTCGCGGGCCGCGTCCAGAATCTCGACAACCTGGACATTCAGTTCCGCAGAGACAGGATCTTCAATCGGCTTATTCTCCAAAATGCAATGGACAAGGTAAGCGACCGGGTTGCTTTTCTCTCGTGCGAGCGGTTCAACCGTCACCGGCTTTCCTTCTAGCCCGCCCTTGACATCGTCCTTGGCCTCACGGAAAAGGAGTTCCTTTCCCGTCGCCAGCAGGCTGCCCTTGGGGCCAAACACTTTCACCCGGTCCATTCCGTAAGGCCAGTCCCACGAAGCCTCGAGGATCGCCGTCGCGTCGGGATACTCAAGCACGATCGTCGCGTCGTCGTCCACCCGGTTGTTCTGGGCCGTCTTGAGTTTTTTCGTCGTCGCAAAGACCCGTGTCGGCCGCCCCTTCAGCCAGAGCGCCCATTCCGCGCCGTAGCATCCAAAGTCGATAATCGCACCACCGCCGTTCTTCTCCGGATCGTAGAGCCAGTTTGCGAACTGCTGAGAAACGCCGATCTCTTTCGGCCCGGCGTGCCCGTACTCCACAACGATTTTTTGCACGGGTCCTACTTCGCCCGCGCGTGCCCGTTGAAACAGCGCCGGCGTGGGCGGCGCCCAGGCATTCCAGTAGTTCACCATCAGTTTGATTCCGGAACTTTGCGCCAGACGCAGCATCTCGCGCGCATCTGCTCCGCTCATGGCCATCGGTTTTTCTGTCGAAAAATGCACACGCCGTTTGGCGCATTCTCTCAGGATTTCCAGGTGCCGGCTGTTCTCCGTGGTTGCGATGACGGCATCCGGCTTCACTTCATCCAGCATCTTGATGAAATCATCATAGAACTTCACCGTCGGCGGGACGTGGCCCTTGGCCTTACTCACCAGCGCTGGATCTTTTTCTGCGACCGCAACCAATTCGGACTGTGGTTCGGCTGCAATGTCCTCCAGGATTCCCCATACGTGATCATGATTCAGCCCGACGATTGCCAGCCGGACTTTCCCGGTGGACGCCGCAGTCGGCGACTCGGCGGCAGGCGCAACGCTCGGCGCCAACAGAATGAATGTGCTCAACGCCACCCAAAGGAACACAGGAACACGCGATTTGAGGACCATCGTTTTCTCCGCCACGGTTGCAAATCTTAAGATAACTTCGACAGAAGGTTCTGCGAATCTTCGAAAGGACTCCCTTCAGACGATGCCGGGGTGGTTATAGTCTTCAGACAGGCAAAGTCAAGGCTCGCCCATGTCATTTCCGCACTCCCCGCTAACATTATTAAAGGACGGGCTTTAGTCGTAATTATTCCCCCAAGCTTGATTCGGATTCCTGAAATCGGCACGGCAACGGGTGCATGAGACTAGCCGCCTGCTCGAATCGAGGCCGTCCGCAATGCGGCCGATGCACGACGCGCAATGAGCACAAAACCTGCTTTGTCGCAGTCGTTCTGTAGTCCCTCGAGATGTGCGCGTCCGACTTCCCTGTCCCCTTTGTTTATCTCCAGATCTCCCGCCGCCAACCGGGCTTCAAGCGCAACATCGACAAACGATGCTGCCGTCGCCGAGGAAACGACTCTGTTCAGGCGCCCGATTGAATTGTTGGTTTCGACCGGTCCGCCGCTCATCCCGTCGATTTCCGCCTCGACGGTTTCTGACCGCAGTTGCAATTCCTGGTCTCTACTCCGGCTTGCGGAGATCGCCACCTGCTCTGCGACCTTGCGCGCTTCCCTGAGCTTGCCCTCCTTCAGAAGCGCTTGCGCCAAAATCAGCCTTGCTATCGCCGCGAAGCGCCCAGCCTTCTTTTCTTCTAGGACGTCCACCGACCGTCGCGCCGCCGCTCCGGCTTCCGCAATTTTTCCCTCGTCCAGCAGCAGTTCGGCCATCGTCATTCGCACTCGTTCGGCCTCGCTTCTGTTCCCGACCTCTTCCAGGATGGCTATCGCTTCTGTTTCTTTCTTCTGCGCCTCGGCCGCCTGTCCTTTGAAGAGCTGTACTTTCCCCAAACCCGCCAGCGCCAGAGCCTGGCGATTACGGCTGCCCAACTGCCTGCATGTCTCCAATGCTTCCCGATACATATCGCTCGCTTCGCTAAGTCTTCCAAGCAACAGCGACACGTCGCCGAGCCCGATCTTCGCCAGCGCCACCCCATTTTGATCCCCGATCTCGTGGTAAGTGGCCAACGCTTCTCCGTAGCTCTTTTGCGCCGCCTTGGTGTCGCCAAGATACAAAAGGATGTCACCGAGATTGTCGTACTCCGCGCCAAGGCTAACCTTGTTGCCCGATTCGCGATAGATGGCCAATGACTCTTCATACTTCTTCCTGGCGCCGAGGTAATCCCCTTGTCTTTCGAGTGCGATTGCCTGCAAGGTCGCAACCGCCGCAACGCCGAGTTGGTCGTGCGCAGAAACATAAAGCTGCATCGCCTCGTTTACCGCACCCTCGACCTGCTCTTCCCTTCCGGAGTTCTCAAACAACCAGGCTTGCTCGCGGCGCGCCCTCGCCAGCAGCAAACTAGTCCCCGCGGCGCGCGCCTTTTCCGCAGCTCGGCTTAGGGCAGACTCCGCCCGCTTCGTACCGCCCAGGGATCGCGCGGCATCGTTTTCCGCCAGATCGATGCGCGGATCATCGCGAAGTGGAGCTGGTAGTGCCCGCAGCGCGCTCACCGTTTCGAGCGCTTCCTTCCATTCGTTGGCAGCGACTTCCGCACTTGCCAAATTCAATCCGTATTCCAGATTGTCTGGAAAAAAATCGAAGAGGGCCCGATAGATTTCGATTGCCCGGACCCAGTCGCGAGATACCTCCCGATACCGCCCTTCGACCAGGAGGCGTTCCGCGCGTGACAGATTGCTAGAAAGATCAAAGGCTTTTTTCGCTTCGGCAACCGCCTGCCCGTCGTAACCGAGTTGCAACAATGCCGTCGCCATCGCCGCGTGCGACGGCGCATAGTCCGGCTCCGTAGCCAGCGCCTTCGTCAGGAGCGCCCTCGCGCCGAGGGCATCGAAAACTCGCAATTTTTCCAAACCCTCCGAATACAGCTTCGCCGTTTCTGCCTTTACCGGAACCGCGATCGCCACCTCCGCGGCTTCTTCCTTCGTCACTGCCCGCACTCCCAACTTTCCTCTCAGGTGCTCTCCGGCGCGGGAAACCAAATCCAACAGACGCGCTTCTGTCCCGGACTCTGAGAATGCCCCCACGGTTTCGCCGCTCTGCGTGTCTTGCAGCCGCAGGTCCAGCCGGATTTGTCCTTCGGACCTAGCGCCAAGCTCGGCGTAAGAACCCACAACCACGTAGTCCGTTCCCAGATTCTTGCGAATTCGGCTAAGTGTGTCCTTTCCGAGACTGTCCACGTCGGGAAGTGCGAGTTCCATCTTCATTCGGACCACGCCTTCCGCGGGAATCGCGCGCAACTGCTCACCTGCGGCAAGTTCTGTCATCAGCCAGTTTGAAAATGCCGTCGAAAGCCACGCCTCTTGCGGGTCTCCGGACAAATTCTTGAAGCCCAATACCGCCACGGACGGCCGCGCAGCGGCCGTGCCGTGAACCACGTGTTCCGGTACTTGCAGATATCCAACCGCCGCCAGAAAAGCGATCAGTACGGCTAAAGAAACTGCGTACAAGCGGCGACCATTCTCCGGCAGCCGGAAATACACGGCATGCAACAATTTCCGCAAACCTCCTTCCGGCTTTGCCAATTGCTGGATCGGAGTATCGGGACGGTATTGCTGGCTTCGTGGAGCGGTAATGGGTCCATGAGTTTCATCGCGCGAAGTGTGAACTTCGGCCAAGAACCGGTATCCGTGTCGTGGGACGGTCTCGATGTAGCGTGGACTCTCGGCGGAGTCTCCCAGGGCCGACCGCAACTTGGTCATCGCCTTGTTCAAACTGCGATCGAAGTCGACAAATGTGTGCTCGGACCAGAGTTTTTGACGAAGCTCCTCTCGCGTCACAACGTCGCCTGCATGCTCCATCAGGAAGGTAAGAATCTGGAAGGGTTGCTCTTGGAGTTTGATCCGAATGCCGTGCTTGCGAAGTTCCGCCGATTTGAGGTCCACCTCAAAGGCGCCAAAACTTTTCGTCCGAAGTTCACTCCCTGCAACTTGCATGACCACCCCTGACACTGCTGCGAAGGTTAGCACGCACGATTAGACGGAGCAACACGTCGGGAGCGGTACGCTAGGCCAAAATGTTTGGTCTGTGATGGGCCAGAGGTTCCGGTATTTTGCTCGTAGCGGCAAGGTCTTCGTTGTAAAATTTCTGGCGTGATGCTTCCTGGGAATCGCTCAATTCTGCCGCGGCTATTCTCGCTTTTGCGTCCTTTGCTCTGCGCGCTTGTCCTGCCGGTCCTTTTTCTTGCGCCGCATTCGCCGGCGCAGCCAGCACCCGGAGACGAAGCGGTGCAGCAGCTTTACGCGGATGCGAAAGCTGCGGAGGAGCGAAGCGATTTCTCCACGGCAGTCGCCAAATACGAATCACTTCTGCAGATTGCTCCGCGTCTTGCGTCCGCTTACAACAATCTAGGCGCACTGTATCTGCGAACTCGCGAATTCAAAAAAGCTTCCGTCGTTCTGGAAAAGGGCCTCAAGATCGATCCGCGCATGTCCTCGGCGTCCGCTTTGCTCGGAATCTCGCTGTACGAACTGGGAGAGTACTCCGCCGCCCGCGCTCGTCTCGAGTCCGCTCTCCGCAGCAACCCGAAGGATGATCATGCGGAACTCTTCCTTGCCAACGACTTAATAAAGCTGGGCGACCTCAATTCTGCTGCTGCTCACCTCGAACGCCTGGTCAATCGCCAGCCCAAGAATCAGGAAATCTGGTATCTGCTGGGCAAAGTCCACATGAAGCTTTCCGAACAGGCGCTCGCGAAGCTGAATGAAATTGATTCCAACTCCGTGTGGGTCTACCAGATTTCCGGAGAAATCATGGAGAGCATGAAGAATTACGACGGCGCGCTGCTCCAATACAAAAAAGCGGTTGAGCTGGCGCCCAATCGGCCCGGAATTCACTATTTGCTGGGCAACGCTTATTGGTCGCTGGCGAATTGGAACGATGCCGCGCACGAATTCCAGGCCGAAATCGCGAACGATCCTTCCAACTGCACCGCGCAATGGAAAATCGGCAACACTATGCTGGAACAACGGCTCGAGCCCGAGACTGCGCTGTCGAATATTGACAAGGCTTTGGCGCTCTGCCCTGGTTTGGTACAAGCCAAAACGGACCGCGCCCGCGCGCTCATTCGCATGGATCGTAACGAAGAGGCCGTGACGGATTTGCGAGCCGCAGAAAAAATCAGTCCAGAGGAACCCAGCATCCATTTCTTGCTCGGCCAGGCGCTGCGTTCGCTGGGACGCCCCATGGAGGCTAAGGCCGAAATGGATATTTTTACCAAGCTGGAAGAGAACGCTCGGGCGGCGACCGCGCAACGCGCGAAACAAGTCCTTGAAAACAAGGCCAACGTTTCTCCTCATCCCTGACATCCATGAGTTCGCATGTTTTTAGAAACATCCCTCCGCAAGAAGGAGCGGGTCCCAATGAAAACAGTATTGCTGTTACTGCCGCTGATGATTGTGAGTATTCGTGGCGGCACTTCAGGCAAGGAAGCAATGAACGATAAGAACGACGAGAGCGTGAAGAGCGGGTATGCGCCAGTTGGCGCCGGCCTGAAAATGTACTACGAGACACGCGGGAGCGGGGGCACGCCTTTGGTCTTGATCCACGGAGGCGGCTCCACGATTCAGACCACCTTCGGAAATGTGCTGCGTTACTTTTCGCGAGACAGGCAAGTGATCGCCGTGGAATTACAGGGCCACGGGCACACCGCTGACGTTGACCGGCCGTTTTCCTTCGAACAGGATGCCGACGATGTGGCCGAACTGCTGAAACGCCTGAACGTGAACAGGGCAGATTTCCTTGGCTTCAGCAACGGCGGAAGTACTGCCCTGCAGATCGGGATCCGGCATCCTGAAATCGTGAACAAGCTCGTGATTGCATCCGCCTTTTATCAAAGGGGCGGGCTGGTGCCGGGCTTTTTTGATCTCATCCGGGAGGCCAGCCTCATGAACATGCCTGAACCCTTGAAGGCCGCTTACTTGGAAGTGGCGCCCGACAAGCAACATCTCGGGGCAATGCACAACAAAGACAGAGACAGGATGCTGCAGTTCAAGGACTGGAGCGATGAAAGTCTGCGCTCAATAAAAGCGCCCACACTGCTGCTCATCGGCGACCAGGACATCGTAACGCCGGAGCATGCGGTCAAAATGTCCCACGTCTTGTCTCAGGCTAGATTGATGATACTAACAGGCACGCATGGAGCATATATCGGTGAAGTATGTACGGCGAAGCCAGGCAGCAAAATGGCGGAGTGGACTGCCGGTATGATCATGGAATTCCTTGGGGAGTGAAATCAGCACGCACTCAGGGTCGCAAGGATTGCTGCGGAGCGTTTTCCAAAGGGGAATTAGGGCTGCTCAATAGAGAGCAACTTTCGAATTCGGCTTTCGCCTCTTTTCTCAAACCCTGCTTGCGATAGATTGGCCCAAGCATGCAGTGCAGGCTCGCGACTTGTGGGGCAAGGAGAATCGCCGTTTCAAGTTCTCTCTGGGCCAGAGGAAGCTGATTCTGTCTTGCGTAGGCTTTCCCCAAGAGTTCGTGAGCCTTGGAATTCTTGGGAGCAATTTCGACCGCTTGACGGAGATAGGCAACGGCGTCTTCAGCGCGATTCTGGTCGAGCAACAGATCGCCCATGTCAATGAATGGCCCGGGATCCTTTACGGAAGTGTTTTCCTCAAGAGCTATGGCCGTCTTGTAAGCGGCGATGGCTTCGTCGATGCGACCCAAACCAGCGTAGGCCAAGCCCAGATTCTCTTCGATTCGCACGCTCTTGGCGCTTCGCTTTGAGCATTCTTCAAATGCAGCAATCGCTTCGGCAAAGCGGTTCTCGTTGTACTTTGCCCGGCCCAGGTAGTACCAAGCCTGCGCATCTCCTGGTTCCAGTTGCAGAGAACGCGTTAGCCATTTGTCGGCGTTGGCGTAGTCGCCCAACAAAACGTAGTCGAGCGCCACAATCTTTAGGTCGAATGCGCTGGGTGCATGGAACTTGGCCCCTTCCGTGAATTCTGCAAGGGAAGCTCGGGCGGCGGCATCTTGAAATTGGCTCTTTGCATGAAGCCGGCGGGTGAACTGATAATCGTCGCGAAGGGCCTCTGCGTTTCTTTCCGCGTGGCTTTGAATTTGTCTGAACAAGACGTATCCCAGCAGGAAGTGCGCCTCCGCCGAATCCGGACGTTCGTTAAGGAATGCGCGGACGACACGTTCAGCTTCGCTGGCCGAGCCTCGATCGAGAAGCGATCTGGCTTCTCGAAGTCGCGCTCCGTCCGGAGCTGGCGGCACGGCAGGCGCTTGTGCCTGGCTTCCTGAGCACAAAACCAGAACCAGGAGGGTTTTGACGATTCCTGCAACGAAGAGATTCATCGTCTTTAGAAGACATTCTACAGGCACGAGCAGCCTTGCAAAGCGCGAAAGCCGGGACCATAGGCCCCGGCCTTCGACTGATCTGCTCGGAGGGGTGTCTTCCGTCGCGATCAGAAACTGATTTTGAAGAATCCTTGTCCTTGTCGCGGCGTGTTCGCCTGACAGGTGCCGTTACCACTGCCAGTCGGATTAATCAAACCGAACTGGCTGCTGCCGTCGTTAACATTATTATCCAGCCCCTGTCCTATGCCGCAAACCTGCATGCGGTTCAGGACATTGAAGAACTCCACGCGCAACTCTGCAACCACATGTTCTCCGAAGAAAAAGTGCTTGGACAAACCGATGTTTTCGTTTGAGTTGAATGGGTTGCGCAGCTGGGCGATCACGCGGGGTTCATTTCCCGGCGCAAATCCGGCGTCGGAGAAAGCCGCCGTATTGAAGATCGGCAAACCCTTGTAATAGTTGTTGTAGTCCACTTTCAAAGGAACGCTGGAATCAAAGTTGGCACGATTGAAGCCGTTCTGAAAAGGGTCGTTGGTGGGATCGCCCTGGCTGGAATACACCGTTTGGGGCGTGCCACTCGCATACTGGAACACCCCGCTAAGCTGCCAGCCGCCAATGATGTTTTTCGCAAGATGGCCGCCCTTGTTCAGAAATTTCTTACCCGGACCGATCGGCAGCTCATAAACACCGCTGATGGCCAAGAGATGGGTCTGGTCATTGCCGGCGATGGACCATTCGGACTTTTGATTAAACTTATTTTCTGAACCGTAGTTAAACGTCGAGAAACCAGTGTCCGTATTCGACATGGTTTTGGACAGGGTGTAGGCGACCAAAAAGCTCAAGCCCCCCGAAAAGCGCTTTTGCGCTTGCACTTGGAGTGCGTTATAAAATGCCGTGCCGTTGGTGTCGAAGTTGTTACAGATTCCGCCGCAGGATTTGCTCGGGTTGAACTGAGGATACGGCAGCAATGCCTGCGAGAGATTCTTGCCGCTTCCATAGTCGCAAAGGAAATTAACGTAGGGCGTAAAGAAGGTACCGGACAGACCCGGATTGTTCGTGTTCGGCCCGCAGGTAACCGACGCTTGAGCGAATCCAGCCGCCTGGAGGTCGGCTTGGGAGACTGCGGACGTCCAAGCAGCATTTGGCGACACCGGCGACATCGGGCAGTTCGGATCGTTCGGGTCGCCGCTGGCACAGAACGTCGCCAAGAACTGTGGGTTGGTCTGATTGATTGGATTCAGCAGCGAAGGCAAATGGAGAGATCGATTGCCGACGTAGGAAACCGAAAGAAACATGTTGTTCGGCAGTTCACGCTGGAACCCAACATTCCAGCTCTCGGTGTAAGGAATTTTGCCTGGATCCCGGGCAAATTGCCGTAACGCACCGGTCGAATTCAGGAAGCTGCGATCCGTAAAATCTATGGTGGCGGGTTGAGGAATGGGGTTGCCGTCCCATTGCCCGTAACCCGGAGTATTTGAGCTCAGTGAGTTCACATTGAAAACACCACCCAACAAGCTGCCGTAGTTGACGGCGATCTTGTTGTCGCCATACTCGTAGGCGCCGCCGTCCAGGAAATTGATGGCGAAGCCGGAGAGAATGACGGTCTTGTTGTTCAGCTTGTACGCCAGGCCGAGCCGCGGACTGAAATTTTTCCAGTGAATATCTGCACGGCGGTAACCGGAGCAGACCGAGCAATTTCCAAGCTTGTTGGCGGCGCCCAGCAACTGCGTTCCATCGGGAGCAACGGCGCCCGGGTTTGCAGCGGTGGGATCGAAGAAAAGCACATTGTCGTCGTTTTCAAGAAAGGGGCGAAGAATATCCCAGCGAAGGCCGGCATTAACGGCGAGCCGGGAGGTTACTTTTATGTCGTCCTGGAAATACGGAGCGTAGTAAATGTTCCGAAGCCTGCTTTCAATGGCGAATTGCCGCTGGCTCGCATCGGCGTAGCCCAGCAGATAGCTGGCGAACGCGCTGCCCGTGGTCTGGAGATTGGCGGGGTCCGCTGTCGTCAAACTGCTGAAGGTGAAACTTCCTCCGCATTGCTGGCATTCCTGGTCGTCCTGGTAAGAACGGCGGATTTCGAAGCCGATGTTCATCGTATGGCGGCCGTGAGTCCAGAGCCAGTTGTTATCGAAGCTGATTCCCAGTTTGCGGTTTTTCGAATAGGTCTCGCCATTGGAGTTCAATCCCCACTGCGTAGGCTGACCCCCAAAAGGCGCGTTAAACTTTATGACCGGTAGCGAAATAGAACCGTCCACGGCGGGGAAATTTACTCCGAGGAAAGAGTTCAATTCGTTGTTGATTTCACCCATCCAGCCAAAGCCCGCGGTTACCACGAGATTGTTCCTGATTGCGTTCGAGTAGGTAAGAAAGAAGCCGGTGCCAAGACGCGGTTGTCTTTCCAGGCCAGAGAGCTCGTTGTTCACGTGAATTCCGCCGTTGCAGCAGGAAACCAAATCGTAGCTGTTGCGCCAGTAGCTAGCGTGGAGCTTCTGCCGCTCGGTGAGATTGTGATCGATGGAAAAGCCCCAATTCGTCTGGCGCGTGGGCAGCACGCCTACACTGGAGGTGGCATTGTTGGTCGCTCCAGGATTGTTCGGCGTGGGCACCAGAGACAGGAGACTGGCGGAGGTGGAACTGAAGCAGGATGTGGGGATCGCGTTGCCCGGCCACTGCTGGCCCGGAGCGGGAGCTGAGCAACCAGCGGGCGCAACGAAACCTTGCGGCACAAAAATCGGACTGCTGAACTGCCCGCCAATCTCTGCGGGCGTTGGAACGGTGAACGTAGACTGGTCGGCCAAGTTCAAGCGGAACCAGTCGGCGCTGACGTGGAAAAAGGTCTTGTTTTTTCCGTTATAGACCTTGGGAATCCACACCGGGCCCCCGAGCGAAAATCCATAGTTATTTTGGTTGATCGTGGGAGTTGGCCCCTTGCCGGGACGATTATCCGGGTTCGGAGGATTGGCACCCGCTGCATCGAGAATCGTGTTGCGAACAATTTCAAACGCGTCGCCGTGCAGAGTGTTGGTGCCCGAAGCAAATTGGTATGACGCCACGCCTTGGCTCAGTCCATATTGTGCGGAGAACGTCGAGGTAAGGACCTGCACTTCTCCGATCATTTCGAACGGCGGATTGATGTTGCTCTGTAGTCCTTGTGTTTCGGACTGGACGGCGACGACGCCGTTGAACATGACTTCATTTTCAAAATCGACGCCGCCGTTGATGCGGTGGCTGAATTCGCCGCCCTGTACGCCGGGGGCTAGAAACAGGTAGTCGTCAATCTGACGATCACGAGCGCCGATATTTCCTGGGCCACCGCCGATCAACGTCGGAATGTCGGCCACCAATTTGTTTTCAATGACCGTGCCAAGCTGAGGTTGCGTCGTCTCAAGAGCGATTTCTTGGGCAACAACTTCCATGGTTTCGGAGGCGGAGCCGGTCTGGAGCATCAGGTCTCCGGTTGTGGTTCTGCTGACATCCACATGCACTGAGCTCAGCACGCCCGTCGAAAATCCTGTTTTTTCAACCTTTACTGTGTAAGTGCCCGGGATCAAGTCGGTGATCGTATAGCTCCCGACCGAACTGGTAACGACACTTGTCGACACATTGGTCGCGACGTTGGTGACGGTTACTTTTGCATCGGGCACAACCGCTCCGCTGGAATCGGTAATGGTGCCCGAAATGCCGCTCAGCCCCTGAGCGACAAGAAATGAACCAAAAGCCAGTAGCAGGAGGCAAACCCCGAAAAGAGGTCGAACCCTCATAAACACCCCCAAAGTTAACGGCAAACAGTCGAAGCGGGCGCAATTACCCCATTGCGCCCCTTGTGGCGAGAGTCTTTTGCCAGCGGCGGGGATAGTCAATGCACCCGTATGTCATCTCCACATTCCCCTTTAACAGACAGAAAATGGGAAAGTTAACCTGAACTCTTCCCCGAACATGATTTTGCGAATCTGGTTGCCGAAAGGCGATCCGCTGGAGGATTTCAATCCTTGGACAGGCCTTGTCCCTCGCGAACGGTATAGAAACGGTCCAAGCCAGGAAGATCGATCTTTTCTTTGGCTCCGCTCGGCCAGAAGATTTCGACACCATCGACCTTAGCGGAAGGTCCAATCCCGAAGTGAACGCGGAGGTCTGAACTTGATGCGTAGCTTGCACCGCTAAAGACGTCCGCACGCTGGCGAATGCCGTCAGAGGTTAAAAAAACCCTTGCCCCAATAGCGTCGCGTGGGCTCTTGGGCCCGCCGATCAGCTTCAGACAAATCCAGTGATTCGAATTCTTGGCTACATTGCGAAGGAGCGTCGGAGTGGTGTCCAGATTGTTGATGACCACGTCGATGTGGCCATCGTTGAAAAGGTCGCCAAAAGCAGCGCCGCGTCCAGGAATGACCACAGCCAGGCCGCTTCCGGTTGCGGGCGGAACTTCTTGAAACTTCTTGCCGTCGATATTTCTGAACAGGAGGGGCCGTTGCGCCCAAGTAGTGCCCCAGTCGGTGGAGTCAGCCACCGGGTACACGTGTCCATTCACGGTGAACAAGTCCAAGAGTCCGTCGTTGTCAAAATCCAGAAAACCGGCACCCCAGCCGAGGAAAGGTATCGTTGGATTGCCGAGGCCCACGCGGAAAGAAACGTCGGTGAAGTAACCTCCGCCGTCGTTGCGATAAAGAGGCTTGTAGTCATCGGAGAATGTAGTCACGAAGAGATCGACTTTGCCATCTCGGTTGTAGTCGCCGACCGCAAGGCCCATGGAAGCTTGGGCACGCCCTTCTTCGCTCAAAGAAAAGCCCGAGCCGTAGCCTGCATCTTCGAATGTGCCGTCATGTCGATTCCGGTAGAGATAATTCGCGGAGGAATCGTTGGCTACGGCAAGATCGAGCCAACCGTCATCGTCTACGTCGACAAAAACCGAGGCGAAGCCATAACGGCCAGCGTGGTCGGCAACGCCAGCTTTTTCACTTACGTCGGTAAAGGTTCCGTCGCCATTGTTGTGAAACAAATGATCTTCCTGACCGGGAAGCCCCAGCGGCCCGCAAAATACATTTACGCCACGGTTTTGACACGCGCCTTCGGGAACACCGCCCTTCCCTGCTAAAACGGGGTGATCGATGTCGTTTTTCACGTAACCCGGCACGAAAAGATCGAGGCGGCCGTCATGGTCGTAGTCACCCCAGGTCGGACCTGTGGACCAATCGCCGAGCGCGACACCGGACTTTTCGGCAACGTCAGTGAAGGTGCCTGTGTGATTGTTGTGGTAGAGGCGATTTTTCCCGTAGTTGGCGACGTAAATATCGGGCCAGCCGTCGTTGTCATAATCACCGACCGCCACTCCGAAGCCCCAGCGCTCGTTGGCCACGCCGGCTTTTTCGGTGACGTCGGTGAACGTGCCATCGTGGTTGTTGTGAAAGAGCATCGCGCGCGGCGCGGGTTCGGCGCCTTTGATTGCGCCAACGGTCGAACCATTCAGAAGGTAAATGTCCATCCAGCCGTCGTTGTCGTAATCAAGCAGTGCAACACCAGAGCCAGGGGCTTCGAGGATCGTCGTCTTTTCAGAGGTTCCGGAGCGGTGATGAAACTTGTCAAGTCCGGCCAGTTTGGTGACGTCGGTGAAAATCACCGGGGCGCCATCGACAAAACCCCCGGCGGTGATAGGCCTGGAAAGCGCGTCCTTAACGGGAGCGTGAACGCCGCCACTGGCCATGCCGGACGGCCTTGCGGTTTGCTGCGTAGCCGAGGGAGTGGATTGTCCGGAACCATCTGACGGGAGAGCGAAAGACAGAAAACACGCACACGCTGCAGCTGTGGGAATGCGGACCGAGAGGCGCCGCGAGGTCACTTGTTTGTACCTGAAGAGGGTTCATCGATATGCAGAATCTGGTCGCCCTTGACATCCTTTAACTGCTGCACGATCCCACTTGGCCAGCGGATTTCTATTCGCTGGGCCATGGATTCGGGGCCGAGACCGAAATGCACCCGCTTGTCGCTCGACGAAAGATAGCTGCCAGCCGTGCTGACCGTTGCGAACTGTGCTCCCTGTGCGGTTTGCAGTCTGACCTCGGCACCGATCGCATCTCGATTGCTTTTGTGCCCTACGAGATTCAACGTCAGCCAGTGATTCGCAGTGGGAGTTTCGTTGTGAAGGATGTGTACAGGGCCGTCGTTTGTCGTGACCACCGCGTCGATGCGGCCATCGTTGTCGATGTCGCCGACGGCCAGACCACGGCCGAGCCAGGGCTTTTGAAAAACTTCGCCGGATTCAGTGGAGACGTCTAGAAAACCCTTGCCGGTATTTCGGACCAGGAGCATCGGCTCTTTGTATTTGAGATTTGGATAATTGAGCTCGACGGTGTCGAGGTCGTGCCCCTGAGCAACGATCAAATCTTTCCAGCCGTCATTGTCGTAGTCGAGGAAACGAATGCCCCATCCGGAATGAAGCTTGGTGATTTTTGCGAAGCCGGTAGCAAAGCTGGAATATGAGAAACTGCCGTCGCCTTCATTCTTGTAGAGAGCGTAACGCTGATTGGCCAGATCGGTAACGACGAGATCGGGCCGACCATCGTTATTGTAATCGGCGAAATCGACGCCCATGCCTGCGTAGGTTCGGCCGTCGGAGTCGACAGCAACCTGAGAAGGCATGGCGACTTCTTCAAACTGGCCATTCCCTTTGTTGTGATACAAGAATTCGACCATGGAGTCGTTAGCGACAAATAGATCGATTCTTCCATCGTGATCGTAATCGGCCAGAGCAATGCCCAGTCCTTTGCCTGGTTTCGCAAGGCCGATTTTTCCGGAGACCTCCGTGAAGTGGCCTTTGCCGTCATTGTGATAGACCAGCGGCGCGATGGACGAGAACGTATCGGGATGACAATAGGAGCGATAGCCTTCGCGGTGTTCGCCGCAAAAAATATCTGCAAAGTCCCACTGCAGGTAGCGGAGAACCACAAGATCCAGAAGGCCATCGTTATCGAGATCAACCCAGGCGGCACTCGTCGACCAGCCGCTGCCGGTCACGCCAGCGGCTTCGGTCACATCGGTAAACGTCCCGTTGCCGTTGTTGTGATAGAGCTTGTTTCCTCCATATGCGGTGACGTAGAGATCTTCAAATCCGTCGTTGTCGTAATCACCTACGGCAACTCCCATTCCGTAGCCCACGCCTTCTAAGCCGGCTTTTTCGGTCGTGTCCTCAAAGGTGCCATCCGGCTTCTGATGGAAGAGCCGGTTCCAATATTTGGGGCCGGCCTTTTGCGGGATCGCGTCCGGAGGTGTTGGGTCGGCGAGCGGCGTGCCGTTCGCTAGAAATAGATCCAACCGCCCGTCATTGTCGTAGTCGAAAAGCGCGACGCCGGAGCCCATCGTTTCCACAAGATATTTCTTTGAAGTGTGTGAAGCCTGGTATTCGAAGTGGACACCGAGTGCGGTCGTTACATCTGCAAACGTGCCCGGCTGGGGCTTTGCAAGATCCGCACGCTGAGCATCCTGAGTAAGGGCAAACGGCACCAGAATCAGGGCGACGGCAGAAGCAAGAATCGGCAAGCGCATTGCAAACTATCCTACACTGCTCGCTTTGACTGGCCGGGAAAGCAGCAGTCACTCCAACGATTTTCGCGGGGAAGGAACTCTAGTAACACTCATGAATTGTTTGACATACGAGGGAATGGAGAGATGACATTGCCGCGTATTGACAAGTTCCATCCTCGGAGCAAAAAGATAGCCAACTGCCGCGCAGACCGTGCACAAACTGGAGAATCGTTTCGGCTTTCGTTGCGAGGATAGCTTCCATTCACCACCTTGCGGGCAGAATCCAGAACTGCTACGAGCTCGTTGTTTGTTGAACATCCAGACCATACTTGGCATCACGGCGCTCCTTGTTGTAGGTGTTGAAGCGAACGATCAAGACCTACTCCAAACTGGCGCTTTTTATTATATGTTTAGTATCTTTAATGGTAATACGTTCTAAAGAAAGGCCCCGAGTTCTGGAACCCGCATTACCGGCTCGGGCGTTTACCAGATTGGGGAGGATTGCTTATTTCAGGGGATTCACAGTCTTGGGCGCTTTTGTTGCCCGGTCGCGTTCTGCAAGCGTTTCCACGACTATTTCGGTTCGACCGTTTCTGCCAGGCTGTTCGATAATTGTGATCACGTCCTGTTTGCCCATCCATTCAGCGCGACGTGCATCACATTTTACGCCATACACATCGAACACGGGTTCGGTGTAGCTTTTCGACGGCTCACCGTAGGCTTCCCGCAATCCCTCGAAGAGCTCAGCAAAATACTTCGGGTGGTATCCTTCAAGGTTTGTGGTCGAGGCGTTAAATACCATCTCTATCTTGACCAAGTAGCCCCCGTCCAAAGTAAATCTATCCGTTCTCATAGTCTTGTCGTCGCCGTCGGCGTACTCTTGACGTGCCCCGCTTGTAGCTTGTTGCTTAAGGAGCGCCGCTTTGGCACAAATATCTTTGGCGTTGGGTTTGGAGGCGGGGTCTACGGACTTTGCCAGCTGTTTCACAGCCTTCCAGTCCCCTGCTTCGCATGCGCGTAGCAGTTGCCCAGCGGCACCTTCGGAGAAGAAATGCTCAGCGGTTTCGCCAAGCAAATGTCCACCAGCCTTCAACTCGCGGGGCCGCTCCTCTTGTGGTCCTGAGCTGAATAACATCAAGAGTCCGAGTGCACTCGTGATCGTGTTTTGCATTTTTTCTCCGTCACTACATTGAAGGCACAGGCAACCACAATCTGGGAGCGGCGCGAAACTTCTGGATGTTTCACCAGGAACGAAGGCAATAGTCCATTACCGGCTTACCGGCAACGCCCCGTCCACTCTCCATTCTCACATGAATTAAACGTCGGCCAACTCTCGATGAGTCAGGTTTCCACCCGTGTGGGTACTATGAACCACTTTCATGAGCGCGTACGGCAGGCGAACCGGATGGACAATCTGCGCCGGACAACGCGTAGGCTGGCAAAGATTGGTTGCCTTTCCCGTTTTCGAGCGGATGAGGTTGAACCATTTCAAAATCGAGAGTCAGATTTGTTGCATGCGGGCGTCCGCAAACACTCAAGCCTCTTTTGCTTTTGCCGCCGCGGTAAATGCCGCCGCATTCTTTCGGACAAACTCCTGCACGCTCAGCGGCCGTTGCCCCGTCAGCGTGAGCACGTCGTCCGACATCCGGTCGAAGCGCCCCGCGCGATGCAGATCGCCCATCGCAGCCAGGTGGTTCACCAGGTGAACCGGCAAGCCCCGCTTGAGCAGCTCGTCCCGCCACGGCTCGACGGGAATGTCCTGAAAGGTGATTGTGCGGCCCAGCGCCTTCGAATACTGCTGTGCAAAGAAATGCATGTTCTCGGACTGCGGACCGGTCAGGTGATAGATCTTGCCGATGTGCGGCTGCGGATTGGCGAGCAGCGCGGCGATCACCCGCGCAACGTCTTCCACTGCCACCGGCGAAGTCTTGCCCTCCCCGAACGGTAGCCTGATCTGATCGGATTCCCTGACTGAATCCGGAGTCAAAGTCAGGAAGAAGCCTTCGAGAAACACTGTCGGCCGCACGTGCACAACCGGCAGACCGGACCAGTTCAGCGCCTGCTCGGCGAGCCAATGCAGCTTGTGCTGCGGGCTCGGAGTAGTTTCGGTAATGCTCATCTGAGAGACCGTCATCTGCGACATATTGATGAACGCCTTCACGCCGTGATGCTTCGCCACCGCCGCCGCATTGACCGTCGCGGCCAGGTAGGCATCCGAAACCGACATGCCGAAGTACATTGTCTCGCAGCCAGCAATCACCCTATGCATGGAATCGAGGTCGAGCAGATTGCCGACCACGACCTCCGCACCCAGACCGCGCAATGCTTGCGCGCGCTCGTCCTCAGCTCGCACCATCGCCCGCACCGCCTTGCCTTGCTTCAACAGCAGTTCGGTGACCGAGCGCCCTACCGCCCCGACGCGGCCCGCCGCGCCGGTAACCAGAATGGGATTTGCCATGTTTCTCTCCTGTGCGTTCGCTTTAATCTAAGTCAGATTTGTTGACACGGCGGAGTGAATTTGACGGTACGGGCAACCGGCTCATGACGCGCCTGCCACTCGCGCCGCTCTAGCTGTGCTGTTCCGGGCTTCGACGGCCTTGACGGAGTTTTCAAACGCCTTTGCCAAAACGCGCCTGCCGATGGTCCCGAGCACCAAGCCGAGCACCCATCCCTTGAGGTTCTTGCCTTCGCGTACGACGACCACGTCAATGTCGGTCGTGCCGTCGGGATGGCGGGTGAAGCTGTAGGTGTGGCCCGACGCGCCTCCCCATATGTTGGAGTCGGTCGTCTTGAGGACGAC
>JBKOXA010000098.1:0-20520 GCA_046724685.1 Acidobacteriota bacterium | reverse complement strand
GCTGGAGACAATTTTTGGCGACAACGTAACGCCGTGGGAGTGGGAAGGCTACACGCCCGCTTACATCGAGGAGAGCCGAAAACAACAGTGATGCCCTCAGCGCAACGGCCGCCTATTTTTCCGAGGGGGAACGGCGAACTGCGTTGAACGCTCGCCGCTGTCGGAGGGTCAGGAACGGATTTGCACCAGATCGGTCCCAGACTTCGCCGCGCGGGAATGCCACCGTGCAGGCTGCACCGACCGCGATCGAAAGCGGTTCGCGAACTTGCCCGCGGCAATCGAGCCTCTGACGAAATGACCGACTTTCACCGGACCCGCTACCTTGATTGTTTTTATCCAGTGTAAGGCGCTGCTGATGCTGCAACCGCACTGCGAGCAGTCGGGCGCGCCGCCAAAAACACACGGTTCGACGCGGCTTTTCAGATCGGCCGAATAATTGGCCGACAGCTTAGAGAAAAGGCAATCAGCCGGACTGCTCGGGGGTTGAAGGATGGCCTCGGCCATGCCCTCGGTAAGCAGAAGCTTCGGATATTGCTGACTCAAGGGAGGCAGCGTCCGGGCCAGAACTTCTCGATCATCAAAGGAGAGCGTTTCCGGGCTCAGCTCACCGACCTGCGGCGTGTAAACGCTCACCCAGATGCGGTTCACCTCGGGCCGCGCGTTCCAGAAGGACACATACTCCTCCAGGTAGCCGGGCCGGGCCAACATCGGCCGCGTGATGACCCAGTGGACATTGACCTCGCGGCCTTCCATATTCTTGAGGATGCGCTCGTAGGTTGCCGGTTTGCGCCGCGGATCGTGATGTTCGGGCAGCCCGTCGACCGACACCGCAATCCGCACGCGAGGGATTTTCATCCACTCCACGGGAATGGGGATCACAGCGCTCGTGACGACGAGTGTGAACACGCCCAGGTCACTGAGCGCGGGGAGAATGCGGCTTAGCTCGCGATGCCGAATCAAAGGCTCGCCGCCTACTAAGGAAACATGGATGGGCTTGTGCTTTCGCACGAGGTCCAGCACCCCTTCGACAAGCGCGTCTTCGCGCAGGTCATTCAGTTCGCGCAGGGTGACTTCGCTGCCCAAGTGCGACTCGCCATATGCGTAGCACCCCGGGCAGCTGAGCGGGCACTCACGAGTGATCTCAATGGACAGCATGGGGACGCTACCGACCAGGATTCGCCGCCAAGCGGCAAGTAAGTCGCGCGGAGTCAGACTCGGATTGGGTGTGGTCGAAATCATGACAGTCTGATGCAAGTCTCCGGGCTGGAGGTGCCTTTTTGTTATCTTTTTAATTTGCGCCGAAACGGCCCCCTTTGGGCGGATTCACGTTGCTTGGCTCCGGCGCGAAGCGAGTACAGCGCGACCTGGCGCCGACTAGGTCTTTCTGCCCCGCGTTTGCTACGATGCAGCGCAATGAACGGAGACCACCAAGCCCTGCTGTCCACGAGTCCTCCGGAGACCGGCGAAGCGCTGAAGGCCGCGAAGCGGGAAGGCGGACTGCACAAGCGCCTTTCTTCCCGCCAGGTAGCTATGATCGGCCTCGGATGCACAATTGGCACGGGCCTGTTTCTCGGCAGTGCGATCAGCGTAAAACTCGCAGGGCCGGCGGTTATCCTCAGCTTCGCTGCTGGGGCGCTGATCGCGCTTTCTGTCATGTGGGCCCTGGCGGAAATGGCGGTCGAGCAACCCGCGGCCGGTTCCTTCGGCCTGTACGCGGAAATGTATCTTCACCCCTGGGCGGGCTTCGCTGTTCGTTATACCTATTGGCTCTGCCTGGTGATGATCGTCGGCAGCGAAGTCGTCGCCGCTGCCATCTATTGTGGGTTCTGGTTTCCGCACGCGCCCGCGTGGATCTGGATCGCAGGTTTCTCTATGGCCCTTGTTTTGGTCAATACCTTAAGCATCGAAGATTTCGGCTCCATCGAATACTGGCTGGCGATGATCAAGGTCGTCACGATTGTGGCTTTCCTTACCCTTGGCTCCATGCTCCTCTTTGGAGTCGCATTTCCGCGCGTGGGCCTCGGAAACTTCACCGCTCACGGCGGCTTTTCTCCAAACGGCCTGCGAGGCGTCGGGCTCGGCGTCGTCATGGCCATCTTCAGCTACCTGGGCCTTGAAATTGTTGGCGTCACCGCCGGTGAAGCCGCCGACCCGAAGACCGCAGTGCCCCGGGCGCTGCGCCGCACGCTTGGCTGCCTCGCTCTTTTCTACCTCGGCGGACTGGCGATCGTCGTCGGCCTCGTCCCCTGGACCGAAATCGGGCTCGGCCAGAGTCCATTCGTTCTTGTCTTCGAGCGTGTCGGCATTCCTGCAGCAAGCCACATCATGAATTTCGTGGTGCTCTCGGCGGCGCTCTCCAGTGCACTCTGCAATCTCTATTTCACCGCGCGCATGTTGTTTTCCCTCTCGCGCAGCGGCTTCGCACCCACCCTTCTTGGCAAGCTGAGCAAAAAGGGAATGCCTGTCGCCGCCGTGCTGACGTCCAGCATCGGGATGGCGGTCGCCCTGGTTCTTTCGCAGCTGTTTCAGGAGACTGCGTTCGTCTTCCTGATCGGCGTGGCTTTTTTCGGGGGCCCGTTTATCTGGCTCATGACGCTGGCCACACACATCGCGTTCCGGTTGCACGTGTCGAGGCAAGATCACCCCATCGCGCGTATCGCGCCGCTCGGCATTTGGAGTTCCGTTTTCGGCATTGTTGCCCTGCTGGCAGTTCTCGCTTCTACTTGGTGGATTCCGGATTTTCGTCGCGCGGTGCCCGCCGGAACCGCATGGCTCGCCTTCGTCACCGTGTGTTATTTTATTTGGCGAAAGCTCGGCTCGCCGAAGTCCGCTGCTGGAGCCGCACCTGATGGATGAACTGCTGAACTGGCGCCACGAATTTCCCATCCTCGACCGCACGACTTACCTGATCAGCAATTCGCTCGGCGCCATGCCGCGCGGCGTTTACGACTCCTTGCACGGTTACGCCGAGTCCTGGGCCGAACGAGGAGTCCGCGCATGGGAAGAGCAGTGGTGGAATCTTGCCGGCAGTGTTGCGGATCAGATCTCGCCGCTCATCGGCGCCGCACCAGGGGTAATTTCTCTCCACCAGAACGTAACCACCACGCAAGCCGTCATCGCTTCGTGTTTTGATTTTCGCGGCCCGCGCAACAAGGTGGTAATGACCGACTTGGAATTTCCTTCCATTCAATATTTTTACCACGAGCAGGTTCGCCGCGGCGCCCGGATTGAACTTGTGCCCAGCGGCAACAACGTTCGCTTGGATCTCGACGCGTTTCTGGGCGCCATCGATGAGACCACGCTGCTCGTTCCCATTTCGCTGGTGCTTTTTCGCAGCTCTTTTGTTGTAAATGCAAAAGCCATCATCGAAAAAGCCCACAAAGTCGGCGCTCGCGTGATCCTGGATGTCTTCCAGGCGACGGGCACGGTACCTGTGGACGTTCGCGCTCTCGGCGCGGACTTCGCCGTCGGCGGCGTGCTCAAGTGGCTCTGTGGCGGTCCAGGCGTCGCGTATCTCTATGTGCGCGAAGACCTGCTCTCCATGCTGCGGCCCGCTCTTACAGGATGGTTTGCCCATCGCCGGCCGTTCCAGTTCGAACCCGGCGCGATCGATTCCCGCGACGATTCGTTCCGTTTTCTGAATGGGACAACCCAAATTCCGGCGCTCTATGCTTGTCAGCCGGGACTCAGAATCCTGAATAGCGTTCCTGCCGAAGCCGTTCGCTCAAAATCCATCCGCATGACCACCCGTCTTTTGGAAAGCGCTCGCTCCCGAGGCTGGCGGGTCAACACCGCCGAAAATCCCGCAGAGCGTGGCGGCACCGTTTCCGTCGATTGCCCGCATGCTTTCGAAGTTTGTCGAGAACTGCTCGCGCGGGAGATTCTGGTCGACTACCGCCCGCAAGCCGGAATCCGTATCTCACCGCATTTTTACAATAGGGAAGAAGAGTGCGATTTCGTGCTTTCGCAGATCGAGGAAATTCTGAATTCACGCGCCTGGGAAAAGCATGCCCTGGCGGCCAGCCAGGCGTGAAGCGATGACCCGCTCCCCGACTGCGGGCGATCGCCGCACCTTCGAGCTCTCCATCGTCATTCCTTCCTTCAATGAGGAACTTCGCTTGCCGGCTTCTTTGGAACGTATTGCCGCGTACGTAAACTCCCGCGGGCTTCAGAGCGAAGTGCTGGTCGTCGATGACGGTTCGAGCGACCGCACCGCCGAGGTGGCTGCTTCCTTTGTCGACCGTCTCAGAGATCTGCGCGTTCTCAAAAATGGCAGAAACCGCGGCAAAGGTTACAGCGTTCGGAACGGCATGCTTGAGGCCAAAGGCGAGCGGGTGCTCTTCACTGACGCCGATCTCTCCGCGCCCATCGAGGAAGCGGACAAACTCCTTTCGGCCCTCGAACAGTACGACGTCGCTATCGGCTCCCGCGCGATGAACCGTGATCTGATCGAGGTTCACGAATCGCCGTTTCGCGAATTCGCCGGAATCATCTTCAATCGCATTGTGCGTATCGTCCTGCGGCTGCCCTTCGTCGATACGCAATGCGGTTTCAAAGCGTTCCGCCGCGAGCGGTGCCGTATTGTGTTCGAGCAGCAGCGCATCGAGCGCTTTGGTTTTGACCCCGAACTGCTCTATCTCGCTCGCCACCACGGGCTGAAATCCATTGAAATTCCCGTCCGCTGGTCGCATTCGCCCGCCACCAAAATCAATCTGATGCGCGACAGCATCCTGATGTTCGCGGACGTCTTCACGATTCGCTGGAACGCACTGCTTGGCAGGTACCGCAAGCGCGAATAGCACTGCTACTTTGTGTGACAAAGTACTTGACAAGGATTTCGCTGTTCTGCTACGCTTACCTGTCTATGGCCCTTCCGGAGCCTTTGCGTTCTTCCTCCCGCGCTCCCATTCCTATCGACGCGCGGGCCGCCGACCATCTTCGTTACATCCGCGAAACGATGGAACGCGCGGGGGAATTCACAGCTGTCCCGGGCTGGGGCGGTGTGGCCATGGGCGCGACCGCGCTGGTCGCGGCATTTTTCGCTTCCCGCCAGCCCACACCCGAACGCTGGCTCTCCATTTGGCTCATGGAAGCCTTTATCGCCGTGGCAATCGCCGCTCCGGCAGCCGCCACCAAGGCCCATCGCGCGAACGCCAAGCTCTTGTCCGGACCGGGCCGCAAGTTTCTTTTGAGTTTTGTGCCGCCCATCGTAGTTGGCGGCCTTCTTACCTTCGCTCTTGCTCAGGCAAATTTCCACGCAGCGCTTCCGGGGGTTTGGCTGCTGCTTTACGGTACCGCCATCGTCACGGGAGGCGCATTTTCCGTGCGCATCGTGCCCATCATGGGCCTTTGCCTGATGCTCCTCGGAGCGGCGGCCCTTTTTGTACCGCTTGCGGTGGGCGACCTGTTCATGGCTTTTGGATTTGGTCTGGTTCAGATCGGATTCGGCATCTGGATCGCCCAGCGGCATGGAGGCTGACAGGATTTCGCATGTCTAAATCGTCCACAGTCCGGCATGAACATACCGCGAGGGAGCGCTCCGCCGCCATCGGCTCCGTCAAGGGAGCGAGTCGCGAAGCGGTCTCCCCGGATCTGGATCGCCTGATTCACGAACGCATCCGGCTCGGCATCGTCAGCGCGCTGGCCGTCAATCGTTCGCTGACCTTCAACGAACTAAAAGCCCTGCTGAAGACCACGGACGGTAATCTGAGCGTCCATGCGCGAAGGCTTGAAGAGGCGGATTACATCCTTTGCGAGAAATCGTTCGACGGCCGGCTGCCTAAGACCGAATACCGGCTGACGGCTGCGGGTCGTAAAGCGCTCGAGCGCTACTTGAACCACATGGAGGCGTTAATTCGCGCCACCCGCGAAGGCTGAAAAAAATTTTGCTTGTGAGCTTTGTACTGCAAAGTAATTTGCAGTTTCTCCGCGGCGGAGAAGGAACTCACCATGACCGTTCAACACGTAATCCTCGAGCACATTCTCAATGCGCCTCCTCGAACTCCGTCTCCCTCGCTTCACGTCGCCATCATTACCGATGGCAACGGCCGCTGGGCCACCTCGCGCGGGTTGCCGCGTTCCGCAGGTCACCGGGCGGGCGCAGAAGCCAGCCGTCCGGTAATCGAAGCCGCTGCCAAACTCGGAATCCACACGCTTACACTCTTCGCCCTGTCCTCCGCCAATTGGAAGCGCCCGCCAGAGGAGGTCAGCGCCATCCTTCGCCTCTTGCACGAGTACTTGCTGACGGAAACCACGCGGTCGATCCAGAACGGAATACGCATCAGCGTCATCGGCAGACGCGACCGCATCCCCTCGACGCTCCGCCAGACCATCGCCGACGCTGAAGCCGCCACGATGCGCGGGACTCGCCTTCATCTTCGCCTGGCCGTCGACTACTCTGCTCGCGAAGCCATTTACCTCGCCGCCCGCCGCTATTACAAGGCGACGGAACTCTCCGTCGAATCCTTCTCCTCGGTGCTTTCGGAAATCTCGCACGGCGGCTCAACTGAAGTCGATCTTCTGATTCGCACCGGCGGCGAGCAGCGCCTTTCCGATTTTCTTCTTTGGGAATGCGCGTTTGCCGAGCTGGTTTTTCTGGACAAGCGCTGGCCGGATTTTACCGTCGCCGACCTTCGCCTGGCGCTCGCGGAATTCGCGCGCCGCGAGCGCACCCGCGGCGCGCTTGCAACTGAGCTGGCCGCGGAGAGTTTCTGAACTCGCCCGGCTGGAGATGTATGCATATGGCGGTCACGCCGCATTACTCTCATTTCGTCGCGCTGTTGTTTCTCCTAAGCGCCTTCATCGTTTTCGTCTGCCTGGTGATCGCCGCCGTCGCGACCGTCCGGAACGCGCGGCGGTTGGCCAAGTTCGCGGTGCGCGGCGCTGCAATCGCCGGCATCGGTTACGCAGCTTTACTCCTGGGAGTCGCGCTCGCGAGCCCCAACAAAACACTGCCGCCGGGCAAATGGAAATACTTCTGCGAAGCAGACTGCCACATCGCCTATTCCATCGACAGCTCGCAGGATGCTTCCACCCTGGGACCCGAAGCAAAACCAATCACCGCGCAGGGACGATTTGTCGTTGTTCGCTTGAAAACCTGGTTCGATGAGAATTCCGTTGCATCGTTTCGAGGTAATGCTCCACTCGCGCCTAATCCCCGCGCGGTGAAACTCGTCGACGAACGCGGCCACAGCTATCTGCCTGTGCCGCAAGCCGCGGCGGTTGCGGGCCTGAGATCTACTCCGCCGAGCCAGCCCCTTCGCCCGGGCGAGTCATACTTGACGACATTTGTCTTCGATGTTCCTGGCGATGCGCGCAATCCAAAATTGCTCATTGCCGACACGGACCCAATGTCGAGCCTGGTAGTCGACCACGAAAACAGCCCGCTGCACGGAAAAATATATCTCTCGCTGTACCCCTACGCCCCCGGGACCCCAGCAGTGCAATAACCCTCGTGGTCTCTCGAGGTTAGAACCTCAGGGCAGGTTTTCGTTTCATCCTGACATTTCGCTCTTCTCGGTCGTCTATACCTCAGGAGACGCGGATGGGAACCATCGGACTTGCCTTGCCCTGGGAAGCTAGAATCTCTCGCGAGTCTCAGGGTTTCACAGCTTGTTTTACAAGCCTTGAGGCAAGCAAGCTGGGCTTACAAACCCTGTGTCAAGATGGGCCGCGCCACAAGGAGGCGGGCCCCGGAGAGAGGGGATTGACGCGACCGGAATTCACAGAAGGCGCCCGTTCGAGTGCCGGCGACTTGTCCGCGAAAGCCGCCGAAGATGCCGCACTTGCCTCCGCCTGCAGATCCGGCGATCTGCGCGCCTTTGAGCGCTTGTATCACTTGCAGGGCTCGCGCATGAAGAGCGTGGCGCGGAATCTTCTTGGCACCACCAGCGATGCCGAAGACGCGGTGCAGGACACGTTCCTGAAAATTCAGCGCAGCATTTCGAGCTTCCGCGGCCAATCGAGCTTTATCACCTGGTCGTTCCGAATCCTGATCAACACCTGCTACGACGAGCGTCGTCGCCGCCTGCGCAAAAAAGAAGTCGCGCAGGAAGAACCCGATGAAGCTGCGACTCGCCCCGAGCCTCGAGCTCCCGCCGCTCACCCTTCCTTGCGGATCGCGCTCGAACGAGCGCTCTCACAGTTGAGCCGCCAGCAACGCGATGTTTTCCTGCTCTACGAAGTCGACGGTTTCCGGCATTCCGAAATCGCGTCGATGCTGGAGATCAGCGAAACAGCTTCGAAAAACACGCTGTTCCAAGCCAAGAAAAATCTTCGCCAGGTACTGGAAGCGCCGCGAAGCAGCGCAACGGGGGCGAGATAGCATGAACATTACTTGCAACGATCGTGAGCGAATTTTCCTCGATGGCACAGCGGAAGAATGGGCCGCGCTCGAAACTCACGCTGCTGCTTGCGCGGCATGCGGCAACGAAGTAGCTGCATGGAAGAACCTTTCCGTCGCGGCTGCGGATCTTCACCAGGAATGGGAGTCTCCGTCGCTTTGGCCCCGCATCGAACAGGCTTTGGTCGAGCAATCGGCTGCTTCACGCTCGTCCTGGTGGGGACGCTTCTTCAGAGGTTGGAATTCGAGTTCGCTCGAGTGGCAGACGGCCGCGGCGGCGTTGCTTCTGATGACTATTACGGCCACGGCTTTCTTTTTTGTGATTTATCGAGATGACCCTGGGCATTTCGCCGGCCCGCTTTTGAAAGATCCAGCAGTGCGGGAAGTCGAACGCGCCGAAGCCGCGTACGAGCGGGCAATCGACAGACTGGATGCTCGGGCCCGCCCGCAGCTTGAAAGCGCCGCGACGCCGCTCATGGCCAGCTATCGCGAAAAGCTTCTCGTTCTGGATAGCGCGATCTCCGATTTAAAGTCCCAAGCGGACCAGAATCCCGCCAACGGCCACCTGCGCCGTCAGTTGCTGGCGATGTACCAGGAAAAGCAGGACACGCTCAAACAGGTTTTGGAGGCAAAACAGTGAGTTACCCAGCTCAAAATCACACAAGCCGGCGGGCTCTAAAAAGAACCGCGCGCATCCTCGCCCTGGTTCTTCCGCTGCTTGCGCCTCGACCGGTGCTCGCCAACAGCCCGGCGCAGAACGAAGTCAAGAGGGACTTCCAGAAGACGGTTACCCTTTCCGGCAATCAGGGCGTGAGCCTCGATCATCGCCTGGGAAGAATCAATATTCGTGGCGAGGCCGGCCACGACGTGAAGATTTCCGCGACGATTCGCGTCCAGGACTCCTCAGGCGCCGACGCGCAGGATTTCCTCGCAAAGATCCAAATCGAAGTGCGTGAAGAAGGCGACGGCGTGCATATCCGCACGGTCTACCCGGACAGCAAGTTTCCGCGCATCCGGATTGGCGGCCACACGTCCTATTCCGTCGACTACGACATCAGCATGCCTTCCGAGGCTCCGTTGTGGGTGCGCAATGCATTTGGCAACGCCGAAATCACCGGGGTGCGCGGCTGGGCGCAAATCGAAAACGGCAACGGTGCGCTGGCAGTTCGCGACGCCGGGTCGACAAAACTGGTCAATTCGTTCGGCAGGATCGATCTTTCCAATTCCTCGGGAAACTGCTCCATCACCAACAATAATGGCGCGGTGAATGTTACCAACGTGAAGGGCACCCTTGAAATTCGCAACCGCTTCGGAGAAGTCGTCGCCTCCCAGATCGGCGGTGCCACAACCATTTCCGGCGGCAACGGACGAGTTTCCCTGACGCAAGCGGGCGGAAACTCGACCGTGAGCAATTCCTTTGGCGAAGTCGTCGTCCGCAACATTCCGGGGAACCTCGCCGTTACCAACAGCAACGGGCGGATCGATGTTGCCAACGTCACCGGAACCGCCGATCTGACAACCAGTTTTGGTCCTGTCGAAGCAACAAGAATCGGTGGAACGGTAACCATCAAAGACAGCAATGGGCCGGTCCACCTCACGGAAGCCAAGGGGTTCGTTTCCGTAAACACCAGCTTCGGGCCGGTCAAGGCCAGCCAGCTTTACAAAGGCGCGAACGTCGTTACCGGCAATGGAGGAATCGACCTGAACACCGTTCAAGGCGATGTCTACGCGAAGACCTCGTTTGGTTCCATTTACGCGGAAAACGTCAAAGGCAAACTCACCGCGCAGGACTCAAATGGTTCGGTGACCGCAAAATCCATTGAAGGCGACGCCGCCGTGGATACCTCGTTCTCCGGCGTAACGCTTGAAGGGATCGGTGGAACGATTCGCGTCAACAACCAGAATGGGGCGATCGACGTCACCGCGGCGTCGGGCTCCGGCTGCAAAGACATCAACCTCAAGACTTCCTTTTCCCACATCGCTGTTCGCATTCCCGCCAGTGGCGGATACAAGGTCAACGCGCGCACGTCGTTCGGTCACATTACGAGCGAATTGCCAGTCACCTCTACCGGAACTATGGGAAGCGATTCCTTGAACGGCACGATCGGCAATGGTGCCTGCACTCTTGAATTGACGAACTCCAACGGCAATGTCGAGATTAGTCGCGCTCCGTGAGCGCCGCCCAATCCGAGCTTCCGGCGCCGATTGTCTAGCGGTTTCCGCGAGCCATCGAAAACGCCTTCCGGAGCACTCGCGTTGCCGCAGGGGTCAGCGCAAATTTTTCAAGATCGTCCTCGCTCGCCCAGGCCACCTCCGTAACGTCCCCTCCGGCAACGGCTTCACCTGAAATCCGCTCGCATAAATAGTCTACGATCACAAAATGAAATCGCGGCCGCCGGCGCTCCTCCTTCGTTGTCCAGGTTTCGTCCGCGCCCCGCCCGAAATTGATGCGGTCAAATGCTTCGATCATCCCGAGGACTCGCACTTCGAGTCCCGTTTCTTCTTTTAATTCTCGCGCTGTCCCCTCGACCAGCGTTTCTCCCAATTCGAGCGTGCCTCCGGGAATCGACCATTGCCCCATCAGCGGCTCGTTTCCTCGCCGGATCAGCAACGCTCGTCCATCCTCGATGACGACTCCGCCGACCCCTACGATCGGCCTCTCCGGATATTCCCGCCAGGAGCTCATTCGACCCTGCTTTCCCCTTTAACCGCCTTGCCCGGCGCCGCGGTTTCGATGCTAGCGCAGCCTTTCCTCATCTACCGTTGACTTCCTGATTCGCGGTATATAATACGATGGTCGGCGGCGGTCGCGATTCTCACTGGATTCCGCCCCGCGAATATTGTTACGGAGGATCGTGCCGTGATTCGCTGCCCCGATTGTGGCGCTGAAATTGATGTTGATGAAGACGAAGTCGAGGAGGGCGAAATCTTGAGCTGCCCCGAGTGTGAATCCGAACTTGAAGTCACCCAGACCCATCCTGTTCATTTGAACCCCATTTCCGATGACCTCGATGAAGAGGAGGAAGAAGAGGAGGCAGAAGAGGAAGACGTCGACGAAGACGACGACGAGGATGACCTCGACGATGAGGACGAGGAAGAGGACGAAGAGTAGCTCGCCCTCGATACATCGAATCGGCCGTTTTCCGCATCTTACAAGTGAATCGGGGTATTCTGAAACTCAGCGAATTCACGCCATGAGAGCTGCCTTTCTCTATTCTGCACTCCGGATCGGAGTGGTCCTTTCGACTGCCGCGCTTCTCCATGCGCAAGAACCCGCGCAAACACCCGACCGACCGTCCGCTCATCCCGCAGAGAGCTCATCGCAACAGAAGCCCGGCGCGGCCGCGAGTCACGCCAACGACTTTCTCGTTCGCGGCACCGTCTTTACCCAGGAAGGATTGGTTCTGCCGGGCGCAAAACTTCGCATACGTCGTAGCTCCGAGAAAAAATTCCGCTGGGACACCGTGTCGAATTCGCGCGGCAATTTCGCGGTCCGCGTAAAAATGGGAGAGGATTACGAGGTGGTTGCCAGCGCCAAAGGGTTTCAGGAACAGTCGCAGCCGGTAAACGCCGCCTCTGGCGAACGCTTCAAGGATCTTGTGTTCCGTATGCAGCATCAAGGAGGCAAGAAATCATGACCAAGCGCTCGAGATTTTTCTGTGCTGCTCTTGTGCTGTTTTTTTCCGCACTGGCAGTCTGCGCTCAAAGTTCCAAACGCGAATCGCAGTTGAAAACAGTCCGCGGGGTTGTCACCGACAAGTCCGACAATCCGATCGCTGCCGGAGTCGTGTTTCTAAAGAATGTCCGCACCAATCAGGTCCGCAGCAACATCACGACCGGTGAAGGCAACTATCGCTTCAGCGGCATTGACCCCAATGCTGAATACGAATTGTACGCGGAAAAAGACGGCGCAAAATCGCAGACACGCAGCATCTCAAGCTTTGACAGCCGCATGGATATCGTGCTCAATCTGAAATTGGAACGGAAGAAAAGCTAGCCATCGCTTTTGGAAACAGCGTCATGGCGCCAGCACGCACAACGCCTTCGGCATTGCCCGCACCTCGACTGGCGCAATTCCCAGAAGTTCGCCGTCCCCCTGGAACCACAATTGGCCCGGTGCGCTAATCCGCACGCTGGGCGCCCGCAGGCGCGTCGTCCGCTTCGTCTTTAGTTCCCCCGTGACCAGCAGCCGCGGAATCAGCGCGAGCACCTCTCGCCTGCTCAGCATTTCGAGAAGCACCACTTCCAGCATTCCGTCGTCCACTTGCGCTTGCGGCGCCAGGCGTAGCCCTCCTCCGCACGTCGGGGTATTCAGCACGGCGGCCAACAGCACTTTTTTCGAAATCGGCGGCAAATCGTTTTCTGGGAATTCCAGGTTTACCTGTATGCCTGGAAAATCCCGCAGTGCAACGATTGCGGACGCCAGGTAACGCAACTTGCCCGGCCACATCAAAAATCTCCCGGCGGCATAACGCACGGCATCCGCGTCCAGCCCCATTCCTCCGCCGCCCAGGTACACGGCTTGGTGCCCGCCAGCGACTTGAACGCCCACCACGTCCACCAGGCGGCATTTCCCACGCACGATCGCCTCAGCCGCATCTTCCAGACTTCTGGAAACTCCCAGCGCCGCCGCAAAATCATTTCCGCCGCCCGCGGGCATAACGCCGACCCGCGCGTCCCGGCCGATCACCTCGCGGACCAGCAGTTGCACTGTTCCGTCTCCACCCATGGCAATCAGCGTTGTGCATCCTTCGCCGATCGCCAAACGCACGCTGCGGCGAAACTCCTCTCGAGAACGCGTCTCCACAATCTTCACCGGAAAATTCCGTCGCGCAAACGCCTGGCGCGCCCGCGCTACTTTGCGTCTCGCGCCGCCCCCTCCCGCGGCTGGATTCACGAATACGGTTGCAGGCAAGAGCTCGCTCCATCCCGCCCTCAAGCGGGCCGTGTCGATTGTCTTTGCTGGAAATCGGGGACCTCAGCGCCGGAAGTCTGTCACACCCATCCAGCCGCAGGCAAGCCGCGATCGCAGCCGTCAGCTCGTCGGATTCGGCTGGAAACCCGCAAGCTCCATGCCTTTTGCCACTTCAGGATTTTTCGAGAACTGTTCCCAGACGAATCCCGTTCGCGCATTCTCCGCCATCAGCAGCATGATTCCCGCGTCGATCCCGAGGACGTCTGAGCTCGCCCAGCCCGTCAGCGGATTAAACGCGTCCACGAATCCATACTTCTTCCAAGCGCGCTTGCCGAATTTTTCTCGAATATTCTGCAGCACTCGAATGCAATCCTTGGGCATGAACACCAGCGAGCCTCCGGCCGCGCACGGGACGATGCTTCCGTCGATCCGGCCCATTGCCGGCGGCCCGCCCCACACTGCATATCCGTGCTCCGAATCGGAAGCCGTAATCCCCCAGAGGTCTTCGGCATAGTCCGGAAACCTCTCCGCAAGTTCGAGGCACCACATTTTGTGAATTTTCGTCGCCACAATCGAGTTTGCGAAGTAGTCTCCGTATTTGTCATGCAGACCGCGGAAGTTAAACCACGCGTGCGAGTATTGATGCGCGAACAGCGGCGCGTGCGCTCCAATGTAGGCGACCTCATTAAATTCGAAACGTGGCCTCTGCCAGTCGTTCCAGATCGCTGCCGGCAACGGATGGGTTCGAGAGGACAATCCGAGCAGGTACATCATCATCATTTCACTGTACGTATCCCATCTCGATTTTAGAAACCCCTGTTCCGGCAGCCACCCCATCGCCAGCGTCTGACCGCCATGCAGCACCCAGGTCCAATCGATTCGTTCGTAAAGCTCCGTCGCGAGTCCCTGAATCTCCTTGTCGTCGAACAGCCCGCGGCAGGTTAGCGCCCCACAGAGCAAAAGGCACGTGTCGATCGGCGAAATTTCGGAATTTAGCATCCGCTGTCCGCTTTCGCCATTCACGAAGTGATACAGAAATCCGTGCTGGTGTTGTACGTTCTTCAAAGTGAAATTTAGCGTCAGCCGGACCCGTTCTCGAATCACCGTGTCCTCTTCCCATCCCCGCCGCGCCGCAATGCACAACGCCGTCAGGCCAAACCCTGTCGCCGCCACGCTCGACGCGTTCCTTAACGCGCCGCCGTCGGCCGACCCGCGATCCTCGACTTGCCCGGTCTTGGGGTTGGCTTGCTCCCAAAAATAAAGAAAGGAGGCCTGCTCAAGCTCATCCAGGAACACATCTTC
Organism: Acidobacteriota bacterium; assembly: GCA_046724685.1. Taxonomy (GTDB): domain Bacteria; phylum Acidobacteriota; class Terriglobia; order Acidiferrales; family UBA7541; genus Acidiferrum. The sequence goes on along the minus strand of JBKOXA010000098.1, from coordinate 5,962 downwards.
ATCCGCCGTAAATCGATAAAGGGAGGGATCGAAGGAAAACAGCTTGGCGGGCAATCCTGGGGTGGGGTCGCGGGGCAACAACAGTTGCTCCGGCTCGCGCGCGCTGTCCTGGCCGAACATCCGATACGGCGAAAAACCCAGCGGAGCTGCCGCGCTTAACAGGCTCGCCTCTTTCAGCCACTCCCGCCTGCTCAGATTACGTCGGCTCACGCCGCACGTCTCGGGTCTCGACGCTCTCGCCTGGGCATCCGACCTTAGGTCTGTTCTTGGCCATACGGCGCGTCATTTTACCGCTCAACTCCTGCGCTTTCCAGACCCTGACCCACGACAACGGTTTGCTGCCTTGCCCGCCTGAACGCTAACGTGCCGGAACTTCAACCTATTTCCGGGTTGCCGAGATGGTTCTGGTGCCGGCGGGGGGAATCGAACCCACGGCCTAGGGATTATGAGACCCTCGCTCTACCATTGAGCTACGCCGGCAAAGAGCAGCTTTTTATCCTACGAAGAGGCTTCCAAGAGAGTCAAGCCCTTGCTGGCTGACTCGGTGTCATCGGGCCGATTACCCGTTTCGCCTCGCCGCCCCGTGGTCATAGTTTTAGTACTACTGTACTGTTGCGAAACGCTTCTCCGCCTCCTACCATTCCAGAGTCGAAAGGCACCCTGCTCCAATCTTCCGTTCCTCCGAGGGAATCAGAAGGGGCCGGGTTCCATTCGTCAAAAACATAGGTCTTTTTTCAAAGACCGCTTGACATTGGTGTCTAAACGGATACAGTACCTCCGCGGTAGTGGTATGCCTCGGAGGAACAATGTCAATGAAATCGGTAGTCGTCGCGGCGATGCTTGTCCTCGTCGGCGCGATGGGACTAAAGACCGCTGTCGCCGGTAGAGGCAGTGGGGCAGCAGTGGTTGTGGCAAATGGTGGAGCTCCTGCGCCACCGTCGCCATGGAAGAATGGTGGAGCACCTGCACCGCCAAGTCCTTGGAAGAATGGCGGGGCGCCTGCGCCTCCATCGCCTTGGAAAAACGGCGGAGCGCCTGCGCCTCCATCGCCCTGGAAGTAGTTGTCCTGATCTCGGCTTACTAAACTGAAGGGACAAGCCAGGGCGTTATCAAAGTTAAGGATCACGTGCCTGGCCCAATCGAATTTTTCGTTTGGTGTACCTGCTTCGTTCTTGAAGTAGCGGTGGTGGTGTGCGCGCTTCGCGGTAAAGTCTTCCGGCGTTTTCTTCCCTTAAATCTCTACATGGCAGCCTCGGCCATTGGAGATCTTTTGCGTTTTCGGATACTTTTTCACTACGGCTACACTTCCAAGGAATACTTCTATTTTTATTATTATTCGGATGCCCTTCTCACCGTTGCTCTGTATCTCGCGCTGATCAGCCTTTTTATTCACGTCTTCAAGGAATTGTCCGCTGAAAAATATGTGATCTTCGGTGCGAGTTTCCTCCTGACGGCGACTGCCCTTTTCTCCTATCTCGTGATTCAGCAGTCCACCGAACGCCTCCTGACCCGCTTCGTCGTCGAGATGTCACAGAACCTGTACTTCGTCGGCTTAGTCCTCACGTATGTCCTCTGGGGTGCCATTCTCAAGCTTCGCGAAACGCGTGCTCAGTTAGTGCAGCTGGTCTTGTCTTTAGGAATTTACTTCAGTCTTTTCGCGGCAAATTATGCGATTCGCAATCTTTATCCGCCCGCGAGCCCGCTGGCAATCGCGCTGCTCCAGTTCCTTGGCTGTTTCCTGCCTCTCGCTTGGGCTTACGCCTTCTGGCGCCTGCCCAGGGATGCGCGCCTGGTACCTTCGACGCTGGCGGTGAGCCCGCGATGATGGCCGCCCTTATTCTCGTCTTTTCGCTCGTGGTGATGCTGCAGTTCTTCATCTCCTACTGCCGCTCGTTGATCGCTGCTTCGGCAAAGGAACCGCTCCCGCAGGAGGTGCAAGAGGTCACGGGCATTTCCTCCATTGCCTCGCCCGATGATTTTTCGCGAGTTCTTCAGTTGCTCAATCTATGCCCGGAGCGCCGTGAAGACCGCAGCGGGCTCCGTGCCATTGGCGCCTATTACCGCTTCCTCGGTTTCGTTCGCTCAACGCTCGCCTTGGCGGCGCCTTCTCTCAAATCCTGGACCGACCGCGAGCGCTCGCAGTGCTCCTACTTCGCCGCTGTCGCTCTGGGCCGTCGCATCGCTTTCAGCCGCAACCTGCTCGCGGAGCAAATGCTGCCTTAACCCGCGTCTCTCCCGTTCCTCTTTCGCTACTCTCCGCTCGATTTTCTCCGTTGACTTTTTCTTTCCCGTGCTATTCTGCTGCCTGGTTCACTCCACGCCGGAGTGGAAGCGTCCGCAGCGCAAAACCACCGGTGAATACAACATGCTTGCAGTGTGGCGCCATACTCCCTTCTGGAGTTCGCGTCTGCAGTTTTTGTGATTCGCATCTTTCGGCCGTCGGTTCTTCGCCGGCCGCTCCCGCGCGCCAATTCCGCGGTAATCTCTCTCCAGACGAGCCCGCTGACTCCGTTTGGCGCGGCGAACTGGCCAGCCGAGTGGCTTCTTACCGCGCGAGAAGAAGGAAAAACTCGCCGGACGACGGCCAGCCGGAACTTCCTTTCGAGCAGTCGATCGAAGCTCCGCCTATCCTTCCCGCCGTTGCGGTCGTCGAACCTCCCGCGTGCGACGAAGATTTCTCGTTCACCATTGCAATCGGCCGCACGGCAAACCGCCGCGCGGACGACGCGCAAATGTTCATTGACGTTTCGATTCCTCCTGCCCCGGAGCGCGCCGGCGAAGCTTCTCCACAAACCGGAGAGTCCGTCGAAACTCAACAGCGTGGCCTCTATCCTGTTGCCACCATCGAAGAACGCCGCCTCGCGGGTTTGGTCGACGCTGCCTGCCTGCTGTTCGCTTGCGGCGGATTTCTGGCGCTCTTCGGCTCGCTCGGCGGACATTTCGCTTTCAGCAAATTGAGCGCTGCCGTTTACGCAGCTTCTTTCGCCATCGTCTATCTGCAATATTTTTCGCTCTTCACCGTTTTCGGCGGTACCACTCCCGGCATGATGCTTCGCGGGCTGCGCGTCGTGGACTTCTCCGGTGAAGATCCCTCTCCGCGGCAACTGCTGCTTCGCGCCGCCGGCTACATGCTTTCCGCCGGTACCTTTTTCCTCGGCTTTCTGTGGTCTCAATGGGACGAGGACGAACTCACCTGGCACGATCGCATCTCGCGCACATACCTCAGTTCCGCCGACACGCTTGCGGATTCCGAATTGCGCGGCGTGGCTCACACTCCCTGATCATCTTTCTTTTTACCGCCCGTACTTCGATCGTATTTTTCCACTCCCGTTGGAGAGAACATGAAAACCACGTTCCTGATTGCGCTCGTTGCTGCCTTTCTTTCCATCTTGGTCACTCTTCCCTCTCTCCTGCACAATCCTTCGGCGGCATCGCCTGCTCAAAAACCGGCTCAAGGAAAGGATCGTCCGATGACCGCCCGTGCGCGGGGGACCTTCGAAGTGAAGCTGGCCGCGCTTCCCACCAGCGACTCCAGCGAAGGTTCGCCGCTGGGCTGCATGTCGATCGACAAGCAAATCCATGGCGACCTGGAGGCCACCAGCAAAGGCGAGATGCTCACGGCGGAAACCGCCGTAAAAGGATCGGGCGCCTACGTTGCCATCGAACGCATCACCGGCACCCTTAGCGGCCGCTCGGGTTCTTTCGTCCTCGAACATCTCGGCACGATGACCCGCGGAGTCCCCCAACTGTCGATCACCGTGGTCGCGGACTCCGGCACCGGCCAGCTTGCCGGCCTCACCGGAGAGTTTCTTATCAACGTCGCGGACGGCAAGCATTCCTACGAATTCAACTACTCGCTTCCCGACATGCCGGACTGATCCTTGGCGGGGCTACTTGATGTAGAGCTCAACCGGACCAAAAAGGCCAAGCACAACCACGCCGCCCTCTCTCTATTCCCCCCTGCGGCAGAGATGGCGGGCCGTGTCGAACCAGGGCGCTTGCTTTAGAGTGGTGATAGCCACAATTCCCTAGGTAAGATGGGCCGTGTTCGTTGGTCCTCTATCGGTGTTGCCTGGCCCGTAGACTGGATTGAGCCGAGAAGTGCAACTGAGCGTCCTCATCGATACCTACAATCATGAGCGGCTGATTGAAGCCGCCATCGCCAGCGTGCTGCAGCAGGATTTCCCCGCGTCCGAACGAGAAGTGATTGTCGTGGACGACGGGTCGACCGATCGTACTGCGGAGATTGTGCGACGCTTCGAGCCGAAGGTAAGACTCATTCAGAAGCAAAATGGCGGGCAAGCCTCGGCGTTCAACTTAGGCATTCCGGAATGCCGCGGCGAGGCCATTGTTTTTCTGGACGGCGACGACTGGTGGGCGCCGGGCAAACTGCGCCGGATCGCGGATGTTTTTGCCAGGGATCCTTCCCTTGGCATGGTCGGGCACGCGTTCATCGAGTCGTTCGATGACGGCACGGAACGCGTGATTCGACCCGGCCGAGCCGCGAGGCTCCACCTGGACGGCGTGCTGGCAGCGACGTTCTTCCGGCTGAGCCGCTGTTACTTTGGGACCAGCCGGCTGGCCCTGCGCTCCGACCTGGCACGGAAGATTCTTCCGGTCCCGGAAGCGCTGGTGTTTGAAGCCGACGAATACCTTTTCACCATGGCGGCGGCGCTCACACAGTCTTTAATTTTGCCGGACCCGCTGACGCATTACCGCGTGCACGCCGGCAACCTTTTCCTGGCGGCGGGGGCCAGCAAGTCCGGCGAGCGCCGCAAAGCGCGGGTGATTGCAGAACTTGCCCGAGCGTTACGCCGTTCGTTGCCAGCCACCGGAACACCGCAGGAAGCGACGGAGACGATCCTCGAAATCGTCGAAGCGGAAGCAGCGCAACTTCGGCTGAAGCTGGACGGCGGATGGCCGTGGGAAACCTTCGAGACGGAGCGGACGATTTACCGCGTGCAGCATGCGGACGCGTCAGCAAGAAGCAGACTCTTCCGGACACTTTCGATGCTGCCGGCGCTGGTCTTGCCTCCAAAATGGTTCTACGCGGGCCGAGGCTGGCTGGGCTCGCAAGACTGGTACAAGCGCGCGAGAGCCGGCGCGGTGCCGGTGCCAGGGTTCACAAAGGTAGCGGTTCCCGAGGCGCAAGATACGGAACATGCCAGAATCGGAAGAAACCACTGAAACCTTCTGGTGTCACGGCGATTTCACGATGGACTTGGAGGGGCGGCTGTTAGTAAGAAAGTAATTCTAAGGGAACTTACAGGAGGGGACAGGAACGTGCGGCGAGTATGGATAGCTCACGCCAATATGTCTTTATAATCGGTCAAGAGGAATGAGGTTGGCCGGGGAGGCCATGTGGAGATGTGGGACAAGGCACAAGGCGAGAAAAGGATGTGCCCGGTTTGCAAGTCCAGGGCGCTGCACAGGTCGCAGATGCACGGCGTGCTTGAGCGTAGAATTTTAAGGCTGGTTGGGGTACGAGCGTTCCGCTGCGACAAGTGCGATCACCGGTTTTATGGATTCCCGAGAAAGCGGCCATCCGCAGATGGGAAGCAAGACAACGAGACGAAAAGATGAGTGACATTGCGATCAAAGCGGAAGGGTTGAGCAAGCTGTACCGGCTGGCCGAGCTCCGGCGTGAACACAAGCTACGGAACGTCCTGGGGAATATCGCGCGAGCACCGTGGAAGTTGTTTAAGCGCGAGAAGAAGGAAAAGTTCTGGGCACTGAAGGACGTGGACCTGGAAGTGAAACACGGAGACGTGCTTGGGCTGATCGGCCGGAACGGCACTATTGTTCTGGTCAGCCATCAGATGAACCAGATGCGACGACTGTGCCACCGAGTCGTCTGGGTGGACGCCGGCTCGATTCGCAAGTCCGGGAAGACGCATGACGTGGTGAGCGCGTTTGAGCGCGCTATGGCACGGAGCGTACGGAATGGCAATCGCTCTGGCGT
>JBKOXA010000037.1:0-29327 GCA_046724685.1 Acidobacteriota bacterium | reverse complement strand
GCTTGAGGTCTCATCCGCAACGGCTCGGCACGGAAACAGGTCGAGCGGCAGAAGATCGAAATGCGCAAGCAGAATCAGGCGGCCTCTAGAAACGAATAGCTCATTCAGGACGACCTATTTTGCGACGGAAAGTAGCTAGCTTCCAAGCCAAGCGTAATTTCGCTCAACCCTAAGCTGCCATGTCGGTTCAGCACAACACTTGAAAGTCATCGCCGGTGCCGTGGCATGAGGAGGTTCGACCTGTCGTAGGTTGCTATCCTTGCTCTTCGAGAGAGTCTTTACGAGCGGCTTTTGACTTCTGAGCGCGATCTCCTACCTCCGCTTCACCGTTAGGGAATGATTGACTCGCCTTTGCATCCACAGTTCTAGGTTGATACAACTGTTATAACGAGGCGCGAGGAGAGACGGTTTGTTTTTTGTGGTCGTAGCGGCAGATCGTGTGCCTATCGTTCCCGAGACGGTTCTCTCGTCCCCTCTCACCCATTTCTCGTATCCTGCCGACACTTTGACCGGGCTCATCGATGAGGTCCTGCTTGACACGCCGCAGCCTACCCAGCCGCCGACAATGAGGCTACGGTGTCTATCGGTGGCGGCTTGGCGCCCCTGATGACGAGCCAGAGCGTAAGCGCTATCTCGCCGAAGAAGGCGGGCTGAAGGATGCCGAAGAGTTTGTTTTGATATTCCGGTGCGAATATTGCCGCAAAGCTCAAGATCAACCAGGCGAAGCCGCCGATGGCCAGCCAGACACCGAGGAAACGCGGCAGAAAACGCGACCGGTACACCAGCGCCGCCAAGGGCAACAGCCATGCGCCTGCGAGGACGAGCGAGGCGTCGATCTGATAACTGTGCAGGCGCAGGAAGACCATGGCCAGGGCCTCCCGCTGCGGCTTGTCGAACACCGTGACGACATCGGCGCCCTTCGCGAGCATCAAGGCTCCAAGCTGATTCACGACGTTCACGAAATAAATCACGGCTGGCATCACGCCGCCGAGAACTACCACCAGCACCGCGAGATATGGGTCCACACCCTTAAACAGCCGGTAGAAGGCCAGCACAAGCAAAATCAGGATGATGCCGCCAACCAGTTCGGCAAGGATGCCGATACGAAAGAGCCGCTCATGGGCCACAATGTTGCTGACCGTTGCGGCTGCGTTGCCCTTCACGTACAGCTTGTCGGGAATGTAGATCAGGAATATCGGGCCCATGGCGATGAGGAGCAGATACCAGAGTCCGGCGACCCTCCCGGGGTTGTGTGTTGAGCTCATGTTCCCTCTCTTGTCGTACGGGCCTAGTGTAAACGGCTTAGCGCGAGTGAGCGGAGTCCAACGGCCGCCGCATAATAAGAATGCGACCTGTATTTCCGTAAGCGACCAACAGCAGCACACGCTGCGCCTAAGAGAATAGGTTCGAGCAACGACTTGCAGAATAGCGGAATCTACGCTATACTTACGTTTGTAATATTTTGTCATATGATCGTATTCGACGCCTCCACGCTGATACTGATCGCCAAGATCGAGTTGCTTGGTCTCTTTCTTGCCGATGTCAGCGTGCCAGTAGCGATTCCCGGGGAGGTTGAGAAGGAATGCTGCGACTCCAAAAAGGTGTTGGAGGCGGTCATCATTCAGCGAGCTATCGATGAATCGCGCATCAAAACGTTTGTGGTTAAGAATCGCCGCCTCGTTGCTAAATTGCAGGAAGACTTCAGCATGAGCAGAGGCGAAGCAGAGGCCATCGCGCTTGCTCTCGTTGAAAAGGCTCAGTTGCTCGGAATTGACGACAAGAATGGAATCCACGCCTGCAAGTTATTGGGCATCGCATTCACAACCGCAATGGGCATCCTGATAAGAAGCCGGGAAAAGGGGTTACTGGACGAATCTGAGGCACTTGAAAGGCTTGCGTGGCTCGCGAAATATGGGCGGTACAAGGAATCGATTATCGAGGATGCGAGACTGAAATTGGAGATAAACCCATGAGCAAGACGATGAGTGTTCGCATGGATCGCGACAACTACGACTTCCTTCACGAAATCACCAAAGAGGAGGGGAGTGATCTCTCCAAAGCGGTTCGAGACATGGTCACCCGTGGAAGAATTCTGCTCGCGGTCGAGAGATATAAGAAGGGAGAGGCCTCCCTCGGCAGGGCTGCGGAATTGGCGGGTGTTCCCTTGGTACAGATGATGACAATTCTTATGGAATTCGGGGTCGAGAGCAGGCTAGAAAAAGAAGACTATCTCCAGGGACTCAAAAATCTTCAAAAGGTCTGGTGAACGCGGCAGAGTGCGCTCGGAACCAGCCGTAGAAAGAAGCGTGGTATGAATCGCGGCGAATTCTGACGCTTCGGACTCAACGCGAATTTGTGCCGTACTTTGTGCCATAACCCCAGGTCCCTTCGCATGGAAGCGCATATGCGTGCTGGTGCAGTTGCGTGCGCAATGGAGATACGCCGAACCCTTTCATGTCTGATCCTCCGGTGCAGCTGAGTGCACCTGACTGCATGACGGTGCTCTGTCGGTCTTAGAATTGACACGGTGGAGGTCTGGGGTTCGAGTCCCCACGAGCCTACCATTTTCAACAACTTCCGAGAGCCAAACTTTGCTTGTGCCGTGATTTGTGTCGTAACTCGTCTTCCCGTTGGTCTTAAAAGACCGATTATGCGTTCCGATGTCGACGATGATTAGGTGCATTACTTATTTCCGGTAAACGCGTACGGTAATGCCAGAGTCTGTTGCGCAGGTCTCTGGTTTAGCTTCGCAAATCGTCTCTTCGGGTCCAGGTACAGCTACGCCAGGACCGATCCTACGCGGTGGCGACGGCCCTTCGGAATCTCCGCCACCCGAAATAGACGGGCAACACTAGAAGGACCAACCAAAGCAACAGAGTGAGGCCGTATTCGGCGGTGAACAGCACGATCCCGAGCAGTGTTTCTGAGGCGTTGCGGAGTCCGGCCACGAAAGCGTTGTGAAGGCGCGTCCCGACTGACGTCTCCGGAATAGCGATTTGCGCACGATACTCTTCCACGAGGCTCAAATTGATCGCTGCGAATTCCACGTGATGTTCCAGTGATTTACGTTCGGCTTCCATCTGCTCGATTTCGCCACGAACCCGCGCTGACTCGCGTTCTACTTCAAGCACATCTTTTGTCTGACCGCTGTTTCGCTGCAAGACGTCGTTGAGATGCGCTTCCGTGTTGCGGGAGTTCTTGATGCGAGCGGAGAGGTCGCGATGCTGTTTTGTGACCTCTTCGCCCTGAACGGATTCCTGGGTGACCCGGCCGATCTTGAGCAATTCTTCGAGGCAAGAGTCGAGCCGATTGGAGGGCACATGCAGCGTTGCGAGAAGAGACGGAGCCGAGCCGGTTTCGGCGCTAACGGACATACGGCCAACATATCCTTCATGCTGTTTGAGGATTTGGCCCATTTGCTGTCGCGCATCATCGAGTTTCCGCACGACGAGTTTTAGTTCGGCCGAGCGAGCGATCATTGGTTGAGCCTCAAAGTCGGGCCGGACCTCCCCACGCTCTTTCGCTGGTTCGCCGGCCGAGCTTCGCGATTCTCCCAGCGTGATGTAACCAACGATTCCAGCCCCGCTGGCGCGTAGGACACCGCTTTCGTCTGTAGAAAACACACGCCCGCCTGTGTTGCCAGGCTCGCTGGGAGATGCGTTTATCGTGTAGCTGCCGCGGAGACCGGCGCCAACAGGTGGCAATGCCTGGTAAGCGAACACGTAACCTGACTTATGCCCCCCCGCAAGAACCGGATCGATCAAGTCAGCAGCCTCTTCATTGGCTGGGCCGCCGCTTACGGGAGGGCCGAGGTTGCTCAGCGCGGGCGGATAGTGCCCATAGTCGCTGGAGTAGGTGGAGAGGGCGGTATTCAGTGTGCGAAGGGAACCGACGGCGCTTGCTTCGTTCGCTGCCATTCGCGAACGAAGCAAGTTCGGTGTCGTAACGAAAAACAGTAGCGCAAGAGCGGCTAAGGAGCCGAGACCAATGAACCACGGTCTCAGAGAACGACCCTCGTCTACCTCTCTAGCTCCGTGGCTCGGAAAGGTTTTCTTGACCGCGTCGGCGACGGCATGTTCCAACTTGGCGGGAACCGAAGGAATACTCCAACGTGAAAGCGCCCCTGACGTTCCGTGGAATTCCTCGGCGAGCCGAGAGCAATCCGTGCAGTGGGCAAGGTGGCTCGAGACAGCTTGGGCCTCGGCCTCGGAGAGTTCGCCGTCGAGAAATGCCATGATTTCTTCAAGCGCGGTGGGATGAGTCGGAAGCTTCATGTGTTTTCCTCGGATTTAGCCGGTTCAAGAGTGGGGGCTTTTTGCACTGGAGTTGTGAGGAGCGTACGCAGAGACACGCGGGCGCGAAAAAGACGGGACCGGACCGTGTTAACCGGCAGGCTCAACAAGCTCGCGATTTCGGAGTAACGCAACTGCTCAAATTCGCGCAGAAGAAGGATTTCGCGATCGATGGAATCCAGCTGCTGTACTGCATGCCGGACTATGATTTCCTCTTCCGTGGTGTTTGGTGCGTGCGGTTCCTGATGCGCGGGCGCTGCACGGAGGAATGTGGCACGAAAGGCGGCTTTTCTGCGGTGCGCGCGCAAGATCTTCAGCCCGATGGCATAGAGATATGTACGGAAAAGGGCGCGCGGCTGGTAGCGTACCGAGCTACGCAGGACGACCAGGAAGGTTTCCTGGGTTAGTTCTTCCGCGTAGGTGGGATCGGCTAGACGACGGCGAAAAAATCCGAACAGAGGCTGTTTGTAGCGGGAAAAGAGTTCATTGAACGCATCTGTCGAGCCTCGGGAGAAAGCGATCATCAAGTGCTCATCGCTGTCTGCAGATTCAGGTTGTTGGGGAAGGGGATGTGGGGGCGTGCCGTCCATGGCGGGTGGGATCTTCGCCTCCGAGTCTAAAACGAACGCTGGCAGTGCGTCCTGCAACTCAACTCTCCATTACTGGTAATGTCGCGGGATCGGGAAAGGTTCCCACGGGCTACGCTTGCTTTGTCCTTGGCGAAGGAGCTTGGAGAGCACGCTCTCTATGTTGACTTGGAAGTACCATCTGACCGAGGAAAGCTTTCCGATCCAGAACTCTATTTGGGCCAATATGAAGATCGCTTGGTGATTCTGGATGAAATTCACCGCGTCCCGGGCATCTTCCAGATCCTTCGAAGCCTAATCGACAAGAGGCGCATTAAGGGTAACCGCAGTCGGCAGTTTCTTCTCCTCGGCTCGGCATCAATTGATCGGTTGCAGCAATCCGCCGAAACTCTCGCTGATCGCATCGCCTACCAGGAGCTGACGCCTTTTTCGGTAACAGAAGTGGCAGGCCTGGGGGCAGGAACAGGGGACCACCTTTGGGTACGTGGTGGTTTTCCGGATAGTTTTCTCGCGGACAGCGACGCCAACAGTTTCGAGTGGCGCACCGCTTTCATTCAAACGTATTTGGAGAGGGATGTGCCATCTCTCGGACCCCGGATTCCCGCCGAGACGTTACGCCGCTACTGGCAGATGCTGGCCCATAACCAAGGCCAAATGTTGAACGCGGCACAGCTTGCCAACGGACTTGGCGTTAGCGGTCACACTGTGGCTCGCTATCTGGACATCATGGTGGACCTTTTGTTGGTGCGTCGTTTGGCACCGTGGGCTTCGAATGCCAAGAAGCGCTTGGTACGCACGCCAAAGGTGTTTGTGCGCGACAGCGGGCTTGTCCACGCACTCCTCGGAATTCAGGACAAAGAGGAACTTCTTGGCCATCCCATCGTTGGAGCAAGCTGGGAAGGAATGCATATCGAAAACATCCTAGGTGCATTGCCCGCTTCCGCAAGGACATCTTTTTACCGCACTTCTGCTGGTGCTGAAATCGATTTGGTCATCGAGTTTAGTGCGAAGGATCGCTGGGCTATCGAGGTGAAGCGTTCCGTCGCCGATCCTTCGCCCAGCAAGGGATTCTACATCGGTTCCGAGGACATCAAAGCCACTCGAAGGATCGTGCTCTATCCTGGCAACGAGCGCTACAAGCTCGACCCAAAGACTGAAGTGATGCCCCTGGAGAAGCTGTTGAGCGAGGAGATGACACCGGGAAAAGCATGAGTTGTGTCACTATCCGTTATAGCGGTATCCGGGATTTGGCTAGAGACAGGCCGCTCTCGATACGCAAGTGCCACGCGTGCGATACGAGAAGGAGCTGCGCCACAACGTGATCGGAAAGGTCGCGTGGCACGATGGGACTTTGAAGCTTTGGATTGAGATTTTCGAAGCCGCACACTAGGATGCCGATTTTCCGGCAAACTCAGACGCCGCTCAGCTTTGCTTGTGCTGTGATTTGAGTCGTAACTCGTCATTACCGTTGGCCTTAAAAAAAACTCAGCTCCGCCTCCACAAGTTCTAGGTTGGGCCAGGTTTGGCGGCGCTGAGCGCTGTGTGGACGCGGCGATCATCCTGCTCAATTAACCCATCTTGTCGATCAAAGGGTTTATAACCCGAACCGCGCTATAGCGTTGTCCTGTTGCTAGATCTTCGGAGTAGAGGATGGATGCGCCGGAACTTTCTGCGGCTTGAAGAATAAGTGCATCCCAAAGAGAAGTTTTATAACGCAGCTCGATATCGAGCGCCTGAAGAACAGACTCGGGAGTGCTCGTGACGATCTCCCACGTTGCGTAATCGCGTATTAACAGGCGCACTTCTTCGACCGGCAGAGGGCGGCTGATTTTTCGACGAAGGTTAATGCAAAGTTCTTGCAGGACCTGCGTGCTTAATACACCTTGGCCCGAATCCCAGAGCTGCTCCAAGAGCATTTGAGCACGTTGATGTTTAAGTCCGGCTGAACGATCATGTGCGTAAACGAGAATATTGGTGTCGACGAAGCACTTATCGCTCATGGAGTTCGTTTCGCGAGCTGGGAGGCGTCCAGCGCAGGTCAAATCCTCGCCTCAGACGGGCTAGAGCACGCCTGCGCGCCTGCTGGTACCCCTTGCGCTCACGCACTGCCTGCTCGAGCCGGGCCGCCAGCAACGCACTAATAGAAGTGCCTTCCTCGGCGGCGAGAACACGCGCTTCCCGCAATAGTTCCGCTTCGATTTTCAACGTAACATTGGTTTTCATGTTGCACATTTCCACGTGCAGCACTATTTTATGTGCTCAGACCGTAGAAAATCAATCAAATTCAACATGTCGACGCGCATCCGCACGGACCGGAACACGCTGCAGACTTAGCTCTTGCGGTCGTTGTTTCACGTTGATACGGTTGTTATAACATCGGGAGGCATGCATCATGATGACACTCAAAGTTCGTAAAATCGGCAACTCATTGGGCGTAATCCTTCCAAGGGAGGCGGTTAGCCGCCTACACGCCGACGAAGGCGATCGCCTCTTCCTGATTGAGGGGCCTAATGGCGTTTATCAACTGACACCGCACGATCCCGAGTTCGAGAGAAAAATGAAGAAGGCTGAAAACATCATCGATCGCTATCGCAACACCCTCCACTCCCTTTCCAAGTGAGAGAACCGGTCTGGATTGACGAACGGGATGCGCTCGCGCTCCATGATCGACTTCTGGCGCTCGATGGTGGTGCCGCTAGCGTTCGGAACATCGGACTTCTTCGGTCTGCTCTTGCTCGCCCTCGACAACTCCATGCCTACGGGGATGCTCCCGACATAATAGACATGGCGGCTGCCTACACGGTGGGAATAGTCAGGAACCACCCATTTGTCGATGGGAACAAACGAACGGGTTTTGTTGTGGGCGTTCTCTTCGTCGAAATAAATGGCCATCGCTTTACGGCTCCTGAACAAGATGCGACGCAAGCTATTCTCGGGCTCGCAACAGCAGGAACCATCGATGAAGTCGCATTCACCCGCTGGCTGCGCGCCAACGTAAGTCGCTCCTCGAATGCGTAGACGACCGCTTGCTTCCTTGCAAGATCTCGCTATTGGCAAGGCCGCGCTTCAAACCTCGCCGCACGCGGCGCCCTCGCGACTGTTACCTCTTCTGGGCTATTTCGAAGGAGTCACGAGAAATTTGTGACGTACTTTGTGCCGTAACCTGGGCTCCCTTGCACCAGCACCGATGCGCAGGGAATTTTGCGAGCTTCCTCTAACTCGGCTAACGCGACCGGTTTGCTTGACACAGCCAGGTCCGAATCATATAATCAGAGAATCTGATTCCATGAAGAAGACCAGCATTACCGTGACTGAGGCCGCCCGCAATTTTGCGGATTGCGTTAATAGGGCCCATTATCAAAACGTTACGTTTGTGCTGTTGAAAAACGGCGAACCATTCGCCCGTCTCGTGCCAGACAGCGAGAAGGTTTGTGTAGGCCGCGATTTGGCCGAGGCTCTGGCCGGGGTGGACCTGCCGGAAAGCGAAGCCAAGGCCTGGCATCGTGACCTGCGGGCTGCTCGCAAAATCCTCAAAGCTCCAGCCGACAAATGGCGATAATTCTTGACGCCGACGTCGTCATTCGGGGCGAGAGGGGAACGTTCGATCTCAAGAAATGGGTGGCGTCCCGTCCCAACGAGCAATTCGAGATTGCGGCAATCACAGTCGCCGAGCTCTGGCATGGTGTAGAACGGGCGAGCGGAACGCATAGGATCAAGCGGGAGCGCTACTTAAGCACCGTTTTACAGTCCTTGCCGATCGTCCCCTACACGGAGCAGACGGCCTATGAGCATGCGCGCATCTGGGCCGAGCTCGAAGCTGCAGGCAATATGATTGGTTTCTATGACCTAATTGTCGGGGCAACGGCGTTGGAGCGTGGCAGCCAGGTGGCCACATTCAATAATCGCCACTTCGCGCAAATAAGAGGACTCGGGGTGCTCGAACCAAAGTAGGCGCTCACAAAAGATCTTCAGTTATCGACTCACGCCAGTCGCCATTAAGATCACGTGAACGGGTGTTTCGCTCGAGAAAACACTGGCCAGAAATTGTGCCGCATTTTGTGTCGTAACCCTGGGCTCCTTCGCACCAAAACGCATATGCAGCCTAGTGCCGTTCTATGCGTATCGCCGGGAGCCTAACCCCCATCAAGTCTTATTCTTCGGCACGACTTGGTGCTTCTCGTTGCATGGCTGCGCGTCTGCGGTATTGGAATTGACACGGTGGAGGTCTGGGGTTCGAGTCCCCACGAGCGTTCTTGCTCAGCTCGGGGTAAACGCCGGAAAACAGACGGAAGTGGTGGCGAAGCCGGTGGATCCCAAGGCTGGCAAGCCGCTGACGTAAACGAAACGCGGCTTCACTCATTCTGCGTTAGCCTGTTTGTTCGTTTTACAAGACAAGAATGCAGTCGAAGAACTACTTCCTTGGAATCTCACGGAAGACCTACTGAAGACTCAGCCCGCGCCACTTAAACCATCTCCATCAGCTTGTCTATACGGTCTCCGGCTTACGCTTGAAAACAATGGCCGGAAGGATCAGCGCGGTGCCCTCATGCGGCAGCGGGCGCTCGAGCGGGTTTTGTCTCTGAGAGAAGCTCATCGCAAATTTCCGACGATGAAGTCCCAAGTCTCGGGGTGCTTGAAATACTGCGTGTGGGCGATACTCTCGACCTTTGGTGCCTTGCCGAAGTACCTGACGGCGCCATCCTCTAGCGGGCTCCCGTCGATCGTCGACGTCCCCAGCGTTGGCACGATCAAATCGTTGAAGTTGTTCGGGAATAGGTACTTCACCCCGCGTAGTAGGACCTTATTGACAAGCTGCGCGGAGGAGAAGCTCGACTGGACCGCGTAGTAGTCGGGAATGGGAGACGGGAAGCCACCGGCCGCGACCTCGTTCAGCTGCTTCAATAGAGCATCCGAAGGATTCATGTTTCGCATCCCAGGCAGCGGCGGACAACAACTCAGATCCGCAAAAAGGGCAGGCTCCATCACCAGGGTTCTTGCTGCATATGAATCGAGGGAAGATCGTAGCGGCATACGACCTTCGTCAGATTCCTCAATGGGCAAAGCCCATTCTTCAAGCAGCAATTTTAATCGTCGACGAAAACGTAGCACGGAGTGCGGAGGAACGGAATCGAGTGGACTTTTCTTGCGGGCTCTCTTGCCCCGATTGTTCCGCCCTGTGAATTCCCGGCGAGCTGGTTAAATAGCGCCGGAAATTGTGACGCATTTTGTGTCGTAACGTTGGGCTTCTTGCACCAGTATGCATGTTCGGCCCGGTGCAGTTCCATGCGTGGCGGAGGAAGCCTAACTCCTGTCAGGCCCTATTCTTTGTCGTAACACGGCTCTACTAGCCCAGACATAGAGACTCCCACCTCCTGAAAGGAGAGTAGTCGGCGTAAAACAGTTGCCGCGGACGGACTGCGGTAGTACAAGTGATTCCCGACTGGAGATGCCGAAATCTCTAAAAATGAACCTTAAGCGTCCGTTGCGATGGAAGGATCTCTACACCGAATCTGAACTCTATAAAGCAGCCGTTCGCGTCTATACCAAACCGGTGTTTCAGTGGCGCAAGGCATTGTCCACCTCCACAGACGGGAAGACGCTCTACGACTTCGCGGTGCATGGGTTGGCGCGTCTCGATGCGATCCATCGTTCGCTGCGACGGGAAGACTTTGCATTTCGACCGGCGGTGGCACTTCACTACAATCTTAACGGCAAGCATCGCACTCTCTATATTCCGCCCTGGGAGGAGCGCATAGTTGACCTGCTGCTCTACCGGGTTCTGAACCGCAGACTTCACGCCTGGTTTTCGCCAAACTCTTACGCATATCGCGACCGCAGTTACAGCCTGGACTCTTGCCAAACCGGCATCGCCCGAGTACTGCGGTCAGCAGCTACTCCGGTGTACATCGTGAAACGCGACATCTCGGACTTCTTTGTCAGCGTCGATCACCACTTGCTGCTAAACCAATTGGCGTCGCTCGTCGATCCGGCGGATTACCTTTATCGGCTTTTGGAGCAGCGAGTGCGCTTTTCATATGAGGTAGAAGGGCGCCCGCAAACAGCCACCACTGCCATACCCTTCGGCACAGCCATTGCCTGCCTGCTGGCGAATGTCTACCTCACGGACTTGGACCATCAGGTCGGAAGCATGCCGGGGATCCACTACTTTCGCTATGCAGATGACATCCTTATGCTCTCTTCAAGCCGGGGGGTCGCTGCGCAGGCAGCCGAGCGTCTGGAACTCTTGGTGGCTAGCCTGCGCCTGAAAACAAAGGCAAGTCATCGAGCCGATCTCCTGCTCACAAATGAACCCATTTCTGACACAAGATTCACGCCTGCCCGCGACTTTCGCCACTTAGGATTGCTGTTCCGCACGGGTGGCTGCGTGGCACTGTCGCGCGACAAACGTCGCAAAATCCAAAATCTGTTTCGTTTCGCCTTTCGTCGTAGGCGGCGGCTCTGGAAGAGGGAGGCTGACCCACTTGCACGGGCCCAGGTTCTGGCCACCATGGCCGCGGAGACCGTGGAACGGACCAGTCGCAATGTTGCCATCCTCGACTACTACCTCAAGCATGTGGATGATGAAAGTCAGCTGCTGCTCCTGGACCGTTGGCTGGCAGAGGAGGTGTTGAGCGTTGTCTTTGGCGGGCACAAAAAAGGTCACTTTCGGCGTATCAGCTTTCTGCAACTTCGCGCAATGGGGCTGCCTTCCCTGTTGCACCGGCGTCGAATGATTTGTAGTGGGCGGATCGAGAGCCCGTTTTTTGTTTGGCAAAGAAACAAAGCTACTCGAGCATTCAGGGGGACGGTTGCCAAGCTGTGCCGGTCTGCCGGCGCAGTTTTCTCTCCGTTCCCAGAAGCAGCAGCCGACAAGCGCCCGTGAGGGAGGGTGGCTGCCTGTAGATGGGAGTTATGGAAGAATCATGTTCGCTAAAGCGAATGATTCGTTTTCGCCAACCGTCCCCTTGAATGCTCGGCCCTTGGAAACTCGAACGACATGGGATTCTTAGATTTCCTCTTTGGAAAGACCAAGTGCCCGCAATGTGGCGCCAAAGGGGCCCGGGTGTCTGAGAACCGAATTCGTTGCCCCAACCCTTCCTGTCAGTACTCTGAGGGAACCTTGCGACATAGCGGAGTCCTTGGCGCGGGTGGATCGCGCGCACCGAGGCGCTCTGACTATTCACCGGAACTGCCGCTGGTAATTCGTTACCGCAATTTTGAGGGCCAGGAGAAGACCTTCACGGCCGGTAAGCAGTCGCTTCGCCAGAAACACAACCACATCACCGCGCAGGTCGCCCCTACGGGGGAGAGGATCTCGCTGTCCCGAGAGCGCATTCAAAATCTATCTGAAGTAGAGGAGGCATTCTCCCAAAGGGTCGAAGAAGTACCACTCGGACCAACCGCACGCGAGCGCCAAGTGCTCGCCTACCACAAGAAATACAAAACGACTTCTCCCCTGTATGAGGAGATTCGCGCAAAATATCCCGACTGGTAGCGATGCCAAGATCGCGAAGATGTCTATTTCGAACCTAAGGAAGCGATTAATGGGTTTGTAACCCGAACCGTCCGGTAGCGTTGTCCTGTCGCTAGATCTTCGGAGAGTAGAGGATAGATGCGCCTGAACTTTCTGCGGCCTGAAGAATGAGCGCATCCCAAAAAGAAGTTTTGTAACGCAGCTCGATATCTAGTGTCTGGAGAAGGAAAGGAAGAGAAACAAAATCTGCTTAAGCATGCGGGAGTTTGAGGTATGGGCTGGAAACCATCGCTCTGGGCCTCGGTAATTCCACGTGATCCGACCAAACGCAAGGCGAACCAGTATGCGGAGATGATGCGCATAGTTTGGGAGAACCGCGACCAGGTTCCCTTTGCCTGGCGGATCCTAAAGCACGGCGTCTGCGACGGATGTGCGTTGGGGACCGCCGGTCTCAAGGACTGGACCACCGAAGGCGTCCACCTGTGCATGGTCCGCTTGGAGCTCATGCGCTTAAATACTGCTCCTGCGCTCGATCCTGAGCGCCTCAGAGATGTGTCATCCCTTTGTGGAATGAGTTCGAAGAACTTGAGGGCGCTCGGTCGCCTTCCTGAACCCATGATCTGGCGGAGGGGCGAGAAGGGATTTCGGGTAGTCTCATGGGACGAGGCTTACGCCACTGCCGCAGAAAAGATCCGGCTAACAAAGCCACATCGGTTCGCGGTTTACATGACCTCGCGCGGCATGATGAACGAGCACTATTACGCGGTCCAAAAGGCGGCGCGCGCAATGGGGACGAACCATGTTGACAACTCCGCGCGCCTGTGCCACGCGGCGTCGACGGTTGCAATGAAGAGAACTCTCGGCTACGGCGCTTCGACCTGTTCGTACCGAGATTGGATCGGCACCGACCTGGTTGTCTTTTTCGGCTCAAACCCTGCCAATAACCAACCGGTTACCATGAAGTATCTCCACTATGCCCGCAAGGCGGGGACCAAAGTGGCGATCGTGAACCCCTATTTCGAACCGGGACTTCAGCGATACTGGGTTCCCTCGGTCACCGAATCGGCGCTGTTTGGAACGAAGGTCGCAAGTGAATGGTACGCCGTCGATACCGGTGGGGATTTGGCGTTTCTGAACGGCGTCTTCAAGGTGCTTGCTGCTGAAGGATGGGTGGATCATGACTTCATCTTGCGGCACACGGTGGGTTTTGAAGCGGCAAAGGCCAACGTTGAAAAACAGGACTGGGATCTTCTCGAAAGGGAAAGCGGTACGACACGTCATGAGATGAGGCGCTTCGCTGAGATGCTGCGGGACGCCAGGAATGGCATCTTTGTTTGGTCGATGGGGATCACTCAGCACACGCACGGAGTCGAAACCATCGATGCGTTGATCAATGTCAGTCTCGCGCGTGGGTGGGTAGGCAGAGAAAAGACCGGGCTCATGCCGATCCGAGGTCACTCGGGTGTCCAGGGAGGAGCCGAGGTCGGCTGTGCCCCCTGGGTGGAGGAAAACCAGCGAAAGCGATTTGAAGATGTGTGGGGCTTTAAGCTTCCCACATTCCAGGGACTTTCCGCCGCTGAGATGGTCGCGGCGGCTTATCGTAGCGAGATCGACGTCTTCTGGATGGTCGGTGGCAACTTCCTGGAGACACTGCCAGATCCACCCGCGGCGGCGCAGGCCTTAGAGAATGTCGGGACACGCATCCATCAGGACGTGCATCTGTCCTCGATGATGTTATTGTGCCCTAAAGATACCGTCGTGATTGTTCCTGCTACAACCCGCTACGAGTCTCCAGGCGGGGGGACAGAGACATCGACTGAGCGGCGCATCATCTTCTCTCCGGAAATCCCCGGTAGGCGCATCGGCGCAGCCAAACCGGAATGGGAGGCTTTTGCCGAAGTTGCGGTGAAGGTTCTGCCGGAACTCGCGGATAAGATCCGTTTTACTTCTTCACAAGAAATTCGCGACGAGATCGGCAAGGCTATTCCCCTTTACGCGGGGATCGAAGGACTTTCGAACGAGGGGGACAGCTTCCAGTGGGGTGGGCCGAGGCTGTTTGCCGATGGGAAATTCGCCACCCCCGACGGCAAGGCTCACTTCTCTGCCGTTTCACCGAAGGAGCGACGGGCACCGAAAGACACGTTTTATGTGTCCACGCGGCGCGGAAAGCAGTTCAATTCAATGGTGCAACGAGCCACCGATCCTTTGACTGGCGCTTCACGAAATGACGTCTTCATTTCACGAGAAGATACCCAGCGGCTCGGGGTTGAGGACGGCGCATATATCCGCCTCAATTCAAGCGTCGGAAGCTACGTCGGTCGAGTCAAGATCGACCAGATTAAGCCGGGCAATCTCGAAGTTCACTGGCCCGAAGGCAGTTGCCTGCTCTCCCGTGAAGAGATGGACATCGCGTCCCGGGAGCCGAACTACAATGCGATCGTGAAGGTCGAGAAGGCAATCGGAGCGACAAGTTAAGTCTCGGAAACACAACAGGTAAATTGGAGATTATCCGCGACAGCCTGCTCTCTCCGTACACAAGATGTACCACCCCCGGCGGAAACGCCCATTAAATGACGCGTCCCGACAAATCTTGGTTAGCCAGGACAGCCTCTCAGGCCTTGGCCTGGGTCCCGACGCCGCAGCAGTTGCCGCAGACACGTCGACGAAATCATCGCGCGGCATCGCGATCTTCGGACGCTGTCCCATGAGTTCGCCGTTCGCTCGCGAGCTGATTTCAATTGGGCGGTTGGAATTACATGCGCAGCTTCATAACTCTAAGCAGAGTCTCCTGTAGCTTGAGGAGCTCGCCCTGGCGCTCATGTTCTTCCTTTGTGCGGTCATTTAGCGCCTCTTTCAAAAGCATCAAGTTGCGCCGAAACTCAAGTTGAGCCAGAACCAGGCGACTGAGAGCCTTGAGCGCGGCCTCCTGATCGAGGTCAAGATCGCGCGGCGTGCGGTCGATCACGCAGATAGTGCCCAGCGCGTGGCCCTCCTCGTCGATCAGCGGGACCCCCGCGTAAAACCGGACGTTTGGTTCCGACACCACGAGTGGATTATTTCGGAATCGTTCATCGTTCAGGGTATCCGGTACGACAAAAATGTCGGGTTGCTGAATGGCCGTAGCGCAAAAAGCAATTTCGCGAGGAGTTTCCGAAATGGAGATTCCGACTTTCGACTTAAACCATTGCCGACCTTCATCAACGAGCGAGATCAACGCAATCGGCGTCTTGCAGATGAAGGAGGCCAACAAAACCAGATCATCAAAGGCCTGCTCCGGCTCTGTGTCGAGGATAGCGTATCTATGGAGAGCCGCAACCCGGGCGGCTTCGCTCTTTATCGGCGGGGGAGTTGCCATAATTCATCTCCCACGGGCTATATTCGTCGTCGGCCGGCTCGGATGATAACGCACATCTCCAGGTCGGTACACAAAGTCTCGGTCATTTTCCGTGGGGCACAGCCGTTCGGGCGTCCGCGCCTGTGGTGCCACCATTTCATGAACGGGTTGTCACGGCCCCGGCAGCTGGTCAGAATCCCCCGCTATCGACACGCCGCTCTACACTCAGAATCGTTTGCAAACCAAGGAAAGTTTGCCTGCGCCAGCTCAGCTGGCGGCAGTGGCTCTCCTGAAAGATGCCGCTGCGTCTTCCGCCCTGTCGAATGTCTCGAAGACCGTCATGAGCTTGGTAATCTGAAGCACCTCGTTTGCATGGCCACGCAGGCTCGCGAGCTTGATGTCGCCGCCGAGTTTCCGGGCCGAAGCATAGAGGCCGACCAAAGTTCCCAGGCCCCCACTATCAATCCGGGTGACATTGCCGAGGTCGAACACGATTTCGTGAGACTCATTCAACAAGCCTTTGACAAGCGTGCGCAGATATGCCGACTCTTCACCAAAAAGAATGACGCCGCTGAGATGCACGACGGTGGCGCCGTCCATTTTCCTTATAGTGGCTTTGAGGGCCATAAGAACCTCCCGCCGCGATGCGCGGGAACGCGGAAGGGATTTTATCGACTACGGGAAGCAACTGACGTTTGGAACGTATGCTTTTGGGGGTGAGTTTGCAAGATGCAAATGCCTGGCGCAAAGATACGCCGCAACACGGGGAGCTAGGCGAACTCCTCGACCGGTAGAGGACGGCTGATCTTTCGGCGAAGCTTCGTACAAAGTTCTTGCAGAGCTTGCGTACTTAACACGCCCTGGCCCGAATCCCACAGCCTCTCCAACCGCACTTGGGGCGCGTTGCTGTTTGAGTCCGCCTGAACGGTCATCCGCGTAAGCGACAGTGTTCGCGGTTGGCAAGGCTCGTGGCCCACGGCCTTTCGCGAATCGGTTTATGACTCTCTTGACGAAGGTTGCCCGGCCTTCATGGATGCCTTCACGTTTAAATTTCTCATCAAGCGCAATAATGAATTCGGGTGTATCCCCAGCGTCTTCGCCGCTTCAAGGTAGCTGCCGTGCGCTTGTTGCAGCGCCTGCAGGATCACCTGCCGCTTGGTTTCCTTCACCGAGCGGTGGTATTTCGCTGGTTCGTCCGCCGACGTCCATCCCGCTTCCAGAACCGTATCCGGCAGATCTTCAGGCAAGACCACATTGCCTGATCCCAGCACCACTGCGCGTTCGATCGCGTTTTCCAGTTCCCGAACATTTCCCGGCCAATCGTACTTGATCAAGCAGGCCTTGGCCTCCTCCGACAGTTCCTTCAGCCTCGTCTTGCACTTCCGGCTCGCCTTCGACAGAAAGTGTTCCGCCAATCGCGGAATGTCCTCGGTCCGATCGCGGAGGGCCGGCATAGTCAGCGTCACCACGTTCAACCGGTAGTACAAATCCCTCCGAAATTCCCCCGACTCGATCGCAACCGCCAATTTCTTGTTGGTCGCCGCAATCAGGCGTATGTCCAGCGGAATGGCTCGCGTTCCGCCCACACGTTCGAACTCCCGCTCCTGCAACACGCGCAGCAGCTTGGCCTGCAGCCCCGGCGCGAGCTCGCTGACCTCGTCCAGAAACAGCGTGCCCCCCTCCGCCATTTCGATCCGCCCTCTCTTTTGCGCCGCCGCTCCTGTAAAGGCTCCTTTTTCATGTCCAAACAGTTCGCTTTCCAGCAGGTTTTCCGCAATGGCCGCGCAATTAATCGCCACGAAAGGATTCTCCGCGCGCACGCTGTTCCGGTGGATGGCCCGCGCCACCAGCTCCTTGCCAGTCCCGCTCTCGCCCTCGATCAGTACCGTCGCATCCGTTGCCGCCACTCTGCGCACGAATTCGAATACCTCCTTCATCCGCGCGCTGACCCCTACCATGTTGTGTTCCAGATTCGCTTCCGCACGCAGCGCCTGGTTCTCGTCTCTGAGCCGCTCCCAATGCCGCAAGTTCCCCAGGGCCAGTGCGGCAATCGAGCCCACCGCAGTCATCACCTGCAAGTGACTTTCGTCGAATGGCCAACCGGATCTGCTTCCTTCCAGGTAAATCACCCCCAGCACTTCTTTGGAAATCATCATCGGCACGCACAACACCAACCGAGCGAGCGGCTCTTCGTGGCCCTCTTTCGAGCCCTGTTCGCTCACTGCGTTCCCGGCCACCAAGCCCGCTTTTTCGGCGTACACGCGTCGCACCAGCGATTCGCTTACCGGCACTGCATGCTCCGGCCCGCGCACGCGGTCCCAGGCCGCCGTTGATTCCACTTCGCCTGTCTTATCGAAATACAGGACGGCGCCGCGTTCAGCCGGCAGCACATCGAAGAGAAAACCGAGCAGTTGCCATTGCAACGACTCGCGATCGCGAATCCCACCAATGCCCGTTGCAATCTTCAGCAATGACTGCAGGTAGCGCGTTCGCTCCGGCGTTGCCGGCAGCTCCGCAAAAATTTCTTCCGGCCGCCTCGACTCATTTCTTTCCTGCCTTAACTGAATCCCTGAACGCCCGAGGTCGGCCGTATCTTCGAACAACACTTGGTTCGTCCCTGAAGCCGCGCTCTCCACTTCACTCAAGAACACCAGTAACGACACCCCCACCGATAATTGGTCTCCGTGCTCCAATTGGTGCTCGTCTATCGGTACGCCGTTCACAAGCGTCCCGTTCCGGCTTCCCGCGTCCCGCACGGTGCATTTCGCGCCCTCCCGCCTCACCACGCAGTGCCGTCTCGAGAGTGAGCTATCCTCCGTCCAGAACTGATTTGCCGCATCCCGTCCGATCGAGATCTGGCCCTCGGGCAGAACACACACGTTCCCCTCGAAGGGCCCAGCAACGCCAATCAGCCGGGGATTCATTCCTATTCCCCTTGTTGTTGTTTATCACACTTTGCGGGTTTCAGGCTCCGCCGCTCAAGCAGTTAGCCCTTTCGCGGGCAGTCACTAACCGATGGGTTAGTGCAATTGCCTTCTCCAGCGTTTCCGCGAGCATCGTATTCTGCGATGACTACCTAACCTATTTATTTCTCAATGCGCTGCATGCGGCTAAAGCGACCACCTCGTCTGTTCGCTCGACTGGCACTCCAGCTGCATTCCTTCTTTATGTCCCTGGTTATCAAAACCACCGACAAACACCAGAACGACGATAGCAGCAGACCCCATCGCCAGCCAGCATGTGTCCCGGCCGGCATGGCCTTCTGTTCGCCGTTTTTCGGAGGAGGTTCTATGAATCGCTTGCGCTCTGTTTTTCTTGGTTTGGGGTTGCTTCTCGCCGTTTCCGCCGCTCAGGCGCAGGAAACTCGGGTCAAGGCCAACATCCCCTTTGATTTCGTCGTGCAAAATCAAATTCTTCCCGCTGGGGAATACCTGGTGACCAGCGAAGGCCCTACCAACCAAGCGATTGTGATCCGCTCGGATGACAGCAAGACCGCCATCCTATCGCTGACGAACTCTTGCTCGTCATCCAAGCCCTCGGACAGGACGAAGTTGGTTTTCCACCGCTTGGCTAACCGCTATTTCTTGTCCCAGGTTTGGGTGGAAGGCAATTCCTCAGGCCGGCAGGTCCCGCACTCTAAGGCCGAAACCGAGATGGCCAAGAATAACGACAAGTCGGAGCAATTTGTTCTCGCGGCCACACTCACCCGCTGAAGCGTCCGGCAACAGACAAACCGGCTTCGGCTCTCGCCCGAAAGGAAGACACGGTCCATTTAGCCCCACTTGGACCGTGTCTTTTTCTGCCTCGGCTTCTCGAGCATAGAAGGAGGATCGTCGCGTCCTTTAACGATGCGATCACCCGCAAATTTCGTAACGACACAACACTATCTTGGATACGCGAAGACGCCGGGCTGCTATCCCATGGCCGCCAGTTTCCCCGAGACGGCAAACGCCCGGGAACGTTCGGCGGACGACTAGCCGGTAGGGGCAAGGGCGCCGCTCGATCCTTAACGCGATTCACTTCGTTCCGCAGAGCTAACGATTTCACTCGTTGTTGGCCTCGTTGAATGCGGCTTCGCCGGCCTGCGCCGCTTCATCGACGCGCTGTTTCGCATGGGTGACGAGGCTCTGCGCTTTACATGTTTGCCCGCCGCTTTCAATTCATTGACGCCATCGGTAACGCTTCCGGAAATATCCTTGCGGAGTTCTTCACCGCTCCTAGGTGTCAGCAGCAGTGCAACCGCGGCGCCAACTCCGACCCCAAGGGCAAATGTCAAAAGCGATCCGGGCATGTTGCTTGTGTTCATCTTGTCTTTCCTTTTCTGAATACTGCAGCTCGATAATGCAGTGCTTGGTGACGACGAAAAAGGAAGAAGCCGGGAGTGGGCTTCTTCCTCTTTGGCTTCGCTATCTCTTATCGCCCGCCGCCTTGCTTCGAACGTTGCGGTTTGTCTTGCTATCCACGGAGGCCTCGCCGCTGGAGGAAATGTCCTCTCCGGCGGTCCGTTCCATAACTTCCTTGGCGCGCTTGATTTCGTCAGACGTGTCGCAATGCACGGAAAGAAGAATCCCGCCCTTTTGCAGACGTCCTTCGTATCGCTTCGCTTCGAACTCCGGAATGCCCATTCCGATTAGCGCTCCGGTTACTCCGCCCACTGCCCCGCCGACGCCCAGCCCCGCGAGGCCGGCCACGATCGGACCGGCAGCGATGAAAGGGCCGAGACCAGGAATCGCCAACAGTCCAACCCCTGCCAGCAAACCGAGCGTGCCGCCGATGACCCCGCCGGTGGTCGCACCAGCTGCCGCCCCTTCGGGCGCTTTGGTCGCCTTTTCGGTTCCCATTTCCCTCAGCCCGCCAAGACTTTCCGGCAACAGCACGGAAATGTCTGACGCCGGGAAACCCGCTTTCACAAGCGAATCCGCGGCGTTTTCGACGGCGGCGCGAGTTGAATAGATTCCAAACACTGCTACTTTTTTACCTGACATTTGTATTCTCCTCTTGATTTAAGATCCGATTTCGAACTCCGCTATTTCGGGGGTGCAACTTCCAGTTGATTGGTGACGTTATCCTGGCCGGCTACTTCCACCGCTTTTGCTTGCAAATTGCTCTTCTCGTCTTCGGACCGTACTGGCCCGCGAAGTGTCACTTTGCCATCTTGGGTGATGATCTTGACGTTGTGCGCGTACGTCGAGAGGCTTTTGTCCTCATGGATGGCTTTTCGAATCTTCTGTGTGATGGCGCGGTCGGCAGGATTCATTTTCTGTTGATCCGCACTAGGGTCCGTCTGGTTCCGGTTTCGTTTGGTGTTGTCCGGCGCCGGCTGTTGCGGGTCCTGCGGCCAAACCGCGGGCGCCGCTATCAGCGATGCTCCGAGCGCCAGCACTCCCAAAGGCAAAAGCAACCGGCGTAACTTTCTTGAGTTTTTTTCCCTCATTCGGGTTTCTCCTTTTAGAAATTTTTGATCCTGCGAGAATCAAGCTCTGGCGGCTCTGGCCTTCGCTGCCATTTTCTTGCTCTCGCCCCGGTCTTCGCCGGCCTCCTCGGAGGCGGCTTCCAAGTTGATGCGGCCGGACAACTGAGTCAGCTTCTTATCCGTTTCTTTTTCTTCCTCAAGGGTCTGCTTCAACACAGACAGTGCCCGGTCTTCTCCTAGAAGCTTGGCGTACGTGCTGACACATCCGTAGCCTGCGATTTCATAATGCTCGACGCGTTGGGCAGCGGAGATAAGTCCGGCATCCAATTCTTCCGGATCGGGATCTTCTGCGATCCTATCGGCGCCTTCCTCGATAAGCCCGGCCATGCCCTTGCATTTTTTTCCGCCCGGGTTCTCTCCGAGAGCTTTGAGAATCTTTTCGAGGCGAGCTGCGTGTTCCCTGGTCTGCGCCAGATGCTCTTCAAACCCAGCGCGCAGATCTTCTGAGGTCGAAGCCTTGGCCATCTTGGGTAGGGCTTTGAGGAGTTGATTCTCCGCGCTAAAAAGGTCTTTCAGTTCCTCAACATAGAGATGTTTCAAGCGATTTTCTTTCATGTAGGTCTCCTATGACTTTTTAAACCGGTTGCATCCCCAAACGTACCCAGACCGCTTGGGTTCGAAATGCCAACGTCGAGCTAGTGCTGCGTCGAGGGATGCTCGAACTCCTAGGAAACAACCTCTGCGCTCTCCCCGCCATCGGGAGGAACGAGTAGAGCACCGCATGCATTTGTGTAGAGTCGTCGATCGAGCATCGTTGCCGGCATCGCTTGAATGAATCTGGCCTTTCGCGGCGTAACCGAGCGCTCAAGTCAACGGCACTTCGCTTGGATACCCAAGACTCGAGTCAGAGTGGCGAAATATTGGCCGTAGAAGGCGGGTGACGGAACAAGGTTTGCGCTCAAGGCCTGTGGCCCCATGGGACATGGACGAGAAATGCGGCAAAAACCTAGGCAAAGACCGGCAGAGTGAACCTTTCAGGTATTTCACCTAGGTCGCGTCGCGGGACGTACTCCCCGGCCCCTGCATTTGCCAGAAATGGTCGCGATCCTTATGGAGGTTTCGCGAGACTGCATACTTCGAGCCGTCCCGAGTTCAGGCCGGACGCCGCCTCAGCATGACGATGGTTCCGCCTCGGTTGAGCCACTTCACCTGCGGTGCTATTCTCGATTTATGGCGGATCCCACGATTCTTCCGCCGGAGGCTGCTCCGTCCCCGGTGCCCGACCACTCCCGGCGTCAACTGGAAGCGCTGCTCGACGTCAGCGAAATCATCGCGCAGCACCGCGATCTAAAAACGCTGTTTCATGAGCTTGCGGTTCGCCTGCATTCAGTCGTTGATTCCGACTTCCTGACGCTTGTGCTGCACGATCCCGCGAAAAACGTCATGCGGCTGCACGTTCTTGAAACCCGTTTGGAGACCGACAAGCCGCTCGGGATGGAGCATCCGGTCGATGGGAGCCCTTCCGGCTGGGTCTGGCAGACCCAACAACCATTCATCGTCGAAGATGTGCTTACGGAAACTCGTTTCCACCAATTTCTTGGCAAGCTGCGGGAGGAAGGCGTCCGTTCTTTTGCCGCGCTTCCGCTGACCACAGCGCAGCGCAGGCTCGGTTCCATGGGTTTTGGGCGGGTGCGTCCGCAGGCCATTTCCGATTCCGATGTTCAGTTCATGCAGCGGGTGGCCGCACAGGTAGCGGTCGCGGTAGATAACGCGCTGAACTTCGAATCTGCGCAGGCTTACCATCGGGAACTTGCCGAGCAGCGTGACCGCTTGCAGGTCTTGCTTGACATCAACAACGTTCTGGTCACCAGCCGCGAGCTCAACGAGCTTTTTCGCGGCATCGTGTCCGCCCTCACCCGCGTCATGCGGCACGACTACACCAGTCTCGCCTTGCTCGATTCCACTACCAACCGGTTGAAACTTCATGCGCTCGATTTCGATGGATCGGACACGCTCTTCGCCGGAAAGGAAGTTACCGTTCCCCTCGATCAATCGCCCGCGGGCCGTTGCATGCTTTCCGCAAAACCCGCCGTTTTTCATGGCGCAGAATTGGACCAGTTTCCCGCGGAGCTGGTCCGCGTGCTGCAGGAAAAAGGCCTCACCTCCGTCTGCTGCGTGCCGTTGCTCAGCAAGGGACGGGCGTTTGGGACCCTCAATCTGGCCAGTCGACGCCTCGATGCTTTTACCGAAGGCGACGCTGAACTCCTGAACCGCGTCGCGGCTCAGATTGCCATTGCGGTCGAGAATGCGCTTGCGTTCAAGGAAATCGACTCCCTGAAGGACCGTCTCGCAGTCGAGAAGCTGTATCTCGAAGAAGAAATTCGCAGCGAATTCAATTTCGAGGAAATTGTCGGCGAAAGTCCGGCCATCAAGCGCGCGCTTGCTCAAGTGGAGCTCGCGGCTCCCGCCAACACCACCGTGCTGATCCTCGGCGAAACCGGCACCGGCAAGGAGCTGATCGCGCGGGCGATTCACAATTTGAGTCCGCGGCGCGAACGCACGTTCGTGAAAATCAATTGCGCCGCCATTCCTTCCGGACTTCTCGAAAGCGAGCTCTTCGGCCACGAGCGCGGCGCTTTCACCGGCGCCATCAGCCAGAAAGTGGGCCGCTTTGAGCTCGCCGATCGCGGCACGATTTTTCTGGATGAAGTCGGCGACATCCCGCTCGAGCTCCAGCCCAAGCTTCTCCGTGTCCTCCAGGAGCAGGAGTTCGAGCGCCTCGGCGCCACTCGCACGGTTCGCGTGGACGTTCGCGTAGTCGCAGCAACGAATGCTGACTTGAGCCGTCTGGTCGCGGAGCGCAAGTTCCGCTCCGATCTCTTCTACCGCCTCAACGTCTTTCCGATTTCGATTCCGGCGCTGCGCGAACGCCGCGAAGATATTTCGCTGCTGGTCCGCTACTTCGTGCAAAAATTCAGCCGCCGCCTCAATAAAACGGTTCAATACGTTCCCACTGAAGCGATGGACGCGCTCGTCTCTTACTCCTGGCCCGGAAACATCCGCGAGTTGGAGAATCTTCTCGAGAGGGCGGTCATTCTCTCTCCCGGCAAGGAGCTGCGCGTCCCGCTTTCCGAACTCCGGAACGGTCCGGCTGCCGCGACGACAGAAGAATCACAGACCGTGGGGTCACCTGCGGCCCCGGTCGCCACGCTCGAGGAAGCGGAGCGCCAGCACATTCTCCGCGCGCTTCGTCAAACGCAATGGCGCGTCGCCGGGCCGCGCGGCGCGGCCCACCTGCTCGGCATGAAGCGCACTACGCTGCAGGCCCGCATTCGCAAGCTCGGCATTCGCCGCCCGGTTTGATCCGCCTGGCGTTGCCTGTCTACGGGACGTCCTTCTAACGGAGCATCCGTTTTGATTGCCTACCGTAATTCCGCGTTCAACAAATTCGCCAGCCGCGTTCCTGCGAGCGCCACGCGCTGCTTCGCCAATTTTCCGGCGGCTTTTTTGTATGCGCTGGTCAAGGTGAAAGGCCCGTTTCCCGGCTCGATCGGCGGCGCATAAACGGCCTGCTTCGCTTCCTGAAAACTCTCCGCGATCCAGTCCTTTTCATCGGATTTCGGCGCCAGCGTTGCATCCGCCTGGGGCAATTTCCGGGCCGCCCTCATCGCGATTTTCAATTTGTTTTGCGTGCCAAGCAAATCATCCCAGAACGCGTGCAGCTCGGATTTCGTGCCGCTCAGTTTCACCAGGTTTCCGCCTGCATCGCCTTCCGGGTCCGTGCTGCTCACGCGCGTTGACGCGTGCAGCGGCTGGTGAATATCGCCGACCAGGTGCAACAACCATGTTAGGTCGTAGGACTTCAGCCCGTCGGAACTGACGGAAGCCAGCACCGCGCGGAACAACGCAATCCGCTCTTGCGCGTTCGGCGTTGGAATCGCCGGCAACGATGTTCCGTCGGTCGAAAACGGTGTATCGATAAAGTGCCAATACTTGTGCATCAGCAAATCGTCGTAGCCGGTATTTTTTCCAGGCTCAGGACTCCCTTGCGGCCGGTTTCCGTTCTGCGTTCCGTCTTTTGTGTAGGCCGAATCTCGCTTGATCTGGTCCGCCCAGGTCGCCGCAATCATAAAGATCATCAAGTTCCTGTCATCGGCCGAAGCGGTCGGCGCCTGCTCGTCGACGGTGGCCGCCCAGTCGCTGTATTTTGGATTCAGCTTCAACAGCGCGTTCACGCGATCCCGGGTTTTGGCCGTCAATTGCTTGTAGGCGACATACGCCACGCTCATGTGCCCGCGGTCATTCCATCCAAAGGCTTGCTGGCAGAAGCCCGCCGCCAGCGCGAATCCCAGCACCAAACCGAGCGCTCGAATCTTCACGGTCATTATGACCTCCGGTCCTTACCGCAATAAAGCGTTCGCATCGCCAAACGTTTTCACAATTCTGTGAATTCTTGCTGCCTTTGGACGTCTCTCACTTCCTTTCAGGTTTCACGCCCTCCGTGTAAAATCATCTGTCCAACTTCGCTGAAAAGGGTTCACCCACAAGGGCGCACAAATGGCTAACGTCAGTAAGAGCAAGGGCATTATCGGCATCCTCACCGGAGGGGGCGACGTCCCTGGACTGAATCCCGCGATCCGCGGCGTCACCTTCCGCGCTCTGCGCGAGGGCTACCAGGTCATCGGTTTCCGTCACGGCTGGGGCGGACTGATCGACATCGTGCGCGACAAAACTTACGACAACTCCGAAAATTTCCAGATTCTCACCGAAGAAATCGTCAATCGCGCTGGGCGCACCGGTGGAACGTTCCTTCACTCCTCACGCACCAATCCCGGCCGCACCAGCAAGGGTAACGTTCCCGAACATCTCAAAAGCCAGTACAGCGCCGAGAAGAACGACCTCACTCCGGAAGTCCTGAAAAATCTCGAGTGGCTCGGCGTCGATTATATGGTTCCCATCGGCGGTGACGACACGCTCAGTTACGGTGTGCGCCTGCATCAGGAAGGCTTCAAGGTGGTCGCGATTCCGAAAACCATGGACAACGACGTTCCCGGCACCGACTATTGCATCGGCTTCAGCACCTGCGTCACGCGCACCATTCAGCTCACCAACGACCTGCGGACGTCGGCAGGCTCACACGAACGTTTCCTCGTTCTCGAAGTTTTCGGCCGCTACGCCGGCTTTACTGCCATGCTGCCAACCATGGCAGGCGCTGCGCATCGCTGTGTCATCCCTGAGCACAAGTTCGATATCGACAATCTCACCGAGCGGCTCGTTTCCGACCGCCACAAGAATCCCAGCCACTACGCCACCGTTCTCGTCAGCGAAGGCGCGATGTTCGAAGGCGGGGAAATGATTTTTGCAGGCGAAGCCACCGACGCTTACGGCCACAAGAAACTTGGAGGCATCGGCGACATCGTCGCGGAAGAGGTGAAAAACCGCTCCGCGAAATTCAACAAGGGCAAAAAAATCGACGTTATCAGCCAGAAACTCGGTTACCTCGTGCGCTCCGGCGATCCCGATGCTCTCGATTCGATCGTGCCGATGGCATACGGCAATCTCGCGCTTGATCTGATCCTCAACAAGACTTTCGGCCGCCTGGTCGTCCTAAAAGAAGGACGCTACGACAACGTGCCCATCGACACGGTTACCGCCTCGAAAAAATTTGTCAACGTAAAAGAGCAATACAACACCGAGCGGCTTCGCCCGCAATACACCAGCTTCGCCAACAAGCCGCTGTTTTTGATGGGCTCGTAGGGCGAGCGCGGCAATCGACAGAACCTTCATCTTTTCTCTGCCAGGGAGCTCTCCGCCGCTCCTCTTTGTTCGGTCATCGAGGATTCCTCGCCTGGAGACGGCCGTGCTGCTGTCTCTTTCGCACAACCCCCTTTTCTTTCCTCTTTCTCCGCTTCACAATTCTTCCAAGCCTCCCCGGCCTTGCCACGCAAGAGGGTTTCCGAGTTTGTACTTCGAAACCCTAAGTTACAAGGGTCTTGCGCCCCCCAGCTGAGTTCTGTTCCTTTACTACTACTCCCGCCCGCGACCCCGCGCGCGGATCGGCGGTGCCTTATGGCAGCAACAGCACAACATCTTCTGGGCCAGCTCGCGGACGGGCGCTTCCCGCTCCGCAAACTTCTCGGCGTTTCACAGAACTCGGCGGTGTTTCTCACCACCGTCGATGCTGGGCCCTCCGGCGACGCTCCCACGGATGCGGCCATCAAACTCATTCCCGAAGATCCGTTCAACTCCGATCTTCAACGCGAACGTTGGCGCGCCGCATCGGCCCTCTCGCATCCCGGCCTGCTCCGGATTCTTCATTTTGGCCGCTGCGTGATTGACGGTTCTCCTTGCCTCTACACCGTCTCCGAACTTGCCGACGAAGACCTCGGCCAGCTTCTTCCGCGTCGCTCGCTCACACCCGACGAAACCCGGGGCATGCTCGCGGCGGTCCTGCCGGCGCTTGATTTTCTTCATGAAAACGGTCTGGTCCACGCCGGACTGAAGCCGAGCAATATTCACGCGATCGGCGACAACGTCAAACTCTCCGCGGACCGCATTGTTTCGGCAGGCGAGTCTTCTTCCGCGTGGCCGCTGGCTGCGCCTTTCGCTGCTCCCGAACCCGTCCTAGTTCCCGCATCGGACCTGTGGGCTCTCGGCATTTCGCTGTGCGAAACGCTGACCAGGAATCTACCCGTGCGCGAATCTTCCGCACGATTCGCACTACCCGATCTTCCGGCGCCGTTCGGCGAAATCGTTCGCTCCGCACTCGTGGACGACGCCACGCTCCGAATCACGCTCGATGAAGTGCGCGCACTTCTCGATCCCGCGTTCGTAGCAAGACTGAAAGCCTCGCCAGCAGCGACTCGGCCCGCAGACGATCAGAGGAACGCCCCTGTGACAAGTTCTCCCTACGTCCGTCCGCCGGAGTCGCCCGACTCGCCCGAATCAATCCTTGCGGCGGTCGAAACCGCGCCCGCCGCTCGATCGGGACCCGTTCTTTCAGAGCAACGCCAACCGCTTCCAGAAATCGATCCGCTCGCCGTTCCGCTCTCCCCTGTGACCCCACCCGCGGCGCGCACGCGTATTCCGGTCTCGTCTCTGCCGCAGGTGAACGCCACGATCGGCGGCCCGCGACGCGTCAGCAATCCGCCCGAATCTTCCACCCGTTCCAACAAACTGTTTCTTGTCAGCATAGCGGCCAGCGTGGTTCTTCTCGGCCTTTTCCTACCGCGCTATTTTCTCCGCTCTCGCTCTGCATCCTCGCCCGACTCCGCCAACTCAAGCGCAACGTCTTCCGCTCCAGAAATTTCCTCCGCGCCCGCGACGAAAATTCCGGCGACCTCGTCCGGCCCCGCTTCGATCTCCGTCCCTCCCAATTCCGCCGGGTCGATTTCCACACCGGCGACCAACACCCACTCACGCACAACCGCAGGAACTTCTTCTCCTACGTCCGGTGCAGCAAACCCTGCTTCCCGCACTTCCTCTAGCAAAAATCCGCCGCCATCTCGGGTCGCGCCACCACCCACGACATCAGCCAGCCCCCTCATCCCATCCGTTGTCCACAAAGTGCTTCCCGAGGTCTCGGCAAAAGCCCGTTCCACGATTCGCGGTACCGTTCGCATCAACGTGCGCGTTCATCTCAATCCCGACGGCACGGTCTCAACCGCCGAACTCGCAAATCCCGCCCCCAGCGAATTCTTCGCCAACCTGGCCCTAAAAGCCGCGCGCCAATGGCATTTTGCTCCGTCGGCGTCGGGGGCCGACAGCACCGTTCGTTTCGATTTCACGCAGACCTCAACCAGTGCTTCGGTAATGTAGCTCCGGATTCCAGGTCTGGGTCCACGGTTTTGTGCTACTTTTCTCTCTGGCGTAGCCGCCGATCCATATGCCATCTCCGACCAGAGTCCAGATCTTCGGCCAGACCTATTCGATCGCGGGCGATCTCGACCCCGCCTACGTGCAAAAACTTGCCGCCTATGTCGATGAAAAAATGCGCGCCATCTCCGACGCCACCAGCACCGTGGACACGCAGAAAGCCGCGGTCCTCTCGGCCCTGGCCATCGCCGATGAGCTTCACAGCGGCCAGCGCGAGCGCAGCGAACAAGAAGAACTCCTGCGCGAACAAGCCGAGCGCTGCCTCACCCTCGTCGAACGCGCCCTCAAACAAACCGCGTAGCCTCTCTCGTTTGCCACTGGCGATCGCGTGCGTCTCCGCGTAGGGGCACGA
>JBKOXA010000042.1:0-12948 GCA_046724685.1 Acidobacteriota bacterium | reverse complement strand
TTCGACGGCAAGCGCATTCAGGGGTGGATTCAGAAGCCGCCCGACTTCGATCCGCAGAAGAAGTACCCACTCATTCTCAACATCCACGGCGGCCCACATGCCGCCTATGGCTGGGTCTTTGATCATGAATTTCAATGGATGGCCGCTAAAGGCTACATCGTCCTTTACGTCAACCCACGCGGCTCAACCAGCTATGGCCAGGAGTTCGGCAATATCATTCAATATCACTATCCGGGCGACGACTATCGCGACCTGATGGCCGGCGTCGACGAACTCCTGAAGCGTGGTTACGTCGACCCAAAGAAACTCGGCGTGACCGGCGGCAGTGGTGGCGGCGTCCTCACTAACTGGACCATCACGCATACCGACCGTTTCGCGGCAGCAGTGTCGCAACGGGACATTTCGAACTGGGCTTCGTGGTGGTACACCGCTGACTTCACCCTGTTCCAACCGAATTGGTTCAAAGCACCGCCTTTCGAAGACTCGCAGGACTATAGCAACCGGTCGGCAATTACGTTTGTGAAGAACATCCACACTCCCGTCCTATTTGTGCTGGGGGAATCTGATTACCGCACCCCGCAAGACTCGGGCGGCGAACAGTTGTTCCGTGCGCTCAAGTATATGAGACGCCCAACTGCCATGGTCGTCTTCCCGCGCGAGACACACGAGCTCTCGCGCTCGGGCGAGCCCTGGCATCGCATCGAACGTCTCGAACACATCGTGAATTGGTTCGACAAATGGATGATGGGCGTACCTCATCCTGAATTCGACATTAATCCTACTCAGCCGACAGCGGCATCTGTGCCCTGACCAGGCGGTAAGCGCTCACGACTCGCAGCTCTGACAAAGTCCCGCGAAAACTGCGCCGGACAGATACCGGTTGCAGACTGCGTGTTTACCTTTCAATGTAGCGGAGTTGTCCAAGAAGGCATTGAATGCCGTCCGTGGCACATCCATCAGGTTTGCCGGTGAGGGCCTTGACAGAGAAGATGAGGTATTCGACTTGCGCCACAACTTTACTCTCAATGTCGACAGACTAGTTTACAGGTTGACAGTCGCAGGACCTGGAGCATCGGTAGTGGAGAAAACGCTTGAGATTCCTCTTTTGAGATACGAGCCAAAAACTAAATTAGTGTTCCCCATGAGAGGAAAGTTCATGGTCGTTTTGGGCCATGACTTCAATGAGCCCCACAGTCTTGGACGCAGTCAGCATTTTGCGTATGACATCTTCGGAATGGGCCCCCATTGGGAAATAACACGGAATGGGGGAGCAACAATGGCCTCAGACGTTACTTTCTACGGGCAGCGACGAGATCTAGGCAACCTTCAGCCCCGAGCTGGCCGACCTTACCATCTACGTCATCGATGTCGCAGAAGGCGAAAAGATACCGCGCAAGGGCGGCCCTGGTATTACGCGCTCCGATCTTCTCGTCATCAACAAGATAGATTTGGCTCCTCTGGTAGGAGCGAACCTTGAGGTGATGAAAGCGGATACGCTGAGAATGCGCGTCCAGTACAAATTTGAAAAACAGCGAAGGTGTCGATCGCGTCGCAAGCTTTGTCGTCGAAAAGGGCGGATTGAGAAAGTCGGCCGCGTGTCTGGCCGGAATAAAACATGTTTTAGAAAGCCACCAAATATGATGGGTAATCATGCGCGATTAGGTCTCTTGGAATGACTTCCGGACTGACCCGGGCGCAACGTCGAGAGGTACCACGAATGGGAGCTGTGCTGGAAGAGAAATGGCGGGTCATAACTGCGAAGCACACATCAGCAGCGTAGCCAAGCTTCTCCCGTTGCCAGCCAAGTTGGACTGAGAAAGGGTTTCCGCAAGCCACGGCCGAGACTAGCGGTTTATTTTGCCGGGCACTTCTTACGGGCCTATAATCCCTCCCATTGATGGCCCTGACGAATGGCACAAAACTGGGTCCCTACGAGATC
The DNA here is from genome assembly GCA_046724685.1 of Acidobacteriota bacterium. Taxonomy (GTDB): domain Bacteria; phylum Acidobacteriota; class Terriglobia; order Acidiferrales; family UBA7541; genus Acidiferrum. Next base: position 11,009 of record JBKOXA010000042.1, on the reverse strand, counting down.
GTCTCGTCGCTTGGCGCGGGTGGAATGGGCGAGGTGTATCGCGCGCGAGATACGCGGCTCGAACGTAACGTCGCGATCAAGATCCTGCCCGCGCAGTTTTCTTCTGATCCGGTTCGCAAGCAGCGGTTCGAACGCGAAGCCAAGATGATCTCAAGTCTGAATCATCCGCATATTTGTGTGTTGCATGACGTGGGTCACCAGGACGGAATCGACTACCTGGTGATGGAGTGCGTGGAAGGCGAAACTCTCGCCAAGCGCCTGGAGAAGGGAGCGCTGCCACTTGAACAAGTTTTGAAATACGGCACGCAAATGGCCGATGCACTCGACAAAGCGCACCGCAGGGGCGTGGTTCACCGCGATCTAAAACCCGGCAACATTATGTTCACTGACGCGGGAGCAAAACTCCTGGACTTCGGCCTCGCCAAGCCAGCTGTGCCGCCGGCCACCGCCGTGACGCTCACCGGTTCAATGAAGCAATCACCGGTGACCGAACAGGGCACGATCGTCGGCACGTTTCAATACATGTCGCCGGAGCAGGTGGAAGGTAAGGAGGTGGACGCTAGGAGCGATGTCTTTTCTTTTGGCGCCGTTCTCTACGAGATGCTGACGGGCCAGCGCGCGTTTCCAGGGAAGAGCCAGCTCAGCGTGGCCTCGGCGATCCTGGAAAAGGAGCCCGCGCCCATCAGCACGGTAAAGCCGATGACACCGCCCGCGCTGGATCATGCTATCCGCCGCTGTCTCGCGAAGGAACCCGAAAAACGCTGGCAGAGTGCGGTCGACCTAGCCAGCGAATTGCAATGGATTGCGGAAGGCGGATCGCAGGCCGTAGGCGTGGCGCGGACCGAGAGGGACGACAAAAGCCGCAAAGTCTGGATGATGGCTGGAATCGCACTTGTAGCGCTCTGTGCTGGACTCGGGCTGGCGTACTTTTGGCGGCCCGTGCCGGAGCGGCGCGTCATTCATTCCTCAATCTTGCCCCCGGAAAATTTGTCCTTCGCCGACAGCGCAAATTCGTGGGGCCCGGTGGCCGTCTCGCCCGACGGATCGCACATTGTGGTTGGGGTCGTTGGCCAAGCAGGCCGCTCCACTTTGTATGTTCGCCCGCTAGACGCTCGCGGGGGTCAGGTCCTAGCTGGAACAGAAGGGGCCACGTTTCCATTCTGGTCGCCTGACGGGCGCACCATCGGTTTCTTTGCCGATGGCCAACTCAAGACAATCGCAGCCTCGGGCGGGCCGGCACAGGTCATTTGTCCAGCCCCTGAAGGACGCGGAGGTACTTGGAACCGGGATGGCGTGATCGTCTTCGCGCCTTCGCCACTTGGAGGTCTCTTTCGGGTACCGGCAACAGGGGGAGCGCCAGTAGCCGTAACCAAGCTGGACACCGCCCGCCACGAGGACACCAACCGCTGGCCGGGGTTTTTGCCCGACGGACGCCATTTCCTCTATCTTGCCAGGACCACCGACATTGGCAGCAGCAAGATTCGTGTTGGTTCTATCGATTCAGCGGAGCCAGTGAGTATCGTGGGCGCGGCGGGGAATCCTCTATACGTGCCGCCCGGATACCTCTTGTATCCCCAGGGAAATCTGTTGGTGGTGCAGCCGTTCGATGCAGATCGCTTTCGTGTATCCGGCGAAACTGTTCCGATTGCCGACCAGGTCTCGTTCAACGGGAATGTGAACTATTCAAGTTTCTCAGTGTCCGCAAATGGAGTACTGGCATACACAAGAGCCGTTGGAGAAGGAGTCTCAGAACTGACTTGGACGGACCGGAATGGAAAAATTCTCGGGAAGGTGGGAGAGCCCGGAGGCTATTTCGGCCCCAGCCTCTCCCCAGACGGCCGGAAACTCGCTGTCGAAGTCTTCGATTCTCGTACTTCTGCCAATAGCGATATCTGGGTTTACGACCTGACCCAAGGTTCAAGAACGCGGCTGACATTCAGTCAATCGAATGAACGGAATCGCCTCCCCGTGTGGTCTCCGGACGGAAGCAAAATTTTGTTCAGCTCTGACCGTGGCGGGCACTCTCAAATTTATGAGAAGTCGGTAAGTGGGGTAGACAAGGAGCACGTGGTGTCTCCGAGCGAGGGACATCGCTACGCGACCACGTGGTCTCCGGACAGCCAATTCGTTGCCGGTTTCCAAGAAAATCCTCAACACGGCGGCCTGGAATTCCTTGTGCTATCCAGATCTGCGGGCGACAAAACGATCCCTTTCTTGCCTGGCGTCCCAAGTCTCTCGCGGTTCACTTTCCCGCGAATTTCTCCGAATGGGAAGTGGATCGCATATATCTCCTGGGAATCAGGCCGCGGCGAGGTCTATGTTTCCTCATTTCCGAGCGGCAACGGCAAGTGGCAGATTTCGACAAATGGAGGTAACGACCCTCATTGGCGGCGCGATGGCAAAGAGCTCTTTTTTATCAGCCGGGATGATGCCTTGATGTCCGCCGAAATCTCCGAGCAAAACGGAAGTCCGGTCGTAGGAAAGATCCAGTCGCTGTTTCGGACACATCGGGTGGCCTCTCCGAGTTGGGTCTATGACGTCTCGCCGGATGGTCGCCGATTCCTGTTCAATAGCTTGTTGCAACCTTCCGCGCCTGAGCCGATCTCGCTAGTCGTAAACTGGGACGCGGAGTTGAAGAAGAAATGAGCCTCGCCGCGGGGAGGAAACTGGGTCCCTACGAGATCGGTGTTCCTTTTGGTGCGTGCGGCTTGGGGCAACGGTATAGCGCAAGTGACACGCGGCTCGAACGCGCCGTGGCGATCAATTGTCCCGAAGTTGTCCCGAGGCCCCGCTCTCATAGAAGCCTACTAGTAAATATTCGGCAAGCACACTTAACCGTCCAACCTTAACTCTGCGCCATAATCTCCTTATCGAAGGAAAGAGTCTCAGGAAAGGTAACGGCACCGGACCGGGCAAGGGGAAAAACCACTTGGAGGCTGAGGCCACGACCAAGCAGATACCCGTTAAGAGCCGTACCGCGTTGCGTACTTTTTGTGCTTCGGTATCGCCCTCAGAAACCTTCACGTCGGAGCTTTAGCGAGGACGCTCGAGTGGACACTCGGCTACTAAACGACCGGTTTCCTCGGTCAAATAAGTATCATCCAGAGTGGCTCATCGCTGGTTGCAGCGGTGGTGCCAACCCCTTGTGGCTTACTGAGTGGTTGACGAGCAGCGTTGACTTACGTCCCGGGATGCGTATTCTCGACCTCGGCTGTGGGCGTGCTCTGTCATCCATATTCTTGCGCCATGAATTCGAAGTCGAGGTTTGGGCCGTAGACTTGTGGTTCAGCACCTCCGAAAGCCTTCAAAGAATTCGAGATGCCGGTGTTGAAAACGGGGTGCACCCTATTCACGCCGACGCCAGGTCGCTTCCATTTGCTAACGACTTCTTTGATGCCATCATTTCTATAGATTCCTTCCCATACTACGGAACCGATGATCTGTATTTGAGCTACGTGTCGCGTTTTGTTAAGCCTGGCGGGCAAATTGCCATTGCTGGAGCGGGACTGATGCACGAGATCGAAGGGGCGGTCCCCGCGCGGCTGGCGACTTGGTGGGAGCCAATCATGTACTGCCTGCATTCCGCATCTTGGTGGCGTTCACACTGGGAGAAAATGGGACTAGTGAATGTTGAGTTGGCGGACTCCATGCCCGACGGCTGGAAGTTTTGGCTTCAATGGCAAAATGTCATCGCACCAGAGAATGTCGCCGAGATTCGCGCTATCGAGCACGATTCAGGAGAGCTTATGGGCTACGTCCGTGCAATTGCGCGACGGCGACAGGATGCCAGGCTGGATGAAATCATTCAGTCAGTGCCTACGACCTATGCTGCGCAACCGCTTCTTCGACCGGCTCCCAAAAGCACCTAAAGCAAGGCATGGGGCATTGCAACCCACTAAATTAAGTGTTTCCTTTGGGTCTACGCCGACAACCGACGAAGCCTCTTTTCTGCTTTGACCAATTCCTCATTTGAGAACGTCCCGTGGTGGGAGAAAGGCGCAACCCGATCTGAGCTGCGCACTGAAAACGACGGACCGCCTGGTTATGCGTTCAGCCGCTGGCGCAACTGAACTGGGCCGGAGCGGCGTCCGTTGCGCCTAAACGGAACAAGGGCGCAGCGGTTCCTGCGAATCACCAATCTATTGCTGCAACTTCGCGTATTCGGCTTTGGCTTGCTTCAGGATGGGGATGTCGGCGTCGGCGTCTTTCCAAGTGGCGAAAAAGTCCTGGTAGGCGATTTTGGATTTGGCGGTGTCTTTTTGCAGAGCGAAGGCGCGAGCCAATTGCAGGCGTGCGAGAGGAATGAAAATGGAGACGGCGCGCAGGTGGCGGTAATCGAGGATTCGCTGAAACTCCAGAGCGGCGTGCTCACCATCGCCCTTTTTTGAGTACGCGAGGCCCCGAATATAGGCCGTGGTGTAAGGAGACCTCATGCCCAGTTCAATTGGTTTCGCGGGTCCGAGAATGCGAAGTGCTTCGTCCGCCTTTCCCTTGCGAAGCTGGATGAGACCATCGATTTCGGGACGGCCCTTGGAATTCCAAACGGTATCGGACGGATATTCTTGCGAAAGGCTCTTCACGAGGTTCGTTGCTGTGGATTCGTCGCCGCAATAGGCCGCAACCATAGCAACTTCGCTACGGTTCCAGCCTCTTGGAAAAAGCTTAAGCGAGGACTTTGCGGTGGCGCGCGCTGCCGCGCAGTCTTCGGTCCAGGCAACGTAACCAGCCCGGTCGGCGTCGACGAAGGCAGCAAACTCGATGGTGCCCGATTTTTCCGCGATGGACTTTAGCTCGTCAATTGTGGCGCTGGACTGTTTCAGTTTTCCGAGGCCAGCTTCGACGGCCGATTTCACTTCGAGCACGAATTCCTCATCAGGTTTGCCACGCGCGACTTCGAGCTCATGGTCCATGGCGGCCTCGTCTTTACGCTCCGCGGCCAGATGATAGAGCTGACGATGCAAAGGGATGGAATCGAGTTTCTTGCTGACCGCCTGGTCCAATACCGCTTTGGCTTCCTGATTGCGATTCAGGCAGCGATAGGCGCGGGCGAGATCATTGTAGGAATATGCGCTCTCGGGTTCGAGGCGCATCTCTTCCAAAGCCAGCTCCAAAGCCTTTTGAAATTCGCCAAGATCTAAGTATGCGAGGTGGAGGTTGTTAATGGGGGTAGTGTCACGGGGATAGAGCTTGTGCCATTGCTCAAAGATCGAGACAGATTTTTCGATGTCACCGATCTGCCCATAGTAGTGGCCAGCGATGTAGAAGCGCTCAAGCTCGCTGGCCCGGTCCTTGAGGTCCATGGCTTTCCGGAGGGTGGCTTCAGCTTCCTTGTCCATGCCCCGGTTGCCCTGGGCGGTGCCCATTTCGCCGTAGGCCATGGCGAAGTTGGGATCGAGCTGGACGGCTCTCTGAAAGTGAGGAATGGCCGCAGCGTCATCTTCATAACTGTGCGCCTCATGACCGAGGCTATATTCCTTGAGCGCGTCCAGGGAGGAGGTGGTGGCCTGCTCAAGCGGCGTGGCGAACTGCTTGACGGAAGTCAGGGATTCACCGAGTTTTTGGCGAAGGTCGGAAGCGGCGCGGTCCATGCCTTTGAGGACCTGTTCCTTGCTCTCCACATCCTGCTGGGCGGAAGCGAGGGTATCGCCGTTTGCGCCGTTGATCGCCGCGAGTTGGAGAACGTAATGGCTGCCTAGCGGCGCGATGGAGCCGGTCATCATCGCTTTAATGCCGGCGCGCTGGCAGATTTCGCGGCCGAGATCGGCAGTGATGCGTTCCTTGGCGGGGCGGCCCATGTACTGCAGCGTTTGCTGAATTTTGGACTCGGGAACGACGTTGAGAAACGGCGACTGCTGAAGCTGCGAAGCAAGAGCTTGCTTGAGCGTGCCGTCGAAGACCGCATCGCCAGTGGTGTTGGTGAATTCAGTGAGCAAGACAGAATCTTTATCCGTGAGGGCGCTGGTGCGGCGCGAAAAGAGGAAGCCTGCGGCGGCAGCGACGAATACTACTGCGGCGGCGAGGCCGATCCACAGAAGCTTTTTGGGAAGGGCTCTCGTGGGAGCAGTCGTGGAAGAAGACACAGCAGCGGTTGCGTCACTGACTTGCGCGGAGGAAGTCTGCGAAGTACCGAGAACGGGCGATGGTTGGCTTCCTGAACCCGGCGGCGCAGCACCTGAGCTGTGCGCGGGTTCCCGTGCAATCTCTACGGAGCCGGAACTGCGAGCGGAATCGAGTTCGCGCTTGAGGCGTTTCAAATCGCTGCGCAGATCGGCGGCGGATTGATAGCGAAGTTCACGGTCTTTTTCGAGGGCTTTGCGGATGATGTGCTCCAGCTCCGGCGCCAAATCGGGATTGAGGCGAATTGGCGCGACCGGGAGGCGGTTCATGATGGCTTCGAAAATGACGGCGGAGCTTTCGCCGCGAAAGGGAAGCTGGCCGGTGGCCATTTCGTAGAGAACAACACCGAAGGAGAAAAGATCGCTGCGGGGATCAAGCTGTTTGGCGCGGACTTGCTCGGGCGACATGTAGGAGACAGTGCCGATGGTGCTGCCGGGGCTGGTGAGATGCTCGGGGTCGACGCCGACGGTAGCGATCGTTTCAACACTGGAAGTGGAAACGGTGCCGGCAGCGGTGCAAAGTTTGGCCAAACCGAAATCGAGAATTTTGGCGTGACCGCGGCGGGTGACGAAGACGTTGGCGGGCTTGATGTCGCGATGGATGATGCCTTGCGCATGGGCGGCATCGAGGGCATCAGCGCCTTCGACGCCAATATCGAGAAGGATTTCCATATCCATCGGGCGGCCCATGATGAGGTGCTTCAGCGTCTGGCCGTCCAGAAATTCCATGGCGATGAATGGCTGTGCTTCATACTTACCGATTTCATAGATCGTGCAGATGTTGGGATGATTCAGTGCAGAGGCTGCTCGCGCTTCACGGCGGAATCGCTCAAGTGCCTGCGGATCGTTGGCAAACTGTTCAGGAAGGAACTTCAGGGCGACAAAACGGCCCAGGTCCGTGTCCTCGGCCTTGTAAACCACACCCATGCCGCCGCCGCCAAGTCTTTCAAGAATGCGGTAGTGCGAGATGGTTTGACCGAGCAGGACGGATGGCTCCGGCATTGCCCGGTCATCTTAGGTTCCCGCTAGGATGCAAGTCAACGAATCGTGGCCTAACCCTAAGCTACTTCGTAATAAAGGAAAGCGCGACCCGATCTGAGCCGCGCCCCGTGTTATCACTTCGACGGGACTTAATGTGGTGATGTCGGGCATACCGGATATGGGCCCTTTTAACTTCACGTAACGGCAGGCGCTTTCGCCGCGGCTTCCGCCTTTCTCAACATCTCGTCGAGAGCTGCGCGATCAAATTCTTTACCTGCCAAAAAGACCGCCGAGATTTTTGTTGTGTTATGGATATCCTTGAGCGGATCGGCATCCAGCAACACGAGGTCCGCAATCTTCCCGGGTTTTACCGACCCATACTTGTCACTCGCATCCATAAATACCGCTGCATTACGCGTGGCTGCTTGTAACGCTCCCAGAGGGCTTACACCCGACTCGACGAACAGTGCGAGTTCGTCGTGCAGGCTAAATCCGGGGAAACAGTATGGATTGCTAACGTCAGTTCCAGCCAGCAGTGGCACCCCAGCACGAAACATTGCGCCCACCAACTTCTGATCGTATACAAACAGCTCACGCTCCATTGAATAGTCTGCTGGCGTCCAATCCTTCATATAGGGCGGTACTTCATCCTTTGCCGAGATCCAGCTCAGCATTTCTCCACTGAAATAGCGCAGGCGGTCGTCATTCGTGAACTGCGGGTCTTTCAGCCAGCCAACGGACCGATCTATGGTAAGGGTAGGTACCTGCCAAGTATGGTTCTTCTTGAACGCCGCAAAGAGACGGCGGCATTTTTCATCACTGTAGCTAAGTGCTGCCTGGGCATATAGTCGATCACGCTCGATGGGACGCTTGACCACTGCTATTTTGGACCTGTATTCCTCTTCTCGGGTGGAACAAGCATCGGGAATGCCAAATAAGTGTTCAAAACTCTTCTGTCCCGCTGCGGTCGCCTCCCAACCACTGACGGCAAAAGGCACATGCCCTTCGACCGGTATGCTCAAGCGCTTCCCCTCATCAATGATTGCGAAGTACGCTTCTCGGGAGAGACTGTTATAAATTTTAATGAAGTCCGCACCCTTCCGTTTTTGCTCATCGACGACTCTGCGTGCGTCATCGGGCGTATTCACAAAGATCGAATCTGGCCACACGGGTGGTGGACCATCAATGATGGTGCTGCCGATGTACATATGCGGCGAATCGATTTTTTTCGCAGCCAGTTCCACTCGAAATCTGTTCGCATCAGAAGGGCCAGACATCTCCCGCACTCCGGTTACACCATTCGCAAGATAAAGCGGATAAGTGGACACCAAATCCGTCGCATGCGTGTGCATGTCCCACAGACCCGGAATCAGATACTTGCTGGTGCCGTCCACTACCTTCACCCCGGCAGGCAGCTGTGCGTCCCTACTTTTTTTTACCTCCGAAATTTGCTCACCTGAGATGATGACCGTGCAGTCTTGGGCCTCTTGGCCAGATTCTGTGTCGATTACTGTCACATGGATGATGTAGATGGAATTGTTAGCAGCGTTTAGGGAGGCCGCAACCGTCGAACGATCCTGTGCGGTCGCCAGCGAGCACAGCAGACCGAGGGGCAGCAGCACTAAGAGACGCTTGGTTCTCATCAGACCCTCCGGACGAAAGCGATTGTACTTATATTGGCGAGATCGAACCACTTGGAGACCGAACATCCTGAACGCTTTCGAACCGACGCCCATGTATGGGGCGGCTTCGGCAATACGGTGGTTCCGAACGGTTTCAAAATGTAACGGAAACAGGGGCGCGTGTGTAGCCTAAAGATTTATATTGAAAAAGTAGTTCTAGTTCACTTCGAGTATGCTCCCCGTACCGGGTGACCACGTGACCCGCTGACGGCGAATGTGCCAGCGGGAGTAACTCACACGAAAATCAGCTATCCCGCACCGCAACGGAAACTTGCAAAACCGCTGGCTCACACCTCGCCTCATTTCGAAAGGATTGGAAGAGAAGGGAATGGGCTGGCACGCATTCAAGCGATTCCGCAAAACATGGTTGCGTGGTCAACGCTGTCTGGAGGATATCAACAATTTCTGGATGGCGCACCGTCCGCCAAACCATGTCGGAACTCTATTCTCACCTTCCTGAGGAGTTGCAGCTACGCCTCGATGAAGCGGAGCGAGTCGGCTACGGATTCGCTCTTCCGGCGTCGAAAAATGTCTCCGTTGTACCGATTGTCCCGAAATCGCAGCAACAAAATGCAGAAGAAGTCGCAGCATAAGTGTCGTAGAATGTTAGTAGTGCAGTGGAAGTGGGCGTGTAGCTCAGCTGGGAGAGCACCTGCTTTACAAGCACGCTTTCATCTCACCTAAGTCGTTGAATCGGCGTCTCTTCAGAGCGCAAAACCCTCTGTAAATTGGGCTACTAATTAGGCTACAGAAGCGACCGTGATTCTCAACGTTTCGCGAACGCGACGCGTGGGGTTGCGTAATCACTTACGAAGCGGCCCGGACGCTCGAAACAGTATCCGGGCCGTTCCCTTCGTGCCCGTGGTAGTTCCGGGCGGACGTGATTTCCGAATCGCCCATTCCGTCTCCCAGGAAGAGGATAACGTTTCTTGCACGACCGCTGAATGCAAGCGACAATTCTTCCCGAAGCTTTTCATCTGCTTTTGCATCATGGTTCCGATCGCGCGCCCACCCTGCCGCGGAAGCGTGAGTATTGCGGAGACGGCCACAGCCTCGGACGCATGTACATGAGTGCTGGCCTGCCATCAAGCCTTCCTAACGCTCTTTTCCGCAGGAGGAAGCAACGGTACAGTAGAGCACCTTGAGCTAGGGGGACACAGAGCAGACTGGAGCTTTGCAGCGCAGGAAGTTGTTCAGAGGAAATGAAACAGAATGTCGCCTGATTCCAAGGAAGGACGCACGATTGTCGTAACGGGCGGTGCCGATGGCATAGGCCGTGCCCTAGTCCTGCTCTGCGCGGCCCGGGGAGACAAGATTGCTGTGCTCGATAAGAACGGGGAAGCAGCAAAAACTACCGCTGCCGAAGCGATGAAAAGAGGCGCTAAATTCGCATTGAGCCTCTCGTGCGACGTGGGCTCGGAAGAACAAGTTGAGAGAGCTTTTGAGGTCGTCTGCAGCAAGATCGGAGCGCCATACGGTTTGTTCACCAGCGCGGGCATTGATATCGGCGGCCTTTTGCACGAACTTCCTGCCACGACGTGGCGCAAAGTCTTGCAAACCAATCTCAATGGAACATTTCTGGCCTGCAAGCATGCGATCCGAAAAATGCGGCAAGCCGACGCGCCAGGTTCCATTGTGTGCGCCTCTTCGCCAACAGGGTTCGTCGCGCTAGCCGCCGGCGGTACCGGTGCGTATAGCGCGACGAAGGGAGGAATATCGGCGCTCGTGCGCTGCATGGCGATTGATTACGCTCGGCACGGGATCCGGGTGAACGCTGTTGTTCCCGGCGCGACAGAGACTCGCTTAATGTGGAACAACGTTCCCGCCGAAGACATCCCGCGCATGCGTGGAGCGTTGTCGAAAGAGATTCCCCTGGGGCGTTTAGCTCAGCCTGAAGAGCCAGCCAGGGCCGTCGCTTGGCTGCTTTCGGATGAATCTTCTTACGTCACCGGATCACACCTTGTTTGCGACGGCGGTATTCTCGCGAAGGCGTCCATTAGTATATGAATCCATTCGTTTAGAGCGACGGTAGCGCTATGAAAATCGTGAAAATAAAGGCGGCGGGTTTGCGCGGTTGCACACCAGAAGGCGGATGGTCCAACGAGATTAAGCCCCAGGACTGCGTGCACACGCTGGTTGCCGTATTTACCGACGAGGGCATTACCGGGTGGGGATCGGTATTCACCAACGATCGATTAGTGCTCGCTGCTTTGCAGGTACTCGAGCCCTT
>JBKOXA010000070.1:0-44433 GCA_046724685.1 Acidobacteriota bacterium | reverse complement strand
AACGGCGCGCGGGCAGTTTTTGTTCCGGGTAACCAGCGCGGCGAGGGAGTTTTTGCTGCAAGAGGGCACGGACCAGCGGTACGGAGCGCGTCACCTGAAGCGTGCGATTGAGCGGAACATTGTGTATCCGCTGGCGAACCTTCTGGCCACGGAACAAGTCCATGTCGGCGACTTGATCTGCATTGATTTCGACAGGAAGGAATCTTGCCTGACGTTTACGCGTGAGGGAGAAAACCTCACCATGCCGGTGCGCCGGCAGGAACCGGTGACGTTGCTGCGCTCCGCGCAAGCAAAAAGCGGAAAAACCGTTGAAACACCGTCAACCGCGAACGCGCCGGAGGCCTCGCCCCGGATGGCGCGATAGAGTTTCCCCCTAACACCCCTGAGAAGGCCCGGGAGAGCAATCGACCGGGCCTTTTTCTTTGGCCTTTTTTATTTCTGGGCCGTCGCGGTAGAGTACTGAAAGACACGCATTGAATCGTCTCTTTGGTGCAAGAGCCTTCTTGCACTGAAGTCGCCGGAATGCACGGCCAAAAGGCGCCCGCGCCCGCCCATCGAGAGCATTTTCCTGGGGAGGACAATATGCCGCCCTCTGTTCGCCAGTTCTTTGTTTTGTTTTCTATTTCGGCCGTCACCTGTACTTGTGCCGTTGCACAACGAACCGAACTCAGGCCGGGGATTAACAGATACTCGCCGCAAGACGACATTCAACTGGGCAAACAGAATGCGGTGGAAGCTCAAAGACAACTGCCGATGTGCAATTCGCCTCGCGCGGATGCCTATCTTACAGAGCTTGGAAAAAGGCTCGCTCATACGAACACCGGGGCCGTCGAATATCCCTGGGAATTTCACTGCGTGAACGACCGGTCCATCAATGCCTTTGCGCTGCCAGGTGGTTTTGTCTTTGTGAATCGCGGCACCATCGAGGCCGCCGACAACGAAGCGGAGCTTGCAGCGGTCATGGCGCATGAACTCTCGCACGTGGTGCTGCGTCACGGCACAAACCAGGCGACCAAGGCCCAGGGTGCCCAGCTAGGTGTAGGAATCTTCGGTGCGATCTTCGGCGGGAGCACGGGAGGGGCATTGCTGACCCAACTGGGAAGTTTCACGGCAGGCAGTGTTTTGCTGAAATATTCGCGCTCAGCCGAAACGCAAGCCGATGTGATGGGCACGCAAATCCTTTACGATTCGGGCTACGACCCTCGAGCCATGGCGCAATTCTTTGAAAAGCTGGAGCAGCAGAACAAGGGTAAAAACCCGCCGGAATTTTTCAGTAATCACCCAAGCCCAGAACACCGCGTCGAACGCGTGCAAGAGGAAATCCAAAAGCTAGGAGGGGCGCCGCCGAGCGCCCGGCGCGACTCTGCGGAATTCGAAGCCACAAAAAGAGAAGTAATGAAGCTGCCGGTGGTGAAGAAAGCGCAGAGAGCGCCTGCCACACCGGAGGGGAATACTTCCGGTCCTCCTCCGGCTCCCTCGACGAACTACACCACGTATCAAGCCTCGGGCTATTCGTTCGAGTATCCTGATAACTGGAAACAATTCGGTGGTGACCGTTCGGGCGTAGCCCTGGGCCCGGAGGGCGGCATTGTCAATGACGGCAGCGGACATGGGGCGATGGCTTACGGCCTGACGATCGGCACCGCGCCGCAATCACAGGGAAACGCGGACGATCCCGGTGCGCTTAGAAAGGCCACGCAAGAAGTCATCACCGGCCTGCAGCAATCCAATCCCAATATGAAGATCACACGGGAGTCGCAGTCGGTGAAGTTAAACAATGAGCCGGCGCTTTCGACGTACTTTTCGAACGATTCGCCTGGAGGCGGGCAGGAGACGGACTGGCTGATCACGGTGCAGCGGCCGGGGGGAGTGCTCTATTTTGTGTGTGCCGCCCCGCAAAAAGATTTTGACGCGTATCACAAGGCGTGCGGCGCGATTTTCGACAGCGTGCGATTCAGTCACTGACAAGTCAAAAGAAACGAAAATCAAGCTTTATCATGCGACCAATTCCGATCTACCTCGTGGCGGCGATTCTGTTTCCCTTCACGGTTCGCGCGCAGGCTACCAAAGGCGTTCCTGTCTTTGAGATCGCGGAGGCTGAAAGCACGATTAAGTTCAACGTAAAGGCATCTGTGGCGATCGAGGGGACTTTTGACAAGTGGAACGCCAAGCTGACCTTTAGATCCCGTGATGTGACGACAGGCGTTTTGGACCTCAAGATTCAGGCGGGCAGCGTGAATACCGGAAACGGAATGAAGAACAGCAGGCTGAAAAGTGAGGATTTCTTCGACGCGGAACGAAATCCATTGATCACGTTTCGATCGAAGAGGATTGTTCAGACCGGTCCTCAGAGCTTCGAGACGGTTGGCGACTTTACGATCCGCGGAGTGACCAAACCCGAGAAGCTGAAGCTGACGATCATGGGTGAGCGAACCGGCTTAGGCGACATCAAAGGGGCGATGGCGTTCGACCGCAAGGACTACGGGATGGACAAAGATATTCCTTTTGTCAAGATCGCGGACCGCGTCGAGGTGACGGTCGACCTCAAGGTAAAACAAGTCAGTGGACCGCGGCTGGTCTATCAGGGAGTAGATCACCTTCCTAGCGCCACACGGGTTACTACAGTTGCCAAATCAGGCATCAACTACAAGCCGTAAATGCCTGCTGCGGAGAACAGGCCACTTCCGCCACGAGTTCGCAACAAGTAGTGCGGAAGAACCAAGGGCCAAGCAAAGAACACGAATGTGTCGAATTCAAAGGGAACGCTGAATCCGCGCGCTTGCCTGTCAGCGCGTATCCACAGAGCGAGCACCCGCTGGAACTCGAATGCCCAGAGCAGTTCTGTGGTCCTGGACGGGCCAAGGCCATGAACCGTCAGCAGCGACCGTCCGACCGCAGAAAATGCGGCGTGCAAAGCTAAAGGCACCGCCCATTGGCGGACGGCCTTGCCGTGCAGTTGTAAGCTCCTGAGTGCCACTTCAAACTCACCTCGGTAAGCCGCGTCACGCGATCAGCGCCGCTTTATAGCACAGACGATGCCGTTTAACGAACAATCGCGTAACGGGTGAAGGGAAGTCCTTCCTTGCGGATGTTTAAAGTCGCCTGGGAAAGAAAGCCGCTCACTGGGCCCATCGCGGCGATCTGCGAGGTTGGTGGAGACCGAAATCCGTCAGCTTGCCAGGCGTGGGAGAGCCTGTGATTCACGAATGGCGGCGGCGCGGGCGATGGCGTCGGTGATGCTCGGACAAATGTTTTCTACACCGACGTGCCGCTCGAACTCCGCTTGTTTCATCAGTTGGGCTGGTTGTTCGCGCGCGCCGCAAAGCAGCAGTTGCCGGCCGGAGGCCTGAATTCGGTCGGCGAGCTCGCGAATCGCTCCGAGTCCTGTGGCGTCGATGGCGGTCATATTTCGTAAACGCAGAATGACGATGGGGGGCAGGTCGTTCAAGTCCTCCAGAATTTCCGCAAACTTGTCCGTGGCCCCAAACAGGAATGGCCCGTGCACGCGGTACACAACGGCGTAATCCGGGATGTCCTTGCCCTGGAGAACGTGCACGCTGCTGTCGGCGACGTAGTCGCGGGTCACGCGAGTGACGGTGGTGGTGCGAGAGACCTTCCGGATAAACGTCAGGGCGGCAAGAATCATCCCGAACTCAACCGCGAACGATAGGTCGGTGACCACGGTCAACGTGAGCGTGACCAGCCAGACCGCTATATCCGCAGCAGAAAGCTTCAGAATCTCGGGAATTTCCTCCCAGTCGCCCATGTTGTAGGCGACCATCATCAGAATCGCCGCGAGGGCCGCCAGCGGCACGTCCTTCACCAGCGGCGCGGCAAACAGAATAATTGCCAGTAGCGTAAGCGCGTGAATCATTCCCGCGACCGGGGTTTTCGCGCCCGACCGTACATTGGTTGCCGTGCGCGCAATCGCACCGGTTGCGGGCAATCCGCCGACGAGCGGGGAAAGGACGTTGGCCACGCCCTGGGCCATCAGTTCCACGTTTGGATTGTGTTTGTCGTTGCTCATCTTATCGGAAACCACGGCAGACATGAGCGATTCAATCGCTCCGAGCATGGCCACGGTCAGCGCGGGAGAAAGAAGCTGGCGGATCGTGTCGTAGTGCAATTGCGGGACCGCGAAATGGGGCAAACCTTTTGGAATGCCTCCGAATCGCGTACCGATCGTTTCCATGCCGAGGTGAAACAGGGCAACGGCGGCTGTCGCGCCAAAGCAAACCAGAATCGCGCCAGGCACGCGCCGGAGGTATTTCTGGCAGGCGATCATCACCCCCAGCGAAATCACAGCGAGCAGCGTGGCCTGCCAGTTCAGAGTTCCAAACGCGCCGGCCAGCGCAGCCATGCGGTGAAAAAAGTCGCCTGGCACGTGATCTATTTGCAGGCCGAAAAAATCGCGGATTTGTGTACTTGCGATCAGCAGGGCGATGCCGTTTGTGAAGCCGACAATCACCGGCCTCGGAAAATATTTCACTGCCGAGCCCATTCCCGTAATACCGAGGAGAAGCAGCATCACGCCCGCCATCATCGTGCAGGCGAAAAGTCCGTCGATGCCGTGCTTTGCGATGATTCCTGCGACGACGACGACAAAGGCGCCGGTTGGGCCGCCGATCTGCGTTTTCGAACCGCCGAGAGCGGAGATCACGAATCCGGTCACAATCGCGCAATACAAACCCGCTTCCGGCGGCACACCCGAGGAAATTGCAAACGCCATCGCGAGCGGCAGTGCGACCAAGCCCACGGTGACGCCCGCACCCAAATCCGAAAGAAACTTTTGGCGGTCGTAATTTCTGAGAAGAATTACGGACTTCGGTAACCAAGCATCCATGGCGGACGGCATGAGCGTTGCGATCCTGATCGAAGGGGAACTTACAAAATCATAGCAAGCGCGGCTCGTGCGCTCGTTGCTCCGTGCCCGCCGTGTGTCGGGTTAGAAATGACCACCGCAATGCTCGTAGTTAGTCGGCGGCCCTGGTTTTTGCCGTTTGCTTCCAGCGAAGAATAGGCCTTCGCGC
Organism: Acidobacteriota bacterium; assembly: GCA_046724685.1. GTDB lineage: Bacteria > Acidobacteriota > Terriglobia > Acidiferrales > UBA7541 > Acidiferrum. The sequence goes on along the minus strand of JBKOXA010000070.1, from coordinate 39,403 downwards.
AGCGCCGGTTTCGTCAAGGCGTTTTACGCGAGTCGTATGCGGCGCGGTCTTTACCAGTTCAGGAGCCGTAGCAGCTTCCTCTGCAATGTTCTTCATTGCATCGATGAACAGGTCACACTCTTCCTTGGATTCGGATTCGGTGGGCTCAATCATCAATGCGCCCGGCACAATTAGCGGAAATGCCGTGGTGTATGGATGAAATCCATAGTCGATCAGCCGCTTGGCGATATCCATGGTGTTCACGCCGTTGCGCTTCTGGATGGCGTCGCTGAAGACAACTTCGTGCATGGAGGGCAGGGAGTAGGGCAAATCGAAAAAGCCTTCGAGGCCTTTGCGGATGTAGTTTGCGTTGAGCACAGCGTCTTCGGTGGCCTGCCGCACGCCGGGGCCGTAGGCGAGAATGTAGGCGAGCGCGCGGACGAGCACGCCAAAGTTTCCTCCGAACGCGCGAACCTTGCCGATAGAATCCGGACGAATTTGCTCCAGTGCGAGCCTTCCGCCTTCGCGTTCGACAAGAATCGGCACCGGGCGAAACGGCTCCAGAATCTTTTTCATCGCCACCGGGCCTGCGCCCGGCCCACCGCCGCCATGCGGTGTGCTGAATGTTTTGTGCAGGTTCAAGTGCATCACGTCCACGCCCAGATCGCCTGGCCGCGTTACGCCCGTCAGCGCGTTCATGTTTGCGCCGTCCATGTAGAGCAAAGCACCCTTGGCGTGGAGGATTTCCGCGATTTCCGGCATGCGCTCTTCGAAAATTCCCAGTGTCGAAGGGTTCGTGATCATTAGTGCCGCGACGTCCTCCGTAACGAGGTCGCGCAATTTGTCCACGTCGATTTGGCCGTGCGATTCGGACTTAATGTTCTCGACTTCGTAACCCGCGATCACCGCCGTAGCGGGATTCGTGCCGTGCGCGGAGTCCGGGATCAGGACTTTCTTGCGAGGGTTTCCCAATTTTTGCAAGTACGCGCGGATCAGCAGAAGTCCGGTCAGCTCACCCTGCGCACCCGCAGCTGGTTGCAGTGTGATTGAATCCATTCCCGTAATTTCGAGGAGACATTTTTCCAGAAGTTGCAGAATTCTCAAGCAGCCTTGCGAAAGTTCCTGCGGCTGGTAGGGGTGCTCCGTCGCGATCCCGTCGAGCCGCGCGATAAATTCATTTACGCGGGGGTTGTACTTCATGGTGCACGAACCAAGCGGATACATACCGAGATCGATCGCGTAATTCCAGGTCGAAAGCCGCGTAAAGTGGCGAATCACTTCAATCTCGCTGACCTCGGGAAAGTCATCAACGCCGTCAGCGCGGTGTTGCGCGCCAAGGGATTTCGCGACATCCACCCTCGGCACATCGAGTGGTGGCAATTCGAAGGCGCGTTTTCCAGGCGAGGATTTCTCAAAAATCAGGCCTTCGCCCTGACTGGTGTGCCGCGACGCTTTTTTGATCTTTTCTTTCATGTCCTCAATCGACTCATTAGCGATGACCACTGGCACGACTCGCCGGCTTACACCGGCTTTGAAAGGATTTTCTTCAACTTCAGGGCGAATCGCTCGATTTCCGCGCGCGGGGTTGTTTCGGTCACGCATACCAAACCATGCTTGGTAAGTTCCGGATACACTGTGCCCAACGCCAGCGGCCCGGCGATTTTCTCCTTCAGCAGCTCTCCGTTGATGATACGCACCGACCGCGGAAACTCGAGCGTAAACTCATTGAAGAAAGGCCCGTCAAACGCCCGCTTCACTCCCGGAATTTTCAGAAGCTCCGTCATCGCAAACTGCGCCTTGGCCAGATTCTGCTCGGCCATTTCGCGCAGCCCCTCTTTGCCCAGCAACGTGAGATGCACGGTGGCGGCGAGGGCGCAAAGCGCCTGGTTGGTGCAGATGTTCGATGTGGCCTTCTCCCGACGAATGTGCTGTTCGCGCGTGGCTAGCGTCAGCACGAAACCACGGCGCCCCTCAGCGTCCGTGGTTTGGCCTGCGAGACGTCCCGGCATCTGACGAACAAATTTGTCGCGAGAAGCAATCACTCCTGCAAATGGACCGCCGTAACTCGGAGGCAAACCGAAGCTTTGCGCTTCCAGGGCGATGATGTCCGCTTCAGCGGGCGGCTTTACCGCTCCCAACGAAACCCCTTCGGCGATCGCCACTACCAGCAGCGCTCCAACGGCGCGCGTCGCCTCCGCGATTCCTGACAGCGTTTCCAGCACGCCAAAAAAGTTTGGTGACTGTACGACTACGGCGGCGACGTCATCCTTCATCGCGCCCTTGACCGCCGCCAGGTCCACTGCTCCGCTTTTCGTGTAGCCGATCTCCTCCACGTGCAATCCGGAATTCTTGGCGTACGTCTCGAGCACTTCGCGATATTCCGGATGCACTGACCGCGCCACCAGCACCCGGCCTCGTCCAGTCAGGCGCTCGGCCATCAGCACGGCTTCGGTTGTGGCTGTCGATCCGTCATACATCGAAGCGTTCGCTACTTCCTGGCCGGTCAACTGGCACATCAGCGTCTGAAATTCAAAAATTGCCTGCAGCGTACCTTGGGTGATTTCCGCTTGATACGGCGTGTAAGAAGTCAGGAACTCGCCGCGCAGCAAAATGGTGTCCGTGATCACCGAACGCAGATGCTGATAGACGCCCGCACCGAGAAAACTCGTATAACCGACGGAATTTTCGCTCGCGCGTTCCTTAAAATAGTTGATTACTTCCGCTTCGGAAAATGGACCAGGCAGCCTTAGCGCATCGCGCAGCCGGTATTTTTCTGGGATGGTTTCGAAAAGTTCTTCAATTGATTTCGCCCCGATCGCAGCCAGCATCTCCTGCCGCTCGGCGGGACTCTTCGGGAGGTAGCGCATCAGGCGGAGGCTTCCTTGCCTTTCGCCGCGATGTAGGCTTCATACGTCGGACCATCCATGAGTCCGTCCAGCTCCGCAGGATTCGCCAGCTTGACTTTCACCAGCCACGCCGCCCCATGCGGATCGGAGTTAATGGTCTCCGGCTTGTTCCGGAGCTCGCCATTCGCTTCCACAACTTCGCCTGAAGCCGGGGCGTAGATTTCGCTTACGGCCTTTACGGATTCGACGGTTCCAAACGACTTGCCGGTTTCGATTTTCTTTCCGACGGCGGGAAGTTCCACGAACACGACGTCCCCCAACTCGCTCTGCGCGTAATCGGTGATGCCGATTGTGGCAACGCCGTCCTTAGCGTCCACCCATTCGTGTTCCTTTGTGTAGCGATAGTTCGCTGGATATGCCATCGGATCACTCCTTGCTGAATTTACCGTCAGTTCGAAGCGGCTGCTTGCGGCGCCGACTTCTTCGCGCGTTTGTAAAATGGTGTTTCCACCACGTGCGCCTTCACCCGCTGCGTCCGTACTTCCACAAAAAGAATCGTGCCCAATGCTGCCAGCGCCGGCGGTACGTACGCCAGCGCAATATTTTTGCCGAGCGTGGGCGAAGGCGATCCGCTGGTGATCACTCCAACCTCCTCGCCCGCCGCATCAAACACTTTGTATTCATCGCGTGCGATTCCGCGCTCGAGCGTTTCCAATCCCACCAGCGTCCGTTTAGGAGCGGTCGCCTCGGCCTTCGCCAGGGCTGCTCGCCCGATGAACTCGGGTTTGTCCATCCTGCAGAACCGGTCGAGCCCTGCTTCCCAAACATTGATGGTGTCGCTGATCTCGTGGCCGTAGAGGGCCATCTTTGCTTCAAGCCGCAAAGTGTTGCGCGCACCCAGGCCGCAAGGCTGGATTCCAAAGTCCTTCCCGGCGTCGATCACGGCATTCCAAATTCTCTCACTGGTCGCGACGTCGGCGGGAACGTAAATTTCAAATCCATCCTCGCCGGTGTAGCCCGTTCGCGCAATCAATTGCCCCGGAAGGCCGCAGACGGTTGCGTGAGTGAACCAATAATTCTTGATGGCGTCCAGATTGGCGTCGGTCAGCGTTCTCAATACGTCCGCCGCCCGCGGGCCCTGAATCGCCAATTGTGTGTAGGCGTCGCTTAGATCTTCGACCACGCAATCGAATCCTTTTGCATTTTCCCGCACCCAGGAAACATCTTTTTCCCGGGTTCCCGCATTGATCACCAATAGAAAATCGTCTTCACCCAAACGGTGCACGATCACGTCGTCCACAAACGTGCCTTGGGGATAGAGCATGGCCGAATAGTGCGCCTGGCCGATCGCCAGTTTCGACGCGTCGTTCATGCTGAGGTGCTGCACCGCCATGAGAGCACCACCTGCCGTTCTACTCGTCCGAATCCGGATGTCGCCCATGTGACTGACGTCGAAGACTCCCACGCCGCTGCGCACGGCTCTGTGCTCGGCAATCAAGCCGCCGGTCGCTGGATATTCCACGGGCATATCCCAACCGCCGAAATTCACCATTCTCGCGCCCAGTTTTCGGTGCAACGCGTTTAGCGATGTTTTCCGGAGCCCAGTTGCGATTGGAGTTGTGACGGATTCCATTCCGTTTTCCCGGGCGGATGTCGATACTAACATGCGCTCCAAAACCCGTCAAAATGCCGAGAAACGCCCTTGCGCTGGGAAGATTCGGCGCGGATAATCCGCACCACCAGTCTGCCCATGAGCCCGTCGCAACGCGAGTCACGGAAACTTGGAGCGCTGGCTCCTGCTCTCGCGCTTCTCGCCGTTTTCCTTCTCATCAACTACGTTGATCGCGGCAGTCTATCCATCGCCGCTCCACTTCTGACCGGCGAACTTCAGCTTTCTCCTTCGCGCCTGGGAATACTTTTCTCCGCTTTCTTCTGGAGCTACACGGCGTGCCTTTTTTTCGTGGGCTGGCTTGTCGACCGCTTCGACGTAAACGTCGTGCTCGTTTCAGGATTTTTTCTGTGGTCCATCGCTACCGCGGCCACTGGCTTTGCGCGGGGGTTTGCAGTGCTCCTCGCGTTCCGATTGCTGCTGGGCGTTGGTGAATCCGTAGCGTTCCCCTCAATTTCAAAAATTCTGGCTCGTCACGTGACGGAGACGCACCGCGGTCTTGCCAACGGCATCACAACATTCGGAATGAAGCTCGGTCCGGCGCTGGGCAGCCTGGGAGGCGGTTTGCTCATGGCAACCTACGGCTGGCGAGCGGTATTCATCGTAGTTGGGTTAGGGAGTCTCCTTTGGATTCCGGCGTGGCGAAAATGGATGCCGCGTGACGGTGCGGAAGCACCAAGGGCGTCAGGAGCGCCGTTCACGGGCTTTCTTCAAATCCTGGTTCAGCGATCCTTCTGGGGAGCTTCGGCGGGACACTTTTGCGGCAACTATGTGCTCTATTTTCTCGTGACCTGGTTACCTTTTTACTTGGTCCGCGAGCGCCAACTCTCCATGCGCGAAATGTCAAAGACAGCCGCCCTATATTACGTTGGCGAGGCCGTTTTCGCTTTGGCTACCGGATGGCTCACAGACGCCTGGGTTCGCCGCGGCGGGAGTCCTACCGTCGTTCGCAAATCCGCAATGGCCGTCGGGCACGGCGCGGCCGCACTCGGCCTGATCGCTTGCGCCTTTGCAGGCCCGCAGACCTACTTCATCGCGCTGTTCGTCGTGGCGCTAGGATCCGGAATGCTTGGTTCGGGGATATTTGCTTGCGCCCAGATACTTGCCGGGCCGCGCACCGCGGGCAGGTGGGTCGGTCTGCAGAATGCCTTCGCGAATTTTGCCGGTGTGATTGGTCCGGCCTTGACAGGCTTCGTGGTGGACTGGACCGGCAGCTTCACCGTTGCACTTGGTCTCGCGGCTTTCATCTCCCTCGCAGGGGCATTGTCGTGGACGTTCTTCGTCGGGCGCCTCGAAGAGATTTCCTGGGAGCCCAAAGATGCTTCGACAGCCGTGACCGCAGGCGATGCCGGCTGACCATCTGTGCTGAGCTTTGGAAAAATCCGAGCCGGACGGAAAACGTATTCTTGCCGCAACGCTGCACGCTCAGGTAAAGTCTTTTGCTAGGAGACAGCGATGCCCGCCGGTCCCGTGCTCTGCTCGCAGTGCGACAAGCCCGAGTATCAGTGCAGCTGCGACAAATACTGCACGATCTGCAAGAGCATGGAAGACGTTCGTCTCTGCATGGACGGCCTGTACTATTGCCCGGATTGCCGGGAAGCTTGCGACGTCGGTCTCGCGGACAGCCGTGGCCACTGACCCGAAACGCATCGAGCTGCGCATTGATGCCGATCCGCGTCTTGCGGCTGCTGCGGGCGGCGCCGTGCGTTACCTCGCCGACGCTTCAGGAATGCCCGAGGATGTTTGCAGAGAATTTCAAGAGGCAACGATTCGTGCGTGCCTTGAAGCCTTCGAATCGAGTAACGCACGCTCTCACATCGTCGAACTCTGCCGCTTCGCAGACCGCCTCGAGGTTGTTGTCGATTCGAAGGGGTCGAACGCGATTCGTATCGCTCGTCCTGTGGGTTCTCCTCGCTGAACTGCGACGTGAAGCGAGCATCAAAGGGAAAAGGGCAGGCTGATCGCCGGCCCCTTTTTGACACGAAAGTTCCTTCCAACCGGCTTACATTTTCAACGCGAAGGTATTTTTCTTGATCAGCGAGGTCATCTGGTCGTCCGTCAATGCGAGCCGCAGCACCACGCGGTCGCCGGACGGGTTTACTTGCGCCTGGCCCAGCAAATCCGCGAGCTCCGGATTTTGCTGCTTCGCCTGATATTGCTGATAGACAAAGGCAAGTTGCATCAACTGTGCGAGAGTGTTCGCATCTTCTGTTGACCCGCATACGGCCTGGAATTTTCCGTCGATTCCACCACTGGCTTCGATGTTCAATACGAGGTTCTGCATGCGCGTGACCAATTTCGCGGCTTCAGGGAACTGCTGAATCTGCGGAGCAAGCTGCTTCATCGCCAGCCGTGTGTAGGCTGGATTCAAAACCGCCCATACCACGCCGGTCCCGTTCGCTTCATTGATCAGCGAATACAGTTTTTCGTTTCTCAGTAAACCTTCGGCGCCGCCGTAGCGTACGTCAAGCATTTTTTCCAGTTTGTCCCGATGTCCGAACGCCGCGGTGTTTGAATCGAGGAACAAGAAGAATAAATCGCTTGCGCCCGCGCCGCTCCCGAAGGCGTACATAGTGAAGCCGTGAGACTTGAATGTCGGCAGCTTCTGCGCCTTGAAGTAAGCTTCGGTGGATTCCGGGTTGTAGTTTCCCAACGCGACTCCCACGATTTCTTCCCCCGTTGGCACGGCGGTCGACCCCGTGCCGGAGGTTTTCTCTGTTACCCCCTCGGCGACCAAGCCCCACGCCAGTTCCTCCACTTGGGAATTGGGGTCCACTCCCGCTGATGCTAGAAACTTCTCAAACTGGCGGAAGCGTTCCGGCAGCATCTGCTCCTGAAGTTGCGGAAACCATTTTTGCGAACGCGCCTGCTTCAGGTTGGCATAGGCGAATTCGCCCACGTTCTTTGGAAACAAAGCGATCGTGTCCGGACCCAGGCGTTGGGCACTTGAAATCTGCGCGGTGCACAATATTGCGGCGGCCATTGCCGCCATGCCTGCAATCCGCAAAATGGACTTCCTCATCCCTTGCTCCTTCCGGGCCGGTTCAAATTCTCCGCCGATACATTCTTGCCTATGCGGTTACCGTCGCGCCAAGTTTGTCGCGCAGCTCCGCGATGGCTTCTCGCTTCGTTGCTACATACCTGGCATCCTTGATTCCATTGAGATTGATCTCAACGTTGGCGATAGCTCCACGTGCGCCGGCTTCCGCCATCAACCTTGCCACCCTCAAGTCTGACTTCATGGATGCCGCAACGATAGCCTCCAGTTGTCCCAGACGTTCGAAGAGTGCAACAGCCCGTTCGGCCACCTTAAGCGGCACTTCGGCGGCTCCTTTTGTGGTTGTCTGGATGGTTTCCTCGCGTCTGGCGATTTCTGCGCTGTCGCCTTGAGGCAATTTGAAGGCGGCCATTACTGCCTCGTAGGACGCAGCGTCGTGTTCGATGGCCTCGGTGAACGCATCCGCTTCTCGCCTCATCGCGTCCAAGTGCTCGGAGAGCTTGTCCACCTGGAATGCTTGCGATTTCTTCTTGCGCGAAAGTCCGGCAACCATTTGGCCCAGCGCGGCCGCGAGTGCCGCCGCCAACGCCGAAACACTCCCGCCTCCGGGAGTCGCGCTAGGTTCCGCTACCGCATCCACGAACGGCCTTGCAAGGGCCGTCAGCTTGCCGTCCTTCTTTTCCGCCACAGGCGCCCCGGAAAGAGCAGCCGCCAATTTGTTCTCGAATACTTGCGAAGGCGAGAAGTTTTCGAGTTGCAGGAAATAATCGGCCGCCATCTCAATGGCTTTCTTTGGCACCAGTCCAACGATTTCGCTTCCCACGGGAACCGCGCCGTAACGTTGCGCTTCGCGCTTAACGATTTCATACACCCGGTGCATTGGAGTCTGTTCGTAGTCGGTCAGATTGATCGAAACTTGCGCTAGATTCCGCGCCTTCAATTCTACGCCCATTGATTTTACGTAGCGCAAGCCGCCGCTCGAAAAACGGATGGCTTTGGCAATCTTGTTCGCAATGCTCACATCCGGAGTATTCAGATTCACGTTGTACGCGATCAAAAATTTTCGCGCCCCTACGACGGTCACACCCGCCGTCGGATGCATCTTCGGCTCGCCGACGTCCGGCTGGCGGTCGTGATTTTTCTTCAGCTCTTCTTTCAAGCCTTCGAATTGGCCGCGTCGCACATTTTCCAAATGGACTCGGTCCGGCCGCGTCGCCGCTGCCTCGTAAAAGAAAATCGGAATCCGGTAGCGCTTCCAGATCTCTTGCCCCACGTTGCGCGCCAACGCCACGCAATCTTCGAGGGTCACGCCTTCCACCGGTATAAACGGCACCACGTCCGTTGCGCCGACCCGCGGATGCGCTCCCTTGTGTTCGGTCATATCGATGAGTTCCATCGCTTTGCCGGCGCCTAGAATGGCTGCTTCCGCCACTGCATGCGGTTCTCCGGCCAGCGTGATCACGCAGCGGTTGTGGTCGGCGTCCATCTCCTGATCCAGCACCCACACCCCGGGTACCTGGCTCATGGTGTCGATCAGCGTCGCAACTTTCGAGGAATCGCGCCCCTCGCTGAAGTTTGGCACGCACTCAATCAGTCGTCTCATGTATCAGTCACACTGCCTCGCCATTTCCTATTGGCCATTCTAGAGAGCCGTTTCTCGAGACGGCATTGTCGAGTCGGCCCGTAGCTCAATCCCGCAGGTACACAATCTCGCCGCGTTTCATCGTCATCCAGCAAAGGTTTACTCCAAAATAGTAGGGAATTTCCCGGTAGTCCGCCACCTCGAACACGCCCAGGTCCGCTTGCTTGCTCGCTTCAATTGATCCGATGCGCACGTGGCGGCCAAGGGAGTACGCGGGGTTAATCGTCGCTGCGGCAATCGCTTCGGCGGGCGTCATGCGAAGCTGCGAGCAGGCCAGAGAAAGCACCATCGGCATACTCAGAGTGGGACTTGTGCCGGGATTAAAGTCCGTCGCGAGTGCCACGATTGCTCCGGACTCGATCAGTTCGCGCGCTGGCGCATATCGCTGCAAGCCCAAATGAAAGTCGCATCCAGGGAGCAGCGTTGCGACCGTCTTGGACTTCGCAAGTGCTCTTATGTCATGAGGCTTCAGGTATTCCAGGTGATCGCAGCTCGCTGCACCCAGTCCGATTCCCAGGCGCGTCGCGCCGGTGTTCGAAAGCTGCTCGGCATGGATTCTCGGGGCCAGACCGTATTTTTTCCCGGCATTCAGCACTTGCCGCGATTCGTCGTGCGAAAATGCGCTGCGTTCACAGAATACGTCGCAATATTCCGCCAGTCCGTTCTGCGCGACCTCAGGGATCAACTCCTGTTCGAGCATCTGCAGATACTGTTGTGACCCGCGGGCTTTACTGCGAAATTCTGCGGGCACCACATGAGCGCCGAGAAAAGTGGAAACGATTTCCATTGGCTGCTCGGCGTCGAGCTCCTTGTGGAGCGACAGGATGCGTAGTTCGCTAGTGACGTCGAGCCCGTAGCCGCTCTTGGCTTCGATCGTCGTAGTCCCATGTTCGGAAAACCGTTCCAGAAATCCACGCGCCCGGGCCTTCAGATTCTGGGCGCTCTCCGCCCGAAGTTTCTTCACCGAGTTGAGAATTCCGTCGCCCTTGCGGGAGATTTCCTCGTAGCTGGCGCCTTGAATTTTCAATTCGTATTCTTCGGCGCGGCTGGCCGCATGGATCAGATGCGTGTGCGAGTCCACAAATCCGGGTAGCACGACACGTCCGCCCACATTTACTCTCTCGGCCTTCTTGCTCTCCTTGAGATTTTCGATTTTTCCAGAGGGGCCGGCAGCAACGATCACGCCGTCGCGAATCAGAATCGCTCCGTCGCGAATCACTCCGAGTTGGGAAAGCGCAGTGCCGCGCCGCGGACCGCGGCCGCGAACGGTGACAATCTGCGACGCTCCGCCGATAAGAAGGGAATTGCCCACCGGGCGGTATTATGCCGAATCGTGAACAACTTTGCACAACCCGGCGGGAAGCACGGAACCGCCAGGCCGCGCTGCGCGACCCTCGGGCTCTCAGGCGCTCACTGCCTTGGTGTTGTAGGCAGGCAGGAAAACCTCCTGCACCCAAGTTTCGAATGCTGTGGGCGTCGTGTTCCTGTCCGACCTGGCCTCCACGGGATTCAACCGCCCGTCGTTTGCTGCGTCATTCATTTCACTCATCAAGGATGCAGTCTTTCCCGGGATTCCCATCTGCTTCATCCCTTGCTCCACCAGAAACGCGGGGAATTTCTGATAGGAGAGTTTCGGCTTGCCGATCGCGGCGCCAATCGCCGAAGCAGCCTCGTCGTGCGATAAATCGCGCGGCCCCAAGAGTTCCCGGGTCGAACATCCGGCAAAGTCCAGCTTCTCGAGCGCGTCCGCGGCAGCCTCACCGATGTCACGCGTGGCGATCATCGGCATCTTCAGGTCGCCCTTGATTCCTCCGGCAAGAAATCCCATCGAATGCACGAGGGGAATTAACATCAGGAAATTTTCCATGAAAATCGCCGGCCGTAGGAAGACCGCGTTCAAGTTCGGAATTTTCTTCAGCTTTTCTTCAAAGGCGTGCAATCCTTGAATCGGCCCGGTCTTTTTCTCGTGCTGCGCTCCGATACTGCTCAGCAAAACCATATGGGAGATCTTCGATGCGGCAACCGCTTCCGTGATCGCGGTGCTCATCTTGTCGCCAGCCGCCAGCAAGTCCGGTTCCTGTACCCTTGGCGGCAGCAAAATATAGGCAGCGGTCGCGCCCGAAAAGGCTTTTGTCAGCGCTGCAGCATCATTTACGTCGAGGGCTACGGTATCCGCCCCCCATTGCGCGAACGGCGCAAGTTTCGCGGCGTCTCGCCCGGCAACGCGGACTTTCTTGCCGCGCTCCAACAATCTCTTCGCTACGACCGATCCCGTGTTTCCCGTTGCTCCCAGCACTACATACATGAAGGTCTCCCTCCCTCTCATCCTGCCATCCCCTACAACATCGGCACCTTGACGTTCTTCTTCTTCGCAAAGTCGATCGCTTCCGGATAACCTGCGTCCACGTGACGGATCACGCCCATGCCGGGATCGTTAGTCAATACTCGCTCGATTCGCGCCGCCATCTCCTTCGTTCCGTCCGCGACCGTCACCTGACCCGCATGCTGCGAGTAGCCAATGCCCACTCCACCCCCGTTGTGAATTGAAACCCACGAAGCGCCGCTTGCGGTGTTCACCAGCGCGTTCAGCAGAGGCCAGTCCGCAATCGCGTCTGAGCCATCGAGCATGGATTCCGTCTCGCGATAAGGGGACGCAACTGATCCGCAATCCAGGTGGTCGCGGCCCATCACAACAGGTGCCTTCAACTCGCCCTTGGCGACCAAATCGTTCAGCGCCAGCCCGAATTTGTCCCTCTCGCCATATCCCAACCAGCAGATACGCGAAGGCAGTCCTTGAAATTTCACTCGTTTCTGCGCCAGTGTGATCCACCGCTGCAAGTGCTCATCGTGCGGAAAAAGTTCCAGCACCAGTTGGTCCGTCCGCGCGATGTCCGATGCCTCCCCCGAAAGCGCGGCCCAGCGAAAGGGTCCTTTCCCTTCGCAAAACAGCGGCCGAATGTAGGCCGGCACAAACCCGGGGAAGTTGTACGCGTCTTGTACGCCCTGCTGAAACGCAAACGTCCGGATGTTGTTGCCGTAGTCGAACGTCACCGCGCCCAGCTTCTGCAAATCCAGCATTGCCTGAACGTGTTCCGCCATCGCTTGCAACGAGTGCTTCTTGTATTCTGCGGGATCTCTTTTCCGCAACTCGAGCGCCGTTTCGAGCGTCATCTTGTTTGGAACGTAACCGCCGATCGGGTCGTGAGCGCTGGTCTGATCCGTCAGCAAATCCGGCACCACGCCCCGCTTTGCCAGCTCTGGAATGAGGTCAGCGCAGTTTCCGACCAATCCGACGGAGGTCGCTTCGCCTTTGCGGACGGCGTTCTTCAGAATGCGGAGCGCTTCGTCGAGGCTGGTTACCAGCACATCGATGTAGCCAGTCTTCAGTCGCTTTTTGATCCGCTCAGGATCAACATCAATTCCCAAGAAAGCCGCGCCGTTCATCGTCGCGGCCAGCGGCTGCGCTCCACCCATTCCGCCGATGCCGCCCGTCACCACCAGTTTGCCCTTCAAATCTCCGCCAAAATGTTTTTTCGCCGCGGCGGCAAAGGTTTCATACGTCCCCTGCAAAATTCCCTGCGTCCCGATATAAATCCAGCTTCCCGCGGTCATTTGGCCGTACATAATCAATCCCGCGCGGTCGAGTTCGTGAAATTTGTCCCAATTGCTCCACTGACCTACAAGATTTGAATTGCAGAGCAGGACCCGTGGGGCATATTCGTGGGTGCGGAAGATTCCGACCGGCTTTCCGGATTGCACTAGCAACGTTTCGTCGTTGGCCAGCCCGCGCAACGATTTGACAATCGCATGAAAACTTTCCCAGTTGCGCGCCGCTTTTCCGGTTCCGCCGTAGACCACCAAATCCTCCGGCTTCTCGGCAACTTCCGGGTCCAGATTGTTCATCAACATCCGCAAGGCGGCTTCCTGCTGCCAGCCTTTGCAGGAAATTTCCGTGCCCCGCGCCGCGCGAAACGGTCCTTTCGAAAGGTGTGTTTGGGCCTGAGTTCCGGGCATGCTTGGGCTCATCGCAAAGTCTCTCCAGCGCCATCTTAACGCACGCGAACTGATTTGCTGTCCTGTCTTGTCGAGAATGGACGCATTCAAATCGGAAAGCAACGATCAGAGCGTAGGGGAATCGCTCCTGAAACGAGCTTACTCTTGGTCTCTAAGCTCAAGCCGCATCTCGTTTGTGGGCCTGAACCCGAGTTGTTCGTAGAGCGGGCGCCCGGCATCGCTCGCGTGAAGACTGATGTTGGCGAATCCGTTCTCCCGGCACCATGCGATCATCGCCGCCAGCAATTTACGGGCGACACCGCGCCGGCGGAACTCAGCTTCGACATAAAGATTCAGAATCATCGCCCTGCTCGCCGAAAGCTGACCCAGAACACCAGGCCACGGGCTGATCACAATTCCTCCACCGCCTATCACTTCTTCCTCCCCATTCACAGCCAGAAATCCCCGATACGAACCGTCGGCTACCGCCGCTTGGAAATATTGCCGGGCGGCCGCTTCCATCAAACTGAGCGCGGTTTCGTCGCGGCGACCCATGTCCCACCACATCATCCGTCGATGGCGAATCAAGATCGCAAGATCGGCGGGCGTGGCGGATCGAATCCTCATCTTGTTCATGCACTGAGAATACCGAGTCGGTGGCGCACTGGCAGAACCAATCTGTCTCCCTGACGCGTCGGAAAACGCCTTGCCGCGCTTACAAGCCACGGGCACCCGCTGCCGGCTTCTTCCCCATGACGTTCTACTGGAAGCCTTCTACGCTTACCTAGAATGTCTGCTAAAGAAGTTCAAAACCGCATCGAACTGCTCCAGGATGCTTTGGACCTGCTGATCTTGCGCACCCTTTTAGTCGGACCGGCCCGCGGTCAGGCCATCGCGAAGTCCATTGAATTTCGCTCGGACGAAGTTCTGCAGGTCGAGCAAGGCTGCTATTCAACGAGAGCTTGATCGCGCGGCTAGCGAGCCTGTTTGGGTTGCTGGCGCTTCTGCTGGCCTCTATCGTAGCGCAGCGGACCCGCTAAATCGGCATTCGCACGGCGCTGGGTGCTCAAAAGCGCTATGTGCTGCGGCTTGTTGGAACTCAAGGTTTTGTGCTGGTCGTGATCGGCGTGGTTTGCGGAATTGTTGCCGCGATAGGAGTGACGCGGTCCTTGGGGAGCCTGCTTTACGGGGTGCGCCCAACGGATCCGATCACACCTTCGGCGCTTGCGCGCTACGGCTGACGGTCGGGCTCGCGGCTTGCGGGATTCCGGCGCGCAGGGCAGCCTGCGTTGATCCGATGGTCGCGCTACGATACGAATAGCATTCGTGGTTGTTCCCACCCTCGTGTTACTCGGAGCGCCGCATGCGTGCCACATGAGCGACGCAATTTTGCGCCTCGATTGCGGCCCATTCGTGAATGGGTTAGAGTCGCCTTAGACTCCATGAACTACGGCACCCTCCCCTCCAAGTTCCTTTACGCTGTGGACACTTGGCCCAGTCCGCGTGCCCAAATGTTTCGCCCCCCGCTGGTTTCCGGCTCTGCACCCGCAAACCCTGAGTCCACAAGTTGGCGGAACATTTCCAGCCAAGAGTTTCTTCGTCGCGTTGCGGGTCTGTCGCAGGCACTCTTCGAACTTGGAGTGAAGCCCGGCGACCGTGTCGGCTTGTTCGCCGCGAATCGTCCGGAATGGCACACCGCGGATTTTGCGATCAACGGCAGCGGCGCGGTCACGGTTCCTGTTTACTTCAAAGAATCGCCGGAACGCATGGCGTATATCCTCAACCATGCGGAGACCCGCGTGGTCTTCGTTGCCGGAAGCGATCAATTGGTTTCCCTGCTTGCGGTGCGCGAGCAGCTGTCGAATCTGGAGCACATCATCGTAGCGGAGGGCGGGGACCATCTTCCGTCAGAGTGCTTACGCTACGAAACTCTTGTCGCTTCTGCGGGCGGCGGGGAAGTCGCTTCTTACCGCATGCGTGTCTCCCAGGTCCTACCCGGGCAACTGGCCTCGATCATTTATACCTCTGGAACGACCGGCGAGCCGAAAGGTGTGATGCTCACCCACACGAATTTCTGCTCCAACACCACCGACGTCGGCTGCGACTTTTCGCTCCGTTCTCGCGACGATGTCGCGCTTTCGTTCTTGCCATTGGCACACGTCTACGGACGAACTTTGGATTACTTGTATTTGTTCCAGAGTGTGCCGATCGCGTATGTGGACGCGGCCGAAAATATTGCACAGGCATTGAAGGAAATTCGTCCGACAGTAATGGCGGCCGTGCCGCGCGTCTTTGAAAAAATCTATGCTCGGCTGATCGAGCAGGGAAGCGCAAACACCGGGCTAAAGAAGAAGCTATTTACGTGGTCAATCGACGTGGCCGAACGCGCGGCTCCGTGGCGCTGCGGTGACGCCTCCGCAGGCCCGCTGCTAAAAATGCAATGGGCGCTAGCGGACAAACTGGTGTACGCAAAAATTCGCGAAGGCACTGGCGGCCGTCTGCGCATCGTTTGTTCCGGCGGCGCGCCGCTTTCTAAAGCGCTGGCGGAATTCTTCTGGAGTGTCGGCGTTCCTATTTATCAGGGATACGGATTGACGGAAACCTCGCCCATTGTTTCGAGTAACTTTCCGCGTAACCGCGTTGGCAGCTCAGGCCAGCCCATTCCGAATTGCGAAGTGAAGATTGCGGACGATGGCGAAATTCTTGTGCGCGGGCCGATGATCATGCAGGGCTATTACAAGCGGCCGGACGCTACGCGGGAAGTGATCGATGAAAATGGATGGTTTCACACCGGCGATGTCGGGTATCTCGACAAGGACAACTATCTGTTCATCACCGACCGAAAAAAGGATCTGCTGAAGACGTCCGCGGGAAAGTTTGTCGCACCGCAACCTATTGAAAATGCATTGAAAACAAGTCCGTACATTCTGAATGCCATGGTCCTGGGTGATCGCAGGAAGTTCGTCGTCGCGCTGGTGGTTCCGAACGCCAAGCTCGTTTCCTCAAGGGCCGCGGAGCAAGGAGTCAGAATCTCTTCGGGCGAAGAAGTGGCTGCGCATCCGTTTACGCGAACTTTAATCGAGGCTGAGATCCAACGGCTCACGGCGAATCTCGCGCAGTATGAAACCATAAAGCGCTTCGCCCTGTTGCCGGGCGATTTTACGTTCGACAACGGCGCGCTCACCTTCACCATGAAACTGAAACGCCGCGTCGTCGAAGATCAGTACCGCGACGTCATCGAATCGCTCTATGCCGACGCTGCCGAGCCGCGCCCCGTGATTCAGCAATAGCTGCAATTTGTCCAAGGCGTCTCGCCGTTCTACAATTTCAGCAGAGGACAAAATGTCAGACCAGCTGGTTATTGCAGGCCGCGCATTTGCCTCGCGGCTGATTGTGGGCACCGGGAAATACCGCAGCCTCGAGGAAATGGCGCGCGCCCACGCAGCTTCCGGCGCGGACATGGTCACGGTCGCGGTGCGCCGCGTAAATCTGACTGACAAGAGTAAAGAGTCCCTGCTGGACTTCATTCCTCGCGACAAAATGTTCATCCTGCCGAACACCGCTGCTTGCTACACCGCTGACGAAGCAGTCCGCACCGCGCGCCTTGGCCGCGAAGTCGGCCTTTCCAACTGGGTGAAGCTCGAGGTCATTGGCGACCAGCAAACATTGTATCCGGACACTGAACAACTGCTCGAAGCGACCCGCGTGCTGGTGAGAGAAGGGTTTGTCGTTCTTCCCTACACAAACGACGATTTGATCGCTGCGCGAAAACTGATCGACGCTGGCGCTGCTGCCGTGATGCCACTGGCTGCGCCCATCGGATCAGGCATGGGTATTCAGAACCCGGCCGCTTTGCGGATCTTGCGTGAGCGAATCACCGAGGTCCCGATGATTGTCGACGCCGGAGTCGGAACAGCTTCCGACGCTGCCGTGGCTATGGAACTCGGCGCCGACGGCATCTTGATAAACACCGCGATTGCCGAAGCTCAAGACGCGGTGCTGATGGCCGAAGCGATGCGCGACGCGACGATTGCCGGCCGCAAGGCGTATCTCGCAGGCCGCATGCCCAAGAAACTTTATGCTTCGGCCTCCTCGCCTCTCTCCGGCGTGGTGCGATAACCTAGTTACTCAGGAGGCGCTCGGTTTTCTTGGCATTCCTTCTGGTTGTCAGGCTTGGGCCTGAGAGGCTTTTTTCGCCAAGGCGGTGTCGTAGCTTTCGCCGTAGATCGCCGGGACCTTACTGCCCATCGGGCGGAGGTAGGTCGAGAGCTGGCCGCGGTGATGAATCGTGTGAACCAGACCGAGCTGGAGAAATAGAAAAGCGGGTTGCTGAAATAGGCCGCGGAAGTCCACGATCCTTATAAGCTGATCGCCGGTCGACTGGGTCAATGCGTCGAAATTCTTCGCATAGGTCTCCTGGTACCATCCAGCAATTTCAGCCGGCGTCTCGACCTCATCGGGAATTTTGACGCCGCTCGGATTGAACACGCCGTTGAGCACAGCTTCGATGAAGAAATTATCGGCAACCGCGATGTGGCGAACGAGCTCGATCGCGGTCTTTGCGCAAGAGTCCGGCTGATAGCCGGCCTTGTCAGCAGGAACCGCTTCGAGGACTTTCTTGGTGGTGCGGCTCTCGTTCTTCATGGTTCCGAGCAAAAAGTTATGAAGCAGTGCACGAGCTTGTTCGGCAGTCATTTCACCCATAGGAATCTCCTTTCGAGCCACAGCGCTCAGGGGCACGCATTTTACTCTCAACTGGACGCCGCCGCAGCGCTGCCGACGCGATTCACCGGGCGAGGGCCCGTAGTCCCTGTCTCGGGCTGGCCCCTATAGCGATCCCGTCAGTTCTTCGCGGTTCGGCACCAGCTGGCGATGGACATCAAGAAGAACAACGCGGCCCCGTGGTAAAAACTGATGTAGGAAATGGCCAGTCCGTCCGGAGACCCGACGCGGATGGGGCTAAAGTCAAAAGCAATGAGGATCCGAGCGATCAAAGCGAGGACAGTGCAGGTCAAACCCAGCCAATAACCAGCTATGGAGAGATGCTTTTCCATTCTTATCTCCCTTTTTCGCGCATTTTCCGGATTCAAGTTTCTGTGTCTGTAGCCGTTCGCCCGTACGCTACGCTTGGCGCGCAAGGGAGTCAAGCGCCGCGAGCGAGCGGGTCAAGAAAGCTTCGTCCCTGCAGATTTCGCGGGGCCCCCCAGGGGTCCTGCTGATCGCCGCTTAGTCGCAACGACTTAGACATTGACAGCGCGGAGCAAGCGCCGGCTACCGGAAGAGCTTCAAGGCCCGACGAAAAGGAAGTGCCATAAAACGTCGACCGACGCATGAACGATTGCAGACGCGAAAATCGAGCCGGTCTTGCGCCAGGCCCAGCCATAGAACAGGCCGGCGATGGTGGCCAGGAGGACGTAGCGCCAGTTGGGAAAATGCATGTTGGTAATGTGAGAAAAGCCGAAGACGATCGACGCGGCGATCCAACCGACGGTTTCGCTTCTGCTTAGACGAGAGAGAAAGTTTTGCAGCAGGCCGCGGAAGAGGAATTCTTCCGGCCATGCGGTGAAGAAAAGGATCGCGATGGAAAGCGGAACAAACGATTTCCACTCCGAAACGTGCGGCGAATATAGGAGAAAGCGAAGCTTGATGCCGAGCGGGATGGCGATGCAGGCGAACAGCGCTATGGCGCCGACGATGTAGAGAGTCCAGCCTGAACCCCAGCCCATAAAGTAACCAACGTCTTTGGCGCCCCGTACGAGCAGGAAGCCGGCTATGGCCACGTTGACCGCGGTGACGACCGTAAAGATGTAGGCGAGGCGTCCACCCGGATAGGGCCAGAGCCAGGAAGAAGGGCCGAACTTTACGGCGACCCACGTAGCGGCGAGAGTCAGAAAGTCCTGCCAACAGCCCGGTGCGGCGGCTGGTGCGCTGGAGAGAAGGAGCAGTGGAAGAAAGATAAACGCGACCGCCGCGGCGAACCGGCTGAGCGACGCGGTGCCGGTTCCGAGGGAATAAATCAGGAAAATCAGAAAGAGCGCTACGCCGAGCAGCCAGCCGGTGCTTGGTCCGGCGAAAGCGGCCACGCGATCCGTAAAACCGCGTGCCGCGAACAGGAGCATCGCGGCCAGCAGAAATGCAAATGTGAACACGGTAACGGCGAAGGACCGCGTGCCCCGCCAATGGCCGTGACCGCTGAACTGAGCGACAAGAACGAAGATGGCGACGAGTACCGCCCAGAGCGAGACCACGGACGGAAGGCCGAGTTGGCGGGCGGATGACAAGCGGATATTGTATCGTAACGATTTCCAATGACTTCTCCCCAGCAGCGTCTTGCCTACATCGACTGGATGCGCGGCCTGGCGTGCGTGCTCATGATTGAGACGCACTGCTACGACTCATGGCTGAATGCGGACGCCCGGAAAACAGAATGGTTTCGCTATTCGCAGATGGGTGGAACGCTGCCCGGGCCGCTCTTTATTTTTTTGGCCGGCGTTTCCGTGGCCCTGGTAACGGAAAAACTGCGCGCCAAGGGAGTGGACAGGAGTGCGATCGCGAAGCAAATCGTGCTACGCGGGGCGGAAGTGTTTGGTTTGGGTATTCTCTTTCGAATTCAAGAGTTCGTGCTGGGAATTCCGATCTCCCCCTGGACGGATTTGTTGCGCGTCGATGTGCTGAACATTCTCGGCATCACGATGATCCTGCTGGGAATGCTGTGCTGGGCCGCGGGATCGGGAACGCCCGCCGTGCTGCGGACGCGCAGTACGGTTTTAGCCGTCATCGCAGCCGCAGCCGTGGTAATGGCCACTCCCATTCTCTGGACCACGTGCCGGCCGAAATTTCTGCCCTGGGCCGTGGAGTCGTACATCAATGGGGTTCATATTTTCGATAAGCCTCAAGTGTGGTTGTTCCCGATTTTTCCCTGGGCGGCGTTCGCATTTGTGGGATTGGCGGTGGGATTCTGGCTATTCACAGATTTTGCGAAGCGGCGGGAAGCGTGGAGCTTCGCGACGCTGGCCGCGGCAGGTGTCGCGGTGTTTTGCGCGGCCTTGGCGTTTGATCAATGGGGCCCGAAGATGTATGCCGTGTACGACTACTGGCATACCAGCCCGAATTTTTTCTTGGCAAGATGCGCTGTGCTGCTGGTGATTGTGAGTTTGGCGTACGCATGGTACCGCTGGGGATTTGGAGCCGTAGGTTTCAGTCCGCTAGAGCAGCTGGGGAGAACGTCGCTCTTGGTCTATTGGGTGCACATTGAGTTTGTCTATGGGCGACTCTCGATTTTACCGAAACGGAAATGCGGCTTTGCTGTGGCCACAGCGGGCCTGACAGTCATATTCCTCGCGATGTTGGGACTGTCGATGCTGCGGACGAAATGGAAAAAGCGGCCTAGCGTTTCGGCGAAGCCGATTGCCGTTGCTGGGACTGGGGAATCTTGATGATCACTTCGTTGGGCTTGGCGAGACCGAGTTCGTCGCGGGCAATCGATTCGATCTTGTGAGGATCGGTCTTAAGGGCCCTTACTTCGTCGGACAGTTCCGCATTTTCTTGGTTGAGGCGCCTGATTTCGTCCTGAACGCGTTCGATTTCGAGTTTGGTGCGCCGCATGGCGAGATACCCGTGTGTACCGAAGATGTCGTGCAGGAACAAGGCGCATACGGAAAGGACGAGAACAATGCGTCCGTATTGCGACCACAGGGCGCCGAGTTGGCTTTGCTTGGGCATGGGCGATCAGCCTTTCAGGATCCAGTCGGTAGCTTCGCGAACCAGCTTAGCGGAAGCGGCCGGAGTTTCGGCTTCTACGTAAAGGCGAAGTAGCGGTTCGGTACCGGAGAGGCGGAGAAGGATCCACGAACCGTCGTCGAACGCAAATTTCGCCCCGTCGGTACGGTCAATGGACTTTATCTTGCGGCCAAGAAGCGTTGAAGCGTCGGTCTTGGATTTCTGGATAGCGGCGGATTTTTGTTCATCGCTTAGATGCAGATTCTCCCGAGTCGGAGCGAAAGAACGCCCGACTTTCTTGAACAACTGCTGAATCTGGTCGCCAATGGATGCGTTGCGGGCAGCAATCATCTCCGCGACCAGCAGGCACGCCAGGATGCCGTCCTTCTCCGGTACATGGCCGCGAACGGTGAGACCGGCGCTTTCTTCACCGCCAAGAGCGATCTTGTCTTCCCGGATGAGCTGGCCGATGTACTTGAAACCGACCGGGGTCTGGAAAACAGTCTGGCCGTGAGACTTTGCGGCGGCGTCAAGGAGCTCCGACGTCGCCACGCTGCGGGCAGCCGGCATTTTCCATCCCCGGGATTCAACAAGATAATCGTAAATCAAGGCCAGAATCAGATTGGGCTGAATCCAGGCGCCGTCGGAGTCGATGATGCCGAACCGATCCGCGTCACCATCGGTGGCAAGTCCAGCGGTCGCCTTGGCGGAAAGAACGGTGTTGCGAAGAGGCGCGAGGTTTTCTTCACTCACGTCGGGTCCGGTTCCGTCGAAAAGAACGTCGCGATCGGCACGAATGGTTTCGACGCGGACGCTGTGATCTCCAAGGATCTTATCGAGGTAACCGGCGCCGCAGCCGTGAAGGGCGTCGACCGCGAACTTCGTCTTGGCCTTGGACAGCACGTCAAACTTCACCAGCTGTTCGAGTCGTCGCAGATAGTGGTCGCGGAGATTCGTCTTCTCAACCGGCGCAGAACTGCCTTTGAGCTGCGCAACGCCACCCGCGGCGAAAAGTTTCGCCGCGCGGGCTTCGATATCCTTCGTGACTTCGGGAAGCGCGGGACCCGCGTCGGCGGAGGAAAATTTCAGGCCGTGGTATTGCGCGGGATTGTGGCTGGCGGTGAAGTTGACGGCGCCATCGAGTTTGCTCCGCTGAATTTCGTAAGCGACCGCGGGAGTGGGAGTGAAAGTATCGCAGAGCAGCGCCCGGATGCCGTGCTGCTGGAGAATGGCAACGGCGAGTGCGGAAAATTCCTCCGAGTAGAAGCGGGTGTCGTAGCCCACGAGGATGGTGGGTTTTGCGGTTTTCGATTTGACGTGTTCGGCGATAGCCGTAACTGCGAGGCGAACGGAGGCGAATGTGAAATCATCGGCGATGAGGCCGCGCCAGCCGGAAGTGCCGAATTTGATAGGAAAAGCAGTCATGCTCGGTGAAGCGCTCATATCTTTACCTCAGGTTCGTGTAGTGTAGCCCTTCTGGTCTGGGGTGCAAAGAGAAGGACAACAGAGAGGACGAAATGATGCGAGGCGCGAGTGCGAACGTGGTGCTGGTGACGTGTAGCAGTCTGGCCGAGGCCCGAGAGATTGCGCTAGCCGTGGTTGAGAAGCGCCTGGCCGCGTGCGTGAACATCGTTTCCGCTCCGGTCGAATCCGTCTACCGGTGGAAGGGAAGAGTGGAGACTGGCAAAGAGTTCTTGCTGATGATCAAGACGACCACGCGAAAAGTGAAGGCCCTGGAAACTGAAGTTTCAAGACTGCACGGCTATGACGTCCCAGAATTCTTGGTGCTGGGCGTCGCTGGCGGTTCCGCGGAGTACTTGAAGTGGCTGCGTGAAAACGCATGAGGCCCTTGCCGACCAGTCGTCAAGGTCGGCTCCAAGGCCAGGTGGTTCCGGGGGTGCACTAGACGTACAACAGCGCCTGGTCGAGGTCGGCGATGATGTCCTCGACATCTTCGATGCCAACCGAAAGGCGCACGAGCCCTTCGCTGATGCCGATTCGTTCCTGGACCTCTTTCGGCATCGACGCGTGGGTCATGAGCGCCGGGAGAGAAATCAGCGATTCGACTCCACCAAGGCTTTCCGCAAGCGCGCAGAGTTTCACCTGATTCAGAAAGCGACGCGCCGCCTCTAGGCCGCCAAGGTCGAAGCTGAGCATGGCGCCAGGACCTCGTTGCTGTTTGCGAGCGATTTCGTGCTGAGGGTGCGAAGCAAGTCCCGGGAAATAGACTTTGCGGATTTTGGCGTGAGCGTCAAGGTGACGGGCAACTGCGATGCCGTTGGCATTGTGCTGGAGCATGCGAATGGCGAGCGTCTTGATGCCGCGAGAAACGAGAAAGCAATCCATCGGAGAGAGCCCAGCGCCCGCAGAGCGCTGGATGAAATAAACTTTCTCGGCGTCTTCAGGGCGAGTGAGGACAACACAGCCTCCGGTCGAGTCACTGTGGCCGTTCAGATATTTGGTCATGGAGTGGACGACAATGTGGGCACCGAGCGCGATAGGACTTTGCAGGTACGGGCTCAGGAATGTGTTGTCGACCACAAGCAGCGCATTTCGTTCCGTCGCAAGTTTCGCCATCGCAGCGATGTCCGTGATCCGCAGAGTTGGGTTCGTAGGCGTTTCGATATAAAGCATGCGGGTGTTCGCGCGCATCGCGGCAAGAACGAGGTCGGCGGAAGACGTGTCGACGAAACTGAATTCGAGTCCGAAATGGACCAGAAGCTGCGTGGCGATGCGATAGACGCCGCCATAAACCGCTTCTGAGAGCACCACGTGATCGCCCGGCCGGAGAAGCCGGAAGACGGAATCAATGGCCGCCATGCCCGAAGTAAAGACGTACGCCGCATGTCCGCCTTCGAGTTTGGCGAGTGTGCGTTCAAGCGCTTTGCGATTGGGATGGTTGGTTCGGGCGTAGTCGAAGCCCTTGTCCTTGCCCAGCTCTTCCTGAACGTAGGTGGAGGTCTGGTAGATCGGTGCGACGATAGCGCCGGTGGCGGGATCGGGCTCCTGCCCGACGTGAATGGCATTGGTGGCAAAACCCATAACGACAATCTCCTTTTTCACCTCAGGGCTTGTGAGTACAAGCCCTGAAAACCCGGGCTGAGCCGGGACAAGCCCGTCAAACGACGCGAATCTTGTTCACTCGGTGTAACGGAAACTGGAAGCAAACCGCGGTCAAGCGCGGCCCAAGGGCGTCCGACGAGCGGAAGCCGCACAGTTCAAACAAATTACAGGAGGGACAGAGTCCCGTCAATTTTCTTGCGCGGCGGTGTTTCTCCGCTGATTGGGCAAGCCAAGGAAGGCGATCCCGTCCAGCAACGTTGATGGAGTCGGAACAGACCCGACACCCGCGGTTGACACTGCTGCACAGCAACAATAGAGTCGGGATGATGGCAAACAGCGTATCGAAAATTCAGATTGGCCAGTTATGGAAGAAGGACGGCACCAGCGAAACCTATCTGGTGACGCGGGTGTATTCCGAGGCTCTGACGACAATGGCGACGCTGCGGAAATCTGGCGCAGAGAGTGAAGCCCTGGTTCGGGTAAAGGTGGAGCGGGCGCCGGGAGGGCAGACCTTGCTCGGATTCTCGCCGGCTCAGGAAGACGAAAAGATTTAGGGTCCAAGACGGAGTCTGTCAAAAGAGAAGCAGGTTCCTGGCTTGCTCGAATGACCATGATTTTTACTTAGATTGAGCGGACGGGTAGATCCACTACGTCTTCTACCCGCATGGGTTCCTTCTGCAGGAACGGTTCACCGTACTTCACACCAATTAAATCGCCGTTGCGGCGCGCGAGAAGGTCCATCTTGGAATCGAGTTCGTCGATGGCAAGAAAGACGCGCTGCTTGCGCTCGCTCTTCGCTGGCCGAAATTGCGAGCGATAGGCCAGGATGGCCCGGCGCCGCGTTTCGTATTGCTTGGTGATATCCACGATAAATGTCGGCGGCATCCCTTCGAAAGAAGTGCAGTAGAGAATTTTGAAAGGTCGATAGGGTTCGCCTTCAATGGGCAGCGCCTTGAGTCCGGCGAGGAAGCAACCCTCGTATCCAAGAGTCGACGCGTGGTAGTGATCGGGGTGGCGGGCCTGCCAGTAAGGAAGAATCACAGTGCGTGGCCGAAGCCGGCGAATCACTCGGGCGAGGGCGAGTTTGTGCTGGCGCGAGGGTTGCACGTCGGAGTCGGGAACGCCGAGAGTGCCTCGCCATTTCACCTTCAGGATTTCAGCGGCGCGAGCCGCTTCCGTCGCGCGGGTTTCGGGAGTGCCGCGAGTTCCCATTTCTCCGGCGGTGAGATCGAGGATGCCGGTCTTGTAGCCTTGTTGCGCGGATTTGAGGAGCGTGCCGCCGCAAGTTAATTCGACGTCGTCGGGATGCGCGGCGATGGCGAGAAGATCGAGGGTCATGAAGGCTCCTGCGAAGGAATCTACGAAATAGAGAGAGATCCCTCGCTGTGCTGGGGCTGGCGTAGAAACGAGGAAATTCTAGCAAGGGATGTGCTAAGTTTGCGCGGGAAGACACAACCAACGGGCGATCTATGCGTGAAACCAAGAATTTGTCGGGCAAGGTGGCGCTGGTGACCGGCGCGGGGAAGCGGCTGGGACGCGCAGTGGCCCTGCGGCTGGCGGAGGAGGGAATGGACGTTGCGGTGCACTACCGCGAGTCAGCCAGGGATGCGGCGGAGGTGGTCGGGCAGGTTGAGGAGTTCGGACAGAAAGCGGCGGCGATTCGGGCGGACTTGCGAAATGTAGACGAGATTCGCAGGATGCTTCTGGAGACTGGAAATGAATTGGGACGGCTCGATTTGTTGGTAAACAGCGCGGCAAACTTCTTGCCAGGGAGTGTCATTTCGACGACGGAAGAAAGTTGGGATGCTTCGCTCGATACCAATGTGAAGGCGCCGTTTTTTGTGGCTCAGGCGGCCGCGCCGATGTTGCGGCGGTCGAAAGGGTCCATTATAAATTTTGCGGATACGGGCGGACTGCTCGGCTGGACCGGCTACGTGCCTCATTCCGTCTCGAAAGCGGGCGTGATCATGCTGACAAAATGTTTGGCGAAGGCCCTCGCGCCAGACGTGCGCGTGAATGCGATTGCTCCCGGAACGATCACCATGGCAGGCGACCCGCCGGAGTGGGAAACTGATTTTGTGAAGCTTGCACCTCTTGGGAAAACAGGGAAGCCGGCGGATATTGCGGACGCGGTGGTGTTTCTGGCGACTGCTGAATTTTTGACCGGGCACATCCTGGTGCTCGACGGCGGCCGGACGCTGTCCAGGGATTTGTGAGGTACGGGAAACAAAGGACGTAAGGAAGGGAAGGCGATGCGTGCTGCGCGATTGAAGCAATAGCTCAATGAAAAATCGATTTGTGGAGATGCAAGCCGACGGACGGCGGTGTATTCTATTTAGCTTATGGTGAGATAAGGAAGAACAACGTGGCACTGCACGAAGCGGGATATCCGAAAAGGGACAACGAGAAAATGGCTAACCAGACGTACACACAGCCTCGTCAGGTGGAGGACGTGGAGATTCAGGAGTGGCTCGAATCATTGGATTCCGTGCTGGAGTCGAGCGGGCCGGAGGTAGCCGCCGAGATTCTGGAGAAATTGCGGGCCCACGCGACCGTAAATGGGATTGATTTGCCTTTCACCGCGAATACCCCGTATGCGAACACGATTCCTTTGCGGCTGCAGCCGCTGTTCCCAGGCGATCAGGAGCTCGAACGACGCATCAAGTCGTTGATTCGCTGGAACGCGCTGGCGATGGTGGTACGCGCAAACCGCGAAGAACACAATATCGGCGGGCACATTTCGACCTACGCGTCGGCCGCAACGCTGTACGAAGTGGGATTCAATCATTTTTTCCGCGCGAGGACTCCGGACTTCGAGGGCGACACCGTCTACTTCCAGGGGCACGCGGCGCCGGGAATTTACGCGCGCGCGTTCATGGAGGGGAGAATCAGCGCGCAGCAATTGGAGAATTTCCGCCGCGAGCTGAAGCCCGGTGGCGGCCTGTCATCGTATCCGCACCCGTGGCTGATGCCGGACTTCTGGGAATTTCCAACGGTGTCGATGGGTTTGAGCCCGCTGATGGCGATTTACCAAGCGCGGTTCAACCGGTATCTCGAAAATCGCGGCCTAAAAGCGACGACGGACGCGAAGGTGTGGGCGTTCCTGGGCGACGGCGAAACCGATGAGCCCGAGTCCCTCGGGGCCATCACGTTGGCTTCGCGCGAGAATTTGGACAACCTGATTTTCGTCATCAATTGCAACCTGCAGCGGCTGGACGGACCGGTGCGCGGCAACGGTCAGATTATTCAGGAATTGGAATCGGCGTTCCGCGGCGCGCGCTGGAACGTCATTAAGGTTCTGTGGGGCAGCGAGTGGGATCCTATCCTCGAACGCGACACCGAAGGGCTGCTGGTCAAGCGCATGGGCGAGTTGGTGGACGGCGAATACCAGAAGCTGGTCGTCTCGTCCGGCGCGTACGTGCGGCAGCATTTCTTTGGGCACGATGAACGGCTGCTGAAGCTGGTCGAACCGCTGCCGGATGAAGCGCTGCGGCGCTTGCGATTGGGCGGCCACGATCCGCGCAAGGTATATGCGGCGTACAAAGCGGCCGTGGAGCACCGGGGTGGCCCGACCGTGATCCTGGCGCGCACGATCAAGGGATACGGGCTGGGCGAAGCCGGTGAAGGCAAGAACGTTACGCACCAGCAAAAAAAGCTCAACGAAGACGAGTTGCGCGAATTTCGCTCGCGATTTGGAATTCCGCTCAACGACGACGATTGCATCACCGTGCCGTTTTACCGCCCGGCGGAAGACAGCGTGGAGATCGAGTATTTGAAGGCGCGACGTGAGGCCCTGGGCGGTTACACGCCGAAGCGCAGCGCGCGTTCAACTGCACTCGCGGCGGATCACGACGAACTGTTTAAGGAATTCACAGAAGGCAGCGAAGAGCGCGAAGTCTCGACGACCATGGCGTTTGTGGCAATGCTGCGCAAAATGCTGAAGGATCCGGAGATCGGCAAGTTGATTGTGCCCATCGTGCCGGACGAAGCGCGCACGTTCGGTATGGAGTCGCTGTTCCGAACCGTGGGCATCTACGCGAGCGGCGGTCAGAAGTATGAGCCTGTCGACATGAACACGCTGCTGCTCTACAAAGAAGCCAAAGACGGACAAATTCTTGAAGAAGGCATCACGGAAGCCGGGTCCATGGCGTCGTTCATCGCGGCAGGCAGCGCGTATGCCACGCACGGAATCAACACCATCCCGTTTTTCATCTATTACTCCATGTTTGGGTTCCAGCGAATTGGAGATTTTATCTGGGCGGCTGCAGACATGCGTACGCGCGGATTCCTGCTGGGCGGAACTTCAGGGCGTACAACACTGTCGGGCGAAGGACTGCAACACCAGGACGGCAACAGCCACATTCTTGCTCTGCCCGTGCCGAACCTGAAAGCGTACGATCCCGCCTTCGCTTATGAAATCGCCGTGATCATCCAGGATGGCATTCGGCGAATGTACAAGGACGGCGAAAACTGGTTCTACTACATCACCGTGATGAACGAGCCGTACGCGATGCCCCCGATGCCCGAAGGAGCGAGGGAAGGCATCCTGAAGGGAATGTACAAATACCGTGCTTCGACCAACAAAAAGGCGAAGTTGAAAGCGCAGTTGTTCGGCAGCGGAGCAATTCTGAATGAGGCACTCCGCGCGCAGGAAATTCTGGAGCAGAAGTACAGTGTCGCGGCGGACGTTTGGAGCGTGACGAGCTACAAGGAGCTCTACCTTAATGCGATTGAAACCGAGCGCTGGAACCGCCTGAATCCGGGCGGGAAGCCGCGGGTGCCGTACGTTACGCAATGCCTGGAGGATGCGCCAGGGGTGCTGGTGGCGGCTTCGGATTATTTGAAGACGCTGCCGAATATGATCAGCAAGTGGATGCCACGAAGGCTGGCGGCACTCGGCACCGACGGGTTCGGGCGCAGCGAAGGGCGGATGTCGTTGCGCGACTTCTTCGAGGTGGACGCAAAGTTCATCGTACTGGCCACGCTCCATGAATTGAGCGAAGACGGAAAGCTCGACGCAAGGGTCGTCGATAAGGCGATCCAGGAATTAGGGATCGTGAAGGACAAGCCGAATCCGGTGACCTCCTGACGAGGCCGCCGGGCAAAGATCTAATTTTCCGACCGATTGAAGGGAAGCACACGGCCGGAGAGCAGCGCGTCCAAGCGTTCTTTCGCGTCTTGCTTATCCGGTTGCAGCTTAAGAGCCTTGCGGTACGCTTCGATTGCTCCGCTGGTGTTTCCTTGAGCTTCCCTGGCCCGCCCCACCCAAAAAGAGGCCACCGAATCAGGCGCGAGGTTAGCGCCCGCAACGAAATCAGCCTCCGCGGCATGGAAATTGGCAAGCCGAAACTCCGCGAGTCCCCGTGCCAGGTAGCTTGACTGCTTTCCCGGAGCCAGCCGGAGCGCTTCCGAGAACATGTGGATCGAATCGGCAAGCTGATTGTCTCCGAGCAAAACAATCCCAAGATTGTGATAGGCGGCGGCGGTTTCCGGGGCATCCTGTCCGTAACGAATTGCGGCCTGAAATTCCTGGCGGGCCTCGCCGGCGCGGTTCTTCCCGACAAGCACGATTCCAAGATTGTAGTGCGCCAGGCCGAACCGCGGCTTCTGCTGCGTGGCCCTCAGGAAGTAGTCGTATGCGAGGTCGGGCCTCCCGATCTGCATGTACGCTTCACCCATATTGTTTTGCGCGATAAAGTTTACCGGAGCGATTTCAAGGGTGCGTGCGAACAGAGAGAAACTGTCCTTCCAGAAAGTGGTCTGCCGCCAGGTGAAGGCGCCAAAGAAAACCAAGAAAGGCACCGCAACCGCTCCGAGGGTGCGGGAACGCAAGCCTAGGCTCGCAGCGTGATCCGCAAGCCACCAGACAACAAGAACGAAAATTCCGAGAAGCGTGGAATACGCGTAGCGATCGGCCATTGCCTGCCGGCCCACCTGGACAAGGCCGATCACCGGCACGAGACAACCGAGATACCACAGCCAGCCCACAAGCAGGTAACGCTCGTGGCGGCGGCGGATGCAGAGGGAGGTGAAAAGCAAGATAAAAACGGCGGCTGCGAGAGGCTTCCACAGCGCAAGCGAGTTCTCCGGATGGGGGTAATAAACGATGAGATCGACAGGCCAGAGGGCTCTGAGGAGATAGAGGACATAAGACCAGAGTGCATTGGCGACCCGAACGGAAATCGAGAAAAGTTCATTTGCGGCAATGGCATTGGAGCGTCCCTGGGCGAGCAGGGTGATATAGGCGCTGCCCGCAGAGAAGAGCAGGAGGGGCAGCTTTTCGAGGACCAGCGGCCAGAGCTTTGCGAAAAAGAAAGGAAGATCTTCACGACGATTTGGGACGGGAAGGCGGGCAAGGGGCCAATAGTCGAGGAGCAGCAGCGCAAACGGAAGGGTGATAATCATCGGCTTGGCCGCAAGGCCGATGGCAAATAGAGCGGCAACGACCACATAGCGGCCGACGCCTGGTTTGCGGGCGTACCATCCGTAGGCGAACAGCGCCAGAAAAAGGAAGAGCGTGCAGAGGAGCGTCTTGCGTTCCGAGACCCAGGCAACGCACTCGACGTTAAAAGGATGCAGCGCAAAGAGGGCGGCGACAAGAAAACTGCGCCAGAGAAAGCCCGTGGCGGAAACGAGCAGGTAAAACAACAGCACAACGTTTAGGGCATGAAGGAGCAGGCTCGTGGCATGATGGCCGGCCGCATGCAGGCCAAAAAACTGGATGTCCGCCATGTGGGAAATCCAAGTGACCGGGTGCCAATTCGCAATAATGGTGGTGCGAAAAGCCCAGGAGATATTTGCGACGGTCAGGCCAGGCTGCAGGTGGTCGTTCTGAGTGACGTAAGCATTGTCATCGTAATTTACAAAACCGTTTGAAAATGTCGGCCAGTAGGCAAACAACGTAAGTGCGACCAGCAGCAGCGCGAGAAGCCACGGAGACGTTCGGTGGTCGCCTTGCGTACTAGCTTGATGCTCGGAATCGGCGGCAGCGGTCTCGACGGAGATCGCGGAAGAACTCACTCTTTCACCATGACGTAGTAGTCCGGCAGGAGTTTGTGGCCTTCGTCGGCAAAGATCCGGAAGTTCGCGAGGCCCCATTTTTGCAGACGGAATTGCAGCGATGTTGCCAGGACGGCGAAGCCGTATTTGACGCTGCGCCAGAAGCTGAGGCTCGAGGCTTCCGGGAAGTAGCGCGTTGGGCAGGAAACCTCGCCCATGCGATAACCGAAGAAAACAATTTGCGCGAGCATCTGATTGTCAAACGCAAAGTCGTCTGTATTGGCCTCAAGAGGCAGCGAGTCCAGCACGGCGCGTGAAAATGCGCGATAGCCGGTGTGGTATTCAGAAAGCTTGTACATCATCAGGAGGTTCTGGAAAAGCGTAAGGAAGCGGTTCGAAATGTATTTGTAGAGCGGCATGCCGCCTTTCAAAGCGCCGACGCCGAGAATGCGCGAGCCGAGCGCCACATCATACTCACCAAAGGCGATCATTCCCGCCAGCGACACGATGAGGTTCGGCGAATATTGATAGTCAGGATGAAGCATGATCACGATGTCCGCGCCGCGGCGCAGCGCTTCGCGATAGCAGGTTTTTTGGTTGCGGCCGTAACCGAGATTCTGGCGATGGACAAACGTGGTAAGCCCAAGCTCCGCGGCAACCTTCGCCGTGGAGTCGTGGCTGCCGTCATCCACCAGTATGATTTCGTCGACGAAGTCTTTGGGCACTTCGCGGTATGTCTGCTCGAGCGTTTTTGCAGCGTTATACGCCGGCATCACGACGAGAATGCGCTTTCCGTTAAGCATAGGTAAGAGGGTCTAACTCGAGGTGCGCCAGAGCTTCTGGAGTCCTTGCATGTGACTTGCCTCTTACATTCGCTGGAGGCAAGGCCCCTCAAATCCTAAAAATAGTATGCCGGTGCTACAGCCGCAAGCACGGAGAAACGGGAGGTTGCGAGTCTGCTAATGGTTGTTTCTCAGTTGACTCTGAGGGCTTGAAGCAAGAATTTCTCCGGGCTTGATCCGGCCGGTGGCGAGTTCGGCGATAAGGCGGCGATTGGCCGCGAGGAAGTCGTAGGTACCAAGTTCTCGTGGCAGGACCCAGGCGACCTGCTCGAAGGGTCCAGGGCAAAGTTCGGATTCGACGATGGACGCGGCAAAAAAGGTGATGGAGAGTGAGCCCATCCCGCCTCCATACTCGTGTTCCACCCGCGAAATTGGAACTGCGCAAACCAGCGTGACGTCCAGCTCTTCCTTGAGCTCGCGGGCCAGAGCTTGTTCCGGCGATTCGCCTAGCCGGACTTTGCCGCCGGGAAATTCCCACTTGAGCGGCGAAGAGTCTTGGCGGCGACGCTGGCCGATCAAAAGGCGGCGATCATCACGTTCGATCACGGCCGCAACGATTTGAATGCTCATTCGGAAACTCCGGAAAGACCCTTCAGGATTCGAAGGATTTCGCGGGCGCCTCTTACGACTGGCGGGCCGGGAGTGTTAAGCAGTTCATCACGAACCGCGAAAACCCGTTTGTGACGGATTGCGGGGACCGCCTGCCACAGAGGATGGGCAAGAGCCTTGCGAGGGTCGGAGCGGTTTCCTGCGGCCGTCCATGCAAGGAGAATTACGTCGGGACCGGCGGCCGCGACGTTTTCATCGCAGATGCGGGTACCGGGCTCGACAACCAGTTTGCCGCCGCAAAGCTCGATGATTTCGGAAACCCACGGAGGGGAACTGATTCTGGGATTCGGCCATGCTTCGGCGTAGATGCGCGGCCTCGGGGCAGACTTCGGAGCCATATGGCGAATGTCAGCGAAGGCATTTCTCATACGAAGAATCAGACGGCGGCCATGTTCGGAGCGATTTGTCAGGCGCGACAGGGTTTGAATGTCAGATTCAATATCAGCGAGCGAGCGGGGATTGAAGGCCAGGAACTGTGCGGGAAGCGTAAGGATGCGTCCGACAGTTTCCGCATGAAAGGGGACGGAGCCGACGATCATAGTTGGCCGAAGACGAGCGATTTTTTCGATCGATTCGAGACGCCAGCAATCTCCGAATGCCGGTAAGCCGGAAACTGAGGCGACGTGCCGGCACCAGGGCGTAACAGCAACGAGGTGGCGTTTAGCCCCGATGGCGCAGAGGATTGAAGTGCAGGAAGGAGCAAGGGACACGATTCGAAGCTCATTGGGGCGCCTGGTTTTGCCGCGTCGGAGCATTGTCACCAGCATAGCAAACGAGCGGTGCAGGTTGACGAAGGGGCCGGCGTGTGATCGACTCCCAACCGCAACTCACCTTCGTGCGAGGATGCTTATGATTTTTCGGCTCTGGTTGTTCTTTCTTGTTGGTCTGACGTCTCTTGCCGCGCAAACTGCTCCGTCGGCGGGTAAAGACGAGGTAGTGCGCTATCGCGCCACCATTGACAATGTGAAGTACGTCTACGGAGTCGCTCCGCCGGTCGCGCATGTCAAGCCGGGGAATATTCTGGAAGCCAATTCGCTTGATTGCTTCGGCAACGCGCTCGAGAAGCCGGGAGATTCATTTTCGCTGGTCAAGGGCGACAATCCACTAACCGGGCCGTTCTTCATCGAAGGCGCGGAGCCCGGCGACACGCTCGTGGTTCACATCCTAGATCTTCAGGTGGACGGCAAGCAGGGCGTTGGCACCTTCAGCCCGGGCTTTGGAGCAGCAAATGCCACCCACTACACTCCGATGCTCGAAACCAAGCCGCTTGCCGAGAAGATATGGTTTTATCCCATTGACGCGGAGAAAAATACCGCGACGTTTCAGGCACTCGATTCAAACTTCAAAGTAAGTTTTCCCTTGCATCCCTTTCTTGGGTGCATTGGTGTCGCTCCGGCAAGCGGGGAAGCGCGGAGCTCGATTGTGCCGGCAGAATTTGGCGGCAATATGGACGCTCCCGAAGTCAGTAAAGGCAACACGCTCTACCTTCCTGTGAATGTGGCCGGTGCGCTTTTTTACTTTGGAGATGGCCACGCCGCGATGGGCGACGGCGAAGTTGCCGGCAGCGCGGTCGAAGTGCCGATGCGCGTCCGGCTGAAACTCGATCTGCTCAGGAAAAAGCGCATCGACTGGCCACGCCTTGAGAACGAAAACGAATTGATGACGACGGGTAGTTACCGTCCGGTGGACGACGCGGTTCGGATCGCGGTCACCGAGCTGGTTCACTGGATTCATGCCGACTATGGGCTTTCGGAACTTGATGCCTACGAGCTTTGCTCCCAGGTATGCAAAGTGCACCTAACGGAAATGGTGGATCCGAACTACACCGTGGTCGCTTCGATGGAAAAGAAGTACCTGCCCGAGCGGTCCGCAAAGTAGAGGGCTTGCCCGCCGCCGCGGATCACCGTCATACTCGACGCATGTTTTCGAAAGAAGTTCTCGATCACTTCCAGAATCCGCGGAATGCAGGAGAATTGGACAACGCCACGGCGTCGGTTGAGGTCAGCAACCCCGTTTGCGGCGATGTTCTGCGCGTTGCCGCTCGCGCGGGGGATGGCAAGATTGCCGAGGCGCGATTCTTGTGCCGAGGATGCACAACCGCGATCGCGTGTGCTTCGCGGCTGACGGAATTGCTGACCGGCAAACAAGTCAGCGACCTTCACGAAATCACAATAGAGACTCTGGTCGCTTCGTTCGGTGAGCTGCCGGAAGAAACCATTCACGGAGCTTATTTGGCCGTAGACGCCGCGCGCGCGCTCAGCGCAAAATTGCGAGCGGCCCCATCAACCTAGCTGGGCCTGCGCCACTCCGGAAATTTTTGATTCTCCAGCCTGGCCACCGCATTCGGATCGTTAAGGTTCAGCACGCAGCCTTCTTCGGTAGTTGAAACTTCCTGCACTTCTCCTTTGTGCGCCCAAACCACCGCACGCGCACCCTGGTCCATTGGCGCCTTCAGGAGCTCATCATACGTTGCTGCGGCGAAAATCACTGGATGGCCGCGCCGCCCGCGGTAGCTTGGAACGACCACCGGCGGGCGCTCCTTGAAGAACACGTCGATCAAATTGCCCACAAGCGACGCGCTTATCAGCGGATGATCCACGGGGCACAAAAGGATTCCATCCGTATCGGGTGGCAGGCTGCGTAGGGCGACGTGAATCGAGCTGAGCTGGCCGTTTTCCCATGCGTGGTTGATGACGATCTCCTCGGGCGCCAGAGCGATTCCTTGCGAAATCGCCTCCGCATCCGGACCCAATACCACGCGACGCACGCCGATCGCGGGATGATTCGTGACCGACAGCAGATGCTCAAGGAATGGCCTGCCCTGATAGGACACCAAAGCCTTTGGCGAACCCATGCGGCGCGATGCGCCGCCCGAAAGAATCACAGCGGCCAGCATAAGTGGTACTCAAACCCTACAACGACGCGTTGCGATAACGGCGGAAGAAAAAGTTTGTGATTCCGAGCGGAGCGTGCCGGAACCGTCAGGCAAAGCGGAACCGATCGGAGATTGCGAGTCCGGTCGGAAGGGACTCGGCTTGCTCAGCGCATCCTAAATGGCGCTGCCCCGCTCGCCTATCCCGTCTCGCAATGAGCTCTAAGCTTTAGCGCCGGAACCTGCCGTTTCGCGAATCGTGCGCTGCAATTTTTTGTGCTGGGCAGATTCTACGTTTCGGCGCACGGCAACCAGCTCCGCCGTGATACTGATGGCGATCTCCTCGGGAGACAGAGCGCCAATCTCCAAGCCCATGGGTGCGTACACGCGTGAAAATTCTTCCGGAGCGTAACCTTCTTTTTCAAGCGCCCGATAAACGGAAAGCACCTTACGTTTGCTGCCGATCATGCCAATGTAGCGAGCCTGGGTCCGCACGGCCCAGGCGAGAACCCGCATGTCGTCGCGATGGCCGCGAGTAACGATCACAAGGTAGGACGACGCGTTGGGCTGGAGCTGCTGGAATGCTTTTTCGTAGCTCGTGTGAAGTTCCTGCGCCATTGGAAAACGTTCTTGGTTGGCGAACTGCTCGCGGTCGTCGACAATTACAATCCCGAATCCCGCTGCGCTGGCGGACTTTGCGAGCGCCATTGAAACGTGCCCACCGCCAAAAATGTGGGCAATGGGTTGCGGCAGAATCGGTTCGACAAAAACTTCGAGCGTGCCCCCGCAGATCAGGCCGTTGTCGTAGCTGGCTTCGTTGTTCAACTGGAAAGCCATTTTGCGCGGAGTTTCCTTGGCCATGACTTCTTTGGCTGCGGCCCAGACGTCCGCTTCGACGCATCCGCCGCCGATGGTTCCCGCAATCGAGCCGTCCTCGCGCACAAGCATCCGCGAACTCTCGTAGCTCGGAATCGAGCCGTTGGTATGGACGATCGTGGCCAGCGCGCCGCGCTGACCGGCCTTGCGCATCCGCACGATCTCTTCAAAGAGGTCCATGATGTAGCCAGGCTCAGCGTAAGGCGTTGGCGAAATCCTGTCAACGCAAGCGCCCTTGCGACCTTGCGGATGAAACAGGTTGAGCGGCGAGGGCGCGCTTACATCGTGCCCCTGCGAAGGCGATCGAAATCGTCGGATTGGACACGCTGAGGCTGTCTGACTAACATAGCGCTGCGTGTCAGGAGTTGCCAATGAAGGCCATTGCCTTCGATCATCACGGCGGACCCGACGTGCTGCGCTACGCGGACGCACCCGAACCGGAACTGCGATCCGGCGAGGTGCTGGTTCGCGTACGCGCCTGTGCACTGAATCATCTCGATCTCTGGGTGCGCGGCGGACTGCCCGGCGTGTCGATTCCACTGCCGCACATTCCTGGCAGCGACGTCGCTGGGGTCATCGCCAAAATTGGTCCGAGCGTCACGACCGTCCAACCCGGCCAAAAAGTCCTGCTCGCTCCTGGCGTCGCCTGCGGCAAATGTCCCGCCTGCCTCGCCGGTCACGACAACCGCTGCCCGCAATTCACCAATCTCGGCTACCGAATTGACGGTGGCTGCGCCGAATTCGTCCGCTGCCCCGAAGTCAATTGCTTTCCGTATCCAGAAAGTCTGCCCTTTGAACAAGCCGCCGCCGTCCCGCTGGTTTTTCAAACCGCCTGGCACATGCTGCTCACGCGTGCGCAGCTCCAGCCCGGCGAAGAAGTCCTCATTCTCGGCGCAGGCAGTGGCGTCGGGTCCGCCGCCATCCAGATCGCCAAAATGTTTGGCTGCCGCGTCATCGCCACCGCGGGCAGCGAAGCCAAGCTCGGCAAAGCCAAAGAACTCGGCGCCGACGAAGTAATCAATCACAAAAGTCAGCGGATCAAAGATGAGGTCCGCCGCCTCACAGCCAAGCGCGGGGTGGACGTCGTGTTCGAACACGTCGGCACCGCCACCTGGGACGATAGCGTGGCGAGCCTCGCCGGGAGCGGTCGCCTGGTCACCTGCGGAGCCACCACCGGTTACGACGCCAAAATCGATCTCCGGTTTCTCTTCAGCCGCCAGCTTTCCATCCTTGGCTCCTATATGGGCACAAAATCCGAATTCGCCACGGTGCTCAAGCTAGTCGCCGCAGGCCGCCTCAAACCTGTCCTCGACCGCACTTTCCCGCTCAAGGATTGCGCCGCCGCTCACGCCCATCTTGAATCAGGAGAACAGTTCGGCAAGGTAGTCCTCCTCGTAGATTTGGCATGAACGCGGTCTTGGCCTCCATCCAGAGGAGTGCAGAGTCTGCGCGAGCACTCCCGGTTTGTCTCCGCGTCCGCCCTGTGCCAAAATACGGTTGAGGACACGATGAGCACATCCCTCGGCAAACACGTCACGCTGACCAAGCCCGACGATTTCGGCAAGCTCCTCGAGGACGAAGGAATTATTTTCACGACTCTCGACAAAGCCGTGAACTGGGCGCGAAGAAGCTCCATCTGGCCGCTTGGATTCGGCCTCGCC
Source organism: Acidobacteriota bacterium (assembly GCA_046724685.1). GTDB lineage: Bacteria > Acidobacteriota > Terriglobia > Acidiferrales > UBA7541 > Acidiferrum. The sequence continues at coordinate 1,635 of JBKOXA010000070.1, read as the reverse complement.
TGCTGTGCCATCGAAATGATGTCCATGGCGGCGGCGCGTTTTGACGTTGCGCGATTTGGCGCAGAAGTGTTTCGTCCCTCGCCTCGCCAGGCAGACCTCATGATCGTCGCCGGACGGCTCTCGCAAAAAATGGCGCCTGTTATTCGCCAACTTTACGATCAAATGCCCGAACCCAAGTGGGTCATCTCCATGGGCGCCTGCGCAACTTCGGGCGGCGTCTTCAATAACTACGCGATTGTGCAGGGCTGCAATCAAGTCATACCTGTGGACGTATACGTTCCTGGCTGCCCGCCGCGCCCCGAAGCGCTCCTCTACTCCATCCTTCAGCTCCAAAAGAGGATCGACAGCGAAAAGGGCTCCTTCAAGCGAGCACTGAATATCGCGTAGCTTTTCTTCCCGCGCTCATATCCGCTAATCTGCTTCCCGTCATGCGTACTCTCTCGCTTACCGCGGCATGCGTATTTGTTTTGACCGCAGCCAGTCTCGGCGGCGGCGCAGTCGACCCTGTCGCAGCGCATTCCCAAGAGCAAGGCTGGACGCTTGCCTGGGCCGATGAATTCTCGGCTGCCGATGGTTCCGCCCCCGACGCGGCGAAGTGGGCGTATGATCTTGGCGGCCACGGCTGGGGCAACAACGAACTGCAGTCCTACACTTCGCGTCCGCAAAACGTGAAAATTCAGAGCGGCAATTTGGTCATTACCGCTCAACACGAGAAATTCACCGGCAAGGACGGCATGGCGCGCGACTACACCTCCGCAAGGCTGAAGTCGCAAGACTTATTCACGCAAGCCTATGGGCGATTCGAAGCGCGCATTAAAATTCCGAAAGGTCAGGGAATGTGGCCGGCGTTCTGGTTGCTGGGCAATGACATCAGCACCGCGGATTGGCCAAAATGCGGCGAGATCGACATCATGGAAAATATCGGCCGTGAGCCGGGCATTATCCACGGTTCGCTGCACGGACCAAGCTCCGTTGCGCCGACTTCCGATTTGACAGGTACCATTTTGCTTCCCGTCGGCCAAAGCTATGCCGATGACTACCATCTTTATGCGGTGGAGTGGGAGCCGCACACGGTTCGTTTCTACGTCGATTCGAACAATTATGCGACGTTCACACAGCGGCAATGGCCCGCCGGCGGCCAGTGGACCTTTGATCATCCCTTTTTCATCCTCCTGAACCTAGCGGTAGGCGGGAATTGGCCGGGAAATCCTGACAGCACCACGCAGTTTCCTCAACGAATGCTCGTAGACTACGTGCGGGTCTATTCGAGGCGGTAACGACGAATCCTAGTCCGTCCTCGCGAGCGGCGCTCCCGTGACGGTAGCGTTCATTCCTGAGCACTCCAGTTGCGAGCCGGCTTCGCTCTTATCGCGGCGCACATAACCCATTCCAATCGCGGTCTGCAATGCGGGAGAAAACGCTGTACGCGTGGTGTAGCCGGCCTCCTTTCCATCGGCTATCAGGGTTGTGCCTGTAGGGGGAGGTTCCGTGGCATCGAATTTCAGTAGAACTCGCACGCGGTTCACCTGGCCGCGCGAGCGCACGCGTTCCACAATTTCCTGGCCGGTGTAGCAGCCCTTGGTGTAACTGATGTGCGAATCCTGCAAGCCGGCCTCGTGCGGAATCTGTTTGTCG
>JBKOXA010000088.1:0-28167 GCA_046724685.1 Acidobacteriota bacterium | reverse complement strand
GTTCCGTACTCACGAAAGAGCAGGGCCCGGTACGGGGCCATGAACTTCAGCTGATCCATGAGCCAGAAGCCGTAGGCGAGAAAAATGGCAATGGCGAAGAGAACTGCATTGGCAATCATTGGGTCCTGCGCGTTTTCGAGGTTAAGGAGCCCCATTCCGCGACGACGACTGCACCTTCCCACCGGAGCGGAAGCATCATTTGAAGGCCTGATCTTCGCGGAAGTAGGAAATCGTCAGTCCCAACGGGTTGATGGGGATCAGTTCGTTCGGCACCCGCGACTGGAACGTGAAAACGAAATTCGCTGTATAGAGGTCGCGCTTTAGTTCGCTGTGATCGGCGGGTGAGAAGTACACGAGATAAAAATCGACGCGGGCGCGGAACGGCGGGGTTTGCAGTTCTTCAAGCGCGACTTTCTTGACATCGACGTCGATTTCCGGAGCGGAGGTGTTGGTGAGGAATTTCCGGACGACGTCGTCCTTGTGATAGGCGTCGAGAATCCCGTTGGCGAGCTTTCCGTCAAGGAAATAGAGGGACTTCGCGAAGTCGTTCTGAATGGTATAGCGGTTGCGGCGGTAGTAGAGGTTCGTGAACTGCGAGAGAAAGTATTTGACCTCGGCATCCTGCGGTTTGTACTCGAAGTTGTGGTAGTTGATGGCTTCCGCGCGGCCCAGATCGTCAATGCGGATGACCAGAGGACGAAAATTCTCGAACGTACGGAGGGTCCGCAAGTCTACAAGCGCAAGCGCTACGGCTACAAGAGCGACGAGAACCAGCGCGATTTTCAGGTAGGTGTTGGTCACCATCGGGTCACCGTAGGATTCAAGGTAAAGACGCTTGGCGTCGTGAAACGAGGAATCGCGATCCATTAGAGCTCCCTGGCCACGGCCGTTGCGGCGGCGGCGGGCACCTCGAGAATTCCGGCAGAAGTGCCGCCGGCGGCGCCGCTGAAGATGTGATTTGTGAGTGCGGGAACTTTCAGGAGCACATAGATCGAGGAAACAAAGGTGATCAGCAAGACCGGAAACCAGCCGATCAGCTGGAGCGTGGAGATCGTGCCGGTCCCCTGCAGCGTGAGCACGCCAATAATAAGGTTGCCGATGATATAGACGACCGCGGCGGCGACGACCTCGTAGAAGGCGTACTGGAGGAAACAGCGAAGCCAGCCCCAGAAGAGCCATTCGAGCTTCGGCACGATGAAGAACGGTACGAAGACAGGACCGACCAGTACGCAAACGGCGGTCGCAATAAACCCGTACGCGACGACCACGATAGCAATCGCCTGCGCGGCGGCGAGCAGAATAATGACGATGATATAGATGGCTATGCCGAGGAAGTCGGTAACGCCGGGAGCATCGATGCGCGCTTCAAAATCTCCGATGCGGTCGATGATGGTTTCTAACTCTTCCTGATTGATCCGATTGGCCAGGAATTGCGCTTCGTCCGTAATCAGGTTGTGAAAGCTCGCGCCGATGCCGGGGATGGGAGTGCTGTAGTAGTTGACCATGGCGAAACCGAAGGCGATGGTGAGCAGGAGGCTCGCAAAATCGTCGAACTGGAACGTGTATTTGCCGCTGGCAGCGGAGAGCGCGGACTTGATGCCGTACCAGGCAATCAAGATCGTAGCGAACATGCGAAACAGGTTCTGCCCCATGGCATCGAAGAAGCCGAGGTTCTGTGTCAGAAGATTGTTGATCGCCTGATACAGGAACTGCAGGAAATCGGTTTGCATGGGCTCGGCTCCTTCTACAGTCGATTGGGCATGCCAACTACGGCATGCGGAAGTTTTCTAACGAATAGGTCAGAGTGCCGGTCACTTGCTTCAGGTTCCCGATAAGGCTGGCCCGGCGACCGATATCGGCGTTGATGGCGTTGGCGGTCATTTCGCGCTGTTGTTTCAAAGCAACGGTCTGTTGTTCAAGCAGCGAAGCGAGAAGCTTGTTGGAGTCCTGTATCGAACGCAGCGCCAGTACGTTGGTCGCGTTGATCTTGTTGAGGACGGATACTTCCGTATTCAGATCGGGATCGGCCGAAAGCGAATCGCGCTCCAGGTTGTCGATCTGCGTCTCGAGGGTCTGGGCACTTCCGCGGATGGCGCCGATGGTTAGAAGAGCGGTGGTATTGGCGCCGTCTGCGAGTTCGACGGAGGCATACTGTGACTTCACGCGAGCGAGTTCATCGGCGTTCATGCCGGAGAGGGCGCTCGGATCGTAGATTCCGAGCTCGGTCGTTGCCTGCCGGTAGCCGGCAAGAACGGTATCCGCCTGACCGGAGTTCGCGCCGCTGATCCAGCCTCCGGTGTTGGTATAGGTGTCGATCGCCGTTCCGTTCCGCCATGCCGAGAATTGCGCGCGGTAGCGGGCCGGCATGTTCTCGAGGTTCCTGGACATTTTGAGTGCCAGGTTGTATTGGGACACGAATTGCGCATAACTGTTGCGCAGCTCGACCAGCTGCTGCTGCAGCTGGGAATAGCGCAGCAGAGCGTTCGAATAGTTTGTCGGGTCGTAGACGATTCCCCCGAATTGCGCGGAGGCGGTGCCGACCGATAAACCTGTGACGAGAAAGCAAATCAGAATTTTCTTTCGCACGGACATTTCCCTTTCTTTTCCCTCAGAGATTTGAAGGCATGGTGTGATTCGCGTAGTCGGGCAGCGCGAGGTCGCCCGACAGATAGACTTTGATCCGGTGCCCCTCGCGGATGGTGATGGTCGGAAGAATGTTGAGAAAGCGGTCGAGGATCTGTGCCGAAGACTGCGCAGTGCTCTGGGCAAGTCCCTGACGCATGAGATCTCCGCCGGACGCGGTCAAAGTGCCCGAGGTTCCGGCTTCGGCCACGGCTCCAATCGCGCCGATGGCGAGTGAAGCGCCAAAGATGCGGAGATAGTGGTTGTTCACCTGGTCGCGGAGGCCGGCGTCGCCGATCTGGTTCAACCCATGAAAATGATCGAGGCTCACGGAGTAACCGTCCGGCATGAGCAGGCGATGGAAGGAAACCGCCAAGCGGCTCTGCCCAAGGCTCTCGACCTTCCGCGTTTCACCAAGAAGTTTCGAGCCTGCTGGGATGAGAAGACGTTGGCGGTCGTGGGAATAGACATCATTCGAGAGCAGGCACTCGACGGGCCCCGCCATCTGCCCGTCGAGGCGGTTGATCAATACGGTTTCCAGTACGGTTCCTTCAAACAGGACGTAGGTCTTGCCCGTCGCCGCGGCGGGTGCGCGAGCCGGCGCGGCGGCAAGGCTCTTTGTTTCCTCCTTTCGGTCACTTTCCGCAGCGGAATCTTTGTGCGGCGCGAGACCAGCACCCTGAACTGGAGGCTGGAATTGCGGCTGCAGCGACTTCACGAGTTCGGCCAGCTGCGTGGCGCCCGGTTCCTGTCCGGCAGCCGGCGGAGCGATGGTTTCGCTCGCATGCGCTGTCTGCGGAGTTTTGCGGTAGGTCAGAGCAACGTTCGACGAAAACAGCGAAAGGTAGGCGCGTTTTTTTCCTTCCGCCTGGATTGCGTCTTCCGCGCGCTCTGGCGGCGCGTTGCTCGCGGCACCGGAAGCGCCGGCGGGCGGATCTTCGACGGCCGCGCCGGCAAGGCGGCCCTGCTGCGCGAGCGCGTTCTGCGCCACGATCTGCTCGCGCTGCAGCTGCTGGATGCGATTCTGCAGCTCAACGATTTTGGCCTCATTCACTTCAAGCGGCGCCTGCACGGCCGGCGCGGCGGGAATCGCGCGAGAGGGCGCGGAAGGCTTCTTTCCCCCGGTGAGCCACATGATGACGACCATCAGAATGGCGAGACCGGCGAGAAGCCAGGACTGCACATTCTTCGGAAACAATCCGGGAGGCTTTGGCGCTTTGTCCAGAATCGGCGATGGCGAGGTCACGAGTCCCTCTCCTACTTAGCGGCAACTTGACGGGTAAACGTCAGCTTCTTCTTGCCGACGGCGAGATAGCCCGAATCGACGATCTTGGGGACGATGTACACGCCGTTCTCCAGCTGAAAGGGCACGAGATTGGGCTTCCCGTCCCTGACTTCATAGAGCGAAGGCTTTTCCCGAGCGGCACAGCGGATGTAGGTGAAAGCCTCGTCGTGGTAGATGGCGGAAACCAAGAACGGCTCCCGCGCGGCTTTTGCGTCGAGCGCGTAATCGAACCGAAGCTTCGTCGGGTAGGTGGAACGGAACTGGCTGACCTCTTCGGTGGCCCGCGTTTGCGCGGCGCGAACCTCTTCTGCAGCTTGCTTGTGGGCCGCTTCGAGTTCCTTCTTGTAGGCCTCGGCGTCGGCCGCCCGGACGTAGCCGCGAAGCGTTCCGTTCGAAACCGTGCCTTCTTTCGGCTCGACAAAGAGCTTCAGGTCCGGCTGCGCGCTCGGATCGCTGCTGATCTCCGTTAAGAGAAACGAATAGACGTGGCCGTTTGCGGTGATGAGATTGAGGTTGCTGCGGATGCCGGCTTGGGCGGGATGGACATAGCAGAGATTGTGGGAGCCATTGATGATCCAGAATTCGCGGTCGCCGGTGGTGAAGTCCAGAATCTCTTCCTCGTCGGGCAGAACAATGAGCGTCGAAAAGCGAAGTTTGGCATGGATGGGGACAATGTCTTCCTTTCCATATTTGACGACGCGCGCTCCGTCTGCCCCTGCAAATGCTTGCGATAGAGACCCGAAACCAAGGGCGGCGAACAAAAAGCAGGACTTTAGAAAGCGACCTCTCGCAACGTTCGAAGAAAGAGACTTCATTGGGATTCCTCCTTGTTGGGAATCGGATTCTTTTCTACGGATTTCGTTCGTTAGACCACTGCGCAATCGATTGAACGAGATACGTGAGCCCCGTAAGCAGCCCGGCAAGCACGAGCGGAAAGAGCACGGCGGCAACTCCAAGTTTTTCCGCGAGATCTGTCGAGTTCGGGATCACAGGCGGGCTCCGGCCAAAACATCGAGGCCTTTTTCGAACCCGTAGGCATCGAAGGCTTCCTTGCGCTTCTGGTTGTCGTAGGGATCGTTCGTATACAGCCAGTAGCTGCGGCGGTCTACGTTGAGATTGGCTACCTTCGCGAGTTCGGGAGTCTTGATGAGGAATTGCCGCTTGGGAAGAAGCGTTGCGATCCATTCGACTTCGGCATCGTTCAAATGAAACTGCCGCCGGTACAAGTCCTGATCCATGTCGGGATTGGCGAGAAAAATCTTGGTAGCGCAGCTCTCGACGATGATGTCGAGAAGCTCCGAGCGCTTCAGCTCGTCGAGCGATTGTGTGGAGAGAATCGTGGCGGCGTTGTGTTTGCGCCAGGTTTTCAGTGCTTCGGTGACGTAGTGCCGGATGCTCGGATTCCGGAGAAAAACCCAGGCTTCGTCGATGAAGAACGCTTTGAAAGTGGAGGAAATCTCGCGATTGGTGATGACTTCGTTCGCGCGATGCAGGATGTAGAAGAGCAACGGTTCGAGGAGTTCCGGATAACGGCTCATCTGCTGGAAGTCGAAACACTGGAAGCGCGAAAAGGAGACGGTGTCGTGCGGGTTGTCGAAAAGAAACCCGAACTGGCCTCCGCGCAGCCATTTGGCCAGAGCGTCTGAGAGATGTCTGGGGAGAGTGTTTGCCAGGACATCGAGGGTGCGAAGCGGCGGGGCGAGCGAGTAGAGATTTTCGATCTGCTCGTAGAGTTCCCGTTCGGCCGCAGGGTCGAGCGTTCCGAAATTTCTGCCCATGAGAACCTTCACAAAAAGCGCCAGGAAGTCGAGGTTCGCTTTGGTAGGCGGAAGGCAGAACGGGTTGATCGAAAAGTCCGCGGTTTCGGCTCCCACGAGGAGATAGGTTCCGCCAAACAGGCGTGTGAGGCTTTCGAAGCTTCCGCCCAGGTCAAAAATGAACGTGAAGGGATCGTATTTCTGGAGATTGGTAATCAAGAAATTCAGGAGAAAGGATTTGCCGCTGCCAGTACGCCCAAGAATCATGGTGTGGGCAACGTCGCGGTAGTGAAGATTCAGAAAGTACGGCGTGCCATGGTTGGTTTCGAGCACAGCGAGGTATTCTTGCCGGAGCTGATGATTGCGCGTTTCGCCCGAATGCAACGTGAACAGAAACGACAAGTCGGCATAGTTCGTATTGAGCAGGTAGAGGTAGCGAAGGTTGAAGGCGTGGTTGCCGGGGATGGCGGCAAGGAAAGCGTTGAGGAGGTTGTAGCGCTCTTCATAGAGCTCGGCATCGTGGACGGTGAAGACTTTGTAGAATTCCGCCGCGGCCTGATCGACCGCGGCGAGATTCCGGTCGTAGATGACGACGGTCAGGGAAAACTGGCCGAAGTAGTTTCCGCGCAGCTCGATCTCCTCGATTCCCTTCCCTAATTCGCGGACCTGCGACTCTTTGGAGTCATCGAGCAGGACTTCCTTTAGAGGCGCATCATTCAGATTGACTTGGCTCAAAAAGGAGCGTTTCGTGTTGTGGAAGTGCCGGCGCCGGGCTTGAATCTCGCGGCGGGTCTTGGCGGACTCCTCTTTTTTCCATTCGGTGACAACGTGATAGTTGGCCCGCACGCCCAATAGCCCCTTGAGCAGAAGGGGAAAGGTATGGGCCGAAGGCTCCTTGAGAGTCAGAACCTTGACGTAGTCATCGCCAACCCGGAGGTGCCCGCGATGACATTCAAGATGCGATTCCGGGAGGTAGTAGTCGAGAAACGTGTCGTGTCTCAGCTTCGCGTTTTCGACCTTGAGAGCGTCGAAATTCAAAGTCCGTTTCAAAACGGCGAAGGCTTCCTGCTTTCCGAGGATTCTGACCGCGACGAAGTCGCTGACGTGGGCGCGAAAATTCTCGACCTTCTGGCAAAGGGCAGATTCCGCCCGGGTGATCTCCTCTGCGTCGAGCCTTACGGTTGCGCCCCTTGAAAATCGAGCCTGAAGATCGGCGAGAGATTTGCGAGGATGCTCGGGAAATTTCAGGATGGCGGCTTTGAGGGAACGGCGCGCCGCGAGAGCCGGGCATAGGACAACGAAGAAGATGGAGAGAGAGAACAGCTCGTCCGCCTTCTCGGCGAAATACGCGATGCGGTCGCGGATCGCAGCGTCCACGACCGGCTTTCCGCAGAAGGTGTGCGGAATGGTCTCTCGGTTGCGTTTGAACAGGAGCTGGTAGACGCGATAGTTCTCGTCGAAGAGCCGGAGGGCTGATTCGAGGCGCTTCGTCAGCCCATCGACCATTGGAGCGTCGAGGCATTCATAATCGACGCCCTGGATTTCGAGCACCACTCCGACTTCGCCTGATTTCGTGAGCAATACCTGCGGACTGATGAAGCCGAAGAGATTAACCATCGCATTCAACGATCCGGCTTCTTCGTAGTTTTTGAAAATCCGTTTCAGGTTGAGCATTTAGAGCGCCCTCGTGACGACGACGGGAGACAGTTTGGCGGGGTCGTACTGGCTGCGGAGCCTTTGGGCCTGAAGGAGCAACCGCAGGATCTGCGGATCCGTTACCGTCGCCCAGCGCGCAACGAAGTAGAGAAGCAAGAAGATGAGGATGCCGCCGAGGAGGCTGCCGAGGAGATTGAAAGTCGCGGCGCCAAGGCACATGGCGAAAAAGAACAGCTTCCGCTCCGCGCCGAGGATGGTGAGCGGCCGCGAGAGCGAACGGTGAACAAGGTTGATGCGTCTGTGGTAGTGCACGGGAGGCCTCTTCACACGAATCCGAAGCCGGCTATCCGGGAAAGAGCCAAGCCAAAAAGTTCACTGCGGCAATGGCCATTCCTACGCCGAAGAGAACGCCAGCGAGGACGCGCTTTGATCCGCCCTCGCCGAACGCGAAGGTCAGCCCTGACACCACGATCGCCACGAGCGATAGTCCGCGGGCAATGGTGCTGGTGAACGCCTGCTGCAGCACGTTCACGGCGTTTTCCCACGGAGAGTTGCCGGTCTGTGCAAGCGCGGGCGCGGCAAGGCACAGAGTCAAGAGAGAGGAGAAGAAAACTCGAGTCGAGCGAAGCCAGTAATAGAAGACCGTCCAACGCTTTTTCATTTCTATACCTCGGGCGAGAGTTGTGCATCGCGATTCACAATGCGAGGGAGGTCCACATTCCGAGTCCTGTCCGGAGCTACGGCCGGAAGGCATTGGTCCAAAGGCACGCTAGGCTATCCAGAACAACCTCGCCCGTTGCGTCTTGCCGCTGCCGCCTCACGATAGGAGCCGGGGACTTGCGTGTGAACTTCCCTCTATCAACCAATTCAGCGTTTGGGGAGAAAAATGTGTCGCGGGAAAATGAAACTATTTTTGCAGGGCCGTAAGAGAGACGATTGTCTTTGCCTTAGGACACGAGTTAAGGTTACGCCAGAGGGTCGCCGGCTCCCTCGTGTTCTCTAGTCAACTTCGCATAGCTTGCCGGAACCCGATCCTTCGACCAAGCGCGACGAAAAGTTCGAGCACGCAAGAGACGAAATAGAAATTCGATGCTTACGCATTTCGTCTTCAGATTTACGTAATCAGCGTAAATATATCGACTGGTCGAATTGAAGAATCGATGAAACATGACCTGTCAGATGTCCGCATTCCAAGACGCACGATGGTCGCATTCTGCACAGAGGTTCACCTTGCCAAGCGTCGCAGTTTGGCGAGCAGGCGCTTGAATTTTTGCCGGGCCGCATTCGATGATGAATTCCCGTTCGAGGCGTGGGGCATGTCACCGTTGGACCCTTCGAGTTTGAACTGAATCAGGAGATCTAATTCGGAAGGGGCCAGGTCCCCTCTTGTTGCACAGCGATGGAGGAAGTGGCGCAGCTGCGCGTAGCGTTCGAAAGGCTCGTCGGCAAGGATCGGAGGAAACGAGTCGCCCGCCTGATCGACCCATCTGTCTTTCATTCCCTCGCGGGCGGCCCACAGGAAAACCTGGCGCTTTACCGCGCGAGAAATGGCGAAGGCGAAATGCGATTTCCGGACCCGCATATCCTCGGTTCGAAGGAACTCCAGGAGCGCAGCGATGGCCTGCTGAACGACGTCTTCCTCGGCGAGCGCGGGTTGATAGGCCACGACACTGCGGACCATGCGATGCAGCATAGGAACAAACACGAGTACCAGCACGCTATCGATGAAGGCCGGCCGCGCCGCTCGAACCTCGACTAATTCAGCCAACATTCCGTCGGACTGTGCTTTCGCAGGTGAGGTCCTCAGAAGGCGGACGAGATCTTGAACCGATGAGTAAGCTCGGAATTGACTTGATTCCGTGAATGCGGGCAAGGGTTCAGCTGAAGCCAAGCTTGCCAGTAGACGGAGTTCCATTTCGCAGACTGAACAATCGCAGGTGGTTGCCACGGGCATAGCCACACTCCCCGCGCGCCCAGCGACAAGCTGAGCCGATTCAAAGAGCGGGGACACGCTCTCGACAACTTCCCATCGCAAGACGAGCTGACACCGGTTTCGGGGACGAAACCGGTGTTGAATCACCGCTGACCCGGAAGGAAAGCGGGCGAGGCGTATCCTGCTCGTTGCGGTTTTGAGTAGGGTTGGATTTGTCTTTTCTGGCAGGAATTCAGGACATGCCGGCTTGCCGGTCATCTTCGGTGCACTGGCGGCGATGGGCTGTTAGCTGCCAGGTCTGATATCTTTCGCAGGATCCACTGTTAAAGTACAACTTCGATCGCGGGTAGGATCATCCTTTACATCGGAGAAATCTTCGCGTAAAAACAGGCGGACTCCCTTTGGGTTAGAATTGCTTCATTCTAGTTTGAATTGGGAAGCAGCACAGAGCTTACTGGGGATGTCTTGAATGCAGCTTGAGCGCCACCGCGCAAGGCGTTATCCCTTCTATGGCAGTGTCGAACTGACCGATCTGGAGACGGAAACTCAGACGAAGGCGCAAACCAGTGACCTGAGCCTGTTTGGGTGCCGTGTGGACACACTGAAACCCTTAGCGGCGGGGACCAAGGTCAGGATAAAGATATCCCACAGAAGGGAGAGCTTCGAAGCTCTGGGTACGGTCGTTTATGCCCGACAGAACCACGGGATGGGTATCCACTTTGCCCATATTGAGCCGAACCACCAGTTGGTTTTGGATAAGTGGATCGCTGAGCGAAGAGACCCGCAAGAACAACATTAGTAATTCAACAAAGACTGGCCGAGGGTCCGCCACCCATCATGAACGCAGCCAAAAAACGGGCCATCGGAAACACCCTAGCTGCGCTGACGGGGCTGAAACTGGGCGACGAGGGCCAACACTGAACGCATCACCTGTGGACTACCTGCCAGTCGGCGGCGAATCCGGAGACCGGCCGGAGGGCGGATAAACAAGGATCGTGAGCTTCGAAGCTTCGCCCGCCTTATCTTTGCCAAGTCCGATGGTCTTGACTCGCTTGTCGTCCAACTTGAAATTCTCCGTCAGGTAGTCGCGAACCACCTTTGCGCGAGCCGCGGTTAGCATGCGAAGCTTTTCCGTATCGCCCTTTGCCTCCGACGAGGCGACAACGGCAAGACCAAACTGATTTGCTTCGAGAAACTTCCCTGCTTCATTGAGTGATTTCTTGTCTTTTAGTTTTGCGTTATCGGGCTTGTCGAAAACGTCTTTGGTATCGAAATCAAATTCCTTGGCAGCTTGACGCGCGGGCAGCCGAGGGATCGAGTGCTGGGTCAACTCACTCGTGTCACTGTATCCGCGTCTTTCGAAAAATCCGCGGAGGAAGAAATTGTGCTGGAGAGCTTCCATGTTGTCGCGGAAGGCAGCAATTCCGGCCCTAGCTTCATCGGTAAGCGCCTGCGCCTGTTCAGACACGTCCTTGGGCGCCTCGCTCGCGATTGTCCCGTCGTCGGCGACGCCTTCTGCCTTGGGCGAACCGAAGGAAATTTCAACATATTTGTCGCCCAGGAGCCCTTCCGTCTTTATGGACGCGCGCGAATCTTTCTTGACGATGCTGCGAGTCGCGCTCTTCAGGTTCATTACCACGGTCACTTTTCCATCCGGTTGCGAAGGTAGATCGATTTCCTTCACCGTCCCCTGGTGAATTCCACCGATGCGAACCGCCGCGCCGTTGTTGAGACCGCCGACGTTCTGAAAATCGGCTTTCAAGCGGTAGGTCGAACTGAAGAGAAAGTCCTTGTTGCCAATCAAGAAGATACCGATCGAGAGAAACAGCAACCCCATAACAACTAAGAGGCCCACTCGGAACGCGGTAGACATGGTTCTTCCCCTAAGAGCCGTCCAGAAATTGCATGACAAAGGGATCTCGGCTCTTTTGCAAATCCTCGAAGGCTCCTTCAATCAGAACTTGGCCGTCGCGCATCAAGGCCAGACGGTCGGAAACGGCCCGCGCGCTGTGAATGTCGTGGGTCACGACCACCGACGTTATCGTACGTTCCTTCTGCAATCGCAGAATCAAGTCGTCGATCTCTGCCGCGGTGATCGGATCTAACCCCGCCGTAGGCTCATCAAAGAGGAGGATCTCGGGCTGCAGTGCCAGCGCCCGCGCCAGGCCGACGCGCCGTTGCATTCCACCGGACAACTCGGCGGGTAGTTTGTGAGCGTCTTGCTCCATTCCAACGCTGGCGAGGAGTTGCCGAACGCGCTTCGATCGTTCGTCGTCGGACATCTTGGAATGCCGGCGCAAAGGAAAGGCGACGTTTTCTTCGATCGTCAGTGAATCGTAGAGTGCGGCCTGCTGGAACAAGAAGCCAACTTTTTTGCGGACTTCGTTGAGCTCCTTCAGCGGAAGGTTCGTGACTTCCTCCCCATTGATGCGGATCGAACCGGAATCGGGTTTGTGCAACCCGATGATCAACTTAAGCAGCACGCTCTTGCCGGTGCCGCTGCGCCCCAGTACGGAGAGAGTTTCTCCTTCAGCGACTTCCAGATTAATGCCCTTCAGAACCGTTTGGTTGCCGAAGGACTTACTGAGGGATTCCACCTGAACGGGTGGTGTGTTCTTCTTGAGGTTCGTGTTGGGATCTGTGTTCAGCATGTCCGGCGCTAAGAAAAAAATACGAGGATTAGGCGGACGAGCAACACATCCGCCAGGATGATGAAAAGGGAGGCTAGAACCACGGAGTTAGTTGCGGCGCGCTCGACACCCTCTGTACCTCCCCTGGTATGCATTCCCTGGAAGCAAGAAATGACCCCGATCAGCAGACCGAACACGATGGTCTTCAGCGTTGGCGGAAGAAAATCGTTGAAGGTCACATCCTTGAAGCCGGCATGGATAAACAGCTGGAGCGAGATTGGTTCCGCTGCCGCATTCGCGACCCAACCCATTAGGATCCCGAAGAAATCCGCCACTAAGGTGAGCAGCGGAAGCATCAACATGCAAGCCAGGACCCGGGTCGCTACCAGGAATTTGTACGGGTTTACGGCCGAAGCTTCCATCGCATCGATCTGTTCAGTGACCTTCATCGCTCCGAGTTCGGCGCCGATGCCCGCGGCTGCGCGGCCACTGACGACGAGCGCCGTAATAATGGGCCCGCTCTCCTTGATGATCGAAAAGATGACCACGGCGGGAAGAAATGATTTCGCTCCGAAGCGGATCAGGCTGTCGCGAGTTGACAGCGTAAGGACAACACCCGTCGCAGCTCCGGCAAGAGCCACGAGCGGAAGAGACTTCGAGCCCAGTTCATCAAATTGGTGAACAAACTCTCGGATTTCGTAGGGCGGAGTGACGGCGGAGCGAACCAACCGGCCGCAGAACATAGCCAAATTCCCGAACCATTCGAAGAACTTGACGACTACATCTGTGGCAGAGGAAAGGAGCCCTCGGCTGTCCATGTGCGTCGCGGAGTAGGCCATTTTGAAGAAAACGCGACAAGCCTAACTACACCGATTTGTCGCGCCTCGGTCGCCTATTACAGGAGCAAGAAGCTTTCCAGCTATGGCTTCCCCAACATCTGTGCCTTCAAGCAGATAGCGTTTCTACAGTGTTCCACGCAGAGCAAATATGCCGGGTATCCAAGACCTAATGGAGTACCAGGAGTCCCCTCCTTGTTAGTGCGCGGCGGATGGTCCGAAATGACGGCTTCGTCGAGAAACACGTTGAAGCTGGGCGAGAGATGCCGCCGACTTCAGATAAAAAGGCGCCCAGGGCTGGCCGAGTTTCTCACAGGCTGAATACAGGCTGACCCTGATTGACTTTCGCTTTTTGGCTGCCTATAAACGCTACCCTCATATGGCATCTGGTGTCTGTACTCCTCTAATTTGCTCCCAGGCAGCCTGTGAAGTGAAGGACAAGATGGAGAAACAGTGGGACGTTCTCATGGTTTCGGCCCGGCCGAAAAACAAAAGGGCACTCCTGCAGATTCTGCAGGGTCTGCCGATTAACGTTTTTACCGCCTCAACCGTTCAACAAGCTTATGAAGTGCTCTCGAGCCATTCGATTCGGCTGATCTTTTCTGAAGAAAACTTTCCCGACGGGTCCTACCGGGACCTGCTCGCCGCCGTTCACAGCGGCCAGACAAAAACGCCTCTTGTCTTGCTACTCTCGACCGGCGAGTGGGACGAATGTCTCGAAGCTATGGGCCTGGGCGCGACCGAGGTGCTTCGTTGTCCATTGCAAGCGACCGACGTCGAACTCACTTTGATCCGGGTAGCACGCGACCAGAAAGGGCAAACCGACCGTCCTCTCCAAAAAGGCCCGACGTATCCTCTAGCGAGTAGGTTGGTTGTCAGCTCCACAGCCAATTAGATGCTCACTGGATGAGGGCGAGATGGAAAACCAGCGCCAAGCCCCTAAACTGAAATGCCCTCGCTGCGGCAGCGATTGGGTTTGCCGATCCTGGCGCAATGGCATCTTTGAGCAGCATGTGCTCCGTGCCTTTCACTACAGCCCGTATTATTGTGATTGCCGCAGTCATAGGTTTTACCTGCGGAGGTCGAGCCAACGGCATATCCGCCGGAGTCCGGCAGAGTAGCTGGCTTTCGCGAAGCGAAACTTGCAAAGAGTCAGCCCCTTAGAAGGCTGCAAGCGCGACAGAAATATGTGGCGCAAGCGGGTGCAGGGACACTGGAGATTTCGGCCCTCCTGCAAGCCAAAGTCGGCTCGATCGAGGCAGTCCAAGAATTGCTCGGACATTCGGCAGATGCAGCTGTCAGAAATGGCGGGCTAACCGCAGACCACGTTATACTTGAAAATGGGATGATTTCGTGGCGAACGGAGACACCCATTCTGCAACCTCGGAAATCAGCCACACATCTTAGTAACAGCGGCCCGCAGCCGCGTTTTCTAGTTTCCAGCCCTTGAAGCTTCTCGCTCGTGTTTTTGTTTTCCAGCCCAGCGCAAAAAAGGGACCTGTACCGACGGACGGTGTTGTCTTCGCGGCAGGGCCAGCTCGTCTTTCGTCGCGGTCTGCGAGACTTACAAAATGGGGCGTCCATTCATCTTCCTAGCGTTGTGCCTCGCAATGGTCTCGGCGGCGCTCGCCCAGAATGTCCAGCCGGCCTCTCCGCAAACGCCCGGACCGCGTGCCATCGCCAGAACAGAGGGCCGCAAGATTCTGGCTATCCTTTCTACAGTAAACGCCGACCCCGAATCCGAAACGGACTGTTCCCACCTAGTTCACGACGTTTACGAACAGGCCGGGTTTCCATATGACTATGTCAGTTCGCGCGAACTCTACATCGGCAGCACAAATTTCACGCGCGTGCGCGCCCCCCAGGCGGGCGATCTGGTTGTCTGGCGCGGCCATGTTGGCATCGTCATCGATCCCAAAGAGCATTCCTTCTTTAGCTTCGTGCGTTCCGGTCCCGACACGCAATTTTATGACTCGCCCTACTGGCGCTCGCGTGGTACCGCTCGTTTCTTCCGCTATATGACCGAGAAGCCGCTGCGTTCCGGCCGAACGCTCGAAGCTACGCGTCACGCCGACCCGCAACCTCTTCAGGCCGCCAGCCCCAGTCCCGAGAATCATCCACCTTCCAAACTGCCAAAGTCGGCACCTGCGACCCTGTCGAACTCCGCCACGCCAGTTGACACCGCCAGTTCCGCAACAGTTGAAACTCTTCGCGAGACCGTTCTGCACGTGGCGGAAAAAAATCCATCGCCCGAAGAAGTCGCGGCCGCATTTGTCGAAATGAATCAGGGTTCCGGTGAATCCCTCCGCACGCGCAACCTGAACGGTCTTGGCAAACCCATCATCGTTTACCGCGAGGTGCGCGTTTCGGCAGTGCAAATCAAGGGCAAGCGCGGAACGGCACGCGTTCGGATCGAATCGTTAGGCGCTCCTCCGAATACGCAAACCCGCTCACAGCCGCGCTGGAGGGAACAGCCTCTGGAATTCGAGAAGACCAAAAGAGGCTGGGTGATGAAACCCGTCGAGGAAGCTGCTTACATCCCGCGTGAAGTTGCGTTGCGAGTCCTCTCCGCCAGGCTCGCGGAGCTCGCGCAAAACACCGGCGCCACTTTTGAACAGGAACGCGAGCAGAAACAAATCATTCGCTTCCTGAATTTTCTGGTTTCCGACGATTCCAGCGCCGCGTCAGCGCAGAATAATTAAGACGCGAAGGGCGAAGGAACTCGACAACCCCACAAGCAGCCTGAACGCATAGGATGGCATGGGACGGTAGTGGAGAGTCGCCCATCCGCCGGATTATACGTTGAAGGGTGTTTCCCGGAAGGCTCGGATTGCGTGCAAGAAAGGCGAATCGAGAAAGCTCATGGGTGCGTTTCCTATACTCCTTTCATGGCCCGAGACCGCCCTCGCAGCTAATCGATTCGCGGTTGCTATACGGGGCCGGCGTAACTCACGCGCTCTTTCCTTCGTATTAACTTAAAAATGGTTCCGGGCTTCCACCCACGGCTCGCACCTTGGGTTTTGACGGAATTCGGTAAAGTACTAGGAGAGGGTCCTTTCCCCCCATGCTGGCGGTCCGTGACAACCTCGCCCAGTGCTTGAGCGCCCTGCGCGCTCACAAGCTGCGCGCTTCGCTGACCATGCTCGGGCTGACGATGGGTGTGGCCACGCTCATCACGGTGATGACCATCGTTCAGGGCGCGAATCTCTATGTGGAGAACAAAATCGCCAATCTCGGTACCAACGTCTTCCAGGTAGCCCGTACGCCGTTTGCAGTGACCGACTTCAACATCATCATCAAGGCGCTCAAGTTCAAGAAGATCGAGCTGGACGACGTACGCGCGGTCGAGGAAGGTTGCCCGGATTGCCAGGAGGTCGGTGCCACGGCCAGCGCCTCCGTGCGGGCAAGATTCGGCGACAAAGAAGACCAGGACGTGAACTTCTACGGCCAAACGGCGAGCATGGTTGATATTGACACGCGCGCGGTAGAGTTCGGGCGCTATTTCACGGCTTCAGAAGCCGAACACCGCGCAAACGTATGCCTGATCGGCGACACGCTGGTGCAGCGCCTGTTTCTCGGCGTCGATCCCATCGGGCGAAACATTCGCATCGGAAACGATGAGTTCATGGTCATCGGCATCATGGAAAAGATCGGCAGTGTTCTTGGACAGGACCAGGACAACTTCGTTACTGTGCCGCTCAGCGTGTTTCTGCGCATTCAAGGGATCCACTCGAGCCTGACCATCAACGTGAAAGCCAGAGCAGGGAAGTTTGAAGCCGCGCAGGATCAGGCCCAGCTTGTCCTGCGAGCACGACGGCACCTCGCCGGCAACATGGAAAATGACTTTTTCATCGGCACGAAAGAAAGCTACATGGCCTTATGGCGCAGCATCAGCTCGGCGTTTTTCGGGGTATTCATCCTGGTCAGCGCGATTTCGGTGATCATTGGGGGCATCGTGATCATGAATGTGATGCTGGTGAGCGTAACGCTGCGCCGGCGCGAAATTGGCGTGCGGCGCGCGGTGGGCGCGACCCAGCGCGACATCCTTAGGCAATTCATCACGGAAAGCGTTCTGCAATGCATAGCGGGGGGAATTGCGGGCATCGGGCTGGGATTCCTGGTCGCGCTGGCCCTGCGCACCTACTCTCCTTTCCCCGCGTCGGTGCAGACCTGGGTTGCCGTGATGGGCGTGGTCATGAGTACCGTGGTCGGATTATTTTTCGGAATCTACCCGGCGCTGCGCGCGGCGCGGCTGGATCCGGTGGTTGCTTTGAGGTCGGACTGATGACCTTCATGACGCTGGCTCAGGCCCGCGAAAATTTCTTCGCGGCCATGCAAACGCTGCGCTCGTCCAAAGTGCGCTCCGCCTTGACCGTGCTCGGCATTGTCATCGGGGTTTCTTCTGTGATTTCCATGGCCGCGATCATTCAAGGACTGAACAGGTTCGTGCAGGACCGCGTGGAGTCCCTGGGTTCACGCACCTACTTCTTGACTCGTTTTCCGCCGGGGACGGATCCTTCTCGCATGCCGGAACGGATTCGTATGCGCAGGTATTTTGAGTACGACTACGCAGGGTCTATTCGTGCGGCGGCTCCCGACGTTGAGAATGTAACCACGGTCGGCACGCGCGGGTTTTTCTTTGGAGATTCCAACCTGATCACCGGCGGGAACCACAGCGTCGAGAAGGTGATCGTGCGTGGTGCGGAGCCGGAATACACGGTCGCACTCCCGCTGTTCAACATCGAGCGCGGGCGCTTCATCAACGCGTTCGACCAGGAGCATGCGCGGCCCGTGGTCGTGCTCGGGGCGGCAATCAGCGAATCGCTTTTCCCCAATACGGATGCGCTTGCGAAGACGGTGCGCATCAACGGCGCGGCCTATGAGGTCATCGGCGTCTTTACGCACGACCAGGGTTTGTTCCTGGGCCCCGGCGTGGATATTTTTGCCATCATCCCGCTAAGCAACTTCAAGAAGCAGTATCCTGAGGCCAAAGAACTTATTATGCTTTTCACGGTCCCCAAGGATGTGAACGTGGAGACCGCGCAGGGTGAAGTCATCCAGGCAATGCGCCGTCTGCGGCGCATCCCTGCAGGCAAGGAAAATGATTTTGAGCTGAGCTCGCCGGACTTTCTCAGCAATCTGTGGAACCAGCTCACCGGCGCACTGGTGATACTCACCACCGTGATCAGCTCGATCGGGCTGCTGGTGGGTGGCATCGGAGTGATGAATATCATGCTCATTTCCGTGACCGAGCGCACCCAAGAAATCGGCGTGCGCAAAGCCATCGGTGCCCGGAAAGCCGATGTGCGGCTGCAATTCCTGCTGGAGGCTGTGGTGTTGACTCTGGTAGGAGGCACGATCGGCATTCTGATCGGGGCCGGCATATCCACATTGGTACGCACCCTGGTGCCGTCGATTCCCGCGACCCTGTCTTATCTTTGGGTGTCGATCGGCTTTGCGATCTCCGTGGGCGTAGGCTTGTTCTTCGGCTTTTATCCGGCAAACATGGCGGCCAACCTCGATCCCATCGTTTGCCTGCGTTACGAGTGACGATCTCAACGTTCACCCTGCAGGTTGTTATTTTGCGCCCCGCGTTTCGCTAAGTCCCGACGCAATCAGGAAGTGGCTGGCAGGGAGGGTGGGGATCGAATCGTGAAACTAAATTTCTAAGTCCCGCGTTTTCATGGTGCTACACCGCCTCCCAAAAGGGAAGTGGAGCCAAATGGAGCTAGATTGCTTTGAAACTGAGAAATTGAGTACGTGGGCGCAACTTACCAGGCAAGGAGAATTACTTCTGGTTTGCCCGCCACTCGCCAAGTGCCAATTCCCGCAGCATCTGACAACTGGCCGACTCACTCCCGCACAGCAATGTTCACCGCAACCCTGCTCTCTGGACGCAGCTCAACAACCCTGTGGGAGGGCGTGATTTGAGCTGGAAAGCGATTCGACGGACGTACTACCTCCAGCGCCAATTCGCCAGCTCGGTCAGGACGAAATTCAAAATCATACGTCTCTCCTACGCCAATTGTGAGTTGAGCCGGGCGGGGTTCCCGTTGTCCCGCTGGAAGATCCGCACCATCCTTCGCTATCGGCCGCCATATCATCGGGATTCCCGTAACTTTCAAGCTAATGTCGATCGGCGGATTTTCCGGCACAATATTGATAATCCGCAGCCGATAGGTTTGACCGGCCCTCATCGCGGCCATCAGGGGAGACCGGCTGCCATTGAGCCAAATCGGAGTCTCGCCCGGCCCGCCTCTGCTGATCACCAGCACGCGGTCAATTTCCGGATGGAACTTTTCTCCTGGCGGCAGCACGATCAGCGGACCATACAAGCCGGAGCTAAGCTGTTTCAGATCGTCGATATGGGTGTGATAGATGAATGTCCCCGCCCGAGGAGGCGTCAACTGCACCACGAAAGATCCTTCAGGGGCGATCGGCTTCAAGAGTTGCTGGCCTGACCCGCTCAGTCCCGGCACACCGTCGTAATAGCTCTCCAGCTCAATACCGTGCCAATGAACAGCGAGAGGCTCGGAAAGCTGGTTGACCACTCGAATCGCAGTTGGCTGTCCCCGCGTAAGTATGAGCGGCGGACCTGGTATCGTCGGTCGTACCGCAGAGCCCGCATTTTTAATCGCGAATGCCATTCCCGGGTCTTTTCCGAAAAATCCCGGTAGTTCGGTCGCTCTCAGCTCTATTTTTCGCGTGGGTAGCTGTGATTTTGCCACTGAATGCACAGGCAATTCGCTTGACAATATCGTGATGCCGATGACGAGGCCCGCCATACCCTCGCGCGCATGGTCAACCATCGGGGGCTCTGACGAAGGGGCCTCTCTCTTCCAATAGCGCAGTTGCGGGGTGATATGTCGCAACACGTGGCAGTGGAAGACCCAATTGCCGCTCCGGTCGGGGGTCCACGTGAGTGTAAACGTGCGACCCGGACGAACCAGCTCCGTAACAACCATATGCCGTTGATCGCCGGCGTAAATCGTGTCGGTCTCCGCATCGCCCACGCTGTCCACGCGAAAGTAGAAGCCATGCAGGTGCATCGGATGGTTTGAATCGCTGGCGTTGATGACGCGCCAGTGAACGACCTCCGCCGCGCGATAGGTGAACCGCTCCGTATGTGGCCAGGAAAGACCGTTGATCGCAAATACTTCGCGGTATGCTGGCGGCTGCACCGTGTCATCATCCACCACGGTCCAGTCGGTAATCATGAGAATGCGGTCAGCGTTGGCTTGTCCAGCCTCCTTCCTGGCATCGACGATGAATGCTCCGTTAAGTTGCTCGTCCTCGGCGCGACGCAGCACCGTGGTTTCAGCGCCGTTCCGGCTGGCCCAATAGAGGTAGGTCCCCGGGGCACCGGCCAGGAACTTGACTTCCCGGCTCTCCCCAGGCGCAACAATCAAAGCCTCTTGCGCGTCTCCCGGCCGGCTATGCAGCCCACGAACTGTTAGTGGCTGCTCCAGGTGGTTCGAGATCGTCGCATCGATCTCCGTTCCCTCGGGTACGCGTAGCAAAGGGCCCGGCGTTGAAAGCGGTCCGCCTTCTTCGCGGAAAGCTGCGACATTCAAAGCAGGACCGTCGCTCTCTTCTGGAGACCACTCTCCCATAGCGGCTTCCAGTCGGATCGTTAACTGGCCGTCGTGTAAGCGGCCGCCGGGCACCTGGTTGGAATTAGCGATAACCGGCCGGTTCCCCGGCTGGGCCATTAGGACCCTGCATCCGCAGCCGATTAAGATCAGGCTCAAGAGAGTTCGGCAGAGAGTTGACAAGTGCAACGCTACCGTGGAAGTGCACATCGCGAAGCCTTACGAACCGTCATCGTTTTCCAGGCTCGATCAGGTCGGCATTGTACACTTACTCGGCGATCGCTCGGGATCTGAAACAATTTGGGTTTTGACGTTGTTTCAAACTGCTACTTTTCCGGCGGCAGATTTACTGGCGGATGGTCGGCAAGTCGGAAACAGCCTTGCGTACGGGCAGCGGTGAAGCTGGCACGAGGTTTATTTTTCGAAAGCACGTTTACTCCGGATCATCGCGAAAAAAGGAATGGACGGACTACAGGGACGGGCGTGCGCCGATGGATGCGGCTAAAATCAATGCAATTCCGGATGTTGCCGGATGGCCTCGGCTTTCAAAATGAAGCTACCGTCTGTCACAACTTCCTCTTTCGTCTTTAGGCCTTCGAGTACGGCGTAGTAGCCGTTCGCCGCGGGGCCCAGGCGTACCGCCCGCAACTGAAAACTCCCGTCACTATTTAGGATCGGCAGAAACACGAATTGCCGTTCGCCGATGGATTGCACTGCTGTTTCGGGCACGATGGGACCGGAACCACTCGGAGACGAGAACTCCACGTCGACGTACATTTCAATGCGCAGACTCTCGCCGG
This sequence comes from Acidobacteriota bacterium, assembly GCA_046724685.1. GTDB lineage: Bacteria > Acidobacteriota > Terriglobia > Acidiferrales > UBA7541 > Acidiferrum. Next base: position 7,056 of record JBKOXA010000088.1, on the reverse strand, counting down.
GATTTGCAACCTCGATGCGCGCTTGTGCCGTCCGCGTCGTGGGGTCCACCTGCGGTTGAATGTAGGTGACGCGTCCTCTCCATAAACGCGCCGGATAGCCCTGCGCCGTAATGCTCGCTTGTGAGCCCACTCGCACGGATGCAAAGTCTTTTTCGTTGACGCTTGCCATAACCCAAACCGTCGAGAGATCGGCAACCGTAAAGAGTTCTTGGGCAGTAGTTGCAACCAAACCAAGATTCGCATTGCGCGTCAGGACAACGCCGTTGATCGGCGCAGGAACGACAAGATTTGGGTTGATCTGTTCGGCCTGTTTGAGCGCGGCAATCTGATGATCACTGGCCCCGAGTAGTTTTAGCTTCTCGAGAGCCGCTCGCACGTGCGATTCATGCGCGGCGTGCATCGCCGCGACTTCCTCGACTTCCTGCTGGCTGGCGGCTCCCAGCCTGAGCAAGTTTTGCGTCCGTTCCAGCTTCTTGTGCTCTGCGTCCAGTTCCGCGAGATAGGAAACGTACTGTGTTTCGGCTTCGGCGAGCTCACTGCTGAAGATGACCGCCAACGGTTGCCCGCGTTTTACATGATCGCCAAGCACGGCGGGAACTTCTTTCACAATGCCGCCCACCAGAGGTGTCACATGAACCTCGCGGTATTCGTTGGCCTTCACAATTCCCGGAACGCGAAGCGTGGCAGCCGTCACACCGCTCGTGACGCGCGCAGTACGAATCTGCGCTTTCTTGAGATCTTCTGGTGCGAGATCGATTTGGAGTTCGGTTGAGGCGGCGGAAACATCATTCGGGGATGAATTTGCCGGCGAAGCCATCCCGCCCATCGCCGCCATCGAATCGTGCGGAGCGGGTGCCGGCTTGGGGGAGCGCCGCGCGACAATCCAAAGTCCAGCGACAAGGATGCCGAGCACCAGCGCCGCGAGCGCAATCCGTTTGAACCAGGGGTTTCTCTGAGAGCCGATATCGTGTGTATCCATGGTCTGCATACTTTCTCTCTTTCAGGGAAGACTTGTGCCCACGGCCCGTTCAAGCGCGACGCGCGAAGCGTAGGCATCGAACAAAACATCGGTATAGCCCGTCTCGATGTCGATGAAGCGACGCTGCTCGGCTATCACGTCCAGCAAGGGAATGCGTCCGTAGCCGTAGGTCTGCCGAACGACTTCGAGATTCCGCGCGGCCTGATCGCGAACTCCTTTTCGATAGACCTTCACTCTTTCCTGAGCCGCTTCGTACCGAACGAGATTTTGAGTAACTTCGTGCCGAAGCGCGAGGTCGGAGGCTGTGACTTGGTTGCGCGCTGCGGTGACGTCTGCTTTTGCGGCGGCAATCGCACCCTGATTGCGATTGAAAAGGGGAAGCGTCCACCGCATTCCAAATACGGCGTAGTTGAAAGTCTGGCGGATGGGTTGCAAGTTTCCGGCTGCGTCGAATGCGGAGAGCGCGAATCCGCTGTTCGGGCGCTCGTAACTGGCTGAAAATGTCGCGTCCGTTTTTGCTTCTGTTTTTTGCTGGCGCACCGCAGCGTTGGCCATGGCCTCGTTCGCCCTTTGCGCAGCCAGGTCCGGTCTGTGATCCGTTGCCAGTTGCAGCAATTGAATCTTGTCCAGAGAAAGCACAGGTTGTTCTAGATTCCCCATGAGGCGCAAGGTTTCGTCGGGCTGCATTCCCACTGCTTCCTTGAGTGCGAGCATGGAAATTTCCGCTTTCGCCTGATAGCCGATCCGAAGGCTCTCGATGCGGTTCGTTTCGACGCGCACTTCCTCTGCATCCAGAGAAGGAATGGCTCCCTCGTGGACACGGTCTTCCATGAGTTTGAGAAACTCCTGGTTCGCTCGAAGGAGTTGTTCGACGAAGTCGACATTGCGCGCCGCCGCGAGAGTCTCGGCAAAACGCAGTCGGACTTCTCCGGCCAGCAGTCGCTCCCTATCCGTGACGGTCGCGCGGGTACTGTTGAGTTTTTGTTCAGCTACCTCGGTGCGGCGCGCGCGCCGGCCAAAGAGTTCGAGCGGAATCTCCGTGCCGATGCTGAAACGATTGTCGTCTCCGTTCACTTCCTTAAGTCCGCCCACGGCAAGCGAAGGATTCGCGCGGAGTCGCGCTTGTGCGATTGAGCCTTTCGCGGAGTCGATCCCCTGCCGTTCCGCAGCGAGGGCCGGATTGTTCGCGAGAGCGCGTGCAACCAACTCCGATTCGGTCAGTCCAGTCTGCGGATCGAGGAAAGGATTGGCTAGAGGCGAACTCGTGGCTTGCGCTCGCAGAGTCGCGGAGCACGCCAGTAGCGCGAACAGCGCGATAAGCAACCGAGTGAAGTGGATGTTCTGCCGCATCTGCGCTACCTCACATTACTGTTGAACGCGGTGCTGCCTTGGCCGGATGGACCGTCCCACGAGACCGTGAAGTGCCACGCGCCGCTCATGGCAAAGTTCGACTTTACGCGATAGGTTCCAGTCTGGCCGGAAGGCGTGATTTCGGAATCGCCGGACATCGGCGCCATGCTCGGCATGGACATACTGGATCCAAGCTGTACGTTCCCCACATCGATGGGCTGTCCCTTTGGGTCGCGGAACTGAAGGACAAATTGGTTTTGTCCCTGTTTAAGTTCTCCAGTGCCGTTGAGGAGTACGACGGTGACGCTGCCAACCACATGTGTCGCGACCTCCTTCAGGTTTCCGGTGTCCACTTTTTTCGCGCCGCAACCCGCAAAACCGAGTAGGCAAAACGCCATTACCAAAACAACCGGCAACTTCTTCATGGTTCTATCTCCTTGAGTTGAGTTCCAAGTCACGAAACTGTTTCCGTTGAAACTGATTGCACAGCGAGTTGGTGACTGCCCCGAAGCTCCCGCTCCCGCAACCAGAGAAAGAGAATCGGCGTCACGATGAGGACATGCGCGAGCGAACTGAGCATTCCTCCGAGAACGGGCGTGGCAAGCGGGCGAATCACTTCCGAGCCGACGCGGGCGCTCCAGAAGATCGGCAAGAGACCTGCGACGACCGTGGAAACCGTCATCAGTTTGGGACGCAGGCGCAGGAGTGCTCCTTCCATCACGGCTTCCCGCAGATCGGCGATGGTGAGATTGCCTCGTTCTCTTTTCTTCCGTGCGACCGCTTCTTCTAGGTAGATCACCATCACGACCGTCGTCTGTACGGCCGTGCCGAAGAGAGCGATGAAGCCGACCCACACCGCAACGGAAAAGTTGTAATTGAGGAGCCACAAGAGGTAGAGACCACCAGTGAGCGCGAACGGCACGGCGAGCAGCACGTGCGCCGCTTCGCTGAACGAGCGATAGGTTAAGAACAAAAGGATGTAGATGACACCGATGGCGAGGGGCAATACGATCTGCAAACGCTTTTTCGCGCGCACTTCATTTTCAAATTGCCCGCTCCAGCGGTAATAGTAGCCGGGTGGCATCTTGATCTTGGCGCGGATGGCCTTTTCCGCTTCGGCGATGACGCTGCCGGGGTCGCGTCCCCGTGCGTTGAGGAGCACGGAAACTTCGAGCAAGCCGTTCTCGCTGTTGATCATGGCTGGCCCGGAAACCTGCCGGATATCCGCCACCTGCCCAAGCGGGATCTGCGCGCCGCTCGAGCCGGTCACCAGGACATTCGCAATTTCGTTCGGATCGCGGCGGAATTCCGGACCGTATCGGACGCGGACAGGAAAACGCCTCCGACCTTCGATGGTCGTAGTGATGTTTTTTTCACCGATGGCGGTTTCGATCACATCCTGGACGGCACCAACATCAATACCGTAACGAGCGGCTGACTCGCGATTGGCTCGGATGTCGAGATACAGTGCACCTGTGACCTGTTCGGGGTAAACATCACTCGCGCCCTTCACCGTTCGTACCACGTCGGCGATTTCGCGCGCCTTCGTTTCCAGCACCGTCAAATCGGAACCGAAGACTTTGACGCCAATCTCCGAACGAATGCCGGTTGTCAGCATGTCGATGCGGTTAATAATGGGCTGTGTCCAGATATTCGCGACGCCGGGGAGCGAGACCGCGCGGTCCATTTCGCTCTTGAGCTTCGGAAGAGTCATGCCGGGACGCCACTGGCTGCGCGGCTTCAAGTGCACGATGGTCTCCGTCATATTGAGTCCTGCAGGATCGGTCGAGGTTTCCGCGCGTGCGACCTTGGCCACAACGTAGGCAACTTCGGGGAAACGCTTGAGGACTTCGTCCTGCCTCTTCGCGTACTCGGTGTTTTGAGCGAGCGAAATGCTGGCATCGGCGATGGGCATGAACATAATGTCGCCTTCGTTGAGAGGCGGCATGAACTCGCTGCCGATTCCTGCGGCGAGTACGACCGCTCCCGCGAAGAACGTCAGCGCGAGAGCCATCGTGATTCGCCGGTGCTCGAGCGCCCAGGACAGGACTGGACGATAGAGGCGTTGCAGAAAACGCATGACCGGATTCTGATCTTCGGAATGGAACTTCCCGCGCAAGAGCAAGGTGCAGAGAATCGGCGTCAGCGTTAGTGCGATCGCTGTGGCGCTCGCCATCGCAAAGGTTTTCGCGAACGCAAGCGGATGGAAGAGTTTGCCTTCCTGCCCCGTCAGCGCGAAGACCGGCACGAAGGCAAGAACAATGATGGCCATCGAGAAAAAGGTCGGACGGCCCACGAGTTTCGTCGCGCGCAAGACAACGTCCAGAACCTTTCCGCGGTCGTGCGTGTCGACTCCTTCAAGATGTCGAAAGGCGTTTTCCGTTACGACGATACCGGCATCGACGAGGACGCCGATGGCTATCGCAATTCCTGCGAGCGACATGACGTTCGAAGTCACATGCGTGTAGTGCATCAGGAGAAAGGAGCAGACCACCGCGAGCGGCAAAGGGAGCGTCACGATCAGGATGCTGCGGAAGTGCATCAGAAAAATGATATGCGCGAGAGTGACAAGCAGGATTTCCTCAATCAGGGCATGGCGTAGCGTTCCGACGGTGGCTTCAATTAATTCGGAGCGGTCGTAAAAGGGAACGATGTGCACCCCTGCCGGAAGGCCGGGTTCAATCTCGCCAATCTTTTCCTTCACGCGATCGATCACTTCTTTTGTGTTCTCCCCGGTCCGCGCCACGATGACGCCGCCTACAGCCTCTGAGCTGTTCTTCACGAGAGATGCGGTGCGGAACGCATCGCCGATCCGCACCGTGCCGAGGTCTTTCACATACACGGGTGTGCCGTTGTGCGAAGCGACGACGATGTTGCGGATGTCGTCGAGACTCCCGATAAGGCCGAGACCACGCACGATGGACCAGGAACCGTTTTGGGAGACGACGTTTCCTCCAACGTTCGAATTGCTGGCAATGACGGCGCGAACGATTGTGCTGAGCGGCAGTCCGTAGCTGCGCAGACGATTGGGATCGATATCGATCTGGTATTGCTGGACGGTTCCACCAACGCTGGCGACTTCCGCGACGCCCGGAACTGAATTCAACTGATAGCGGACATACCAGTCCTGCAGCGAACGGAGATCGCGCAAGCCGAGTCCGCCGCCTTCCACGGTGTACCAAAAAACGTGGCCGACGCCGGTTGCGTCCGGCCCGAGCGTGGCAACAACCCCTGCCGGAAGTTGCTTGGTGACGAGATTCAATCTTTCGAGAACGCGGGTGCGGGCAAAGTAGAGGTCCACGTTATCTTCGAAGATGACGAAGATCATGGAGAACCCGAACGCCGAGGAAGAGCGGACGACTTTGACACCCGGCAGGCCTTGCAGATTGACGGTCAGCGGATAGGTGACCTGGTCTTCGACTTCCTGAGGACTCCGGCCCGACCAGTCGGTGAAGACGATCACCTGGTTGTCGCTCAGGTCGGGAATCGCATCGATGGGCGCGCGTAGCATGGCCCAGAATCCCCAGCCGGCCAGACCGATCCAGAGCGCGACTACAAGGAAACGGTTGCGCAGCGAAAGCTCAATGAGCCGGTCGATCATGCGTAGCGTCCCGCACAGCGCAAAACGCAGCCCTGTCTGCTAAAGAAATTCCAAAGTAATGCACACATCTATGCCTCCAAATTGAAAAGCCCAGAGAGACACCAAGAGAGACAGCTCAGGAGTGAACTTCAGAGGCGGATCAGATCAGGAGGGAAGCGTGAAGCGTGTACAGCTCGGGCGGGGAATGTTGCGGAGCCGCAAATTCGGGGCGCGAAACCTCGGCGTAGGGCGTCACCTGCGGAGTCAAGAAAACATCTGCGGCGACCACCACAGGCGCATGGAGCGTCACATTCGAAGCTGGGAGAATGCTCGGTGACTGCGCCGAAACCATTCCCTTACAGCAATCGTGAGTTTGGTTCGAGGGATCGCAGGGCATGGAGCCACAACACTGCATGCTCTGCTGGTCCTGGGTCATCGCGGACATACAGTCCGCAAATTGCAAGCCCAACAGGGCGACCAACGCCACGACGATGAACAGTCTATTGCGCATTCCCTATTTCGACTCTACGGAGATTAGACACCTGAGTCAACGAAAGGATACAGCCATTGAAAGGTGATTTAGGTTCGAGGGTGGCATAGCTTAGCGCCCCCCTTAATGCCGCTTAGAAATCTTGCTAACGCATTGAAAAGAAAGCGAAAGGTTCGCGTGGGCAATGTGGATCGAAACTACAACTTCATTGGAAACAAAGGAGTTTTGCGGCGCCACCGTGGCCTTCAAAGGTGCTGAAAAGAAAAGAAAGGAATCCTTAGCGCCCCCTGATTGCCCCTTAAAATTCTCCTCTTTCCAGCTAGACGGTTCGCGCAATCGGAATCGATACCTCCGGACGTCAACCGGGCGCACTCGCGACCATTTCCTACAGGCCGGTACTAATCCCGCGAAAAACGGGGATTACTTCCGTATTGCCGACCAAACGCCAACTGGTTTGTGGACAGAGGTTTAATGGCTCGCGCTTCGCTCTATTCGCCCTCCTCTTGACAATCTAGGGTATGAAGGAGGATCGTTAACGTCGTCGACTAGACGGTCTAGGGTAGACTTGCATGGCTGACAAAAATACGGCGGTCGTTCAGGGCACGCTCGACATGCTCATCCTGAAGACTCTCGCCCTGGAGCCGATGCATGCGTATG
>JBKOXA010000052.1:0-9732 GCA_046724685.1 Acidobacteriota bacterium | reverse complement strand
GCTGAAGGCTTACAATGTGCACCCGGTACACCAGGATTTGCTCGAGTGGCTGCTGCCGCTCATCGACCCGATTGAAGTGGATTTCCCTGACTAGTAAATGTCCTGCGGGAAATCGCCAGCGACCTGACCCAACTACTTCGCAAGCGGTTGAATCACTGCGTTCACCAGATACGGATCGTCGAATTCAGTCATGTCGCCAGCGACCTTTTCCTTCACGGGCAACAGCCGCGCGGAAAGGGGCTTGTGCCATTTGAAAGCCAGCGTGGCCATGTCGCCGATGATCATGTCGAGCTGTTCGATGGTGACGTCGCCGGGCAGAGGTACCGTATCGAGGCCTGTGCCGCACACGGCTGAATACGCCAGCAATCCTTCGATTGAGATGCGGCCTTCGCTCCAACGCTGCGCCAGCCGCGAATCCTCCAGAATCGGCAGCATCAGACCGTTGTAGCCGGTCTGCTTCACCTGAACCTCCCTGATCGCGGAGGTGATGGTGGCTGCGGCGGTGAGTGTTCCGCTTGAGCCAAAGGGCTGCGCGATGAGTTCTTCCATTGCCTCGCCGATCGAAATTTCCTTCAGCGGAGCCGGCGAAAGATCGATCCCCATGTATCGCCAACCTGTTTCGAGGTCCACGCGTTCGGCGTGCCGCTCAATCTCCACGGCCTGCGCGGACAGCATGTCGGTCAGGCGGTGCTGTGCTGTCTCCAGATCAGGTGCGTCCCTGAAGGCCGCCGCAACCACATTCGCGGATTCGAGGCCAATGGCGAACTGGTGCCCGAATCCGTTGTGATATGCGGCGGTGAAAAACGGGGAGTACGGCGGAACCATGGCAATCGTGCCGAGATTGAAGTTGCCCTGGCTGTGCTCCGTTTCGTTTTCCAGTTTCTTGATGGCGCGCGCCGCTGCGCCAACGGCCTTCCAGCGCACGCCGTCGTCTCCGGCCACGACAATGCTGCCGCGAATGTGCTTCGTCGCAGCCAAAATGTTTGCCAGCAGGTCGGCTTGCGCTTCGCTATCGTCCTGGTTCAGCATCGCGGGACCGATTCCCGCCGCAAACTTCTCTTTTTCCGCCAGCGCGTCGTAGGAGTGGAAGAATGCCAGCGCCTGCTGCGTGGTCATGCCCTTGGTGTATTCCGGGAAAGGCTGCGTTGCGATGCGAATCGTCTCGACTTGGTAGCCGCGGGACTCAAACGTGGTCTTCGCCCGCCGCAGCATCTGCAGCGTTTCCGCGACCTGCTGCTGATATTGCGACGGGTCCAGATTGATGAAGGCGGTGATGGTGCGGATTTTGGGTCTCACCACGGCGCTTGCGGCGGCGGCTTGCTTCCGAGGCGCAGGCTTCTGCTGCGCGCTTAGAAAGCCGGCGAGAGTCAAAACAAAAAAGGCCAGCAGCAGATGATTTAAAAGGCTCGAAAATGAGCGGCGCATGGCGAATCTCCTCTAAGAGCGCGAAAGATTACGCGCACACAGCTTACAAGATTCCAGTGCGATGTGAATGGGTTGCTTCCCGCTCGGCGGAAGAACACAACAAAAGCCGATTCCTCGGGCCAGTGCGGCGACCGCAAGGCAGAAGACTACACGTACGCCGCGATGCCGGTGATTTTTTCGCCGATCACCAGCTTGTGGATGTCGTTGGTTCCTTCGTAGGTGTAGACGCTTTCGAGGTTGTTCATGTGGCGCATGATGCAGTAATCGTCGACGATGCCGTTGGCGCCAAGAATGTCGCGCGACTTGCGGGCGATCTCGAGCGCGATGGCAACGTTGTTCATCTTCAGCATCGAAATGTGCGACGGATCCACTTTTCCGTCATCCTTGATTCTTCCCACGTGGAGCGCCAGCAACTGGCCTTTGACGATTTCCGTGATCATCCACGCCAGCTTCTCCTGCACCAGCTGATGCGATGCAATCGGCTTGTTGGCAAACTGTTTCCGGGTTTTCGCATATTGCAGAGCCGTGTCGTAGCAGGCCATCGCCGCGCCCAACGCGCCCCAGCCGATGCCGTAGCGCGCCTGGTTCAGGCAGCTCAGCGGTCCTTTCAATCCCGCCACACCGGGCAGCAGGTTTTCTTCAGGAATTTCGCAATCGCCGAAGGCAAGTCCGCTGGTCACCGACGCGCGCAGTGACCACTTGCCGTGCACATCCCATGCTTTGAACCCCGGCGTGCCTTTCTCCACCAGAAACCCGCGGATCTTTTCGTCTTCGCATTTCGCCCAGACCACCGCCACGTCCGCGATCGACCCGCTGGTGATCCACATCTTTTCGCCGTTCAGGACGTACTTGTTTCCTTTCCTAACCGCGCGGGTCAACATCCCGCCGGGATTCGAACCGAATTGCGGCTCGGTCAGGCCGAAACAGCCGATCTTTTTCCCCTGCTGCAAGAGCGGCAGCCACTTGTTTTTTTGGTCTTCACTGCCGAAAGCATGAATCGGATACATCACCAGCGCACTCTGCACCGAAACGAAGCTGCGAATGCCGGAATCGCCGCGCTCCAATTCCTGCGTCATCAAACCATAGGCCACGCTGGACATTCCCGCGCAGCCGTAGCCGTGCAGGCTGGCGCCGAAAAATCCCAGTTCGCCCAGCTGCGGAACCAGATGCATCGGAAACGTCGCTTCGCGGCTGTGCTTTTCAATGATGGGAACGATTTCGTTTTCGACGAATTCGCGCGCGCTTTGCCGAACGAGTTTTTCCTCGTCATTCAGCTGCGAATCGAAGTCGATAAAATCCACTCCGGAATATTTGGCCATGCTGCGCTCCTTCAAAAAAGCCGCCGCGGTCCGGCCGAGCCACCCTGCGCGGAATAACGTGCCCGCTGATTCCTTGTTCTTTGGTAGTGGTGGCCTGCCTGCCGCAAGCAAGCTTAAGCCGCCGCGGGTTCTTTAGGGAAATCCCTAGAGGCGCCGTCCCCGAGTCAGCCCCGAACGGTCTCGGCACTTATCGCTGAAATTCTATCAGGGATTCAGGGAGTGCGGTTCTTGCGTAGAACGAGGGAGGTTATTGCGGAGGCTGAGCAGCGGAGCCCGTGTCGCCTGCAGCTTCTTTCCTTTGCAGGTCGCTTTTCTGCTTGACTAGCGCGTCTCGCTCCTTGCGGGTATCGGCAATGATCTTTTCGCGTTCGACGATCATTTTTTCCAGACGGTCCCGGTCGTCGAGGGGTGCGGCTTCCCGTTGGGCTTTCAGGCGATCCAAGAATTCTTCCTGCGCGGCAATATCGCGTTCCTCCCAGGCGATCATCTTGTCCGCGGAATCCTGGGTTTTGGGATTCGAAAGCGCAGGGTTATTACCGGCAGGAGCCGGGGAACTCGCGGCCGGCGACGGCGCCTCCTGCGGTTTTGCGGCCTGAGCCGCCTTTTGAGCTTCAGCCTTCTGGTCGGTGTAGACGTCCGCGGGCGAGCGCAGCGCGCTCACGTCGTCGTCCGTCCAGGTTTTCTTTGGCTTGGCCGGTGAACTCTTTTTTTGCGGCGAGCTGGTTTCAACTGAGTTGTCCTGCGCCGCAGCCGGGCCGCACAACCCAAGTCCCAGGCCCAGCACCAGGAGTGACGTCGTTAGATGGTCGCGTTTCATACGAGCTTTGCGCTTCAATTCGCGATTTCCTTGAAGGATAGAATCTTGAGCCCGGCGACCTGCTGCGCCTTGGAAACCCAGCAACTATTGTAATAGATGCCGTTACCGCCGCCACCCGAGATGTCGTAACTGACATTCCCGAAATTGGTGAGCACATTCCCGGATGCATCCTTGATCGAGGCGACGAAAATGGCGCCGTCAAATTCGTTGTTGCCGCCGCCGGCACCATCGTAGGTTGTCGTGCCGTCGCCGACGACGAGAACAATCCCTTTCCAGCCGGTCGTGCCGCTGTAGGAAAAGTTGCCGGTAACGATCAACAAGCCATATCCCGTGTAATTTGAGGTCATGCTGAAATCGCCGTTGACCACGACGGTCATCGGATTCGATGCCGACATGGTCGAAGGCATGTTCGACTGGGTCGCATTTCCATTGATCACCAGGTCTGCGCTCTGCGTGACTTTGTTCACCAACTGATTCAAGGTAGCGGGCGATTGCAGGCTGTTGGCCAGCGAGATGCTATCGGTCACGCTGGGCGTGGATAGGCCGCCGCCAATGTAGTGATCGTACCGGTTGGACGGAAGTCCCGAGACGATCGTGGTTTTATTGGTGGTGCTGCCCGACGCATCCGTTACGCCAATTGCCGGAATCGAATTGGAAGAGTCCGGAGTGCAGCCAGGAACCGCAGGCGGATTGCCGGAACCATCCGTTCCGTCGACGTTGTAGGGGTTGGAATTCGCTCCACTAAAGGAGACGGTATTCGTGGCGAAGGTCAGGGCGGAAGGAAAATTGAGACCCAGGCTCTGCATCGCCGTGGTGTACTGTTCCATGCGCTGCCCACCGTTCAAGCCCGGCGTAACGGCCAGGGATGTAACGGTGTACACCTGATAGGTGTTGCTTGGGCAGGCAGTCGTGCTGCCGGCCAGAATTTGCGAGCCGTCGAAACAGAGAACGTTGTTCGTAGTGTCAACGGCTCCGCTGCCGTTTACGTCAATATTGAGCGACTTTTCCGTGGTCGCGGTGATGCGCACCCATTTATAGGGAGCATTGGCGGTGCCCGAGAGTGAGATTGCGGAATTCACATTCGTGGTGCTGCTCGGTGCCGAGCCCCATTCGGTTATGTATTCGTTGTCGGCATATGCGTTGCCGGTGTTCGTCGGAGCCACGGTCTCGCCCGAAGCCGGATTGATGATGTACCAGACCTGGCCGACCGGCAGAAAGCTTGGAAAGCCGGAGTTGGTGAGACGACTTGCGTTTCCGCTCCACAAGCGGCCGCGGCCCTCTTCGAGACCCGCCTTCGCGTTATAGAAGGCCTGCAGCGAATTTTTGTAGTTGCTGCTGATGGCGGACTCGGTGCCGGCCATCATGATCAAAGCAATGGCCACCGCGCTGATCAGCAACAAGGAAAAGATAGCAATCAGCAGAGCCGCTCCGCGTTCCGCGCGACGAGAATTTCTTGCTGTAGGTTGATTCATGTCCTTTTCCTGAACCGCGTTTGTGTGTTTGTTCATGATCTAGAACTCACTGATAAGGATTGACGGTCGAAGCCTGCGCCGTAAACGTGGCCACCCGCACGCCCTGAGTCTGCAGGTCTCTGCTGGGAGCCTGTACGATGAGGGCCACGTTGATGTTGTGAATATTTGGAGGCGCCTGCGCGGCACCCTGGTATTGCGGAAAGGTGAAAACGGGAACGGCGTTTCCGCCCGGGAAGGTCCCTGGGTTGGATGCGGTTATGGCCGCGATCTCCGCCGACGATGCGTTGTTCATGACATTTTCAAGATAGGGAACCAGCGAACTGTCGGTGGCGGTCATAGGATTTGTGCTGGTGCTTTTCGCCACATCCGCGCGGTAGAGAATGTTGCCTGTGAGCTTGTAACGGATCCACCGCACGCCGCTGCCCTGATCTTCCTCGAGGATGAGGTCGTAGGATCCTGGCGTGGAGCAAGTCGCGCCGATCACGCACGTGGAAGTCGGATAGTTTGGATAATAAGCGACCGGAAAAGCCCATTTGGTGGCGTTGCCGCTGACGCCCTGCACGGAGGTGTTGTAGATGATTTTCGAGGGGAAGCCGGCGCCGTGAATATCCCGCGCAATCTGGTCGATGGCGACGTTGGCCTGCTGAAACGCCTGCATGTATTCTTTCTCGGCCTTGTAGCGCGCCTGCGTGGCGATGACGACGGTGAAGACTACGCCGGTGATCACGATGAAGAGCAGGGTCGCAACCATCAATTCGAGCAGGGTAAATCCGGCATTCTTGCGTTTTACGGTTTTGAGTCGCAGTGACATTTTCGATCTCACCTATTTTTGAAGCGTGGTATCAAAATTGACCGGCTGATTGAAAACACCCTGATTCCTTTTCCAAACGCCGACGATAAAGCGTTTGGCAGTCGGGCTGGTGCCGCTGAGCGTTGTGATGACCGCCCAGCGAACATCGTAGGTTGCGCTCCCCGAGTTGTTGGGGTCTGTGTAGGTCAGGTTATAGCCGGTGACCTGGCTGGCAGAGAAGTCGATGGTCGCGGTGCCGGAAATCAGCGGGCTGCCAACCACGGTTCCTCCGGAAGTGACGCTTCCGAGATTTACGGTATTCCCGTCCGAATTCGTGAAGGACGTAGCCGACAGGGATTGCAGCAGCATCTGCTCAAGCAAGCGTTGCCCGATGACCGTGGACATGGTGTCCTGGCGGTTGGCGTTATTCGAGGTCAGCGCCGCCGGCACCAGCTGAAGCACCGCCACGATGCCGAACAACAGGATGACCACGGCGATGGCCAGTTCGATGAAGGTAAAGCCTCGTTGTTTCTTGCGCCCTGGAATCAATTTCGACTGAAAATTTGGCATTTGGTTTCTGCTTCCCTTTATGCTTTAGGATGCACTGCTCCAAGAGCCGCCGGAGCTCGCGCTCCAAACCTTGATCTGGCCCATGGGTGTGACCGTGACCGCGCGGTAGCCGTATTTCGAAGTATTGGTATAGCCGATGACGATGAAGTAGGGTCCGGCGGCGCCGCTGATGGTGCCATTCGAAGTGAAAGTTATACCGCCAGAGGGCAACTTCACGGCGGCAGAGTAGTAGGAACCCAAGCTGCTGATGCCCGGCATGCCCGTCGGCGGGGTGCTCAGACCGTTCGAGATCTGCATGTCCGCCGGAAGGATCACCTGGGGATCGGTCGCGTCCGGAGTGGCGCCACTCTTGTTGGCGTCGATAAAGAGAACCGTGTTTGATCCCGAATTCCAGCTATAGAGAGTAATGTTCGTATTCCTGCGGACCGCGATCATGCGAAGCTGGTCAAGCTCGTTCGCAACCAGACTGGCCTGCACGCCAAGCCGGTACTGGCTGTAGGTGCTCATGATGTTTGGAATGGCGATGGCGGCGAGCAGCATGGCGACCACCATGGCAACGACCAGTTCAAGGAGCGAGAAACCCCGCGAGGAATGCGGCAATTTCAGAAAGCCTGGTTTGCGTTTCACGTGGTTCATGCATTCTCTCCGCTAGAGCGTCGCGCCGAACGAATCGGCATTGGCAGGACTAGCTGGTGCAAGTAAGCCACCACGCCAGAGAGCACTGTATGTAATTGACATCATTTGACTTACGCCAGAAACGTCTCTCGCCGGTTTTGAGGAAATCGCGGACTGGGTGAAAATGTAACGGTTCGGGTAGTTGGCTTTGGCGGACCGGCAGGCCAGAGGACACTCTAGCCGGCCGGGAGGTCCCTGGTTCGGACGCTCGGCTTCGGGCCTTAAGCGGAAAGGAATCACAAATCACCGTGCCACGAAGGTCCGAGAAAGCTTCGCGCAAGAGTTCGCCCGGGAGAAATCCTGAGATTTTGATTTTCGATGTGGACGGCGTGCTGGTGGACGTCCGGCACAGCTACTGGCGGTCGGCAATTGAGACCATTCATCACCTGACCGGGAAGCGCGTGACCCCGAGAGAGCTTTATCGCTGGAAAGGCAAGCCCGGGAACAACGACGACTGGCAAATGGTGGCCAACTGGTCGACGGCTCTCGGACGCCCGACCACGTTTGAGGAAGCGCGCGACGCGTTCTTAAGGTTTTATTGGGACACGGACGGGCGGCCTGGAAATGTGCGCCTGGAAAAACTGCTGGTCTCGCCGGCGCAGATTGCGCGGTGGGCGGCGCGTTTTGAATTGAACCTGTTCACCGGGCGCAACCGCCGGGAATTTGAATATACGTTTTCAAAATGGCCTGGCACCGTGCATTTCACGACCGTCATCACGATGGATGACGTCAGAAAAAAGAAGCCGCACCCCGAGGGTCTGCACAAAATTTTGGGGAAGCGAGATCCTGCGACCGCGTTGTACGTCGGCGACAATATCGACGACGCACTCGCCGCACGCGATGCCGGTGTTCCGTTCGCCGCAATCATCGCGGCGGGAGAATACAACTTTCGCAAGCGAGCCGCGGCGTTTCGCGAACTCGGAGCCATTGCGCTCTTGGCGCGGGCGACCGACGTAAACGGGCTGCTCGTCAAGCGGAGGGCCGGGGGCTAAATTCGTTCGCCGGTCTTCCCGTTAGGAAACCGGGCGACACTTCATTGACAACCGCAGAGCCCGCGGGAGAAAATCAAGGGCTGCTGAAATTGCCTCACTTGTGCCCAAGTGGCGGAACTGGCAGACGCGCTAGCTTCAGGAGCTAGTGGCCGCAAGGTCGTGGAGGTTCGAGTCCTCTCTTGGGCACCAAGAAAACCACCCGCCAGCGAGTGATTTCCCCGCGCTCGTGAGTTTTTCCGCAAGTTCTACATTGAGACGCCGAACCCTGACAAATCGAAATGGGCGGGTACCCGGAGAAGCCAGGAAAAATCTCGGGTTCCGCCCAAGAGAGTTGTTGCGCGGGAGAATTTTCAGGATCGCGCAGCCTGGAGATTCTTCGCGGCGCTGCGCTTCGTCGATTCCCGGACCACCAGCTTTGGTTCGAGCAAGATGCGCTGCGGAGCGACCAGCTCTCCGGCTTCCATCAGCTGCAGCGCCAGCTTGCCCGCTTTTTGCCCGATCGAGATGGTTTGTTGATCGACACTGGTCAACGGAATTTTCAGGAATTTGTTGTACAAAATATTTCCACAACCCACGACCGCCACGTCTTCCGGCACACGCAGGCCCGCATCCAGCACGGCGGCAATCGCTCCGTAGGCTGTGGCATCGTTGTAGCAAAAAATCCCGTCGAGTTGCGGGCTCAGCTGCAAGAGCTTTTTCGTCGCGTCGTAACCGGTAGCGTCTCCAATTTCTTCGACATGCCCGACGTTGAAAATGAGCTCCGGGTCCGCAGCCAGGCCGAGTTTTGCGAGGGTTCGCTTGTAGCCTTCCATCCGGCCCATCACCGGGCTCAACTCACTGCCGCCGATGTGCGCGATCCGCTGGCAGCCGACCTCCGCCAGATGCCTGGTCGCCAATGCCCCCACCTCTTCGTCATTCACTCCGACAAAATGCGCCGCCAGGCCCATGAACGTGCGGTCGATCAAAATGTACGGTATGCCCGCTTCTTCGACGCGGCGGAACATTTCAACGGTCCATTGCGTCGACGCCACCAGCAGCACGTCGACGCGCCGCGCAATCAATTGTTCAACGGCCTGCTTTTCGCGTTTCGGATCCTGGTCGGACGAAGTCGTCACCAGGGTGTAGCCGGTCCCCTGCAACGCTGACGAAACGCCGCGCACAATTTCAGAAAAAAAGGAATGGAGCAGTTCCGGCACTACGAACCCAAGCAGATTGGTTCGCCCGGTAACCAGCGCACGCGCAGCAAGGTTCGGGCGGTAGTTCATTTCCTCGCAGCGCTTCAGGACTCGTGCTTTGGTTTCCTGACTGATGTCAGAGTGGTCGCGGAGGGCTTTTGAAACCGTGATGACCGAGACACCCAGGTCTCGCGCGATATCTTTTAGCCTTACAGCCATGGACGATTTTACCATGTCTTCCGGATTGACAGGGAAGGCCCGCCATCGCGGCGGAGCCGCGCGCTTCGATAAAATTGTCAGCGGCGCTGACGTTCCCTCCGGCCTCGCCGAGACCTTCAAACGCTTCATTTCCCCTGTTCGGGCGGCATCTGCGCTACCTTGTTTCTCGATGCTCTTTTTGCAACGCCCAACCGAAAAGCAGATTCACGCGCTGCTCATTGAGCGCGAGTCCATGCCGTTTTCTTATTCCGAGACCGGCGCGACGCGTTCCACACCGC
>JBKOXA010000091.1:0-18832 GCA_046724685.1 Acidobacteriota bacterium | reverse complement strand
GTATTTGGATCGTGGGGGCTGATGGTTGGATGGAACATCGCGCCGCCGCCTCCGGGTCCAATGATCTGGAAATTGCCCGGCCGGGGAGTGCTTCCACTGATAGCAAATACGATAGCCAGAGTAAGCCAAAATAAAGATCGCACCATCGATTGCTTTCCTTTGCTTTCTTTATCATTTCTTCGGTTTCTTTTTGGCAGAAACGGATTGGTTTGTCAATGCTCTTGCCCAATGGTTATTGCCGATCCGATTCGAGTGACGCATATTGGCGCGAGCCCTGCGGCACCGCCAAAGGCTGTAGCGGCAGGTTCCGTCATGCGAACTTTGCTCTGTTCGGTAGCGCTATTCGCGATTTCCCGGGAGAAGCATCGCAAGCCGGGACCGAGGCCGCTCTCTGGCTCGAGCAGTTGGTGCAAGCCAATATCACGGAGGTCCACGCCTACCAGGTATTGCTGGCGCGCAAGGACCCGCGGGCCGATCCTGCATGCTACCCGCTAAAACCTGCATAGCGCCCGTCAGTAGTGTCCTCAGAGCAGCCCCGGACAAGGAAAACTTCTTGTCTCTGGATCACATTCACTTAACGGAGCTTTACCATCGGATCATGGCGAAAGAATGGCTGAAGATTATTTTGGCAATGAATGATCGGAAGTACGCTTCGAAATCGCCTGGAGCGACGGAACGTTGATGGTTTCCTGCGGACCGTCTTTTCTCTGGGTCAGAGTGATGCCATTTTTTCGGTGTCGGCGGTGCGCGTCAATGAATGTATGCACCCGACGGCAGCAAATACTGAATCGGCCAAATTTCTTGCTTCTGGCGCACGATTTCGGACCAACTTACGATGCGCCCGTCAGCCTGGGGAAGAAGAGCGATCCCCGGGAGCGTTTCTGAAATACCCTTCGCGAGCGAGTAACCATTACCTGGAGCCGTTACGGCTTCGACTCGCAGGCCGAGCTTCTCGTGTACAAATCGCGTGGCAATTTCCGCGTCCTCAATCATCTGCAGAAAATAGGGCCTTCCGGTCAACAGCGAGTTGTAGACAAGATCGGCCAGAACACCGGAGATCGGGTAGCTGTAAGCGCGATCAAAGTCCAGTTGAACCATGGCGGGATCGTCCGGAGAAATTGCTTTGTACGACATCCTGGTTTCACCCAGGCCGCGAAAATCAATCGAGACAATGTCAAGGTTCGCATCTAGATATTTCTCGATTTCAGGCCAGTTTTCTAATTTCGCTTTACCCCCTTCCTGAAACCACAACAAAACCTTTTGCTTATCGACGGAGGACTTGTGAATGTGCAGCAGCGGTATTTCGAGCTGCCCACTGTGGTGCAAGCTGTATCGATCAATGGATACGCCTCGAGACTTTGAGCTTCCCAGGAATTCCCAGTTAATCCAGCCTGTCGCGGGCGGAGCACCCTTGAACTCAGCGACTTTCCATTCCTTGACCCCGCCATATCCGTTCCCGAAATATTCTCGGGCAAGCGTGCTGGCGCGCACCTGCTTTTGTTCGTTGTAATCATCCCGGATTACTTCCATCAGCGACCGGGCATCGCTGAACTCGAGCATCACTTGGCCGGTCCTGGTGCAAAGCAGCGCTTGGTCTTCCAGTTTCTTCACCGGCGGCAGGCCATGACGGACCGGCATCCCGTTAAAATGGTCGAGAAAGTCGAGTGCTGCTTCCTGATTTTCCGGTGAAAATTGGTGCGCATGATAACCCTCTGCCAGTGCCATGCGGTCGCCATAATGAAATCGTTCATACAAACTGCGCACTTCGCGGAAAGTTTTGCGGGTACCCTCGATGGGGAAAAAATCGAGCACTGCAGCGGCGACCAGCACCGGTCGCGGATACAATAAGAGCAACAATCCCGGATGGTCTACGCCATTCGAAATCATGCCAAACAGATCCTGCTCCGGATCGCTGTCGGGATCGGTAAAGATGCGGTTGAAAATGCGCATGGGCAGTGCGGTGATATAGCAGGAAGGCACGACCACCTTTATGCGTTTGTCGACTGCCGCGATATGCGCGGCCTGGAAGCCGCCGCCGCTAGTGCCGACGATGCTGATTCGCTCGGTATCGACTTCCGGGCGCGTGAAGAGATAGTCTACGGCGCGTATTCCATCCCAGATTTCCCACCTCGCAAGATTCGCTCCCGCCAGATAGGCCAGGTTGCCCATCACCGCATGTTCGGCGCAGATCAGGTTGTAGCGGCTCTTCGCTGCCTGGGCGTCCCAGAACTGGCTGCGCTCTCCCTGCCCGACAGGGTCCCAGGCCAGCACGACGTATCCCCTTTTGGCCAACCTCTGACCTGCATCCTGATAGTAAATCTTCCCGTTGGGTGCGTGGCCCGCGGGCAGAAGCACGGCCGGACTCTTCTTGGAATGATCGTTTGGGATGTAGACGAGTGCGGAGACATAGACCCCGGGAAGGCTCTCAAAGATCAATTTTTCGATAGAAAAGCCGTCCATGTCGATCTTGCCGGTGATGCGCGGATGCAAAGCCGTTTTTTCGGTAGGTAAGTCGCCCATCATCAGCAGAACTTTTTGCCGCAGCTCATCTTGCAGGCGTAACAATTCGCTCTCGTCACGGATGGCTGCCCACGCTGCTCGGCGCTCATCGTCCTGTTTCCATGCCTGCTCGGTTTGATATGTCAGATAGGGAATGATGCGCGGTCCCGTTGGCGAAGTTTGCTCGAACACCTGGAACGCTTGTGCGGCAAGTGGTTCATCCGCAGCCAGCGGTCCCGGCTCAAGCACGGTTGCCAGCAACACCAGAAGGCATGCTCGCATCATTGTGTCTCCTTGCATCGTTTGAATGTAACCAAAGATCCCGTGCCTTCTGAACCATTCGAGAGTGAACCGAATCGCCAAGGTTCGAAAACCATGCCCTCAGCTACTTGATCGTTATTTCGCCCATCTCATACCAGCCGTCGGGTTGCCGGCCTTCCATCGCGAATTGAATGGCGGGCTTTGCCGTCCGCAGGTCCAGCATTGCGATCCGGACGCGATACGCGCCAGGCTTCAGATCATCGGGAACGTACAAGGGTCCATCAAAAACGGCGTCGCCCGGCAGCCACTTCCTCACGTCCACGGGAACATTTGCAATCCCGCTGCCGACGGCAGAGCGCATTTCCACCGCCAGGCGATACTCACGATAAACAGGTGCGACCCCTGCATTCAGCCACCACATGTGAATCTGCATCATCTGCCCTGCTCTGGCCATTCGCGGATACTCAAGACGCCGCAGGATCAGGCGGTATCCCATCTTCTTCTGAAAGTCGTCGAATTGCGTCTTCCACTCCGTCGGAATTGGTGAACTTTTGACATTCACCGTGCTTACATGCCAGCGCAGCGCTTGCGCGAGAATATAATCGACGTCAAAACCGTCTTTTTTCCATTCTGCAGGAGTGCCACATGTCTCGAGCGAGACCGGACGGCGCTGCCATACATCTTGAATTCCCGCGCGCACAATCTGCTGTGGATACACGTCCAACATTTCTGGCTGGAAGTAAGGGTTGTCTGAAAAATGCCGCAAATCTCCCAGACAGTCCAATCGCCACCCGGCACCCCGCTGCGTCCCGTACGCTAGCGCGCGTTCTTCATCGAAATTCATCAGTAAAGGTGTCTCGCGGAAGGCCGCGAACCAGATGTCGGTCAGCTCTTTCTGATAAGAGAAGTCCGGCATGTACGGACTCCATCCTTCGCCCCAATATCCGATGGAGGATATGTCGACGCTATCGAGAAATGGATTTCCGTCGTATCTTTTTCCGGCCTCGGCCACCAATTCGCCCCAATACTTTAGGAACAAAGGATCGGTATAGTCGGGTTGCCAAATGCCGCCATCCTTGTCCGACGGCTTGTTGGCCCGGCGCGCGCCGGAGTTGCGGTACCAATCCGGGAGTGCGTGCTTGTCGGTATATGGCATTAGCCGAATGGCCAGCGTTTGCCCATGCTCTCGCGCTTCGCTGAGCGCTAAATCAATAATTTCCCAATGGAACTCTCCACGCTTCGGTTCAATCACGTCCCAAACCCATCGGCAATACGACACCGATGTCGGCGGGAATTCCGGTTTTCGTTCCGGGTCGACAAGCCTTTCCGTCGGACCCTCTTCGGACCAGGTCAGCGGCGGGTTGAGCGCTTGACCGTTGAATCGCTGAAAGGTAGTGATCCCCATTCCGGGATTTACCAATACGTTGTGGATTTCCTTGGGGCGAATGACTACCGTATCCGACTGCGCTACTACCCGCTCGGCTCCGAGCACGAATAAGGCGATTAGGACAAGCTGCGTAATGAGCACCCAGGGAAAGACGCCGGAGTGCTCGAAGAAGTGCGTACGGCTGCCACTTCGAGGATGCCACCTGAACATTTTCTGACTCCGTGCTCGGACGATGGGTTCGTCTTGCCTGGCTCGGAGAAAATAAAACATTGAAAAAGAAAATGAAAGAAAATAAACGCAATGGATGGCATGCTATCGTCTTCCCCGAGTGAAATCGTGAGGACCGGCACAATTCATCGATTGGTGGCCTGTCAACTCGCACTGATGGCCGTATCATCGGCAGCCTGTGCGCAAGAATGGCGGTCCTATGGTGGCGACGCCGGAGGTACGCGATCCTCCCCCCTGACCCAGATCACTCCGCGAAATGTCGTTCACTTGAAACAAGCGTGGGTCTATCACACTGGCGAAGTGCGACGACAACAGCAGAGCACCGCTCGGCATCGTATTCCGCCTTTCGAATCCACGCCCTTAATGATCGATGACGTACTTTACTTTTCGACTCCGTCAAACCGGGTGATTGCGCTAGATGCTGCGAACGGTCGCGAGATTTGGCAGTTTGATCCGCAGGGCGGTCGCCCGAAGCCACGGCACTTTCACCAGCACCGGGGCCTGGCCTACTGGCAGAGCGCTGTTGGCGACGACCGCCGAATTCTCTTCGGCACCTTTGACGGACGTTTAATCGCTTTGGATGCCAGGACCGGCAAGCCCTGCTCCGATTTTGGAAGTCACGGTGCCATTGACCTGCGCGATGGAGTCGAGGAACGCCGCTCCAATCAGCTTTACGCGGTTACCTCTCCTCCTGCCGTGTATCAAGATCTCGTGATCACAGGAGCAGAAGTTCCCGAGTATCCCTCGATCGGTCCAAGCGGCATGGTCCGAGCGTTTGACATCCACACCGGAAAGCTTGTCTGGACCTTTCACACCATTCCTCAACCGGGAGAAACCGGACACGAAACCTGGGAAGGCGACGCATGGAAGGGACGGACGGGCGCGAACGTGTGGTCCACGATGAGCGTCGATGCTGAACGCGGTTTGGTATTTCTTCCCATCGGCTCGCCCTCGTACGATTTCTACGGCGCCGACCGCAGGGGCAAAAATCTCTTTGCCAATTGTTTGGTGGCGCTTGATGCCTCCAACGGTAAACTCATCTGGTTTTACCAGATGGTGCACCATGACATTTGGGACTACGATCTGCCGGCACAGCCTGTGTTGCTAACCGTTAGACGCGGCGGCGCGCCGACTCCCGCAGTCGCCCAGGTAAGCAAGATGGGCTTCGTATTTTTTCTCGATCGCCTTACAGGAGAATCTCTGTTTCCGGTCGAGGAACGGCCGGTCACGAAAAGCAACGTGCCGGGCGAAGCAGCTTGGCCGACGCAACCTGTTCCGCTGAAACCTCCGCCACTCGTCAGGCAGTTTTTTACGGCGGCTGATATCAGCACCGTGACACCGGAATCAAATCGCTATTGCTCGAAACTCTTCCATTCACTTCAAAACCACGGTATGTACACACCTTTCGGCCAAGAAATGACTTTGGTTGTCCCTGGCTCGCTTGGCGGCGCGAATTGGTCCGGCGCTTCTTTCGACCCGGCATCCCATTATCTGTTCGTCAACGTCAACGAGTTGGGATCTGTCGGCGCAATGAAGCTCCAACCGGCTGGAGCTCCTGAACGATACCGGCGTGCCAGCAAGTCGGGCGAGTACGCACGCTACTGGGACAAGCATCACTGGCCATGCCAGCAGCCTCCATGGGGTAGTTTGAACGCCATCGATGTAGACACAGGCGAGATTGTATGGAAAGTCCCACTTGGGCTAGTCGACGGCCTTGGAATGAAAACCGGCACGCCTAACCTCGGCGGGTCCATTGTCGCCGGCGGCCTGGTATTCATCGGCGCCACGACGGATAGCCGCTTCCGCGCATTCGACGCAAAGACGGGAGAGGAGCTGTGGGTCGCGACTCTGGAAGCCAACGCCCATGCCACGCCGATGACGTACTTGAGCAAAAAAATCAATAAGCAGTTCGTCGTGATCGCTGTCGGCGGAGGAGGAAGCTTCGGTCGCACAGTTTCCGACACGTTGGTCGCTTTCGCCCTTCCGGATTGATGGTCGCGGCTTTTTCGGCACCATCACGGCGCTGCCAATTCCCAAGCGCCAGGTGTAATTTGCCTTGAACTATCGCTTTTGGCTATTTTACTCTGCGCGAAATGGATGCCGCACTGTCGTACGATTCGCGCTTGCTTGGGGCGCTATCGTCAAGGGAGGCGAACGTGATGGACCGTCGCGGTTGGCTGTACAGCATGGGCTTGCTGGCCGGAGTTGCCGCGAAACCGAGGATTTTCAATCGGTCAGCCTCGGCAAAAGATCCACAACCCGAAGGCAAACCCTTGGATATTTCCCAATATGCCCCGAAGAGCATGCTTCGCGTGCGCGAAACGATGGTTGCCCGTTCTAGGTTCCCCGCCATCGACATCCATACTCATCTTTCTGGATCCAAGTACTCCGAGAAAGGCGTTTCCTTGTCTGCCGAGCGCGAATATCCTGAGCCACCCGAAGAACTCCTCCAGGTGATGGATAGAAAAAACATTCGCGCCATGGTGAATCTCACCGGAGGCTTTGACCAAGGCCTAGCGGAAGCGGTAAAAAAATACGATCGCGCCGTGCCCGGTCGATTCTATACCTTCACCGAACCCGCATACTCGCACTTCAAAGAGCCAAATTATCCGAAGAAGCAGGCGGAAACGATCGAACAAGCGCATCGCGACGGCGCGAAAGGGCTAAAAATTCTGAAAACGCTCGGCCTCTATCTCCGGGAAAATATCACCACCGGAACGCTCGTGAAGATTGATGATCCTCGATTTGATCCCATGTGGGACGTTTGTGGGCAACTGAACATGCCTGTAGCCATTCATGTGTCTGATCCCATCGCGTTTTTTACTCCCACGGATCGCTTTAACGAACGCTACGAGGAGCTTAGTAATCATCCGGACTGGTCCTTCTATGGAGGCGACTTCCCCAGCAATGCCGAACTGCTCGAAGCGCGGAACCGGGTATTCGCCAGACACCCAAAAACACAATTTATCGTCTTGCACGTCGGCAATTTTTCCGAAGACTTGCAGAATGTTGCCGATAATCTCGACCGCTTCTCCAATATGACCGTGGACACGGCGGCGAGAATTGGAGAATTAGGGCGCCAACCTCGCACGTCTCGAAAATTCTTTGAAAAGTATCAAGATCGCATCCTTTTTGGCACCGATGCGACACCCCACGGAGATGAATTCCCACAGCAGGTATTCAACGACAAGCTCTATGAGATTTACTATCGTTTCCTGGAGACCGACGACGAGTATTTCGATTACGCGCCAGCTGAAATACCGCCCCAGGGCCGCTGGCGGATCTACGGCATAGATCTGCCTGACTCTATTCTGCGAAAAGTGTATAACGGCAATGCCTCACGGTTGTTAAATATCGCCGGCTAGCAAGATTGCTTTGGCGGCGGCCGCCAAACGCCGTCGCAGCGCTAACTTGGCAATACCCCGACCTTCGTCACGGAGTTGCAATGATGGTCTCACTCAAAATTCTTACGCTTCTCGCGCTCGCGGCTTTCGTCCCGGCAGGGGTTGGTGTGGACACCGCCACGAGCACCGAAGCGCCGGACGACGTCGCGATCAGCACCAATCCCAGGTCTGCATTTTGGAGTCAGACGCGGCCGGTCTTTGCAGAAAAAGACAACCACGGTCGGCCGCTTCCCGGTTATCGTACCGAGGTGCGTTCGCGCTGGACCGGGAAGAATCTGTATTTTTTGTTCAGTTGTCCCTATGAAGAACTATTTTTGAAGCCCAATCCCAGCACGGCAACCGAGACCAATGGACTTTGGAATTGGGATGTGGCGGAAGTCTTCATAGGATCGGACTTCAACAATATTCAACGTTACAAGGAATTCGAAATATCACCCCAGGGGGAATGGATAGACCTGGACATCGATCTGACCAAACCACATCACGAAGAAGGCTGGACGTGGAACTCCGGTTTTCAGGTTGCAGCTCGCATCGATGAGAAGAGGAAGACTTGGTATGGCGCCATGAAAATTCCTTGGACGGCTTTGGACGAGGCTTCGCCGGCGCCTGGTAAAACATTTAGGGTCAATTTCTTCCGCGGCCAGGGACCGCAGGCCAACCACAAGAACCTTGCTTGGCGGCCGACATTGAGCGATACATTCCACGTGCCCGAGCGCTTTGGTTTGTTGCGCCTTACACAGCATCAATGACGCTTGTCGTAATGCCATGCCTTTGCTCAGGACCTTGTTTGCCTGCCGCAGTCTCGCGTCGCCTCAACATGAGAAAAAAACCGGACGTATGTGCCTTTCGAGCAGATTGTCGGTGACCCCGCGTGCGATGATGTCCTCGTGGCGTCTGACAGCTTCGATAAACCGCTCACCCATCTTTGCCGCAATCTTGAAACTCACATGGAGTAACTGGCGCAAGTTCGGATTATAAAGCTTGCAGCTCATATCGTGGTTTATTGCGCCAGCGTATTGCTCCGAGGTCCAGCGTGTAACGGTCTCGGGCAACGGCAGCTTGGCCCGATCTATCTCAATGACCGAAGCGTACGGTGCGCAGAGTTCATTGATCCGGCTGTAAGCGTGCGAATATATTTCTTTTGCGAGTTCGAGGCCATCTCCGCCCGCCAGCGCCAAGCCTGCGAGTTCTGCAAGCCAGGTTGTGCCTGCAGTTTTTAGGTGCAGTCCGGCGCCGGTGCTACTGATCGCCCTTTGAATAGGTTTGTACAGCGAGAATTTATCGCTTCCGGAATGGATACTCAGTTTTAGATTGTTCGGCAGATCGTAGTTGTGAATAGAGTGGCCCACCACGGCCAAATCGGAGGCAAATTCACGCGCAAACCCGTCAACGTCACCCCGGTATTCGACGCCCTTGTTGAAGCGCCCGGTAAATTTCGGCGCGATGGTTTGGATTGGGAGTTTTTCGTCGGCAATCGCCGCCAAGACGACCAGCAGCTCCATCGGCCCTTGAGGCTGATCGGTCTCGTCCATCGAAATTTCTGAAATGAACTGGCCGGTCCCTTTGCGCGCTTCGATATACCGATAAATTCGTCCTGCCTCCGCGACCGCCATAAGATACTTGCGGGCAACGTTTTCGATGTCTTCGCGGCTTGCTTTGAGCGACAAACCCGGAGCGGACAGTAGGATCTCCTTCAGCAATTCCGGATGACGTTCGGTGAATTTGTAAACATCGGCTGGGTCCGGCGACAAACCGATCTTCGTGACTACGTCAATCGTGAAAAAATCGCACGGCTCGATGAACCGATCGACGCTTTCCAGGTCGATGTGATCGGCATCGAGGAAGTAAGGCCTGGTCCATCCCAACTCTTGGGTCGCAGCTTGTGCGGCTCGTCGCGTTTCTGACGGCTCTGAGCCGATAATCGTGTGTTCGCGGTTGGATTTATTCCAAACAGGAATGATTTCCAGGCCTGACTCTAAGGCAGCGACGCACGCTTGAAGTTGCGCTCGGCCTTGTAGAGCAAAACGATCTCCGACGCCTATCGAATACTTAGGAAGCCGCAGCAATCCTTCGATCCTTCCTATCTCTCCACCGCGTTGGGGTCGGTACTTCGCGACCGGGTCAATGGCTTCGTGATTGTCTGACAATTCGAATTACTATAAATTACAGCGAAGTCTTGCATTCCGTTTCAACGAATCTACTATCGCTGCCGGAAAAGGTGTAACGTGATTCTCAAGAAATTTCCAGACAAAAGATCGCTCGCCCCGGCTGCCGCCGATCGTACTGGGGCGATCATTCGGAATTCTATCGCTGAGCGTGGCAAGGCTCGCATCTTTGCAGCCACGGGAGCATCGCTTTTCGAATTTCTTGAAGCGCCGACGAAGAAGCCGACAATTGATTGGACCGAGGAAGCCTCGCTTGCTGAACGCGACCGACCTGGCCGGCGCCACGGAGGTTTCGCGTTTGACCGGGTGGAAACAAACCATCGATGATCGGGAGATGCTGGTGCGGCTCGATCCGCCGGGTTGTTTCGCCATGGAGGTCGATGATCGCATCGTAGCGACGACATTGCTGTGCTACGGAAGCCGACTGGCGTGGATTGGAATGGTGCTCAGCAGGCCGGATTACAGGCGTCCGGGTCTTGCGCAACGGCTTGTTGAAACTGCTCTCGAACGCCCCGCAGCTCTCAAAATTGCGAGCGTAAAGTTGGATGCCGCGCCGGAAGGTCAACCGCCTTGCGAAAAACTAGGCTTCAAGACTGAGCAAATTGTGGAGCGCTGGTTTCACGATGGCCGCCGGGTCGACTCGCCCACAAAACCATTTCCGGGTGCAGCCTCAGATTCTGAACGAGAGCGATCCGGTTGCGATCGACAGAGTTCTCCCCGGAAATTGCGGTGCATTTGCCGCTGAAAGGCGCACGGATGAACAAGACGATCGGTAAGATGAATCGCAGAACGTTTCTGAACAATACCGTCCAAGTCGTTGGCGGCAGTGCAGCATTGGGAGCCAACGCGTTGTCCTACGGACGGATTGCGGGTGCGAACGATCGCATCTCCCTGGGACACATCGGGATAGGTAGCCGGGGCGCCGAACTCGATGAGATTGCCTCGCGATTGAAGCAATCCCATAACGTACGGATGACGGCCGTGTGCGATCTTTGGTCTGTAAACCGAGAAAAAGCGCGTGCGGCAAACGCTGCCTTCTATGGAGAATCACCTCGTACCTTCAAATATCTTGAAGAAATGCTTGCCGCGGGCGACTTGGACGCAGTAATCATTTCTACGCCCGAGCATTCCCACTCGCCGATCCTGAAGCTGGCAGCCGAAGCCGGCAAGGATGTGTACGTCGAAAAACCCATGGGGAACGTACTCGCCGAAGTCAAAGCGGCTCGTGAAGCCGTGCTGCGGCACAAGGTGATCGTGCAGGTGGGAACGCAGCATCGAAGCGAGCCGCACCCGAAAGCGGCACGCGACGCGATACAAAGCGGTGCTCTTGGAGACGTGAGCAAGATTGAAATTGTGTGGAACTATCACGGTCCCCGATGGCGCGGGCGCAAGGAAGTGACGCAAATAAGGGAAGCGGATACAGACTGGGCCAAGTGGCTCATGACCAAGCCGCACCGTCCCTTCGATCCCCGCGTATATTTTGAATTTCGTCTCTATCGCGACTTTTCCAGCGGCATCCCCGATCAATGGATGAGTCACGGCATTGACCTGGTGCACTTTTTCATGAACGATACGGTGCCTCGTTCGGTGGTTGCGCACGGCGGAATATTTGCTTGGCGTGATGGACGAGAAAACGCCGACACGTTTCAGGCACTGTTGGACTACCCGAAAGGCTTTCTGGTGAGTTATTCCACGAGCTTCGGGAATGATGCGCCCGGGTTCACCCGCTACATGGGCAAAAAAGCGACTTTGATCAATTTGGGCGGCGAGGGCAGCCCGCGCTATCAACTGGTCGAAGAAAAAGGCAATCACGAAGAAAACCCGGACATCGACAAGCGGCGCGCCGAAAAATACTTATTGCTGCCCGGCGAGAAGGAATTGCCTCCAATGGCCATCGACGACATGTCCGTCGAGCATATGGCGAATTGGATCGAGTGCATTCGGAGCCGGAAGCAGCCGGTTGCCACCGTGCACGATGGATTCGCGCAATCCGTTGCTTGCATCATGGCGACAGAATCCTATTGGACCGGCAAAAAACGCTATTGGGATGCCGATAGAGAAGTCATAACGGACCACGTTCCGCAAAGTGTTTAAACTTTAGAGACCTAGACCGTCAGAGCCGTCCGAAATACACATTAAAATGGCAGAGTTCAGGCTGTCCCGAGCCGGACCTGCTGACATCTGGTTGCTCAGCGGCACTCTTTGAGCCAACGCTACCGGTCGAACAAACAAAGCAGGCTGCAAGCAGCGTAAAAACAGAGACCAAACGCATGGAACCCCCATAAACTTCGCGCGCAAACGAGCTAGGCGGACTGGCCGCTGGCGTGCTCGCCGCTGGCATACTTCCGCCACAGCTCATTATCTGCGAGTTTCGCAACCGCGCTACGATAGGGCTCATTGGCTGCTATTTCCTTGACTGACTTCGCCTCACGGTAGGCAAGCTCTTCAAACCCCTCCGCCACACACAATTGCAAAGAACTGCAGATCGCTGCTACCTCGGAATCAACTTCATTGAAGGCACCTGGACGTTCTCTTTCGTAGCACGCGTGTCCGTACTCGTGAAAGAACGTTGTCAATAATCTCTCAGGCGTCATGTCCTCTCGCAAAACAATTAGCTGGATATGAATACGAACATTCATTCCAGCCACCTGATGTGGGTCTTTATTCATGCCGAAGGTGATGTCAGGAATGGTGATAGCGTCTCCCGGATAAGCAAGCGCCACCCACAAGTGACATCCGTGGTTCGCACTATTCCAGACATTGACGTATTTTTGGAGGATCGGTTGTACCTCTTCACGTGTCATCGTCCCTCCCGAACTACCATTTTAGGAATGCTGCCACACCCTCTTCACTTCGAAGAGAAACAGCCACCAAGCGCCATCGAGATGAGCCCAGAAAGAATCCGCCCGAAAGTAAAAAGCATAGCGTATCAAAAAATGCCCGGTTCCTTCGCACAGTTTCGAACACCTCAATTAGAGGACAAATTGACATGCATTTTTGAGGACCATGGACACCAGAAAAAGCTGGCTCAGTTTCCGTACTGGCCATGGGTATGACCTGAAATACTCCGTAGAATTCCGTGGAGGTTCTCACCACATGGCATGCGCACGGTGGTCTGGAATGGCCACGGACCCGCTTGCCAATCCAAGTTGTCTCTGGAGTTAGAGCTGGATAGGTTGGCGAAACCAGTCAAGAAATGACGCAAAGAGTTTCGACCACTTGGCGAAAATATGCGATTGCGTCCTGATCCAATCGATAAGCACCCGCACTTGTCCGGCCCTTCGCGGAAGGGCAAACGATTGTCCGATAGCACGTTATACGTGCAGGTGGGTGATTTGCGAGTACGCCGTCATCCGTCCGCGATGAGCCGCAAATCGCGGAATTGCGGGTTTTCGCACAAGCAGATCCTTAGTCTTTTTCAGTAGTTAGGTTGACCCCTCCTGTGGTAAATCACCGTGGAATGCGAAGAGCGGCCAAAGTCAAGCGTATCTGTGGCTGCGGTTAGGGAGGGGCAGTGAAGAATCGGTGCCGGTCTCGTAGCTCTTTAGGGGGAATGATTTCGCGGCGTAAGTTCCTAGGGCAGACTACTGCAGCGGCTGTTGGTTTTTCGATCGTTCCGCGTCGCGTGCTGGGCGGCGTAGGATATGTTCCGCCCAGCGACAAAGTCAACATTGCTTTCATTGGCGTCGGCTCTCAGGGTTTGCGCGTCATGCTTCGTTTTTTGAGGCAGCCCGATGTACAGGGTGTGGCTGTTTGCGATCCCAACAGAGTCAGCGCGAATCACCCACAGTGGGACACGCACGAGTTCTGCAATTCTGTCCGCAAACTGCTTGGCGTCGATAGCGGGTGGGATTGGCTCAGTCCTGACGAACCCATTCAATTGACCCATTCTCTGAGGGTGACTAGCGGCGTTGCGGGTCGCGAGCCATGTCAGAAAATCGTGGATGCCTACTACGGCACTCAGCAGCGTTCCGGTCTGTACCGGGGCTGCTCGGCTTATAGCGACTTTCGCGAACTACTCGAAAAACAGAAGGACTTCGACGCGGTCGTTGTCTGCACTACGGACAACTTGCATGCAGCCGTATCCACCG
This sequence comes from Acidobacteriota bacterium, assembly GCA_046724685.1. GTDB lineage: Bacteria > Acidobacteriota > Terriglobia > Acidiferrales > UBA7541 > Acidiferrum. The sequence continues at coordinate 4,797 of JBKOXA010000091.1, read as the reverse complement.
CATCGATGAAGAAGCGCAAACACGTCTTCTGCCAGAAGCCTTTGACGCACACAATTTATGAAGCGCGGAGGATTGCCGAAATTGCGCGCGAGACTGGCGTGGCAACGCAGATCGCCGTTGCTAACCAGGCATCGGAAGACACGCGCTTGCTCTGCGAGTGGATTTGGGACGGCGCCATCGGGCCGGTGCGCGAGGTCATGAATTGGTCGAGCCGTCCTTTCTGGCCGCAAGGGATAGAGCGTCCAAAGGACGCAGAGCCAGTGCCCAATGGCCTGGATTGGGACTTATGGCTCGGCCCAGCGCCGGAACGTGCGTTCAACCGCGCGTACGTGCCATTTGTGTGGCGCGGATGGAGCGACTTCGGTTGCGGTGCGCTCGGCGACATGGGCTCTTACAGTTTTGACACAATTTTTCGCGTGCTGAAACTCGAAGCGCCGGTGAGCGTGGAAGCCAGTTCCACAGAGCGCTACGAAGAGACCTACCCGCTGGCCTCGGTCATCCGCTACAATTTCGCGGCCAGAGGTGATATGCCGCCCGTGAAATTCACGTGGTATGACGGCGGCTTAAAGCCGACGCGTCCGGAAGAATTGGAAGAAAACCGTCCGTTTAGGGGCGCGGGCGAAGAAGATGATGAAGGACTTCTTTTTGTGGGCGACCGCGGCAAAATTCTTTGCGGATTCAACGGCGAGAATCCAAAACTTATTCCAGAAGCGAAGATGGCCAGCTACAAACAGCCGCCGAAAACACTGCCAAGGTCACCCGGCAATGAACGAGAATGGCTCGAGGCCTGCCGAGGCAGTAAAGTGAAACCCGGTGGCAATTTTGAATTCTCGGGCATGGTCACCGAGACTCTGCTGCTTGGAAATGTTGCCACTCGCGCGGGACAGAAACTCAATTGGGATCGCGCCAACATGAAAGTGGTTAACGCCGATTCGGCGCAGAAGTACGTCCGGCCGGAGCGCAGAACTGGATGGGAACTCTAGTCAGTAAAGAATTACAAGGAGGCCTTAATGTCTGAGATGTCGAGAAGAGAGTTTGTCAAAAGTGCGGCGACGCACGCCGCCGCGGCCGGCTTTATTTCCGCAGGTGGCATGGAGCTTCGTGCCAATCCACTCGGCATGCCGATTGGATGTCAGACCTGGCCTGTCAGGGAGATGGTCGCCAAAGACTTTCCCGGCACGATCAAGCAGCTTGCCGACGCTGGATTTCAAACGATTGAGTTGTGCTCGCCCGTAGGCTACGCGGATTCGGGCTTTGCCGGCCTAGCCAAATACTCGGGAACCGAACTCCGGAGAATTCTGGGCGATGCAGGTGTGACGTGCGTGAGTTCGCATTTCAGCATCACGGAACTCAGAGACGACCAGGAGGGCCGCATCGCCTGGTCGAAAAATGTTGGCATAACACAAATGATCGTGCCAACACTCGATGGGCCCAAGCAACCGACTATGGATGATGTAAAGCGAGCCGCCGATGAATACAACAAAATGGGCGAGCGGTCGGCCGAGGCTGGGATCCAGCAGGGTCTTCACAATGAGGATTTTGAGCTCACGATGGTCAATGGCAAGCGGACCTATGACTTATTGCTGGACCTTCTCGATCCGAAGCTAGTCAAGTTCCAGTTTCAGGTTTCTACGATCAGCCGCGGCTACGACGCTGCGGAGTATTTCGCGAAGTACCCTGGTCGCTTCATGTCTATGCATGTCCAAGGCTGGTCAGCCAACACCAAGAAAATCATGCCGGTGGGGCAGGACACTCTGGATTGGAAAAAAATCTTTGCCGCGGCGAAAACCGGCGGCATAAAAAACTATTTCGTCGAAATGAACCTGGAAATGATGAAAGCCAGCGTTCCCTACCTTCGCCAACTGTCGGCTTGACGAGGCTGCTTTGAGCGAGAAGAAGAAGCTCGCGAGAATCCAGGCGGCCCAGTTGCTAAATGTGCCAGCAGAAGAGCAAGCGTAGAAGGTCGAGTCCACTCAGTCAAAATGCAACGTGACCGCGGTGCCGACTCCATCACCATGCCAGTTTTCGAGAAGCGCGATCTTCACGCCAGTATCCGACCTCTGACGTTTTCATCCCTGGATTCAGGACTCTGCGGCTAGAAGTCAAAGTCGCCGTCGATGCGCCAGAGGCGTCCCACGGAATTGTAAAAAGTGCCGTAGAACGGGGAGCCGACGTATTGCTGGACGTCGCGTGGCTGAAAGTGGTTAAGGATGTTTGAGATTTTGAGGCCGCCGAGGAACTGGATGTGGTGTCCGCGGAATTTGAAGTCGAAGGGATATTGGATTTTGGCGTCGAGACCGATGAATGTAGGGAATCGCCCCGCCTGGTTGCGCTTGCCGACGTAGTCCCAATTGATGCCGACGTTGGAGTAAGGGAAGCCGGAGTGAACGTCGACGATGGGCACGAACTGAAAACGCTTCGGGAGCTGGATGATGCCCCAGAAAAGGACTCGGTTGGGAGCGTCGTGGGAGAGGGGGCCGTACTGATTGGCGCGGATGAGCGGACGGGAGAAGTTTCCGAAAAACTGGTTGTAGTCGTTGAGTTCGCCCCAGGCTCGCGAGCGCACGTAGCTGGCGATCATGGTGGTGTTTTCGAGGGGCTGCCAGCGGAGCATAAAGAGGAATTCACGGTAGTTCTGACGGCCGGAATTGTAGAGACCGAGCTGGGCGGATCCCTGCGTGGATTGGGACGGGTTGACGAAAAATTCGCGGAAGCCGTTGCTGAGCTCCGCACCGAACCGGAAGAACAAGTTCTTGCGTAATTCCCTGTCGAACTGAAAAGTGGCGCCGAGGTTGTAGGGGACGGTGAGGCCAGCGTTGTTGGTGGCAATGACGTGAGTGAAGGTGGCTGGTCCGCTGATGAGGGTGGTGCCATCGGACGCGAACTGAGCGATGGTCTGCGCTGGGAGATTCGGAAAGATGGCGACGTTGATGGGAATTTTGTCGTAGAAGAGACCAACGCCGCCGCGAATCGCGGTGCGATTGTCGGTGGAGGGAGCGTAGACAAAGCCCAGGCGGGGAGCGACGTTGGCGGACTCGGAGGAGATGCTGTCGTGATCGAGGCGGACGCCGAAATCGAGGACCAAGCGCGGGTGAATTTGCCAGCTATCCTGGATGAAGAAGGTCAAATTGTTGTGGCTGGCGGCGGAGGGAAGGAGGCCGTCGTCATAGATGATTCTGCTGCTGAGGGTGGAGTCTTCGCGAAGAACATTGATGGGGAGGTCGGCAAAGAAGCCCCGGTAGGTGGAACGCGCGAAGGAATATCCGAAGGTGAGGAGATGACGCCCGTGAAATACATGCGGGCGGAGGTGGAGATTCTGCGACCACTGATAGAGCCAGGTGTGGCGGCCCTGGGTGTTGAAGTAGGAGCCAGAGTTTTTTTCGGGGAAAAGGGTCATTTCGCCGGAGGCAGAAGCAGGAAAAATCTGAGTGTTGAGACGTTTCACGGAGAAGAGCGAGGCAAGATAGCCGCCGTTAGGGAGAATCCAGCGTTCCGTGGCGGAAGTAAAGAATCCACGCTGGCGGTAACTGGCGGTGACGGGCTGAGAATTAAAGGTGTCAATGTTGGCGTACTTTGTGTTTTGCGGATCGACGGTGAGCATTATGGTGAGGTGATGATTGGCGGTGATGTCCCAATCGATCTGCGTGTGGGTGTTAGCGCGCTCGTCGACGCGGACGTTGTCGGGATTGGGAAGAGAGGGGACACGGGTGAGGTCGTAACCAAAGTAGAGCGATTGGAAGAGGAAGAGTTTGTGGCGAAGGATGGGCCCGGAGAGAGTGAGATGCGGCGTCGCGCTTTCGATGCCGTGCACCTTGTAATCGATCCAACGGAAGCGGGGGACGGGGTCTTCGAATAGCCATTTCCATTCGTCGGTACCGCCGCGGGTGTTGACTTCGATTACGCCGCTGCTGAAGCCGCCATATTCGGCGGAAAACGGATTAGAGAGGACGCGCATGGATTCGACGGCGGCGGTGGGAAGCTTCAGTGCGGGTTGACCGGTGACGGGATCAGCGATGCTGGCATTATTGACGAGGGCGCTGGTTTGCTCGGCCTGGCCACCCTTGATGTGGATGAGGCCGTCGGGCCCGCGAACGACGCTGGGGAGCAGAGGGAGTGCCTCCTGGAAATCGCTGTTAAGGCGGACGAGGGATTTGAGGACGTTGGTGGTGAGCGTAGGGCTGGAGGAGGTGCTGGAGGTGACTTCGACGCCGTTTGCTTGGGCAGTGACAGTGACCTTCTCGGTGCGTTTTTCGGGACTGAGTTGAAGATCAAGCTGGTTGGGCTTCTCGGAATCGAGGGTGATGCGTTTGGTGAGAGTTTCAAAGCCCGCGAGGCTGACGGTGATTTCACATTCGCCTGGGAGAATGCCCCAAAAGGAGTATTGGCCGAGATCATTCGAGATAGTAGAGATTTCTTCGTTGCTGGTCAGATTCTTGAGCGTGATTTTCGCGTTGGGCCAAACAGTTTGGACCTGATCCGGGCCAATCGTAAAGACGGCACCGGAGAGTTTTGCCGTTTTGGGCGCGGGAGTAGTAGTTGCGATGGAAGAAAGTGCCAGGAATAAGGAACACAAGCACGACACGCGGAAATGCGAGAACGCCGGTGAGGAGCGACAACGATCGAACATGGGAAACCTGGGCGCGCTGTGCAACTGATTATAGGATGGTTGCGATTTGAGCAAAAAAGCATTGTCCCCCGTACGGTAAAGTCGGCTCGATACGGTCTTGGCACCATTAAAACGTTGCCATGGGTGCGAGTGTCAATTCAATTGAACAGGATGCCGGGCCTGCGGGATAT
>JBKOXA010000043.1:0-78303 GCA_046724685.1 Acidobacteriota bacterium | reverse complement strand
AAGTCATACGTCGTGAATTGCTCATTGACGAGGGGCAACTATTCAACAAACGGCTTTGGGAAATCAGCATTTTGCGATTGAACCAGCTCGACTATTTCGACCGACTTGAGGCCGACAAGGCCGTCGAAATCCGCAGGAACCTCAAGGACGGCACCGTCGACCTCAATTTGAAGGTGCACGAAAAAGGGAAGCAGTCTATCGGAATGCAAGGCGGCGTCAGCGGGCTCGCCGGCGGTTTCATCGGGCTCACCTATCAGACGAACAATTTTCTCGGTCTCGGCGAGACGCTCTCTTTTTCCGCACAAACCGGCAGCCGCCAAACCAATTTCATGTTCGGCTTCACCGAACCGTATCTCTTCGACCGTCCCATCTCCACCGGCTTCACGATTTTCGATTCCGTGTATCGTTACAACGAACAGCAGCAGCTTTCGATCCTTTCCGGCCAGAACGTTAGCATTAACCCCGCCTCGCAGCAGAACTACACACAAAACAGCAAAGGTTTTACCGTTTTCACGAGCCTTCTGCCGCGCCGGTTTTCCTTCACCCGTTTAGGGGTGACGTACAGTTACACCAAAACGAACATCGACGCGACCACGAACGCTTCCCAGATCCTTTTTGAAACTTTGCAATTCCGAAATGTCTCGGGACCTTCGGCCTTGCGCGGCATCGCGTCCAGCAGGATTACGCCAACGCTTGTCTACAACACCGTAGACAATCCAATGAACCCGACGCACGGGAAAAGCTACTCACTGTCGGTCGGATTTGAAGGAGCTGGCGGCAATGCTCGCAGTGTTTCCACCATTTTCGAGGCCAAGTATTTTCGTCCGGTCCATCACCGCAACGTTCTTGGATTCCGGCTGCAATCGGCGTTCGTAACAGGCTATGGGGGAATTGAGCCGGCCCCGAATACCCGGTTTTATACAGGCGGTGACGACAGCATCCGCGGATTCGATATCCGTAGCGTATCCCCGATCGCGTTTGTGCCGGTTACCTCCAACACGGTCGTCACCTTCAACGATCCGAACCAATTGGGCGGGACTGGCCAGCCGATCAGCCGCACCATTGGCGTTCCTCTCCTTACTTACACGATTGTGTATCCCGGCGGCGACACACAGATCATCGGCAACGCTGAGTACCGCATTCCGCTTGCCGGACCGGTCTCCATGTCGCTCTTTTTCGACGGCGGCGTGAACGGCATTCTTCGCCGCAGTCAGCTAAAGCTGGACCCGAGCGGTTACGACCAGCTCCAAACAACATTTCCCAACATATCCATCAGCAATTCGCTGCAACTCGCTCCTGGTTCGAATTTCGCGCCACGCACATCGACGGGCGTCGAGTTCATCGTCCAGCTGCCCATCGTGCAAGCGCCTTTCCGGGTGTATTGGGCGTTCAATCCAACGCTGTATTCGCACGTGGTAAGCGCTCCCGCCAGCTCTTTCTATCTGAGCGACACTTTCAAAAATTCCTTGCCGCCAGGCGTGTACGAACTTCAAATTCAGCCGTATCTGTACGACCTTCTGAAAAATCCTCAGCAGATCTATTTCAACGAGCGGCGATCCACTTTCCGATTTTCCGTAAGCCGAACTTTTTAAGGGGGAGAAACTGGTTCATGCCAGCCGAACGAGTGGTCATCTGCAAATGGAAGAGGACGGGAGCGCTGCTCGTTCTTGCCGCGTTGCTTGGGTCCCTGCTGCTCACAAACGGGTGTGGGAGCGGCTCGCAAACCGTTAACGTTACAATCACCCCGACGACAGCCACCGTAAAGCTTCAGGCCACGCAGCAGTTCACCGCTACGGTCACAGGGAACGACAACACGAACGTGACCTGGTCGGTGAACAGCGTGACAGGCGGCAACGCCACCGTTGGAACCATTACCACGCAGGGTCTGTACACGGCCCCTGCCAACGCGCTGAATTCATCGTCGGTGAGCGTCACCGCGACCAGCGTCGCCGACACGTCCAAGACCGCGTCAGCCACGGTCATCATTAGTTCCGGCGCCACAGTCACGGTATTTCCGACTAGCGGTGTCACGCTCAGTCCCGGCGAAACCTATCAGTTCACGGATACCGTCACCAACGTCATCGACAATTCTAACGAATCAACGGCTGTCTATTGGTACGTGAACGACACCCAGGGCGGCAACTCCACCTCGGGAACGATTACGACGACAGGCCTGTACACGGCTCCAGCGCAGATCGGTGCTTCGACAACGTTTGTTGTGAAGGCCACTCTTCAAGCCGACAGCACCAGCAGTGGGCAAACGAATGTCACCGTGATCCCCACCGGCGCGCCCACGCTCTCGACCGTGAATCCTTCCACCGTTGCTCAGGGCGCGCACTTCGAGGACCTTTACCTAAGCGGGAGCAACTTCACTTCGACCAGCACAGCCCGAGTAGGCGGAAGCCCTGTAGAGACCACCTTCATCTCTTCCACCGTGCTTCGCGCAAGAATTCCGGCCGAGGATTTGGACTCCATCGGCACCGCTTACGTCGACGTGATGCAGCAGTCCGGAGTGCTTTCCGGCGTTGCGCGAATCAGCATTGTTGCCGCGGCACCGGCGCTGATCAGCACGACTCCTGACAGCACCGTTCAGAATGCCGGCAGCCTGAGCATTGGTTTCGACGGCGGGTACTACTCTTCGCAGAGCATTGCGGAAATCAATGGCAGCGTTCGCAGCACCACCATTACCAATAGCCGCCAGCTGAACGTTACGGCCGACGAGTCGGACGTCACAACGGCGGGCCTATTCCCTGTTTCCGTTCGCAATTCCAACCTGCCAACGCAAATCACAGCCAGCAACTTCGCTGTTTCGCCTACGGACGCGCCCGTGGTTCTTACCACCCTCGGAGTTGGTGCAAGCCCAAATTCCGTTGCCATCAACACCGCCACCGGAGTCGCGGTGGTCGCAAACAGCGGGTCCAACTCCATTTCCCTGATCGACCTGGAGCCTACCGCCGCGACGTATCTGCAAAAAACCAAAGACATCACGGTAGGGACCTCCCCGACCAGCGTGGCTGTCGATAATCTGCGAAACCTGGCCATCACCGCCAACAATGCAGGTGCCGCAGCGAGCGTCACGGTCGTGGACCTTTCCACGGGCACGGTGAAGGCAACCATCACCGACCAGTTGGATGTCTATCCGTATGCTGTCGGCGTCAACCCGCTCACCGGAAAAGCGCTCGTCGTCTACCAGAATTCCAGCACCGCAACGATTATCGATCTCGACACGCTCGCCGTGGCGGCGACAACCCAGATTCACACGACCGGTTCGAATCCACAGGTGGCCGTCGATCCGCAATTGAATTGGGCGTTTGTTACGCCTGGCGGCAGCGGCCTCGTTTCTGTCGTCGATTTGAGCAACAATGGCCGTGAAGTTGTCTCGCTCATCGCCGTTCCCTCATCGAACGGAGCGGTCCGCAACGGCGGCACGGTCACCATCACCACTACGGGAAGCCACGGCGCAACCATCGGCGAAACGGTCGTCGTTGCTGGTGTGAACGACTCCACCTTCAATGGAACATTTGCCGTTGCGAGCGTGCCTTCTTCGAACTCGTTCACCTATGCGCAGTCCGGCACGGATACAACCAGTGGAAACGGCACGGTAAGCCTCGCCAGTCCGCTACTCACCATAGGGCTTGAACAGAATACACGCGGCGTTTCAATCAGTTCCGAAACCAAGGTCGGCGTTTTCGCAGATCCAGCTTCTTCCGCGCTGACGCTGATGAATATGCTAAGTCAGACCGTCAGCACCATCACCCTCGAGACCGGAGCCGTTGCGACGGCCGTCAATCCGCTGACGAATTCTGCAGTATCCGTGAATTCCCTGGGGAATGCGGCGTCCCTGCTCAACCTTCAGACCAAGAGTCGCGCCACGCAATTCACCGTGGGTCGCAAACCCGTAGCCGTTGCGATCGACCCGACGACCAACCTTGCCATTTCCGTGAATCAGACCGACAGCACGGTCACCATCATGAGGTTGGGAACCATCCGCGCATTCCACGTGCTGCAGATGAGCCCGCTCAGCTCATTCACCAGTACGGCCGCGCGAACACTCACGATCATCGGAAACGGATTCCAGCCTGGCGCCGTCGTCCGCTTCAACGAAAACAATTTGGCGACGACCTATGTGAGTGGACGCAAGCTTACGGCCACGATTCCCACTTCCTACTTGGGCGAACCCGGCCGCTATACCGTCGATGTATTGAATCCCACCAGCGCGGTTCCTTCAAACGTCAACACCTTTACCGTTATGCAGACGATCACCGTAGGAACTTCGCCGCGTGGTATCGCACTCGACCGTCAGCGCAACCTCGCCGTGGTGACCAACAGCGGATCGAAGTCTGTCTCCATCATCAACACCAGCTCGCTCAGCATTTCTGGGACTCTTACCGTGGGGACATCGCCTCAAGGCGTTGGTCTCTCGTCGATTGCGGGTCGCGCAGCGGTGGCCAATACGGAAGATGACTCTGTCTCCGTCATTGACCTGGACAACATCGCGGTAGCCACAACCGTTTCTGTCGCGCCGTCTTCGGGCACTTCGAAGCCGATTGGCCTGGCCGTTCATCCCGGCTCCGGACGCGTCATCGTGGCAGATAGCAACGCCGCGCAAGTCAGCTTCTTCAACATATCCAGCCCCGGCACACCGTCGACTCTCACCGTCGATTCAGGCCCGAATGCCGTGGCAATCGATCCCACACGAAACATCGCAGCCGTGACAGAAGGCGCTTCAAGCCAGGTTTTGATTGTTGACCTAGCCACGTCGCAAATCCTGAGCCGCGTGACCGGTTTCTCGCTCCCGACCGGCGCCATCTACGATCCCGATTCGGACACATTCCTCGTGACTTCGAGCCTCGCCAACAACTTCGGTTCCGTCGTTGCCCGGCCCGATACAGACACTTACTCGGTCACGTTCAACCGGGTCGGTATCAATCCAACGTCCATCGATTACAACTACCGTTCGAGCACCCTAGTCACCACCAATACCAGCAGCCAAACGCTTTCGGTGATGGATTTCTTGACCAAGACCATAAAAGCCATTATCCCGCTGCCAGTCTCGCAGCAGTTCGCTGTTGCGATCGATCCTGTAACCAACCGCGCCTTCGTCGTGGACCAAAACAACAATCGCATCATTGTCGTGCCGTTGCCGCGTTGAGCGAGGCATCCATGCGGAGACTCATTCCAATATTGGTTTGCGCAGCGCTGCTTTTCGGTGCGGGTTGCGGGAGCGGCTCTTCGTCGACTCCGCCGACCGTGTACGTGACCATCAGTCCGCTCTCTGTTTCCGTTTCCTTGGGAACCACCCAGCAATTCACAGAAACGACTTCCGGATCGACAAACACCGATGTAACCTGGCAAGTAAACGGCATCACCGGCGGGAACAGGACCTACGGAACAATTTCCACCAGCGGCTTGTACACTCCACCGTCCACCGTGCCAAATCCGGCGACGGTCACCGTGACGGTAGTCTCACAAGCCAACACGGCTTATCTGGCGAACGCCGCTGTAACCATTGTTTCCGGTGCTTCGGTGAGCGTTTCCCCGGCAACAGTGGACCTCGAGCTGGCGCAAACTCAGCAATTCACCGCGACGGTTACCGGCTCGACCAACACCAGCGTGACCTGGCAAGCAGGCGGCGTTCCAGGCGGAAACTCAACGGTCGGCACGATCAGCTCAAACGGCCTTTACACCGCTCCTTCCTCCGGAAGCACTCCTTTCGGAGTCAGCATCACCGCAGTTTCTCAGGTGGACGCTACAAAATCCGGAACAGCGAGCGTGACAGTCCACGGCGGCATTGCAGTTTCGGTCACCCCAGACCCGGCAACCGTCGCTACATTCGGCGCGCTGCAATTTGCCGCGGCCGTCACCGGCACTTCCCATACGGGTGTAACGTGGCTGGTCAACGGGGTCACCGGGGGAAGCGCCACGACCGGCGTAATTTCGACCACAGGGCTTTACACCGCGCCAAATTCCGTGCCCACGCAAGTCCGCAACGGCAAACGCCAAACGACCACAGTGACAGTCACCGCGACTTCCCAGGCAGACTCAACCGCGACGGCGTCCGTTGTGCTGACGATCACTCCACCGAATCAAAAAACGCAATCTTCTCCGACGGTTCTTGGTGTTTCCGGAGGCAATGCGTTGGATACGGGAACGTCCACTTGCTGCAGCGGAACGCTGGGCGCCTTGGTCTCTCGAGCCGGGAAACAATACGTCCTCAGCACAAATCACGTTCTGGCCAGAAGCGACCAGGCCAGCACGGGCGAATCGATCATTCAACCGGGGCTCGTTGACACAAGCTGTTCGACAACCGGAACGACCGCGGTCGCCGCACTGTCGCAGTTCGCAAGCCTCGAAAATCCTCCCTCAGCTAAACCTGTCGTCGATGCGGCGCTCGCGCAAGTCGTAACCGGCAAGGTGGATCCTGGCGGATCCATTCTGCAACTGGGAGCGATCACGAACAGCGGCGAACCTACAGACGGCGCACCGCTTGCCGGAAGCGGCGGAGCTCCCACGGTTCAATTGGCTGTTGCCAAGAGCGGCCGCTCGACCGGTCTCACCTGCTCGACCATTAGTACCCTAAACCTCACAACGAACATCGACTATCAGAGAGGCTGCGGTTCGGACAGCGCCTTCACCGTAACGTTCACAAATCTCGTCGCAATCGCAAGCGACACCTTCAGCGCCGAGGGCGACTCCGGTTCACTCATCGTCAATCAGGGTACTTCGGAACCGGTTGCCCTGCTGATCGCCGCGTCCGACACAGATACGATCGCCGCACCCGTCTCCGACGTGCTCTCCGCGCTCGCCGATCCAAACACAAGCGAGCAGCCGGTGTTTGTGGGAACGGCTACGGCTCACGCGGTGGCGGCATGCAGCCTTCCCGGACCCCAAACTGCGAGCACGGTAGCGACCGCCGCTGCGACCGTTCCGCCGGAGAAGCTGCAAGCCGCCGCAAGCGTCCGCGATTCCCGGGCTGCTGAGGTTCTCGCCAACTACGCCATTCAATCCGTCGGCGTCGGAGCTAGCCTCGATCAACCGGGCGAGGCTGCGCTCCTGCTGTTCGTTTCGAACAAACAGGCGCCGCAGACCTTCCCGCAGACAATTGATGGAATTTCCACCCGCGTGGTGAAAGTTTCTTCGAAACCGCAAGCGCAAGTGCTTTCGGCAACAGAGAGCGCGCTAGCCGTCAATGCGTCGGTCAGCGAGGCTGACGCGGCGCTCTCCGGCGAGGAATTGATGCGCGCGTCGAGCGTCAAAGCCCAGCGCGTCCAGGAGCTGCTGAAGCGCAACGGCGTGCAAGGAGTCGGCGTGGGCGCAAGCGCCGACCATCCCGGCGAAGCGGCGCTGGTCATCTTCACGGTTCGCGGCGTAACGCGCGATGTGATTCCGGCGACGCTCGATGGCGTTCGTACGAGGATCCGTGAATCGAACCGATTTCGCTTGGGTAGCGGCTCGGCAAGAACCGGTGGCTGCAAGCTTCCGTCCAAGCCGACGCGCGAAGCGGAGCAAGAGAAGTGAACTCGCACACACAGTCTAACGTTCACTTGACGAATCTTAACCGCGCGGCCGCGTGACGAAAGGTATCTATGAATCTGACAGAAGAATGTTCGATGCGGAAGTGACCGACCTCTACGAGGGTAATTTCCCGGGCGCGACTTCTGTGTCGCGGCCTTGATACCCACAAGAGGTCGCGATCGTTGCCGCGCCCAGCGGAGGTCTTCTCAGTAACAGGCACGCAGCAGCCAGTTTAGGTTTGCACGACAAGTTGTGGCTGGAAACCCCAAACCCTGGCCACTTTGCGCCGTCGCGGCGGACCTTCCGCGGCGGCGCACTCTATTCGCGTGGAAAGTGGATTGCCAAAATCCCGGGCACAGGGACTCAGCTGGCATGTCGCGAAAATTGTTTGATTGTGGAAAAAGTAAAGCGACGGATGGCTGAGGTCTTCTCAATTTGTTCAATTGAGCGCCGCGCCGCAACCCCAGCCACCCGACGCAGAACGTTATCGCAGACCCATCTCAGTGGTGTAACTGTCAAAACTACCAGAATCCCATCCTGCGACGATTTGGCTGTCGAACATCTCAGTTGTGCTTCTGGACTGTGAATGCGCCGTGAATGCGACGTAAAGGGTTCCCGTGACGTCGCTACCTACTGAGGGGAACCCGCAGAGAACTGCCTAGTCGCACCCGCATGCAAGGGCACGATCGCCTGAATTTCGCTCCCAGCGCCCGTCGCAGAGAAAACTTGCAGTTCGCCGCCTACCGCGCGAAGCCGTTCCCTCATGCCGACCAAACCGATACCGCGGGAGCCCGCCGTGGGGTCAAACCCGTTGCCATTGTCGGAAATCGTCAGTGTGGCGTGCGTTGCGGCGTACGCCAGCGTTACATTTGCTTTGGTCGCGCGACTGTGGCGGATGATGTTGCTTGTAGCCTCTTGCGCCACCCGGAACAGCACCAGCGCTTGTTCTTCGGGAATCATTCGCGGTTCCCCGCAATTCAGCTCCACCGTCAGTGACTGTGCGCTGGCAATTCGATTGCACAGCTCGCCTAGCGCCGCCTCAAGCCCCAAATTCTTCAGCTTGGGGCCGTGCAATGCGTGCGAAAGCTGGTGAAGATCGGCCCCCAATTCGCTTGCCGCCGTCCGGATGCGTTCCACGCGTTCGCGCAAGGTATCCTCGTGCGGGAGCTTCTGGTGCACCAGATCCAGCTCGATCGCCAGCAGCGCCACACGTTGTCCGATGTCGTCATGCAATTCACGGCTGATTCGTTTCCGCTCGTCCTCCTGGGCCTCCATCAACCGCTTCGCGAGCTGTTGCAGCTGGAACTGCGCACGCTTCACTTCCGAAACGTCCACCGTTACACCGACGATTTTCGGAGCCGCATCTTCCGCGCGTTTCAGCAATTCACCTTTTCCTAGCATCCATCGATCCGACCCGTCCTTGGCGATCATCCGGAATTCGGTCGAGAACACCCCGCCTTTTCGCAAAATGTCGTTGGCCAGTCCTCGCAGCGCTCCCCGGTCTTCGGGCCGCACGTGGGACAGTACGCTGGCAAATGAAGCGGTATCAGGCCGCTGCTCCTCGTCATCGCGCAGTTTCTTCCGATCCAGCCAGGAAATCGTGTCCGAGTGTGCGTCGTATTCCCATGCAGTCGTCCGGGAGGACTCCAGCGCCAACGCCAGCATGCGTCTGCTTCGCTCGAGCTGTTCTCTTGCATGATTTGTTTCGGTCACATCTTCGATCATTCCCAGCAGAAACGGACGCTCCCCCGTACGAGTTCCCGCTACGGAGATTGTCATCCGGCCCCAAATCATCGATCCATGCTTCCGCCGAAATCGATTTTCCGTTTGTGTGATTTCTCGAACGCCCGCCAGCAGCTCTTGCATCTGCAGCCAGGTTTGCGGCATATCGTCGGGGCACGTTAGATCCAGAATGTTCTTCAAATCCAATTCGTCGCAACTGTAGCCAAGCAATCTCCCCAACGCCGGATTCGCCATCCGTACTTTTCCGTTGGTATCCAGCAGGGCAATTCCAATAGGAGAGTCTTCGAACAGGTGGCGGAATTTCCGCTCGCTTGCGTTTCCCGCATCCTGTGCTGCCTTTCGCGCCTCCGCATGCGCAAATACCGATGCCAGAACAGACAACTGCGCGATGACTTCCTGCTGCCAGTCAATCTCTTTGGTGAAAGAAGTCAGGACCAGCGCGTTGGCGCTGCCGGTTCCGCCGCCGGCCGGGATCAACGCAAGAGCCTTGATTCCATTTCTTTCCAGCACCATTCGGCTGTTGATCAACTCCGGTGGCAAGTCGCGAAGGCGTCGCACGTGAATTGGAGATCCCTGCAATACGGCGCTGGCGATCCAGCGAGTCTCGTTTGTCTCGAACGCATTGTCGGTCGAGTCCTTGCGGCTGCGTAAGGTCTGCATGCGGACGGACTGTGATCCGTCTTCGCGCTGTTGCAGCCAGGAAACCCGGTCCACGCCGAGCATTTCGCGGACGGCGCTCATCTCCCTCTGCAAACCCTCTTCGAGCTCCTCCGGCTTCATCGCGACGATTCGGCCGGATGCTTTGGAGATGGCCTGCTGGACGCCGTGCATCCGCTTCAGCGCTATTTCGGCCTTGCGCCTTCTCGGCATTTCGACCCACAACCATACAAGTAACAAACCCTCCAGGGACAACACGATCGTCAGCGAGTCGATTAACGTTAGCGGCCTGCGCACGCCGAAAGGCACAGCGCTGGACACCTCTTCGAGGGAAAGCAGCCGGTAGGCGGCAAAGAGCAGGACCACGGTGGTTGCCGCATACAGCGCAAATGAATCAAAATTTGCGGGCGATGGAAAAAGACGGCTCCGCGAAGCGGCTCTGAGAGGGATTGGGCGTAACATGGGCCACCTTCGTCCGAAAAATCTTCCATTCGGCGGCTAGCCAGGGCGCGCTGGCTGCCTTTTGGAACCTGAAAGTCCTTGCAGTCTACTGCCAGCAGCGCGCAAATACAACCACTCATCCGGCCCGATCGATCTCGCAGCCTGCGGTAGCCCACCACGCTCAGCTGATGATGCGCTCCTTGATCGCGAATCTCAGCAGTTCGGAATTCGTTTTCAGTTCGAATTCCTCCATGATCTTGTACTTGTGGAAGGCCACCGTACGCGGCGTGACCTGGAGGATGTCCGCTGCCTCTTTCATCGTTCGGCCTTCCGCTAGAAGCTGCAGCACTTCCCGTTGGCGGGGTGTCAGCGTTTTTTCTCGATTTGGCCCGGGATCCCGCACGAACTTGTCCAACAGATTCTGCGTCATCTGCGAAGTCACGAATGTCTTGCCTTTCATCACCGATTCGATTGCCTTCACCAGTTCGCCGCTGGCCGATTTCTTCAGCAAGAATCCAGCGGCCCATCGCCGCAGAACTTCAGCCGCGACGTCCGAATCTTCGTTCATCGTCAGCACGATCAGCCTAGCGTTGGGCAAAAGCTTCTTCAAGCGCTCGCCAGCTTCGAATCCATTCAACACCGGCATGCTCAAATCGAGCAGGATTACGTCTGGCTTAAGCTGGACCGCTTTTTCCAGCAGCGCTCGCCCGTCGCTGGCCGTTCCCACGACGTCAAATTGCGGCTCGAGAAGCCGGCAAAAGGCTTCCGCCACCAGGGTGTGATCATCGGCCAACAGGATTCGCGGCTTGGGCATCCAGTGATTCCACACGAGTTCTGCTCGCATTGCCATCAGTCTGTTTCCACCGGTTCGGTCCCGGGAACCTTGCACGAAGGGTGAGAGCCTTGGAGGAATGACTGAAAATGACGTCGTGCGAGCGTTTCGCAGCGGCCACGCTGCCTAGACTGTACCAAATAACCGGACAAATACGTCCTAAAAGTGGCGACGGAGGGGTGTCCTTCGCATCAGCTTTTGACTGCTGGCGCTTGCGCCGGAGTTGTTGCGAGCGGCGGGAAGAGAATGGCTTTTCGACATAATCACGTCGCTTTCACGCGCCTTCGAGCCGCGGCGCTCTCCGTATTCATTTGCTCCGTCGTCTCCGGCGCAGCTGCTCCGCAGACCGCATCCAATTCTTCTCGAGCCGTCGGAACCATCCAGGCAATTTCCGGCAAGTCGCTTGCCGTCATTTCCGACAGCGGAGCCCCTTTCTCCGTGAGCATCGAGGATGCCACGAAGTTGCTTCAAATCGAACCCGGCAAGACGGACCTCAAGGAAGCAACGCCGCTCTCTTTCAGCGAGCTTCAAGCGGGTGACCGTGTGCTAGTGCGTGGCGTTTTTGCCGACGACGGAACAACGATTCGTGCGACATCGGTGATTGCGGTCAAGAAAGCCGCTCTGGACGACAAGCGGACCCGGGAACGCGCCGAATGGCAGCGCGGGGTCGGCGGCCTGGTGAAATCCATCGATCCTGCGGCGCTTACGATTCTCATCAGCACCAACGGCATCTCTTCCAGCAAGGAAGTCCTGGTGCACTTTCAAAAAGGTACCATTCTTCGCCGCTATGCGACCGATTCGACACGCTTCGATGCCGCTCAAATTGCGCCGCTCTCGGAAATCAAGCCAGGCGATCAACTTCGCGCCCGCGGCAGCCGCGGAGAGAACGGCGTCGATTTCAACGCCGCTGAGGTTGTTTCCGGGGCCTTTCGGAGCATCGCTGGAACGATCCTCAGCATCGACCGCGCCTCCAGCACCCTGGTCGTCGAAGACCTGGCTTCCAAAACTCCGATGATTTTGAAAATCAGCGCCGAGTCCCAGATGCGCAAGCTTCCACCGCAGTTTGCAGAGGGACTTGCTGCGCGTCTCAAGAATCAATCCGTCGGCGCGGATCAATCTTCGAGGCCGGCAGCACGAGGTGCTCCCGGCGGGGCCAGCGAAAATTCCCAGCCGGGAACTGGCCCAGCCAGCCCGCAAGGTAGCAGCAGAAATGGCAGCGATTTTCAGCAGGTGATTGCGCGCATGCCCGCCGCCACGCTTTCGGATTTACAAAAGGGCGATGCCGTCATGGTCGTGAGCACGCAAGGCAACGGCACAGATCCTCTGACCGTAATCACTTTGCTCGGCGGAGTCGAATCCCTTCTGCGCGCTTCGCCCAGGAGCGGTCAGGACATGATTCTTTCGCCCTGGAGTCTTGGCGGTGGAGAACCCGCTCCGAATTGAACGGCAAACGAATTGAATCACTACTCTAGGAGATTGAATGAATTCATTCCCTGGGCCCGCGCGCAAGCACCTCGTGTTTCTCCTTGTGTGCTGGGTGGCTCTCATTTCGGTTGTGAGCGGACAGACTCCTTCTGGAGTGATTCGCGGCCAGGTCGTCGATCCCTCGGGCGCCGCAGTCGCGGGCGCAACCGTCGTTGTCCTTCCCGCCAGCGGCGCCAGAACTACCACGACCACAAACCGCGATGGCGTTTTTGATGTGAAGCCCCTTGCGCCGGGCAAATACGCCGTGCAGGTTTTTGCCGATGGATTCGCTCAATTTGAAGCGAAAGACGTTGCGGTCGCTCCCGGCATCCCCGTGGTATTGAGTGTTCATCTGACGATCGAGGAGCAAAAAGAAAAAGTGGAGGTTTCCGAGACCAGCACTCAGCTTGGCACGAGCAGCGACCGCAACGCCAATTCCATCACGCTGAAGGGCAAGGATTTGGAAGCTCTTTCCGACGATCCCGATGAGCTCCAGGAAGAACTCACCGCGCTCGCTGGGCCGTCGGCCGGACCCAACGGCGGACAAATCTACATCGACGGTTTCACCGCGGGACAACTCCCGCCGAAATCTTCCATTCGCGAAGTTCGCATCAATCAGAATCCATTTTCGGCCGAGTACGATAAACTCGGGTACGGCCGCATCGAGATTCTCACCAAGCCCGGCACCGACAACCTGCACGGCCAGTTCATGGTCCACGGAACCGACGCCTCGTTCAACGCCCGGAATCCCTTCATCGGCGAATCGGAGCAGCCTGACTACCATTCCGTTCTCTACAGCGGAAATATCGGCGGACCCCTTAGCAAGAAAGCTTCGTTCTTCTTCAATATCGATCATCGCGACATCGATGAAATTTCCGTCATCAACACACCGGCCCTCGACGCAGATTTCAATCCCATCCAACTGACAGCAGGCGTGCCCAATCCGCGCACGCGCACGAATCTGACTCCGCGTCTGGATTATCAGCTCTCGGCGACCAACACGCTTACCGCGCGCTATCAGTATTACCGCGAGAACGAGCAGAACGACGGCGTCGGGCAATCCAGCCTGCCTTCTCAGGCGTACAATTCGCTCGACACCGAACACACCATACAAATTAGCGACACCCAAACGCTCACCGAACGCGCCGTCAACGAAACTCGTTTTCAGTACGTGCGCTCCGGCAGCAGGGAAATCGTTCTGAACACCACCCCCGCGGTGGTTGTTGGTGGCGCCTTTACCGGAGGCGGCAATTACCAGGGAAATCTCCTGCAAACCACCAACGGATACGAAATCCAGAACTACACCTCGATTGCTGCTGGAAAACATTTCGTCAAATTCGGTGTCCGCGCCCGCATCGACCTGGACACCGCGGACAGAGGCAGCGGGTTCAATGGCTCCTTCACTTTCGATTCGCTGACCTCCTACCAAATTACCGAGCAGGACCTTCAGGCAGGTCTTCCTCCGGATCAAATCCGCGCGGACTGCCGAGGTACTTCACCGGCTGGCACGCCGATTTGTGGCGGTGCCAGTCTCTTTTCGCAGACGATCGGCAGCTCACTCGTGCAAAATGACTACTACGATCTAGGGCTGTACGTGCAGGACGAGTGGCGCGTTCGGCCGAACATCACGCTGAGCTACGGCCTTCGCTACGAACGGCAAAATCAGATTGCCGACAAGGGCGGAGTCGCGCCGCGGCTCGGTCTCGCCTGGGGCATCGGAAAAACAAAACAGGGCGCGCCCAAGGCAGTTTTCCGCGCAGGCTTCGGGATTTTTTACGATCGTTTCAAGCAGCAATATCTCGAGCAGGCACAATTGCTGAACGGCATCACCCAACAAAATTACGTCGTCACCCATCCCGATTTCTATCCGAATTTGCCGACGCCTGCCGAGCTGGCGGCGGGGCAAACCTCTCCGACCTTCTACCAACTCGATCCTCACTTGAGATCGTCCTACACCATGCAGTCCGGCGTCACCCTCGAAAAACAGCTTGGCAAGAGCGCCAACGTGGCATTCACCTATCTGTATTCGCGCGGCGTGCACGCATTCCTAACGCGCAACATCAACGCGCCGCTGCCGCCCGATTACGACGCTGACAACCGGCCTCTCGGCGGCGACAACAACATCTATCAGTACGAATCCGCTGGCGACTTCAAGCAGAGTCAGTTCATCGTCAACGGCAATGTTCGAGCCGGTACGCGTGTTTCGCTCTTCAGCTACTACACGCTGAACTATGCCAACAGCGACATTTCCGGAAGCGGAGGGCAAAGCCAGGGCGTCGGCGGATTCCCATCAAACCAATATGATCTCGCCCTCGACTACGGCCGGGCGTACTTCGATATTCGACAGCGGATTTTTCTTGGCGGCACGGTCAGCCTGCCGTACATGTTTAGGCTGAGTCCATTTCTGATAGCCAGTTCCGGGGTTCCTTTCAACGTGACCAGCGGGACGGATTCCAATGGTGATTCGTTGTTTACGGATCGCCCGGCGTACGCCCAGTTTCAAGCGGCTCTCGCGTCGGCGACGATTCCAGGTAATGTCAGCTTCCATTGCGAACCGCGGGCCGGCCAGACAGAGATTCCCATCAACTGCGGTTTGAGTCCGGCGCGATTTTCGCTCAACCTGCGGATCGCCAAAACTTTCGGTTTTGGCCAGAAAGCGAAAGCCAGCGCCAATACCGGAGGCGGCCCCATGTCCGGCGGCACATTTGGCCGCGGGCCTGGAGGTCCAGGCGGGGGCGGTCGGGGCGGTCGCGGCGGCGGGCTGTTCGGAGGCGATCCCAACTCCGGGCAGCGCTACAGCCTCACCTTTGCCGTTTCAGCACGCAACCTTTTCAACAACGTGAATGTCGGAGCGCCGATCGGCGTAATCAGTTCCCCGATCTTCGGGCAAGCAAACTCGCTGGCTGGAGGTCCTTATGGCAATCCAGCCTCCAATCGGCGAATCGAGCTGCAAGCTACGTTCAGTTTCTAGTCAATCGCGATCCTTTTCTTTCGATTTGCGCGTCATTTTCGTTTCCTGCGTTGCCGGGAAAACATTGTGCCTTGGTTCAGGCATGGGCCTCTCGCCCATCGCGTCCTGCCATAGGAACTGATTCAGCAGCGCCGTGTCCACGGCATCGGCACGACTAAAATCCATCTTCGCGCCTTCGCTCCACGCCTTTTCATTCATTTTGTAGATCAAGCCATTATCGCGATTGCGATAGTCGGCGGAAAACGGCGGCTGGGTTCCGCCTCCGGAAAACAGGGGCGCCATCACTGCGGCGCGCGCGTCGTTCGAATTCATCGGCGGCACGCCGAGCAGGGCTTCAATCGTGCGCACAATGTTGATGGTTGTGTAGAAGTTGTGATCCACAAACGGCGTGATTTCACCCGCGTTGTTTCTGGCAACGGGAGAATACTTGCTGATCACCAGCGCAATGCTGCGGTGGGAATCTACGTGGTCGGGCCCGTCCTGCGCATCGTCCTCGAGGATCAAAAACGCGGTGTCATCCCAATACGGACTGTGCGAAACGGCGTCCACTACGCGGCCCACCGCCAGGTCGTTGTCCGCGACCGAAGCGGACGGCGTGGGCTGTCCCTTATTCAAGCCCGCGGTGTGGTCGTCCGGGAGCCGTAGAAGAATGAATTGCGGCATCTCGCCTTTGCCGGTCTTGCGCAATTCGACGAATTTATTGAATTCGTTCAGAAATTCGTCGGCGCGAAGCTGGTCCGGATACGACACTTCAAAGTCTGGAAAGAGCGGGTCGAAATGTCCGCGCAACTCGGATTCCGCCGCGATGTTTTTGGCCAGCACTGGAATTTCCCACGGATACGGGCTCGGGCCGCCGCGCGGGTCGCCGACGTTCCTTTCAAGCGGCTCGCCTTTTTTGATGACCGTACGAGCGCATTGAACTCCCGCGATTTTCGGCGGACCAGCCGTCGGAGAAGCATCTTGCCGTTTGGCATTGCACCAGCGCGACACAATGTACTCGCCATAGTGACGATAAGTTACGCCGTGCGTCGCGAAATTCCTCCAGAGATAACCGCCGGTCGGTTCGCCAGCGTCCGGCAATTCATCTTCGACCGAAATGCCTTCAAGGAGCGTGCCCTCGGAATCGTAAGTGTGCTCGTGGCCCCGGTAGCCGACGGGAATGGTTTTGGCGATGTAATCGGAGACCGATGCCGACGTGGACCAAACGTGCCCGTCGCCCGACACGTCGCCGCTGTCGTAGAAATTGTCCAGCACGCCGAATTGTTTTGCGAGTGCGTGCTGATTCGGAGTAATCTCGGCGCCATACATGGTAAGCGATGGTTCGCTGTTGCCAACGCCGATGTCGCCAAACACCTGATCGTACGTGCGATTTTCCTTGATGATATAAATCACGTGACGAATCTTGTTTTCGCCAGACGCGAAAGGCACTCGGTCGGTGTTCCCGCGACTGGCGTTGCGATCGGTGACCTCTTTTGTGTATGCCGCCAGGTTGGCCGAAACCTGCGCTAGCGGAATTTGCGCGAGCGAGCCGCGAATCATGCGAAGAACGTATGGATATTCCGGCTGGAGGTCTTCTGATTTACCTTTGGGCATTGGGTTGGGACCCGAACCCTGTCCCTTGGCGCTCGCGATGACCAAATCCTTTGCCGAGGCTGCGACGACTGTCGGATACCACTCTGTGGAAATAAAACCCGCCGCGGGATTTGTCTGCCCGCGCTTCGCATTGGCAAGATCGAAAACAGCGACCGAATCGGAAATCGCGTTCGCTGAGAAGAGCGTCTTTTCGTCCGGAGAAAGAGCCAGGGACTGAGGGTCGCTTCCTCCATAGGCCTGGCCGAAAAGCCTTGTCGAAAGCGTGTAGAGAGTTTTTCCGGTGCGCGGATCGAGCGCGACGATCAGATCGCGGTTGGTCAATGCGACGAAAAGAACCGAGTTGTCGCGATTGAGCTGCAGCGCTGTGGGATGAGAACCGCCGGCCAAGGCTCCACGGGGTTTGCTGAGTTCGATCTTGCGAAGAACTTTTCCGGTGGCGAGATCCAACTGGGCCACCGTCGAAGCGTTCCACAGCGATACAAACCCGCGCCGGCCGTCGCTGGTAATCGCTGTGGTGTAGGGAAGGGAACCAGGAATGCGCTTAAAGGTGGAGAGATCAAAGCGATAGACGATTTTCGCGTCCGTGGCGTTCAGCAGCAGCGCTTCGTCAGAATTGTTGCATGCGACAAGAATTCGCTCCTCGCCGCCCACGTTCCCGACGCTTAAACCCGCGGGATAGGTTACGTCTTTGAATTCATCACGGCGGAGTTTGCCGCCGGGAATCGAGGTGCGTGGCGCGATGGACAGGAATTTTTCGGGCGCGATTTTTCCGTCGGAAAAGGAGTAGACCGCGATGCCGTTGCCCGTGCTGCCTTCTTTTTTGCCCAAAGGGTCGGTCAAGGAGGCCATAGACGCGTAAAGATGTTTTCCGTCGAGGCTGAAAGCGAGGCCGAGAAAGTAGGTTTGGCGAGCATCGCTGCCAAGGTGATTGTCCGGGAAGTCTGCAAGTTCGCCGGTTTCAAGATTCAGTACAGAGAGTGATTGCTTGCCATCACTGGCATCGGACCCGTACCCGCTGTGGAGGAAAGCTATGAAGCGCCCGTCGGGAGATTCTGCCGCGGCCGTGGCAAGGTTGTTGATTTGGCGCGGCTTGCCAGGAACTTCGCCAAGGAGCCGCCCGTTGGGCAGCTGGACGGGGGGAGGGGGCGTCTGCGCCGGAACGGTGGTCGCGAGGAGGAGCTTGCCGAACGGAAGCAAGAGAAAGAGTGCGACGAATCGAGTATTGGTCCGAGTATGGGTCATGGGGGCAGAGGTGTGGCAGCACCGCGTGATAAGAGTGTGAAGCGCTCCCTTGAAAGAAGCGAAGTGACGGAGCGAGAAGAAAGTTACCACGACTCAGCGGGAATTGGGAAATGTGCGCGGATTGATGCTTCCGGGATTCCCCTCGTCTCTGTCTCTCGCTTCGCAGTAGATTGAAAAATAGAGAGCCAGGAATCTATGAAACAGGGAAGCACCAGCAAAAACCTGCGATGGCTCGAGCTGATTGTGCAAGAGTACAAACAAAACAAAGAAGATCAGCTAGGCGGGGCAACTCGATGAAAAAGAAGAGAAAAAAGCTAGAGAAGGCGAAGGAAGTACGTCGGCGGGCGCGTGTCGCGGGAACCGCGCCGGCAGAGACCAGGGTGATTCCGGACAAGCGCAAGAAACCGGAAAAGCACAAGAATCGCTGGCTGCGAGACGAATGAGGTCCGACCGGACCTAGTTCTTGGAGCCTCAGCCCGGTTTAATGGCAGGAATGGACTCGTTCGAGAGGAAAACCGGCGAGCGCGTAATCCTACGGCGGTCGGCGAGAGAGCCGGCGATGGATTCGAGGTCGGTCCTGACGAAACCCATGCTGGAGACCCTTACTTTGCCGTCTGGCTCGATCAGAAAAATCGTGGGAACCATGGTGAGGCCGTAAGCGTTCGAGACGGCATAGCCCGAGTCATCCGGGACAACCGGAAAAGTGACTCCAAATTTCTTGGCAAAATCGCGCGAGGCGCCGGCGTTGTCTTGCGAGACGCCGAGAAACGTAACGCCGTCGCCGCCATAGCGCTGAAAGAGGCGCTCGAGGAAGGGAAACGTAAATTGGCAGACAGGGCAGGAAACCTTGAAGAACGAGAGAACCACGGGACCGTTGCCGAGAGCCTTACTGAGAGAGAACTCTTTTCCGTCGAGAGATCTTAGAGTGAAACCAGGGGCCAGATTGCCAGAGGCGATGTGGGTCATTCCGTCGTTTGCTCCGAGCCAGCGGGAGAGCCGGCGAAAAATGGACATGCAAAATTCTAGCGCACTGCGCCGGCGCTCACAAAGTTGGATGCTGAGGAATCCAGCGACGTTATGAGCGGACAGAACCATTGTCCTCTGAGGAAAAGCTTGCCTTCATGCACATGCTTCGAAGGTAGACCCGAGGAAAGCGGTCAAGGCGGAGATTGTCCTGGCGGTTCAGCAAGACTCATCGGCGGACGGGCAGACCCGGACCCTCAGGCGCCGCGAGGTAGACGAAATTCACGGTGAGCTGGAGTCGCGAGGAGAGACCACCCGGCCGTAGGCTGAGGCGCGGCCGAGGCGGTCAAACATGCGGTAGGCTTCGCCGGAGATGTGGGCGATGGCGTCGCCGCCGTCGCGTTCGCGGCGTAAGTAGGTGGACATGACGCAGATGACGTAAGGACGGGTTCCGGCAAACACAATGCCGCAATCGTTGCGCACGCCTTCGAGTTCTCCGGGTTTGTTGGCGATGCGTAGGTCTTCGGGGAGCTCGCGCGGAATGAAGCTGCTTTTGGGAACGCTAAGGAGGTCGAAATAGTCCTCGGTGAACGGTTTGTTCAGGACTTTTCCCCGATAGAGCGCTTCTAGCAGGAGCATCATTTCGCGAGGCGATGCGACATTTTCACGGCCTTCGGCGGCGGCCTTGACGTCCATCATTTTTCGGCGCAGCCGAGTGTGTGTAAGGGCGAGTGAGTCGAGGAGAGCGTTTACGTTTTCCATCCCGACGCGGTCAAGAAGAATGTTTGTGGCGGAGTTGTCGCTGACGGAAATCATCAACGCAGCGACATCGCGAAGTGTAAGGCGAGTGGTGCCCGGAGTGAGTGCGCCGGCGATCCCGCTGCCGCCGACGAGATCGGAAGACTGCAGCGTGTATGGATCGTTGAATTTGAGTTTGCCCTGCTGTACCTGGCGGTAGAACTCGGCGAGGATGGCGATCTTGATGGAGCTAGCGGTGGGAAAAATCTCATCGGCATTGAGGAGCAGAGTGTGCTGACTAGAGAGGTCAAGGATTGCGACGCCGAGGACTCCGTCGAGGTTGCGGTCAGCTTCGTGGACGGCGGCCTCCAGCTTCTGCCAGAGAAGAAGTTCTTTTTGGGGAGAACGGTCTTGGCCGTGAGCGGTGCCGACAGCGGAGCAAAGGAATAGCGCGAAGAAAACGGAATAGGATTTCAACGGACGCCTCCGACGCGGGATTATACGCGAAAGAATTAGAACAAAAGAGGGATCCGCTGCGGAATCATCGATGCCCTCGCAGACGGTCGGCGCGGCCAGAACTGCTGCAGCGCTTCGCTCGGGATGACAAGAAAGCGACGCTCGGGTAATCAGTGGATGTGGCGGGTCTTGCGCTGCATGAAATCCATGAGCAGATATTGGCCAAGGGTGTGAGGAGTGGTGAAGTAGGCCTTGCCGCGGCACATTTGCGTAATTTTCTGGACGAAGTTCACGAGTGCATAGTCGGTGGCCAGCATGAACGTATTGATCATGATATTCGCCCGCTTGCATTTGTTCACTTCTTCGAGCGTTTCGCTGACGACGAAGGGGTCGAGTCCGAACGCGTTTTTGTAGATGCGGCCGTCTTCGAGGGTAAGCGCCGAGGGCTTGCCATCGGTGATCATGACGATCTGGCGCATGTCCTTGCGTTGGCGAAGAAGAATCCGCTGCGCCATGCGGAGACCTTCGCGGGTGTTCGTGTAGAAGGGGCCGACCTGCACTCTCGCCAGCTCGTTGAGCGGAACCTCTTCGGCGCTATCATGGAAAAGCACGAGATTCAGTGAATCGCCTGGATATTGCGTGCGAATAAGATGCGAAAGGGCCATGGCCACGCGCTTGGCCGGAGTGAAGCGATCCTCGCCATAAAGAATCATGCTGTGCGAGCAATCGAGCATCACGACGGTTGCGCACGATGATTGGTATTCGCACTGGTGCACCATCAGGTCTTTGTAGCCGATCTCGATCGGCACTTTCGCGCCGTCGCGGCGCACTGCGTTGAACAGCGTCTCGCTGACGTCGAGATTCAAGGTATCGCCGAATTCGTAATTGCGTGACGCGCCGCTGGCCTCTACGCCGGTTGAAAGGTCGCGCGTGTCATGGCGGCCGAAACTGCTGCGGCCCAGCGAGCCTAGCAGGTCACGCAAGGTCTTGAAGCCTAGGAAGTCGATGGTCTTGTCGGTAATTTCGAAGCGTGCCTCGGTTTTGCGCTCCATCGGGTTGCCAATCGCACCCCGGGCAGAAGCCTGGTTCGGAGGAGTAATCTGCGGCTGCTGCTGCGGATTGATGAAGCCCTCTTTCGAAAGCCGTTCAATCAGCTTGTCGAGGAGTTCTTGGATTTCTTGATTGTTGGCGGCGTCGGAGCGGTTCAGAAGCCTCCGCAATTCCTCAGTCATCTTGTCGTTCGAAAGCAGGTCGCCTTCCTGCAAAGCGCGCAGAATGGCTTCGCGCAACGCTTCCATTGAACGTTCCGGATCAAATTCGGAGATACCGTAGTATTGCGATTCGAAGCCACTTTGCAAAAAAAAGTCGCCCAAGCGCTTGACGAGCTCCTCAAGATCGACGCTGTCAGCGGGCTCGCCGGTATATTTGGAGAATTTGGTGAATTTCATGGTTCTTCCCGATGTTTGGTGCGTCTCTACTCCATTGCGCGCTGTCATCCCTCGCTGAGCTAAGGGTGTTCGTCAGTTGTAGCTCCGGCGCGGCGGACGATTCGGAGCCTCACGCGGATCCGGTTGCTTGGGCTTGTCGGCGTAAAAACCGCGTTCTTCGCTGCGCCCGATGCGCCGATGGGCCCACAGTCCCTCGAGGATCATCTCCGCGGCCGCCGATGCCTGTGCCTGATCTTTCTTGTCGGTGACCCCGAGGCGGCCCACATGCTCGACGAGGTCTTTGATATTCGCGAGCTGCTTGTAGCGCTCGGCGGTCGAAGCCAGCTCGGCCAGCTTCAATTCGCCGCCCAGTTCGAACCATTGCACCACTGGCTGAAAATTCACGTCGGCGAAGCGTTTTGAAAAAATGCGGCCGATGGCGGTGCGAATCAGCTCGCGGGCAATCGTGTCGGCGCCCTTCAACTCACCTTCGTACTCGAGTTCGAGCTTGCCGGTAATGGATGGAAGGGCGGCATAGATATCCGCGACGCGCGCCACGCAGGCCTTTTCGGCCGTACGGGCGGCACGCTGCTCGGCATTGCTTACCACGCTTTCGAGCACGGAAATCGGCAGTCGCTGGCTAACGCCGGAACGCTTGTCCACGCGCTTGTCGTCACGCGCCTGGAACGCAATTTCTTCCACCAGCTCTCGCAGGTAATCAGGTACTTCCACATGGTAGTCGGAGTCGCGGCCGGTCCACGCTTCCTGCCTGGTGATGGAAATGCCTTCCTCAATTGTAGAGGGATAGTGGGTGCGAATTTCCGCACCAACGCGATCCTTCAAGGGTGTGATAATTTTTCCGCGCGCCGTGTAATCCTCGGGGTTTGCGGAAAACACCAGCAGCACATCGAGCGGCAGCCGCAGCGGGTAACCCTTAATCTGAATGTCGCCTTCCTGCATGATGTTGAACAATCCAACCTGAATTTTTCCCGCCAGGTCCGGCAATTCGTTGATGGCAAAGATGCCGCGGTTGGCGCGCGGCAGCAAGCCATAGTGAATCGTGAGTTCGTCGGAAAGGTCGCGGCCGCCGCGAGCAGCGCGAATAGGGTCGACGTCGCCGATGATGTCGGCCATGGTCACATCAGGGGTGGCCAGCTTTTCCACGTAACGAAGGCCTCGAGGCATCCAGGCGATCGGGGTGCCGTCGCCGTCTGCGGCGATGCGATCGCGGCAGGCGCGGCAAATGGGGCGCAGGGGGTCATCGTTGATTTCGCAGCCCGCAACCACGGGGATTTCCGCATCGAGCAAGTTCTCGAGGCCGCGCAGAATGCGGCTCTTCGCCTGGCCGCGCAAACCCAGGAGGATGAAATTGTGCCGCGAGAGCAGCGCGTTCACGATCTGCGGGATGACCGTATCTTCGTAGCCGTACACTCCCGGGAAAAGCGGTTCACCGCGTTCGATGGTGCGCAACAGATTCGCGCGAATTTCGTCTTTAACGGAGCGCGAAGCGACGCGCGGGTCAAAATCCGGTATGCGCCGCAGCTCGCCGAGAGTGGCGGGTTTTGTTCTGCCCGACGCAAAGTGTTGCGCTGTAGAAGACGTCATTTCGCCCCCAAGCCGCCATGTCCGCGGCGGACCACACTGTTAGATGCAACCCTCTCACAATCGGTCGGCTTTCTAATTCAAGCCGTGGCCGTTCCCTGCTGCACGCGCGCGAAGAGTGTCTGATTTCTGTAGATGCGGCGCCCATTCGCGGAGGTACGCCACCAGGCGTTCCTGGCGCTCTGCCTCGGAGCGCAGTTCCAAAACGCGCTGCTTCCAAAGGAGGTCCATTGGGAGTTTGGCGGTGATTCGGTAAGAGACTTCTGCCTCTGGGGGCCGGTCAAGATCGCGCGGGTAATCGTCGAAAATAAGAGTGTGGCACGTTTCGTAGAGTTCAACCAGCTCGCGAGAAACGCGCGCATTCACGGGCAGCGCACGGTCTTCAAGAAAATCCACCGCGCCGCGCATTAGCGGTTCATCGGTAAAGAGCTCGATGACCCTGAACGGATCGCGCCCGACGGCCAAAATGTCGCAGCGCCCGTCCTCATAGCGGTTCGTCACTTCCAGAATCTCTGCTGTGCAGCCGGTTCCCGCGATTCCGTTCGGAAGCGCAAGCAACATGCCAAACGGCGACTTCGTCTCCAGGCAATCGCGGACCATTTGCCGGTAACGCGGTTCAAAAATATGCAGGGGCAGATCGGCGCCAGGGAGAAGAACGACGTTCAGGGGGAAAAGCGCTAGCCGGACCGGTGCCATGATGACTTTCCGCAATGAGCATAGCAGAGCCGGAGCTGGAGGGAAATCCGCTGCGAGGAAAGGCAACATCAGGCCCGATTGAGAGCCCAAGACTAGAGTTCGTTCAGAAGCGATTCCATTTCGGAGAGAGCGTGTCCGTTGCCGGCCCTGGAGGCTGCCGCGATGCCCTTGTCCAAGACTTCGCGCGCCTCTTCCGGCCGAGAGTCCTTTACGAGCATCTGCGCGAACATAAGATAAGCGGGGACATAATCCGCGTTGCGTTGGAGCAGCTCGCGGAAATTGGCTTCGGCCGCAACGGAGTCGCCCGAATTCGCGCACTCCATCGCCAGACCATACCGCGAAAATGCGTCGTCCGGTTTCTGCGCGACAAAGGATTCTAGTAACTCTCGCCGGCTTTTCTTTGGGCCAGTCATGGTGTGCAGGTAGTATAGCGGTTGAAGTTCAGGCGCCAAAATCGTCGTCAGCCGAGGACCGCATGCCCAAGCAGAAGACAAACGCGCCGCGCAGCGAATTTCCGCTCAAGGCAAAGCCCATCAGCGCTTCGCGCTCGGAGATGGCGGAGGTTGTGCTTCCTGCGACCACGAATCCGCTGGGTAAACTGCTGGGCGGCCACGTCATGCATTTGGTGGACATTGCCGCGGCGATGGCCGCCAGCCGTCATTCGAACAGTTACGTCGTTACGGCGTCGGTGGACTACATTGATTTTCGCAATCCCGTCAACATCGGTGAGATCGTCATTTTGAAGTCGCAGGTGAACCGGGTGTTTCACACCTCGATGGAAGTCGGCGTCAAAGTCTTTTCTGAAAACGCGCTGACCGGGGAGAAAAAGCACACCGCTACCGCCTATGTAACTTTCGTGGCGCTCGACGCTGCGACCCGGCAACCCAAAGCGGTCGCGCCGCTGCTTCTGAAGACCGCAGAAGAGAAACGCCGTTGGCGGGAAGCAGGAGCACGGCGAAAAGCGCGCCTCGCCCTCCGGTACAAGAAACAGCGAAGCAAAGACTGAAAAAGGAAAAGATGAAGGGCAGGCAATGCCGACCGCCTGAGAGCCGATTTCACCGGCTTCCTAGTTCCATTTCCATGCTTCTATTTTCCGGCGACGGCTCCAACCCAAATCGGCGTTGTCGTCGGCTGCGGGCTGCCGCCCTCGGGCTCCTCGGTGATCGCGAGGTTCTTTGTGCCTTCGAGCGAATCCGGCGGACTCGCCACGAGCAAATCGAACTTTCCATCCGCATCTGGCCGAAGTGTGAGCGAAGGCACGGGCTTGGCTCCCGGCGCCTTTGGAACTAGCCACAACTGCAGCGTGCGCTTGCCGCTTGGCAGAGGCACTTTCTGGCCGGAAACCACGATGCCCAACTCCCGATGCCACGCGGCCTGCAGTACAGGAAAGCGTTTGTCTTCGGCAGGCATGGCGATCCTGGTCGATTTCGGGTCGGTCAAAATGAGCGCTTCGCGCCGAGCCAGTGCCAGCTGCCGCGACGATTCCTGTTGCAGCTTCACCTGCGCAGCCAGCGTTTCCTGCGTCTTGCGAATTCTTTCCCGCAGCGACTGCACCTCGTAGGTGTTGTAAAACGCGAAGAGCACCGCCGCAGCGACCGTACCCCACATCCAAAGGGGAATCGCCGGCCTTGGTGTGCGCAAAACCACGGGCTTGGCCTCGGCTGCTTCCGCGCGCACAGTTTTCAGCAGACTGCCCCGCAGCCGTTCGGAAGGCACAGCTTCCGGGGTGAGGTATGCCAACTGGCTGACAACCCAAAGCGATTCCGCGAGCGCCTTCCTGCATTCGGCGCAGCCGGTCGCAATGTGCGCTTCGACACCGGCGCGTTCTTCGACATCGAGCGAACCGAGCGCGAACGCTTCGATCAACTCACGATATGGGTCCGAGCTGCTCACGCGGTGGCCTGTAATCCTTCCTTTAGCTTCAAAAGCCCGTTGCGAATCCAGCTTTTTACCGTGCCCAGCGGTTCCTTCAACGCGTTGGCGATCTCGGTATGGCTCAATCCCTCAAAGTAGGCCAGCTCTATGGCGCGCTTCTGCTGCGGATCGAGGGCGGCCATCAAGTCGCGCACCCGCATGGCGCGGCGTTTTTCGTCGAGCGAGCCTTCAAAATCGGGAATTGCCACAACCGGAGGCAAGTCTTCAGTCTGGTCCTCGCGCCGCCTTTGCCGTTCGCTCTTCAGTCGAAGCTGATCGAGCGCGCGATTCCGGGCAAGGGTAAGCAGCCATGGCACAAACGGCCCACGCGACCGGTCGTACCGCGCGGCGTTTCGCCACAGCTGCAGAAAAACATCCTGCACAACTTCCTCTGCGGTTGATGCCTGTTGGAGAATGCGCAAAACCAGCGAGTAGACGATTCGGGAATGGCGGTCGTACAGCTCTTCGAAGGCGCCCACGTCCCGTTGAAGAAGCCGCTGCACGAGAGTCGCATCGGGCGACGCTTCACTGAATTCCGACGGTGTGAAGACCGCAAGGAACACGATAGGGCTACTTCATCTCCCATGAGATATACGGCAGGAGCCGCTATCCGGATGAGGAACAAGCAAAACGAAAGCATCAAGAGTTGTAACCGATTCGGATCTGTTCGGCAACGGCGAGCGCGTGTTCGATGCATGCGCCGATAGAAGGGCCCATCCAGTAGTTGCCGATGACCGAAAGGCCCGGAATCGCGGCCAGGTTTTCCTGTGTGTGCTTGAGCCTTTTACTGTGGCCAAGGTTGTATTGCGGGATCGCCCGCAAGTAGGAGGTGACACGCTTCAGCTCCGGATTGCCGGTGATCCCTAGAACCGCCGCGTTCTCCCGGTGAACCAGTCCTGCGAGTTCGTCTGCGGAAAGCCCGGCGGCTCGAGGATCCGTTGCGCCGCCAATAAAGCTCGTCAAGAGCGCACGATTCTGCGGCGCACGGCCAGGAAATAGCGAGGAGTTCCAGACCGTTCCGAGGATCCGAAGTGTTGACGATCGCGGAGCCAGAAAGCCAAAGCCTGCGAGGGAATGCCGGACCTGCCTGCGTTGGTAACCTAGCGAGACGACAGCGACAGGGGCATATTCGATCTCACGCAGCGGGCTTGCGGCCTGTGCGGCAATATTCTGCAGGATTTGCGCGGTTGTTTGCGCCGGAGTTGCCAGCACAACTCGTTGGCATGTCAGTTCTTGGTTGCCTGCCGAAGTTTGCGCCCTGACTACGAACCCCTGATTGGAGCGGGAAAGCTCTGTGACCGCGACATTACAGCGCAGACCGGAACCGAGCTTTTCCGCAAGTGAGCGGACCAGCGTTTCATTCCCGGCTCGAAACGAAAGCAGGCTGGGGCGTCGCGGCGTCTCCTTCGCAGTTCTTTTTGCGGATTGGGCCAAGCGCAATGTGCCTCGCACCAGGCTGCCTGAAATTCTTTCCGCTTCGTACATTTTGGGGAACGCAGCGCGGAGGCTGAGTTGTTCCGGATCGCCTGCATAGATGCCTGAAACGAACGGGCCAACTACCCGATCCAAAAGATCCGCAGAGAATTTGCGCCGCGTGAATGCCGCGACGGACTCGTCCGGTTCGGGAGGATACGTCGTTCGCATCGCTTCGGTCAGAATCGCAAACTTCGTTTTCCACCCAAGAAGGCTGGAAGCGAGGAACGCCGTCGGGGACATGGGCACGGGAGCGAGAGAGCCGCCGAGAAGAACGTAGCGCGGAGCGCCATGCGGCGCTTCGAGCAGCAGTTTCGTTAATTCCAATTCCTCAGAAAGCTTGCAGAGAGCCGGGCTCGAACTAAAACTCTGCGGCCCCAGTTCGAAAAGGTAGCCATCTTCCTCGGCGGACTGAATTACACCGCCCGGCCGCTCAGAAGCTTCCAGCAGCATTACGTTCTGTTCGGCTTTCTGCAGCGCGTAGGCGCACGTGAGACCAGAAATTCCTGCGCCGATGACGATCGTAAGCGGGGCGGCGGCCACGGCTCAGAGCGTTTTCGAAAAGAGCGGCTTCGCAGCGAGTTGTTGTTGTTCGAGATAAGGGTCAAACAACATGGCGAGATTGCGAATGAAAATCCGCCCCAGCCAAGTGGCTCGGATTTCCTCGGCATCGATGGTCAGCAGGCCGTCCTTGCGGGGAAGTTCCAGCCGCCGCAGTTCTTCCGCGAAATGTTGGTCGAAATCGATTCCAAATGCTTGGCTGATTTCGCGCTTTGGAATCACGGTATGGCACAACAAGCGGCTGATCACCTCGCGCCGCAGGCGGTCTTCTGGGGAAAGATGATAGCCGCGCATGGTCGCAATCCCGCGCTCGGTCACGGCTTTTTCCCATGCCGGAAGTTCCCGGAAATTCTGCGCGTAGGCATCGCGAAATCCGCTGATTGCCGTGACACCCATTCCGTAAAGGTCCGCCCCGGCCTTTGTCGTATAGCCCTGAAAATTTCGGTGCAGCGTACGCTTGGCTTGCGCCGTCGCCAATTCGTCAGCGGGTTTCGCGAAATGGTCCATCCCGATGTAGAGATAACCGGCTTCGAGAAACTTCAGCAATCCGGTCCGGAAGATTTCGAACTTCTCCATGCCTTCCGGAAGATGCGCGGCAAAGGCGCCCTGCTGTTTCTTGAGCCATGGCACGTGCGCGTAGCTGAAAAGCGCGATGCGGTCCGGTGCGAGGCTGATGATCTGGTCCACCGTACGGGCGAACGTTTCAGCCGTCTGATACGGCAGCCCGTAGATTAGGTCTACGTTGATGCTGCCGAAACCAAGTCCCCGCGCCGCCTGAATCAAATCGCGCGTCATCTCATAGGGCTGGATGCGGTGAATCGCCTGCTGCACCGGTTCGTGAAAATCCTGAATCCCCATGCTTAACCGGTTGAACCCCAGGCGCCCGAGCGTTTCAAGGTGCTGGCGCGAGGTCACCCGCGGGTCGACCTCGATTCCGATTTCGGCTTCGGGAGAGAATGTAAATCGTTCCGCGGTGTAGCCAAAAAGATCCTCGAGCTGCTCGGGCGGCGAGTATGTAGGGGTGCCGCCTCCCCAGTGGAATTGCACGACTTCGCGTTCGCGCGAAACCGATTCGCTGACCCGCGCAACTTCCTTTTTCAGAACGTCAAAATAGGGAAGTGCGACTCGCTTGTCTTTTTGAATGATGACGTTGCACGCGCAAAACAGGCACAAACTTTCGCAGAAGGGCAAATGCATGTAGAGCGAAACGGGAGTGCGCGCCGCGTCCGCCGCGGCGTGAACCGCTCCGAGATCCGCGGGACCGAACGTATCGTTCCACACCGGCGCCGTCGGATAACTGGTATAGCGGGGACCTGGCCGGTTGTAGCGCGCAAGGAACTCTTCGCTGACATGGAGTTCCTGCTTTGTTTGGTCGAGACTGGGTTGCGGAATCATCACGGAGCCTGCCGGCAACTCTATTCTAGCAGCCGGAGAGCACGCGAATCACGTCGAACCGGAACTTAGAATCGAAAGACGATGCCACCCACAAAGTTCCCGCGATGCTGGTAGTTGGAGACTTTCGCCGTGTAACACCCAAAAAAGGGATCGCAGTATTGGGCTAAGGAGGAATTGGCATAGGTCGGCATGTATCGCGCATCTCCGCGCAAGGCGAAGTGCCGGTTCACGATGTATTTCACCCCGCCGCCCAGGCTGTAAGAAAAGTCCGTGCGCGTCGGATTGCCGCCGTCGTTGAACTCGTGCGTGAAGCCCAGGCTGCAGGCGACATACGGCCGCCACCTGTGCTCATCGCCCAGAAGCATGTAAAGCAGGCCGAACTGATATTGGTCGACGTCTGAATTGTAGGCCTTGAAATATGGAGTGCCGGGGAATGCTTGCGCGCTGTAGGAAGTCATGTTGCGGTCCCACATGAATTCGGCTTGCGCGTTTTGAGAAAACGAATAATCGATGAACGTGCCGAAGCTGGTGGCGCCATCGATGCGGAGGTCGTTTACATTCACGCCGAGGGTGGTCGGAATCAGTGGATAGGAGCCGCTCGTCTCGTATCCCACAAAAGGGCTCACTTCCCATTTTTGGCGTCCATACTGGGCTCTTGCCGGCGCACTCGCAAAGAAACAGAACAGTCCCGCGACAAGCCAAAGCACTCGAAGTCTCATAGACTTTCCCCCTGGGACACCTCGTCTCATCAACTGCCGGGACCACGCCGAGGGCGGTACTCTCTAGGATGCGTCCGGGTGCAGTTGAGTTTCTGTGGCGATCGGGAATGTGTTGATTACGTAAGCGCAGGGGAAGAGTCAGCCATGCCTGTGGCTGCGAAAGAGAACTGCTGGCCCGCCGCAATAAACGCGCGGGCACTTTCGACCGGCGTGTCGGGCAGGATGCCGTGGCCCAGATTGAGGATGTGTCCCGCGCCACCGAGCTGGCTGAGGATGTCGACGGTTTCCTTTCGAATTCGCTCCTGCGGCGCAAAGAGAATCGCCGGATCAAGGTTTCCCTGCAGAGCGATACGTGGCCCGAGCTTCGCGCGAAGTTCAGCGAGGTTCACGCGCCAATCGCAGCTAAGAACGTCGGCTCCGGACTTCGCCACCGCCGAAAGCAAATGATGGGAGGCCTTCGTGTAATAGATCACCGGAACCGTTCCACGAAGTGCCGAAATGACTTCCTGAACGGCCGGCAACGCAAACGCCACGTAATCCCGAAGCCCCAACTCTCCGCACCAGGTGTCAAACAATTGCACCGATGCGGCGCCCGCCGCGATCTGAGCCTTCAAATAACCAATAGTCACCTGTGCGATGCGATGCAGCAGCTCACGAAAAACAGCCGGCTCGGAATGCAGAAAGCCTTTGACTGTCGCGAAGCCTTCCTTCGCTCGCCCTTCGACCATGTAACACGCGAGCGTCCACGGCGCTCCCGCAAAACCGAGCACCGGTACGTCGGGTCCCACGGTACGAACAAGCTGCCGGATCGCTTCCATCACGAACCCCGTCTCCGTCTCCGGATCGAACTGCCGCAGCCTGCCAACGGCTTCCAGAGAGCGTACCGGCTCCAGCAAATGCGGACCGGCATCCCCCAACTCCAGCGGTACGCCCATGGCTTCCGCAGGAATCAAAATGTCGGAGAACACAATAATCGCGTCAACGCCCAGGCG
This sequence comes from Acidobacteriota bacterium, assembly GCA_046724685.1. GTDB lineage: Bacteria > Acidobacteriota > Terriglobia > Acidiferrales > UBA7541 > Acidiferrum. The sequence goes on along the minus strand of JBKOXA010000043.1, from coordinate 46,909 downwards.
GCGAAACGGCTGCAGGGAAACCTCCACGGCCAGATCAGGCGTCTTGCAAACTTCCAGGAAAGCATGCTTCGCCCGCAGTTCCCGGTATTCGGGCAGGTAACGTCCGGCCTGCCTCATCATCCACACGGGAACGCGCGGTGTAGCTTCGCCACGGCACGCGCGAAGAAAAAGTTCTTTTCGGTTCAAGGACGACGTCAGAGATGGCATGGACTTGGTCAACTTTGAGAATAACAAATTGCGAAGCCCGATGCCGCGCGTCGCTTGAATGCGGCGCGACGACCGCCTACGCTATACTCATAGCAGGGAGTCCAGGCGCGCTCGACGTCGTTCGGCGGCCTGGCCGGCGCCATGAACCATCTCTTTTTCTTGCTTACACTTGCGGCGTACATCGGCAGCTTTGCCGCGTACGTCGGCTTCCTGGTGGCCGGCCGCGAATGGACGGGACGCCTCGGTTCGGCGCTTCTCGCGGGTGGCCTCGTCGCACACTATTTCGCTCTGCTCGAGCGTGCCCGCGGACTTCATACCGTCCCGTACCATGATCTTTCCGGTTCCATGTCACTTTTCGGCTGGCTGCTGGCGCTCACCTATCTCAGCCTCGAACTGTTCCACCGCCAGCGGTCGGTCGGCGCTTTCGTTCTGCCATTTGTGCTGGCCTTTTTCGCGGTCTCGCAGCTGTCTCCACCGGACCGACTCTCTGCTGCGCCCGCCAACGGAGTCATCTTTGCGTTCCACGTCACGCTGAGCATCCTGGCCTACGCAGCGTTCGGCCTGTCCTGCGTGCTCAGCCTCATCTACCTGGGCGAACAGCGCCTCCTTCACCAGCATCGCGTAGGCGCTGTGATATGGCGACTGCCTCCTCTCGATCTGCTCGATCGTATGAGTCAAAGCAGCGTTCTGGTTGGCATTATCTCCATCGCCATCGGCACGGCCCTCGGCTACGTCTGGGTCGACCGCCTCACCGGCAACGTGTGGCGTTACGATCCCAAATACATCGTCACGCTGCTCGTTCTCGTCGCCTATGTCTTTTATTTGCGTCTTGCGCGCAATCCTGGCTGGCGCGGAGCGCGCGCCTCGCAGCTTTGCATTTTTAATTTCGCCATTGTGATTTTCAGTTTCACGGTCGTGAACTTGTTTTTCTCGCGTGCGCATCGCTATTTCTAGGGAGCACCCAATCAGCGTCATGGAAATTGTGCTCGTCGGATTGAATCACCGCTCAGCGCCAGTAGAGGTGCGCGAGCGCGTGTCTTTCACCAACGACCAGGCCCGGCAGGCCGCCGAAGAGCTTCGCGCGCGCGGAATTCTTCACGAAACGCTGGTTCTTTCCACCTGCAATCGCAGCGAGGTTTACGGCGTTCCTCCCGAAACCGGCCGCGAATCCGCCGCCGCCCTTTCGAACTATCTCAGCAGCTTTCATTCCGTCCAGCTGGACGTCCTGAGCCCTTCGCTCTATCACCATTACGACCGCAACGCCGTTCGCCATCTGTTCCGCGTTGCCTCCGGCCTGGACTCCATGATGCTCGGCGAAGCCGAAATTCTCGGCCAGGTGCGGGAGGCCTATCGGACCGCTTACGAACAGGGCGCAACCGGCCCTGTGCTGAACCGTCTCTTCCAGGGCGCGCTCGAAGTCGGCAAGCGCGTTCGCTCGGAAACCGAACTGGGCACGAGGCCGATGTCTGTCGCTTCGGCCGGCGTCAAACTCGCCGAGCGTATTTTCGGAAAACTACGCGAACGCACTGCCTTGGTTCTCGGCGCGGGGCTTATCAGTGAACAAGTCGTCTCGCAACTCCGCGATCGCAGCATCGCGCGCCTCTTGGTTATGAACCGCTCGCTCGACCGCGCCGACCATCTCGCTCGGGAATTCTCCGGCAAAGTCATCGCCTGGGAAGATTGGGAATCCGCGCTCACGCTGCCCGATGTCATTGTCTCCAGCGTTTCTGCCGAAGAACATGTCCTGAAACGCGCCACTCTCGAAAAAGCCATGGCGGCACGCGGAAATCGTCCGCTTTTCGTTATGGATCTCGGAATGCCGCGCAATGTTGACCCGGGATCAGCGGATCTCTATAACTTTTATCTTTACGATATTGATGACCTTACGCAGATCGTGCAGCAGAATCGCAGCGCCCGCGAAAACGAAGTCCCGCGCGCCGAGCTGATTGTCGACGAGCATGTCGGCAAATTTCTTACCTGGCAGGCAAGCGTTGAGCTCATCGGCGTCGTCGAAGCGCTCCGCCACAAACTCAAGACCGAACGCGCCGCGTTTGTCCGCGAGCGTGCGGAACGCGTCCCAGGACTCACGCCGGAGCAGCGTGAGCACGTCGAAACCATGATCGACGAGCTTCTCGACAAGGTGCTTCTCGATCCTGCCCGCCGCTTGCAGGGCGAAAAGGATCTCCGCCGAAAGATCCAGCAGGTCGAAGCCATTCGCGACCTCTTTCTGCCGGACCGGGAGCGCTAGTGAAACCCATTCGAATCGGAACCCGCGGCAGCATGCTTGCTAAATGGCAGGCCGAATTCGTCCGCAAGAAAATCTTCCAAGCCACCGGCGTGGACGCCGAGATCGTTATCATCAAGACCACCGGCGACAAGCTTCAGCAAGCCTCCTTTGCGCAAATCGGCGGCAAGGGCGTTTTCGTCAAGGAACTCGAAGAAGCCCTGCTCGAGGAGCACGTCGACCTCGCCGTGCACAGCGTCAAAGACATCCCAACCAATGTTCCTTCGCGCCTCTGTTTTCCGGTGATCTGCCGCCGCGAAGATGCGCGCGACTGTCTCGTAGCGGCGAAAGGCGAGATGCTCGCCACTCTCCGTCAGGGAGCCCGCGTGGGCACCAGCAGCCTTCGCCGCCAGTCACAAATTCGCCATCTTCGCCCCGACATTGACGTTCGCGAACTCCGCGGTAACGTGGACACACGCCTCCGCAAAGTCGAAAGCGGCGAATACGATGCCATCCTTCTCGCCAAAGCCGGACTCGACCGCCTCGGCTGGAGCAGTCGCATCAGCGAGGTTCTCGCTCCGGAAGTTTGCATGCCGGCCGTGGGCCAAGGCGCGCTCGGCGTCCAAGCCCGGGTCAAAGACAACGACATCGCCGATGCTCTCGCGCCGCTCGATGACTACGAAGCTCGCCAGTCCATTGTCGCCGAGCGCGCTCTCCTTGGAGCGCTTGAAGGCGGATGCCAAGTTCCGCTCGGTGCCTGGGCGCGATTCGAACGAGGCGAACTGGTCATCGACGCTGTGGTCTGTTCGCCCGATGGCGCGCAGCATGTTCGCCAGCGGGCAACGTCGCCACCCGCAGAGGCGCGTGAGCTCGGCCGTCGCGTCGCGCAGATGCTCGTCGACTCCGGCGCGCGCGAAATTCTCGAAGAGGTGTACCGCCAGCGTGGCTGAACCCTCTCCATCGCCGCTCGCCGGCAAACGCGTTGTGGTTACCCGCGCCGAATCTCAATCCGCAGCACTGGCCGCCGCTCTCCGCGCACACGGCGCAGAAGTCGTTTCGCTTCCTCTGATTCAAATTCTTCCGCCCCTGGAGTACGCCCAACTGGATTCCGCACTCCGCGAATTCGCACGTTTTGACTGGTTAGTTTTCACTAGCCAGAACGCAGTTACCGCAATCGCCGACCGTCTCGCGTTGCTCCGGATAGATTTCCGTGATCTGTTGCCCGCTCCCAGAATCGCAGCCGTTGGCAAAGCCACAGCCGATGCGGCGCAACTCGCCGGTTTCAAGGTCGCTCACATCGGCCAGGGCGGAACCGCAGCGACTCTGGTCCACGAGCTTGCATTCGAGTTGGGCGGGAAACGTGTACTTCTTCCGCGAAGCGATCGCGCCGCGAGCGAACTTGTTCCGCGCCTTCAGAAATTGGGCGCTGAAGTCAGCGAAGTCATCGCCTATCGCACCGCCAACACTACGGAAGTGGACTCGGCCAGCCGAGAAGCGGTCGCTCATTCCGACGCCATCCTTTTCTTCAGTCCCTCCGCCGTCCACTCGTTTGCCGGCTTGCAAAAAACCTCCAGACTTGAGGCTTTCGGGGATAGCGTTGTCATCGGCGCTATCGGACCCGTCACCTCGGTCGCCTTGCGCAACGCGGGAATGCGCTGCGATTTTCAAGCTTCAGAACCGTCTGTCGAAGAAATAGTCGCCACTTTGGCGGTGCACTTTGAAAGGATCAAAGTACAATTCGCTTCCGGAGCTGACTCCTGATGAGCTTTCCCATCCACCGCCCGCGCCGCTTGCGAAAAACAGAACTGCTCCGCAATCTCGTTCGCGAGACGCGCCTTTCGGCCTCAAGCCTTGTCTATCCAATGTTCACCTGCCCGGGCACGTCGGTTCGCCAGGAAGTCAGCTCCATGCCCGGTGTTTTCCAGCAGTCGGCCGACCGCATTGTCGAAGACTGCCGCGAAGTTGAAGGCCTGGGGATTCCAGGCGTGATTCTCTTTGGCTTGCCAGAAACCAAGGACCCTCGCGGAGGGAGTTCTCTGCCGCAGTCCGGCATTGTCCAGCGCGCCATTGAAGCCATTCGCAAAGCAAAACTGAATCTGGTCGTGGTTACCGATGTCTGCCTCTGCGAGTACACCGATCACGGCCACTGTGGCGTGATTGAGAACGGGGAGGTCCAGAACGACGCGACTCTCGCAATACTTGCCGAGCAGGCGCTTTCTCACGCCCGCGCCGGCGCCGACATTGTCGCTCCCTCGGACATGATGGATGGTCGTGTCGCAGCCATCCGTAAGAAACTCGACGAAAACAGTTTTCAGGATTTACCGATTCTCTCGTACGCCGCCAAGTACTGTTCCGGTTTTTACGGGCCCTTCCGCGAGGCGGCCGACTCCGCGCCGCAATTCGGCGACCGCCGCAGCTACCAGATGGATCCTGCGAACGCTCGCGAAGCGCTCAAGGAAGTCCAACTCGACGTCGGAGAAGGCGCGGACATGATCCTGGTCAAACCCGCCCTTCCGTACCTCGACATCGTCCGACGGGTGAAAGACGACTTTCGCCTGCCGGTTGGCGCCTACAACGTCAGCGGTGAGTATTCTATGGTCAAAGCCGCCGTTAAAAACGGCTGGCTCGATGAAAAGCGTGTGGTCTTAGAAATTCTGACCGGCATTCAGCGAGCCGGGGCCGACATCATTTTGACGTATCATGCCAAGGACGCCGCTCGCTGGCTCAAACCATAAGGAAACCGAAATGAGCGTTACGCAGACATCCTCGCGCCGCAAGAACCGGCGTTCGCGCGAAATTTTTGCTGAAGCTGAAAAAGTTCTCGTCGGCGGCGTGAACAGTCCGGTGCGTGCGTTTCGCTCCGTGGGCGGGGAGCCGCTCATCATCGAACGGGGCCAGGGTCAATTCCTGTTCGACGCGGACGGGAGTCGCCTCCTCGACTTTGTGGGATCCTGGGGCGCCATGCTCCTTGGTCACGCGCATCCCGCCGTGGTGGCGGCCATCACGGATCAGGCCCAAAAGGGCACAAGCTACGGCGTAACCACCGAACTCGAAGTGCAACTCGCGCACGGTATCCGCCGTGCGATTCCGTTCCTGGAGAAGATCCGCTTCGTCTCGAGCGGCACCGAAGCAACGATGAGCGCTCTGCGCCTCGCTCGCGGATTTACCGGACGCGACCTGGTCATCAAGTTCGAAGGGTGCTACCACGGTCACTCCGACAGCTTCTTGTCGCAGGCAGGTTCAGGTCTGGCCACACTCGGCATCGCGGAGTGTCCCGGCGTTCCTGAGGCTCTTGCGCAACTCACTCTCAACGTTCCCTATAACGACCTTACGGCCGCCGAAAAAGCTTTTGCCGAACACCCGGCGAAAGTCGCCGCCGTCATCGTTGAACCCGTCGCCGCCAACATGGGTGTCGTTTTGCCTCAGCAGGGCTTCCTTCAGGGTCTGCGCGAGCTCTCCCGCAAGCACGGTGCGCTCCTCATCGTCGATGAAGTCATCACCGGCTTCCGTCTCCGCAACGGCTCGGTCCAAGATCGTTTCGGCATCGAAGCTGACCTAACCACTCTTGGCAAAATTATCGGCGGCGGTCTTCCTGTCGCTGCTTACGGTGGCAGGGCTGCCGTCATGGATTATGTCGCGCCGCTCGGCCCGGTCTACCAAGCCGGCACGCTAGCGGGAAATCCTCTCGCCATGCGTGCGGGGATCGCCACGCTCGATCAACTCTCCGCTCCTGGCCTCTACGAGCGCATCGAAAAGCTCGCGGAAGCTCTCGTCAACGCAATCCGCGCTGCGATCCAAGCAGAGAAAATTCCCGCCCAGATCAACTCCATCGGCTCCCTCGCGACGCTCTTTTTCGCCGAGGCTCCGGTCAACAATTACTCCGACGCCAAAAAATCAGACACCGGCCGCTACGCGCAATACTTCCGCAGCATGCTCGAGCGCGGCGTTTTCCTGGCGCCGTCCCAGTTCGAAGCGTCCTTCGTGTCCGCCGCCCACACCGAATCCGATATTGCCTTTGCCGCCCAGGCGGCACAGGACAGCCTTCGCCAAATCGCTAATTCCTAAGGAGAATTCAGAAAAATGCATGAGATCGAGGGCCACGGCGGACACACCGGTCACCGCGACAATCCGTTGGTCATTCCCGTTTCTATCACCATTTCCATCCTCGCGGTTCTGGTAGCTGGGGTCACGCTTCTCGGTCATCGCGCACATACGGAAGAACTTCTGGTCCAGGCAAGAGCCAGCGATCAGTGGGCCTACTACCAGGCCAAAAATATTCGCCTGCGTGAGCTGCAAGGCTTCGCGGATTTGCTGGGAGTTGTCATGACTCAGGACAAGGAAGAGGCCGCCGAAATTCGCGAAAAGTACGCAAAGGAAGTGGAACGCTACGGCGGCGACAAGGAGGACATCAGCAAAGAAGCCAAGGGACTCGAAAAAGAACGCGACCTCTATCAGAAGCGCGCCAATCACTTCGATGCCGGCGAAGGCATCCTTGAATTCGCTCTCATCATATGCTCTCTAACCCTGCTGACCGACAAAAAGCTCTTCTGGGTTTCCGGAATCCTCATCGGCCTCGCAGGCGTCATCGTCGCCCTCACCGGCTTCCTTGTGCACCTATGACAATCGAAACGGGCGCGCAGAATCCCCTGGCCCAAGGGAAGGGTCATCCTGAGCTTTGCGGCAGGCGGCCGCTCATGATTCGGCAACTACGCTTTCAACGGCGGCTGGTTGCCTCTTAACTTCACGATCTCCGCCACTAACTCGTCCATTCGCTTCATCATTGCCTGATGTCTTGCTTCTTCGGTGTCCGGCTTTTTGCCGATGAACGAAATCGTTCCGCCCGGTTCCAATACGCATTGCTGTACTTCGCTGAGCGAATCAAACCCCTGTTTCCGCGCCGCCGCTTCCAGCTGCGCCATCGTAATCAGCTCTTTCTTCAAGTGTTGCGTCTTGACCTTGCCGTCCTCAATCAACACGTCGGCCCTGCCTTCGACGAGTTGGTCGAGCGCGCGGTGCTTGTAAAGAAAACGCACCACCAAATAATTCACAACCAGCAGTGAAGTCGCCCCGATCACTCCGCCGGTAACCGTGTTGTCATCGCCGATGATCGCATTCTGCACGGTATTCGACAGGGTCAGCAGTACGACCAGGTCGAACGGATTGAGCTGTACCAGTTCCCGTTTTCCGGAAAGCCGCAAACTGACGATCAGAAATACGTACACGAAGACGGGCCGCAGAATTTTTTCAAGGATTGGCAGTGCCAGGACAAACATATCTTTCCACATGTCGTGCATGAAGATCGTTCCTCCTCGAGAGGCGGGAGCCAGAGAATGAAATCAACCACTGCGACTGCGTGTTTCCCTGAGGGTAGCACTACGTACCCACCTGTCCAAACCGAAGTACTGTCCGAACGTACAGTCATAATTTCGCCACATGCCGGGTTTCTGCGGTAGGTCACGCTCACAAAATCGTTTATGCTGAACCCCGGTTCGTCCTCTGGCGTAACAGGAACTCGTTCGGTTCGGGCACGATCATTTCACGTATTTGCACGTCTTCGGGATCAGAAATTGGCTCAGGATCCCGGCGGTTGTCATGTGCGTTCAGGGAATATGGCGAAGAGTTTGATGCCCGACCGCGCCGCGGAACTCTCCGAAGCGCAAGCAAAAGCGCTCCTCTCGGTATCCCGGGAGTTGTTGGCCGTCGTGTCTCGAGGCGGCGAATTGCTGTCCGTAAGCGACAGTTTTGAGCGAGTTCTCGGATACTCTCCCGACGAACTGATTGGCCGTCCGCTGACCTGGCTGTATCCCGCGGCGGAAGCCTCTGCGATGACTGCAAAACTTGCTTCGATCGTTCCAGAGGAAGGCGCGACCACTTCGTGCCGGTGCAGTCTACGCAGCAAGTCCGGTCGGTGGCGCTGGTTTGACATCTTTGCCGTAAATCGCCTTGGCGATCCGGAAATTCGCGGCATCTTACTCAGCTATCAGGACGTGACGGAATTTCAGCGCATGGAAGCCCAGCGTCTGGTTCTTTCGAACATTGTCCATGCGCTGAACCAGACTTCGAATCTCGACGAACTACTCTTCCAGATTCACGACGCGTTGAAGAAAGTCGTTTACGCCGAGAATTTCTTTGTGGCGCTTCACGATCCGCAGACGGAAATGTTCCACTTTCCGTTTTTCGTCGACCAGTTTGATCCGCCGCCTCCTCCGCAAAAGGTCGCGCGCACTTGCATGGCCTATATTTTTCGGACGGGAAAATCCTGTTCGATCCCTCAGTCGGAATTTGACCGGCTCGCGGGAGAAGGTGAAGTCGAACTTGTAGGCTCGGCGTCGCCGGCGTGGCTCGGTGTTCCTTTGAAAACTCCCAGCGCCACCATCGGCGTTATGGTGGTTCAGCATTATCAAAATGAAAACGCGTACGACCAGCGCGATCTTGAATTTCTCGATTCCGTCGGCGGGCACATCGCCCTTGCGATTGAACGGGTACGGGCAGAAGAGGCCCTGCGCAAAAGCGAATCGATGTTTCGCCTTCTCTTTTCAAATACTCCGCTCCCCATGTGGGTTTTCGATACCGAAACCCTCCAGTTCCTTCAGGTGAACGAAGCAACCACAAAACAGTATGCTTACTCTGAAGATGAATTCCGCCGCATGACCGTACGCGACGTTCGTCCGGACGGCGATAGCGCATCCTTTCAGGCGCATGTCGGGGAATGGAAGCGTGACGGCCGTCACCACGGACACTGGCAGCACATGAAAAAGGACGGCAAGCGCTTCGAAGTCGAAGAGATTTCGCACAAACTGGAATATGCCGGACGCAGTGTGCGCCTGGTAGTTGCCCAGGACGTCAGCGAGCGCCAGCTCCTGGAGGGACAACTCCGCCAGGCCCAAAAAATGGAAGCCATCGGGCGCTTGGCCGGAGGGGTCGCGCACGATTTCAATAATTTGCTGATGGTCATCAAGGGCCATACAGAACTGCTGCTGAATGTTTTGCCTCCGGCGGATCACGTCACGCGCAAGATCGAACAGATCGACCGGTCGGCGGACCGCGCCACCGGCCTGACCCGTCAACTTCTCGCCTTCAGCCGGATGCAGGTATTGCAGCCGCGAGCGATGAACCTGAATTCCATTGTGGAGGAAATGGGCAAGCTCATTCCTCGCCTAATTGGTGAAGACATCGAGTTGCTTGTCCGGTGTTCCGCTGATCTCGGCACCATTCGTGCCGACGCCAGCCAGATGGAACAAATCATCATGAACCTGGCTGTGAATTCGCGCGATGCCATGCCCAAGGGCGGTCGCTTCATGATCGAAACCTCGAACATCGAACTCGATCATTACTACAGAGAGGCGCACCCGGTCGTGCAGCCCGGAAAATACGTTCTGCTTGCCGTTTCCGATACCGGCACCGGCATGGACGCGGAAACCCAGGCCCATATTTTTGAACCATTCTTCACCACCAAGGAACAGGGCAAGGGCACTGGTTTAGGTCTGGCTACTGTGTACGGCGTGGTGAAACAGAGTGGCGGATTCATCTGGGTGTACAGCGAATTGGGGAAGGGCACGACGTTCAAGATTTATCTTCCGCGGGTGGACGAGCCGGCGGCTTCCGTTCCCGTGGTACACATTCCAAGCAGTCTCGCGCGCGGGACGGAAACCGTGCTGCTCGCCGAAGACGAAGAAGACGTGCGTGACGTTGCGCGAGAATTCCTGGAATCCGCGGGTTACACGGTGTTGCAAGCGCCGGGCGGACAAGCTGCACTCGAAATCGCTGCAGCGCATCAAGGCGCGATCGATCTGCTGGTCACCGACATGGTGATGCCGGGAATCAGCGGACAGGAGCTTGCGCGCCAGATGCGGACGTTGCGCCAGGGAATCCGCGTGATTTACATGTCCGGCCACAGCGAGCACGCCGCGGGGGAAGCTGCGAAGTGCGACGCTGCGGCGGCCGTGTTGACCAAGCCGTTCAGCCGCACCGTCCTTCTTCGCACGGTTCGCGACATTTTGCCGATTCCAACCGCTTAACTGCGATTTTTCTCCCTTACGTTTCCCCTTTGTTTGCCTTTTCGCGTATCCCTTCTTCTTTTCCCAACAAATCAATGCTCTAAATGATTTTCGGATGCTTGCGGTGCCAGTCCGTGTGCTGCTGGAAAGTGCGCGCGGCGCGAACCACGGCGGCGTCATTGCCGGCTCTTGCGACAAACTGCAAACCGACGGGAAGATTCTGGTCGGTGAAGCCGCAGGGAACGGAAAGAGCAGGCAGTCCGCAAAGATTGCCGATGCCGCCGAGGGGATCGGGAAACGTGAGATCGGTCTCGAGATTGGTTTCAAGCAAAGTTGCAGCAACTGGCTGCGACGCTGCGACCAGAATGTCGAAGGAATCAAAGAGATCGGTCATCTTTTGTTGCAGGATTCCGCGGACTTGCAACGCACGAACATAGTCGGCGGCGCCGATTTGTTCGCTGACGTAGCCGTTGATTTGACAGAGCGGGTCGACGAGTTCCGCGACTTTCCCGGAGCGGATAAGTTCGCGAAACGCGGCTGCGCCTTCGACTGCAATGATGACTCCACCGGCGTCTTCAAATGGCCCTTCGGGCAGTGCTGCGTTTTGGGTCCCGGGAAAAAGTCTGCGGACGGTGCGCTCGGCGGCCTGCAGCGCCTTTTCCGTGTGTGAATCATGTTTTTTCCAGACGTTGGTGAGCCAGCCGACGCGCAGCGGTTTTGCGGAAAGTTCCAACGAAGGCGAATAGGTGAATGCGGCTTTGTCGAGGGGAAGCGTGCCTTGATCCCTTGCGTCGTGTCCGGCGATAACCGCGAAGATGTGCGCGCAATCTTCGGCAGAACGCGCCATTGGACCGATTTTGTCCATGGAGTAGGAGAGAGCCATGGCGCCGTAACGGCTGACGCGACCGAATGTGGGACGAAGTCCGCTGACACCGCAAAATGCAGAGGGACAAACGATGGAGCCCCAGGTTTCCGTGCCGATGGCGAAGCCTGCGAGGCCGGCGGCGACGATCGCCCCGGAACCGGAGGACGAGCCACAGGTCCAGCACTGCGTGTTCCACGGATTCTTTGCCGCGCCCTTTAAGGAAGCGGATGCGAAGCGGTAATTCATTCCGCCGGCGAGTTCGATCATGGCGGCTTTGCCGAGAAGGACGGCTCCCGCGCGACGGAGATTTTCAATGACGGTGGCGTCGTAATCAAACACCTGGTTTTCGTACGGCTTTGCGCCCCAAGTGGTAGGGATGCCTTTTGCGGAGAGGAGATCCTTTGCGGCGTAGGGAATGCCATGAAGCGGACCGCGATAGTGTCCGCGCTTGATTTCCTTGTCGGCGGTTTCGGCTTGCGCGAGAGCGATTTCAGGAGTGAGGCGGGCGTAAGCGTTGAGCTTGGGATCGAGCTTTTCGGAACGGTCGAGATAGGCCTTGGTGAGGTCGGTCGAAGAAAGCGCTTTGGATTGAATGCGTTTGGCCAGTTCGCTGACCGGCAGGTACAGGACTTCGTTGCTGATCGCGGGGGTTGGCATGGTCGGCGGCCTCAGGGTTTTGCCGGTACAGACGATTTGGCAGCGGCTGGAGGGGAAGATTTCGGTGCCGGCTTTTTCTCGCGTTCGACGAGCGGCTTCAGGTAAAGATCGGGTTGATCGGCATTGGATAGGGAGTAGCCGCGGAGGCGGTCGAGCGGTGGCTGGAGCGCGAAAGAGAGACGCTTGAGATCGGCTTTTTGCTCATCGGAAAAGCGGTCGGGGTACTGGGCGAGGATCGTCTGGTAGCGGAAGTCAGCTTCGGCCTGGCTCTGCGGGGAGAGTTTGGGCCCGCCCGCGGCGGTTTGCGCAGGCGTCTGGGCCGGCAGCCCTTCGCGAAGAGCACGCTCAGGGTAGAGCAGCGGCGCCAAGTGCGCGGGCGCGACGACGGCGGCGGTGCCGAGGGCGGCGCGCTTCGCAAATTCGCGGCGGGAAAAAGAGTTGTCGGTTGGTTTCATTGCGGTTCACCGGACATGCAGAGGACCCTCGCTTTGCTCGGGTAGACCCGTTCGTTCTCTCGGGGCGGTCCGGAAGTTGAGGCGGCCGCTCAGAGGAACGTAGGGAGGCTACAGAATCCTCCGCAGGGGGTCAACGGCCGTGTGAAGTCAAGAATACAGGTGGGAAGGCGAACTGCGGGCGCGGCAGGCTTCACCTCGGGAATGGAGGAAACAACGCGTATCGTGCGCAGCCGACCCCACGGGAGCAGGGACTCCGCTCGGGAGAATTCCGGGCGGGAAACGATTCACGCGGTTTACTGTGATCCTCGCGATGCTGGCCCTTGCTTCGTGCGTGAAATACGCGATCGGAGTTGCAGGACCCGGTCAGGAGGAACAAAATCTGATATTCAATGCGAGTGTCCGGAAAGCGCTGGCTGACTTCTAAAGCGTCAGCGGGTGTGAAAGGCCGCAAGAGGGCATTTAGTTTGGGGGATTTTGAGATGGCGCAAACGAACAAGGCGAAGCTGGTTCCTGCGGTGGCTCACTATGATGCCAACTACAGGAATTTCCAGAGCGAACTGTATTCAGAAATCCGCCGCGAGGCTTTTGGCGAGGACATTGGACAAAATAGCTGGCTGACCTCAGACGAGCAGGACAAATTTCTGGGATGGCTCGACATTTTTGACGGGAAGGGGCCCAAGGACAAAACGTGCGAGGGCACGGGCCACAAGCTGCTCGACATTGCCTGTGGGGCCGGCGGTCCTGCGCTACGAATCGCCGAAACCACTGGTTGTTCCGTGGTGGGGATTGACGTTCATGAAGAAGCGATTTCCGCGGCGAACTCATTGGCAGGCCAGCGCGGCCTGACCGAGCTAGCCGAGTTTCGCGCAGCAGACGCAACAGGCCGCTTGCCATTCGCGGATGCAAGCTTCGATGCGATTACATGCATTGACGCAATCAACCACCTTCCCAACCGACCAGGCGTACTTGAAGAGTGGAGCCGGCTGCTGAAGAAGAAGGGAAAACTGCTTTTCACCGACCCCACCACGGTGACAGGGCCGCTGACGAATACGGAAATTGCGGTGCGCAGTTCGATCGGGTTTTTCCTGTTTGTTCCCCGCGGCTATGATGAACGTCTGATTGCCGATTGTGGATTGCGATTGCTGGTTTCTGAGGACGTCAGCTCGAACATGGCCGAAATTGCCGAGCGTCGATGCGCCAGCCGTGCCCGTAGGAGCACCGCGCTACGCGAGATCGAAGGGGATGAGACTTACGATGGGCAGCAAGAGTTTCTTTCGGTGGCTGCTCGTCTGGCGAGAGAAGGCCGGCTGTCGCGCTTCGTTTATGTTGCGGAAGCGCCGTGACGGGGTGGCCCGGCGCTACAGGAAGAGGGGCGTCCGCACGGGCTCCGAGTAGAGCTTGCGGTTCGCTCTTCAAAAACGGGATCGGTCGTTGATTGTGGGCTTCCAGGAAAGCACGGGCTTTTTCTTTGCCGGCGCCGAGGACAGCCCGCCCCGGGGTCACCGGCGGCCAGTCCCGGAGGGGGAACCCTCAAGCCACCAATTACCCTGGTACCGGCCACTACGCCAAGAGCCTGCGACCTGCTTTTCCGCCGTTCGTTTCAGCATTTCCTCAAGGGTCTTGCCACTGAAGCCGGCGAGGTCACCGTTCCAGGTGCCCGAGAGCGACTGGCCGCTCCGCGCTCGAGCCGACCAAGTGCCGTGCCAGCCTTGGCCCGTCTTCTGCGCCGACCAGGTCCCGTCAAGAGCAATCTCGCCTGATTCGTTGAGCAGGGTCCACGAACCTAGGGCCGTGTTCGGACGGTGCGGCGAAGTCTGTGCTGACCATGTCCCGCGGAAAACTTGCGTTGCGCCTGCTGTCGCGGTCCATGTGCCACGAAATACCGGAGAGCCCTCTTCTGCCAAGGCCTGGGAATCCGGGTGCAGGTGTACGCCAAATGACCAGCCTATCCAGCAAGCGGCCACCGACAATACGAAACGCATCAGACGGATTCGATGTGGTCGCATGGTTAGCCTCGCGGAGCAAAACGCAGCAGGAAAGCGAAAAATCGAAAATGGATGAGGGCTGCTCAAGGGGCCAGTTGGACGTCGAAGACGATCCTGAGTTCATCTTTGGCGCGGACGCCGGCCTTACCTGGCGGCTTGATGCCGTAGTCGGTTTGCTTCACGATGGCTTCGCCGGTGTAGTGGCCGTCCTTGAGTGCGACTTTCACGGTAACGGGCCGCGTTTGGCCACGCAGGGTCAGACTTCCGCGAAGCGTCCAGCGGTCCTGGCCGGCAGAGTCTGCGGCCGCGGACTTGAAGACGATTTCCTGATGCTTTTCGCTTTCGAGCACTTCCGGCCCAAGCATGGTCGACTGCACTTCGGCGCGCTCCTTTTCAGAAGCGTCCTTGTCGATCACGCGCAGGGCGCGGGCATCCACGTGGATTTCAACAGCAGGGCGGGAGCCTGTGTCGGCGGTACCGCTTTGAATCGGCGCGCGAACTTCGTGTTCGTGTCCGAAGCCGGAGAAAAAGCCAGTCTTGCCGACGTGGATGGTTAGGGTGGACTTCTGCGTGTCGACGTTGTGCCGCTGGGCGCTGGTGCTCAGTGCGCAGGCCAGAGTTGTTGCTGCCAGGAACGCGGTTCGCTTCATTGATTACCTCTCCATTGGAGATTCTCTACCGCTGGAGCCAAAATTGGGTACGACTTGCGCGCTGGCAGCCGAGGCTCGGAATCAAAGACAAACGCACCCTTCAACGGCTTGAGGATGCGACACCCTCGGAAAGAGAATATACTCCGCCCACAAGGCGTTTTCTGCACGTTTCTAAAGCACATGCTGGCGTGGGTTATGGTCGTTCAATTGCGATTGATCTGGTTTACGACGCTGCGCTGGACGGCCGCGTGGGCGGCGATCGGTCTGCTGCTCGGTGGGGCGATGGTGCTGGGGCGAGTTCCGCCGATTGCGGAGCCGGGTGCGCCGAGCGGTTTTGGTTTCTATTTGTTCTGGCTTCCGGTGTGCCTGGGTGCGGCGAGCGTTTTGGGTTTGCTGCTAGGGTTGATCTACGCTTGCCTGATGGCGGCGGTTGAGTTGTGGGAGGGGCCGGGCGGGACGAAGAAAGGTTTCATGTCTACCTACGGGCGGCGCCTGCTTTGTGGGGCATTTGCGGGCGGGCTGATTGGCTTCCCAGCGATGCACGATGTAAGCGCGATGTGGGTGGTCGGGCTCGGAGTCGCGTCGGCAGCGGTATCGGGTTTCATGAACCGGCCGAAGTCCAGAAGCCTTGATGTGGAACGGGACGGACGACCTTGAAAGCGACGGACCGGCCTTTACAAAACCTACGAGGGGACGGACGTTTCGCACGACGCGGCGCGGGAGAGGAGGAGCGTGCGTTCGCGGGAGTTTTGCGCGAGGGAGGCGGCGCGTTGAAATTCGTCGCGGGCTTCATCGAGGCGGCCGAGCCTTTTGAGGATATCGGCGCGGACGGCGGGGAGAAGGTGATAGGACTTGAGCGACGGCTCCGACATGAGCGTGTCAACAATTTCGAGGGCGGGTTTTGGGCCGAAGGCCATGGAGACGGCGACGGCGCGATTGAGTTCAACGACAGGAGAAGGAGTGAGTTGTGAAAGGGAAGCGTAGAGGGTGGCGATGCGGGGCCAGTCGGTTTGTGAGGCGGTGTTGGCACGGGCGTGGCACGCGGCGATAGCGGCTTGGAGAGCGTAGGGGCCTTGCGCGCCGCCAAGCTGCTCGGCGCGTTCGAGCGCGCCTAAGCCGTGGCGGATGAGAGAGTGATCCCAGCGCGTGCGATCCTGATCGAGAAGGAGGATGGGTTCGCCGGCGGGGCTGGTGCGTGCGTGAGTGCGCGAAGCTTGAATTTCCATGAGCGCGACCAGACCGTGAACCTCCGGTTCGTTGGGAGCAAGTCCGGCCAGAATGCGCCCGAGGCGGAGAGCGTCTTCGCAGAGAGCGGGGCGCATCCAGTCTTCGCCGGCGGTGGCGGAATAGCCTTCGTTGAAAATGAGGTACACAACTTCGAGCACCGAATAAAGCCGTGCAGCGAGATCGGGGCCGCGAGGAACTTCGAAGGGAACGCGTGCTTCGGTGAGCGTGCGCTTGGCGCGGACGATGCGCTGGGCGATGGTGGGTTCCGGGACGAGAAAGGCGCGAGCGATTTCCTGCGTGGTAAGGCCGCCGAGGAGGCGGAGGGTGAGCGCTACGCGGGCTTCGGTGGAAAGAACGGGATGGCAGGAGATGAAGACGAGGCGAAGAAGATCGTCGCCGAAATCCTGTTCGTTGGCGGCGTCGAACCTGGCTTCAAAATTGGCCACGGCGGATTCCTGCTGGGACTCGAGTTCGCGCCCGAGCGCTTCGTGTTTACGCTCGAGAAGCTTGTTGCGGCGAAAGTGATCGATGGCGCGGTGCTTGGCGGTAGCCATCAACCAAGCGCCGGGATTTTCCGGGACACCGGACCCCGGCCATTTTTCGAGAGCGACGACGAGAGCGTCCTGCGCGAGTTCCTCGGCCAGGCCGACATCGCGGACGATGCGCGTGAGGCCGGCAATGATTTTTGCTGCCTCGATTCGCCAGACTGCATCGATTACGCGATGAATGGATTCGGTTTCCGGTTGGCTGGTCACGGCGACCCTTTCAAACTGGTGAAAGGGTCAGATTACGGGAAACGATTCGCCAGTGAAAGAGCCGCCGTGTTAAGCCGAGATCAGGACGTCCGGTCAGGACCTCGGCTCACGGCGTCGGGCTCAAGAAGCCGCGGCTTTATCGGCGCAGGAATTCTGGCCCGCCTCGTAAAGTTGGCGAAGCTCGCATTCACCATCACCAGCAACCGGGAGGAATTGCTTGGCCAATTCGATGGCCTCCTCCTTAGAGTTGGTCCGAAGGATGGCGAACCCGCCGACCAACTCCTTGGCTTCGGTGAAAGGGCCGTCGGTCACGGTGAGCTTCCCCCCGGAGAGCCGTACGCGCGCGCCAAGGGCGCTTGGCAGGCAGCCTTCCGTGCCGAGCAGCCAACCGGCCTTCATCCCCTCTTCGATGAGCTTGCCCATTTTGGACATTTCTTCCTGAGATGGCGGAGCACTTCTTTCTGCTGTCTTGTAGATGCTTAGAAATTTCATTCTTGTCTCTCCTCTGTTTATTTGCTGTTACGGTTCGTTGCTATACGACTTCAGGACCTTACGCGCTGGGCGGAAAATCTTCGGGACCGAAAATCTGGCGAACTTCGGTTTCGCCTTCCCATCCGGGCCAGTGAATACGGTGGAGTTCCATGAACTGCTGCGCGCCTTCAACCGCTTCCTGCTTGGACTTCAGGTCAAAAATTGCAAACCCGCCGACGACTTCCTTGGCTTCGGTGTAGGGGCCGTCGGTTGTGGTCAGCTCCCCGCGAGAAATCCGGATGGAGGTGCTTGCCGGCAGCGGGGCCAAACCACCCGCCATGACCATCGTGCCGGCTCGGTTGGCCTCTTCGGTGAGTTTGTCGATGGCGTCCATCAGGGCCTTCGGAGGAGGTCCCGACATATCGCCGTCGTGCTTCACCAACATCATGAATCGCATTTTTTTCTCCTTTGGATTCTCGGTCGCGTGCGGATTAACGGCACGGTTTCGACCGGCTGAACATTCTTCTTAGATACACGTCGAACGACGATCGAGTAAATCGACAACGCGGCGATTACTTTTTTTCTTCGAGCTTTTTGCCGAGTTCCCGGTGGCGTTCGATGGCCTCGCTGGGACCGAAATCGTCGAGTTCAAAGAACTGGCGAAGTTCGATTTCGCCCTCGCCATTGCCGGCCTCATGAGGAGCGGGCGCACGCTTGGCCCATTCGAGAGCTTCTTCGCGCGATTTCACCTGAATGATCCAGTAGCCCGCGATGAGCTCCTTGGTTTCAGCGAACGGCCCGTCGACGATGGTGCGCTTGCCGCTGGAAAACTTAATACGCGTGCCTTTGGAGCTCGGTTGAAGCCCGGCCAGATCGAGCAGCACTCCGGCCTTCATGAGCTCTTCGTTGTACTTGGCCATTCTGGATAGGAGCTCTTCGCTGGGCATTTTGCCGGCTTCGGAGTCCTTACTGGCTTTTACAATCATCATGAACTTCATGGTTATCTCTCCTGTTGAGTTTGGTTACGAACGAGCCGGGCTTTTTCGAAACTTTTTCGACTGGGCGAAGCCTGCCTCTACTTTGACGTCGAATGTGGGGAGTCGAAATCGACAAGCTTCAAAAATCATTTGAAAAAATCTTCATAATGAGCCCGCGACAGGCCACGCCTTATGCTTTGGCGCTCTTCGGTTGCAGGTCGGGCGGGAAATCATGCGCTTCAAACACCTGGCGCACCTCGATGAGGCCGTCCTCCCCCAAAGGCAGCGGTTGGCCCACTCGACGGCCTCGTCTTTTGACTTGACCTGAATCATCCAGGAGCCCGCGATGACTTCCTTGGCTTCGGCGAAAGGGCCATCGGTGAGGGTGCGTCTTCTGCCGGAAACCCGGATGCGAGTTCCCCTGGAAGTTGGGTGGAGACCCTCGGCTGAGAGCAGCACGCCCGCCTTTCGCATATCGTCGCTGAACTTTCTCATTGCGCCGACAACCTCTTTCGTGGGTTGCCAGTTCTCCAGGACATCCACCGGTGTCGGAAGCATCATCATGAATCGCATCGTGATGTCTCCTTTCGAATTCGAGCTGCAACTTCTGACTTGGTTCGGTTGGGCTGAATCTGGACTCTCGTTGCGTAACGAAATAAGGCGGGTGCCGCGACTATGAGGCGCAGGCCATTGCCCGAAGCAGCGACCAGGATGATACCAACATTTGAACGGCGAGCAGAGAAATCCCGGAGTGATCGCAGGCCTGGGGCTCGAAGGCTTGCCAACCGGTCAGGACGACGGAGGGCATGAAGGCCAGAGCTTCGGTGGCCGCGCCTGCTGCGAGCCGAGCCAGGTGGCCGGAGAGTTGATCGAGGTTTCCGCTCAGAACGATTAACGCGAGCGCAACGACTGCCACGCGCATGATTGATTTGCGGGTCTGAGGGATTGTCGGTTGGTTTGCCATGTTCGCCTCCTGAACGACGTTTCCTTGGCTCTACTAGGTCGTCGAACGAGGGACGGCGAAATCGACAGGGCATAAGAGCTTTTTAGAGAGAAATCTCTTTACGGAAACAAGTTACGTTTAATCAATGGGTTAGGTGGAGAATCCGTTCGTTCCTTTTGATTTTAATGCGCCCGGCGAGTCAGTTTAGAACGGAGCTTCGGGCTGGCCAGCTGGCGGCGTGCTTCGTTGCCGACCCATTGACAGGCAGCGTCGCTCGAGGCTGCCAAGCGTTTGGCTACGGCAAGCGAAGCATCGTTCAGAACCAGGCTACGTTGCCCGATTGCGCGGATTGCCCAGCTGACGCCCTTCTTCACGAAATTGCGTTCGTCAGAAGCGCCCTTCTCGATCAACCGCAGGAAAGTGAGGAAATGTTTGTCGGGAGCGGATTTATCGTGTAGGGCCAGACAGGCCATCAGTGCAAAGCCGCCGCGTTTGACGAAAACTTTGGGCGAGGCACACCACTTCGGGGCGCATTCCCAGGCGAACGGACTCTGGTCGAAAAGCTTAAAACACACCGTGTCGCAGTCGCCCCAGTTTTCAAAGCTCGCGGCCCATGCGTACATTTGGCGGCGGGTGACTTGCTTCGGGTCGCCGACGAGAGCGGCAAGGAGGCGGGCCTCGTACCATCCGCTATCCCACAGGGCGAGCGAGAGGGCCTGGTCCCGACCCAGTTTTTTGCTAAGGGAAAGGAGCGCTCCCATCGGAACGCCGAAGGCGCGTTTGGCCACAATGCCATAACGCGCCAACCCCTCGACGTTGCGATGGGAGCCCTGCTGCTTCAGCCATGCCAGCGCTTCGGACTTGGTCATGTGAGTTCAGCAACGCGATTACGTCCGCCCAACTGCATCACACGAAGCTTGCCGCCGAGCCAGGATTGCGGCATGGCCAGCGCGACGAGCGCCAGGGGGTACCAATGAGGGCCGAAAGCAGGTCCCATGTTCCACGTCACCACTGCTCCGACGACGCTTGCAGCCAGTCCAATGGCGCCAAGGACCAGTGCGTGCCCCATCGGCCGGTTCGGAGCTAGCCGGGCGGTAATGTACGCCCCCAGGACACCGTAGACGGTGCGGTATGCGGTGGCAAGCAGGAGCAGAGGATTACTCATGGGTTCATTCACGTTGAACGACGGGAAAATGCCCGCTGCGCGAAGCAGCACGTCCGTTGCGGTCGGAAGCGCGGCGCCCGCGAAGATGCCTGCGAGCGCCGCGCCAATGCTTTTGAGCGTATTCGTGTTCATGGTTTCGCCAGCAATTCAGCCAGCCGGTCATAGCTCGCCGCTACGCCGCTTTCCATGCCGGACTTGAGGATAGCGTCGCGGGCGGCACGCGACTCGTAGAGCATCGTCGCTGTGAGGGCGGTCTTGCCGCCCTGCTCTTCGAGCACGGTGGTGATCAGTGACTCACCTGGGTACCAGGGATCGTCAAACTGCTCGGTTTGCACGAGTCGTTCTGGCACCACAATTTCGCGATACACGCCGCCGCAGCCCATTTCGGTCCGGTTGGCGTCGCGACGCCAGACATATCTGTAGCTGCCGCCCACTCGGAGATCGATTTCGCACACCGGCATTGACCACCCCGGCGGCCCGAGCAACCAGCGCTTGAGGAGTTCCGGCTTGGTGAAGGCGTCGAAGACCAGACTTCGCGGAGCGTCGAACAGGCGTGTCATCACGATCTCACGGTCGGCATTGGCCTTTACCTGCAATGTTCCTGTATTCATTGAGTGATCTCCTTTATCGTTTGGGGCGTTTGGGTTTTTTGTGGGTGGTCTTCATTTCATCGAGCAGGGCATCGAGACGCTGGAAGTTTTGCTCCCAGAGCTGGCGGTACTTCTCAAGCCAGACGTCCAGCTGCTGAAGCGGCGCAGGACGCAGCGCATAGATCCGGCGTTGTGCGTCGACCCGAGAATCGACGAGTCCCGCGTTGCTGAGCACACGCAGGTGTTTCGAAACTTGCGGTTGGTGAAGATGCAGGCGATCGACCATGTCTCCAACGGGACGGGGTCCGTCGCGCAAGAGTTCGACGATGTGAAGGCGGTTTGGCTCTGCCAGAGCTTTCAGTGTTTCGATCATGGTGGCGATAATATGCCCCAATAGGAATATACGTGTCAAGGAATATTCATCGCCGGAATGTAAGATCCTGACGGCTGGCAGCAACCCATTGGCCAAAACGGAAGAAGCGGGCGGGCCCGCAGCCGTTCCGCTGTTGACGTCACAGCCAGCGTCGGGAACAATGAGTTAGCCGCTTTGCGGTCACACCATCGAATATGTCTTCTAAACTTTCCGATAAGAAGCTCGCCGTTTTGGGCGCCGGCAAACTGGGCGGCATTCTGCTGCGCGCCTATTTGAAGCAGGGACTGTTCGGCGCCAAACGCGTCACCGCGACCGTGAAACACGAAGAAAAAGCAGCCGCGCTTGCAAAGGAGCTCGGCGTTGCCGTCACCAACGACAATCGCAAAGCGGTCGAGGACGCCGACATTATCCTGCTGGGCGTAAAGCCGCAGGCAGTAGCGGAAGTGTTGAAGGAAATCGCACCTGAAATCGGGGCCAAAACTCTGCTGATCTCCGTCGCGGCGTCCGTTCCGACGAGCTATCTCGAGCAGCATCTCACCGCGGCAAGCGGGGGCAAAATTAAGAATGAGAACGTCGCCGTGGTGCGGGCGATGCCCAACACTCCTTCGGCAGTCGGTTGCGGCATGACGGGAATTTGCCGCGGCGCTCACGCCGGTACTGAGCATCTGGAGGTTGCGCGAGCGATGTTTGACGCCGTTGGGCGAACGGTGGTAGTGGACGAAAAGAACATGGACGCGGTGACCGGCCTATCCGCCAGCGGCCCGGCCTTCGCGTACATCATTTTGGAATCGCTTGCCGAAGCGGGCGTGAAAGTTGGCTTGCCGCGCGATGTGGCCACCCTGCTGGCCGCGCAGACGATGAAGGGTTCCGCAAGCGTGGTTCTCGAAACGGGCGACCACCCTGCGCTTTTGAAAGACGCGGTGACCACGCCGGCAGGATGCACGATCGATGGAATCCTGGAGCTCGAAGAAGGCAAGTTGCGAGTCACGCTGATCAAAGCTGTGGTGAAGGCCACTAGCCGAGCTGGGGAACTGCTGTTTGAGAAGTAGACTAGCTACATGAACGAATCGCGAAAAAGAGACGACTCAAACCTGTCGCCAACTCTGAAGAAGACCAAGGAAGTCACCGGCGATTCCGCCATCGCGATGGAATTGCCGTTCACCTTGGTTGGAGCAATCCTTCTTGCGGGCGGAGCAGGGTACCTGCTCGACCGCTGGCTGAACACCAAGCCGATTTTTATGATTATTCTCGGCGCTCTCGGTTTCATCGCCGGAGTCCGCGAAGTGATTCGTAGGCTCCCTGGCAAGTAGCGGCATGGCGAACTCCATGGCGATTGCCGGCTCGCGAACCGAGTCTCGGATCGGTTGGTTGACCCTGCTTTTCGGGGCACTTGCCGCGATCACGGCGGCCGCGCTGGGCCACCATCTTTGGGCCATCGGTTTGGCCATTGGCGCGGTATTGGGGTGGCTGAATTTTCGTTGGTTGGGACGGGGGCTGGACGCGCTGGTGCTCGCCTCAGCTGCGCAACACGGCCTCGAAAAGCCGCAGGTTCCCTGGTGGACCTACGTGTTGGCCCTGTTCCGCTACGCCTTGATAGGCCTCGCCGTGTATGTTATTTTTATTTATCGGAATATTCCCTTTGCGAGCATGATCGTGGGTTTGTGTGCTCTAGCAGCCGCCGCAATCGCGGCAAGTGTGTGGGAAATCTTCACTTCTCGGGATAGGTGATGGAAGAACACGTTCTTCGAATTACGCGATTCGTCAACCACATCCTAGGTCCGCTGGCTTCAGCGCTGCTCGCCAAGCTGCATATTGCGCCAAATGAGCCGGAATTGCCCATTCCGCAGCACGTCGTGATGGGTATGCTGGTTGTGTTGATCGGAACGCTTTTCGCCGTGATTGTGAAATCGCGGCTGTCTGTCGAAAAACCGGGTGCGCTGCAGCAAGTTGCAGAATGGCTCCTGACGAATCCTCTTGGTTTTGGAATCAAGGACTTGCTCGAAGAGAATATTCACCACGGCGCCAGCAAGCTGATTCCATTCGTTGGCTCAATTTCTGTTTTTGTTCTGATTTCCAATCTTCTCGGAGCTTTTCCCAACACGTTCCTCGTGGCCCCGACAGGTAACACAACAGTTCCTTTGGCCTGCGCGATTCTAACTTTCCTTTACTTCAACTGGCAGGGCATCAGGCACCACGGGCCGGTCGGATATCTCGCTACATTCGCGGGTTCGCCCAAGAATTTTGGTGCGTGGCTGCTCGCGATTCTGCTGTTCCCGGTCGAAATCATCAGCACCAGCGCACGCTTGCTCTCACTCACCGTTCGTCTCTGGGCCAACATGTACGCCAGTGATCTAATTTACGTCATTTTTCTGGGTTTGCTGACGAGCGGCACGGTTGGCTTCCTGGAGCATGCCGTTCGGGGATCCGTTTTTGCGATTGCGGCGGCCCTGGTTCCGGTTCTGTTTATCGGACTACACATTTTCGTGGCTGTGGTACAGGCGTACGTTTTCACCGTGCTGCCATCGGTCTATCTCGGAATGGCGACTGCGGACGAACACTAAGATTCGAGTTTGCTGGTGCAGAAATTGCTCCGGCGATGTGCCGCTTCAGTGTGAGGCCGGCTGCTCGGTGTCCGGCAACCACCCACTGGCGGTAATTCATGAGGAGGCAGTGATGAAGAAAGCGGTCGTGGTGATGATGGTGGCGTTGATTGCCGTAGTGGTTCTTGCGCCGGCGGCGTTAGCACAGGAGGGTGGTGCGGCCACAGGCGGCGGTAAGGCGCTAGGGGCGATTGCAGTGGCGATTGGCATGGGGGCCGCGGCATTCGGTTGCGGTCTTGGACAGGGCCGAATCGCATCGGCGGCTTGCGAAGGCATGGCGCGGAACCCGGGAGCCTCAGGCCCGATTCGGGCGGCGATGATTCTGGGTCTGGTGTTCGTGGAGACGCTGGTGCTGTTTACGCTGGCGATGCTTGCGCTGAAGGCATAGTTCAGCGAAGTCGGGATTTTGCCGGGCCGGTCGGAATTCCTCCGGCCCTTTTCTGTTTCGTGAAGCTCTAGCTGCTTTAGGCTGGGGAGAGATTTCTGGATTCGCCGGGAATGACCGAAGGGGACCCCTAAACACGCCCTACTTCAAGCCGCCGATGAGGGTCCGTTCCAGGAGCAGGCGGAGGACCTGGTTGGGGAAGAGGCCGAAGTAGACGGTACCGATGGCGGTTACGGCGAGCACAAGGTTTACGGTAACCGGGAACGAGAGCGGTGCGGTCCGGGTGGAGTCCTCGCTCGGTTGGCGCATGTACATGGCGACGATGACTTTCAGATAGTAGTAGGCGCCGATAATGCTGTTTACCGCCATGAGGACTGCCAGCCAGATCAGTTTGGAATTGATTGCCGCCTTAAAGACATAGAATTTTCCGAAAAAGCCTGCGGTGACCGGCAAGCCCAGCAGCGAAAGCAGGAACAGGCTTAGCGCGGCCGCGGCAACAGGATGGTTTTGGGCAAGCCCGGCGTAGTCTTCAAGCGTGACGTACTTTTCGTCTTTTCCGCCGAGTTGCGACACGATGGTGAACGCCCCCACCTTCACGAGCGCATAGCTCAGCAGATAGAAGAGAATCGCGGCATAAGCGGGCGCTCCACCGAGCAGTGCCGAATTTTCCGCGCTGGTCATGCCCGTAACCGCGGCAAAGGCGACCAGGATGTAGCCCGCGTGGGCGATGGAGCTGTAAGCGAGGAGGCGCTTGACGTTGGTCTGGACCAGAGCGCCGAGATTTCCCGCGAACATCGTGAGCACAGCGAGGATCCAGAAAGCCCAGAACCAATAGTGGGTTGCGGCGGGAACGGTTGCGAAGATCCTCAAAAGCAGCGCGAAGGCGGCAGCTTTGGGGCCGGCGGCGAAAAGCGCGGTCACCGGAGTGGGAGCGCCTTCGTAAACGTCGGGCGTCCAGACCTGGAAGGGTGCAACGGCAACCTTGAAGCCAAGACCGATGAGGATTAACGCAAGCCCGAGTATGAGCAGCCCGCTTTTTGGATCGGTGCTGCTCATGGTGTCGAGCAGCGTTGTGCCGGTCGCACCGTAAACGAGGGCAATGCCGTAGAGGAAGAACGCTGTGGCGAACGAGCCGAGAAGAAAATATTTAAGCGCAGACTCGCTGGACTTCAGCGTATCGCGGCGGTAGCCGGCCAGGACGTAGCTGGCGATGGAGCTCATTTCAAGGCCGATGAACGCGGTGAGCAATTCCTGGGCGGAAGCGAGTACGCCCATTCCCGCCGTGGCGAAAAGGATCAGGGCAAAGAATTCGGCGGCGTCCAGCCGTTCGCGCGAAAGATACGGTTCCGCGGCGAGGATCACCAGGGTGGCGACTGCGCCGACCAGGACGTGGAAAAAGAGGCTGAAGGTGTCCGACTGAATGAGTCCGAAGAACCCCAGGCCGGGGTACGGAACGCTGAGAAGGCTCGACAGAGTGCCCGCAAGCGCGCCGATAAACGCGATTGCGCTCAAGAATGCGCGGCTCTTTGTGAACGGCTGGAAGAGCATCAGCAGGACGCCGAAGAAGCACCAAACAAGCTCCGGCATCACACGGTAGAAATCTGCGGCGTTGGGAGTAGCGAAATTCATCTAGCGGATGCCGGGCCTTTCTAGAGTGATGACGCTGCCGTTGCCGGACGCGGGAGCTGTGCCTTCGTGCCACTGCGGGCGTTCCATTTGATTGCGAATCGTCTGGGTGGCCGCTTCCGTCCGTCTGGTGAGGAATGCCGAGCCGATACCCATCCATAAAATGACAATCGACATCGTGGCGAGGATAAAGCGCTCGCGCTCTGAGGCGTCCGGCAACGCGCGGTTCTTTTCCAGCGTGATTTCGCCGAAGAACACGCGTTGATAGGACCACAGCAAATAACAAGCGGAAAGAATGACGCCGCTGGCGGCCCACGCGGCGTATTTCCAGCCATTCCCGGAGGTCAGGCCGAAGCGGGAAGTATAGGTCCCGAGGAGGATCAGATATTCGCCAACGAAGCCGTTAAGCATGGGCAGGCCGAGCGAAGAGAGCACGGCAAACAGGAAAAATGCCGAGAGGCGGGGCATCGGTGTGGCTAGCCCGCCGTACTGCTTGATTTCGAACGTGTGACGGCGATCGTAGAGCATGCCGACGAGCAGGAAGAGCGCACCGGTGGAGATACCGTGAGCCAGCATCTGGAAAATGGCGCCCTGCATGCCGATGACCGTGAAGGAGAAAATGCCCAGTACAACGAAACCCAAATGGCTGACCGAGGAATAGGCAACCAGCTTTTTCAGGTTCGGCTGAACAAGAGCTACGAGCGCGCCGTAAATGATGCCGATGATGGCGATCACTGCGACGTACGGCGCGGCTTTGCGCGACGCCAGCGGAAAGAGCGGCAGGCAGAAGCGCATCATGCCGTAGGTTCCCATCTTGAGCAGCACCCCAGCCAGAATGACGGAACCGGCGGTGGGCGCTTCGACGTGAGCGTCGGGCAGCCAGGTGTGCAACGGAAAGAGCGGAACCTTGATGGCGAAGGCCAGAAAGAATGCCAAGAACAGAAGCATCTCAGTTTGCGGCGAAATAACCAGCGTTCCCGATTGCAGCGCATGCTGAATCTCGACGAGGTCGAATGAACCGGTCGCATTGTAGAGCCACAAAATGCCGACCAGCATCAGGATCGAACCGGCCATCGTGTACAGCACGAATTTGATAGCGGCGTAGATGCGGCGCTCGTGCCCCCAGATTCCGATGAGGAAGGCCATCGGGATCAGCATCACTTCCCAGAACAGGAAGAAGAGAAAGAGGTCTAGCGAGAAGAAGACGCCGACGACGCCGACTTCGAGCATCAATAACATCACGAAAAATTCTTTGACGCGGTGCTGGATGCTATTCCAGGACGCCAGGATGGAAATTGGCGTCAACAGCGTGGTCAGAATCACGAGGAAAACGCTCAGTCCGTCCACGCCCATGTGATAGTGAATCGGTGGGGAAGTGATCCACGGGATGTTGAGTTCGAGTTTGTAGCCGGAGGAACCGAGCGGGACCGCTGGAATCAGCAGAAGCGACAACAGGAATTCAAAGGTTGCGACGACCATGGCCATCCGGCGAATCCAACCATGATCGTCGGCGCGCAGAATCATCAGCGCCAGCGCGCCCAGGGCAGGAAAGAAGGTTACAACGGTAAGCAAGTGGTTGCCGGGAGTCATTTGCTCACCATGCCTAGAACCGGGCGCAACGCCGGCCAGAAGAGGATCAAGATCACGGCCACGGCTCCGACGACAACCCACACGGCATAGCTGCGCGTGTTTCCCGATTGCGTCTGCCGGACGGTGTCGCCCACGGCCGTCGCTCCGTGCGCGATTCCGTTGACCGTGCCGTCGATGGCTTCGACGTCCACGATTTTCCAGAGGACGTTTTCAGACAGCCAGACGAGGGGACGAACGATTGCTGCGGCGTAAAGTTCGTCCACGTAATATTTGTTGTAGAGCGTGGTGTACGCTCCCCGGAGCGACTTGGCCAGTTGCTCCGGCTTGCCCGGCTGCTTCAGATACATCCAGAACGCGATGCCGAGTCCAGCAAGCGCCGCGACGGACGCGACCGCAGCGAGCGTGAGCTCCAGACTGTGCAGCGCCGCTTCGGACAACGCTTCCGCCCCTCCATGCGCGGCAAACACGGGCGCGAGGAACGCCGTGAAGTGGTCCGTTCCGCCCCACAGCGCTGGGGCAGCCACCCATCCGCCGACAACAGAGAGAAATGCCAGGGCGACCAGCGGGCCAAGCATGCTCCAAGGCGATTCGTGCACGTGCACGTGATGCTCGTCATAGCGCTGTTTGCCATGGAAGGTCAGGAAAATCAGCCGGAACATGTAGAACGATGTGAGCAGGGCCGTCAACAAGCCGAAAGCGTAGAGCATGCGGCCGCCCGTGTCGTGACCGCTGCCCACCGTGAACGCGCCGAAAAGAATTGCGTCCTTTGAAAAGAAGCCGGCGAGCGGTGGAAACCCGGCGATAGCAATCGTGCCAATCAGCATGGTCCAGTAAGTGACTTTGATCTTGCTGCTCAGGCCGCCCATGTGGCGCATGTCCTGTTCGCCGCCCATGGCGTGAATCACCGAACCAGCCGCAAGGAAGAGCAGCGCCTTGAAGAACGCGTGGGTCATCAGGTGGAAAATTCCCGCACCGAAAGCACCAACGCCGCACGCCAGAAACATGTAGCCGAGCTGGCTGACCGTGGAATACGCGAGCACTCGCTTGATGTCCGTTTGTACGAGGCCGATCGTTGCGGCGAACAATGCTGTCGCACAACCCACGACCGCAACCACAACGCTCGCGGTCTCGGAGCGTTCAAACAGAAGGTGCGAGCGCGCCACAACGTACACGCCCGCAGTCACCATCGTCGCTGCGTGGATCAGCGCGCTAACCGGCGTCGGGCCTTCCATCGCGTCCGGCAGCCAAACATACAGCGGAAGCTGCGCTGATTTGCCGCAGGCTCCGGTGAACAGCAATAGGCTCGCGACGGTAAGTGTGCCGAAAACGGCCCAGGCTTCGTGGGGCCACTGTTGCGAGGTGACCTTTTCAAAAAGCTCCGTGAAGTCCAATGTTCCAAACGTTCGGAACAACAGGAACATGCCCAGCATGAATCCGAAGTCGCCGATGCGGTTGACGATAAATGCTTTTTTGCCGGCGTCCGACGCGGATTTTTTCAGAAAGTAGAATCCGATCAAAAGATAGCTGGCCAGGCCGACGCCTTCCCATCCGACGAAGAGAAGCACGTAGTTCTGGGCGAGGACCAGAATAAGCATGAAAAACATGAAGAGGTTCAAATAGGCGAAGAACCGGTAGTAGCCGCCCTCATGCGACATGTATCCGGTAGAGTATATGTGGATCAGAAATCCAACGCCGGTCACCACGAGGACCATGACTGCGGTGAGATGGTCCATCTGCAGGTCGAAGCCGGCGCGGAACGTACCTGCCACGATCCAGTCAAAAAACTGTTTATGGAACGCCTGCTGCGTTTGCGCGTGGTAAACCAGAAATTCGCGAACGGCCTCCACGGCAAACAGAAATGACAGCCCGGTTGCCGAAAGCGCGACCGTATTGACGACCTGATTCGGCCACTTCTTGCCGAAAAGTCCGTTGATGGCGGCGCCGAGGAGCGGCAGCAGGGGGACGATCCACAAATGTTCGAGTATGGGCATTAGAGTTTGAGCAAGTCCACGCGCTCGACGTTCAGCGACCGCCGGTTCCGCGCGGTAAGAATAATAATGCCGAGGCCCACAGCAGCTTCCGCCGCCGCGACCACGATGACGAAAAGCACGAAGATCTGGCCGTCCAGCTTGCCGCTGGCCTGGCTAAAGGCGACGAACGCGAGGTTCACGGCATTGAGCATTAATTCGATAGACATGAAAATTGTGATGATGTTGCGCTTGACGACGAACGCCACCGCGCCGAGTCCGAACAAAATGGCGCTCAAAATCAAGTAGTACTGCGTGGGGACCATGTCAGCTCTTCTCCCGCTGGGCGAGAACGAGAGCGCCCATGATGGCGACGAGGATGAGAAATGAAGTCAGCTCGAAGGGATAGACGAAAGTCGAAAAAAGGAGGGTCGACAGCCTTGCGGTATCGGCCAAAGAACCGGCGGCCGCGGTGCTCTGGACCGCGCCGCCGTGATGAACCATGGCTGAGGCGAGCAGCCCCGTAAGGGCCAGTGCCAGCGGCAGGCCGGCGAATTTTGCGAGCTTCGAAAAATCGGTGCGCTCTTCTTCGCCCGCGTTCAGCAGCATGATCACAAGCACAAACAGGACCATGATCGCGCCGCCGTAAACGATAATCTGCACTGCGGCGATGAATTCCGCTCCCATCAGCAGATAGAGGCCGGCGAGCGAAACCATCACGACGATCAGCGAAAGCGCGCTGTGAATCGGGTGCTTCTGCAGGATCAGGTTCAGGGCGCCGATGACGGCAAACGCCGCGAGAACCAAAAAGATCGCCAGAGGAACGTTCATTTCGCGCTCCGGAAGAGCACGAATCCCGCGGTGAGGATGACGTTGGCGATGGATACCGGCAGCAGTAGCTTCCATCCGATGTTCATCAGCTGGTCATAACGGAAGCGGGGCAGTGTTCCGCGCGCCCAGACGTAGAAAAAGAGGAAGAAGAAAATCTTCGCCAGCAACCAGAACGGGCCCTGAATGTATTCGTTCGCTTCGTGAAGAGGCGCGATCCATCCTCCCGCCAGTAGCAGCGCTCCGATTCCGGCGATCGCCGTTCCGAGTCCTGGCAGAACCAGGCGGCCGAAAAGGGTCTCATATTTGAGGCCATCAAGAATAATCCACAAGCCGAAGGGAATCAGGATCAGGCTCGGCAAGTAGTGGGTCAGCGTCCAGGTTGCCGGAAACGGCGAATTCCAGCCACCAAAAAAAAGAATCGCGCAGAGAGCCGACACCGTGATCATGCTGGTGTATTCGGCGATGAAGAACATCGCAAATTTGAAGCTCGAATATTCCGTGTGGAACCCCGCCACCAGTTCCGATTCGGCTTCAGGCAAATCAAAAGGCACGCGATTGGTCTCCGCGATCGCGGCGATGAAGAAGCACAGGAATCCAGCAATCTGAGGAAATCCGCCGTGAAAGCTGATGATATTCCAGGCAGGAAGAATGCCCCATACGGTGCGGCCGCGTTGCGCTTCGATGATTTCTGTGAGGCTGAAGCTATTGGCCATTAAGAGAACGCCGACAACCGACATGGTCATCGCGAGCTCGTAGCTGACCATTTGCGCGGAGCTGCGCAGACCACCGAGCAGCGGATACTTGCTGTTCGAAGCCCAGCCGGCGAGCGCCACGCCGTAGACCCCCAGGGCCGTGATGGAGAAGAGCACGAGCAGGCCGATGTCGGGATTGGTGATCCAAAGATCGATCTGATGCCCGAAGAACTTGAAGGGAAGAGGATTCGGCCCAAAAGGAATCACGGAAAGAGAAGCGAGTGCCAGCGTGAGCGCCAGGAACGGCGCAAGCAGGTAAACGAACTTGTCGACACCAGCAGGCATCACATCTTCCTTGAAGAGAAACTTCAGGCCGTCGGCCGCAGGCTGCAGCAGTCCGTGCGGACCGACGCGGTGCGGGCCAATGCGCGACTGCATCAGTGCGACGACCTTGCGTTCGAACCACGTGAGATACGCATTCACCGTCATCACAATAACAAGCAGCAGCGCAATTTTGATGCAGGTCAAGACCCAGAAACCGCCATTCTGGGTCAGAAATGAGGTAACGGCGTTCACGATTTGGCCTGCGCCTCCGGCACGGATTCGATGGTCGTCAAAAAGCGGCTCAGCGTGCCGCTGGTAAACAAGGTGTCGCCCGCGGAGCGAATCAGTCCCACAGGTACATCATAGGGAGGAGCACCATTGCGTCGCACGGGAATTTGCGCCGGCTCAGCGCCGCCCGTAAGCAAGCCCGTAAGTTCGACATCGTACCCGGGAACACTCTTGCGAATCTCCTCGAAGACAGCGCCCGGATTCTTGTAGTGGAACGCCTTGCCGAGACCAAGCTTTTCAAGTTGGTGCGACAAGATTCGCAACAAATCAAAGTCGCTCCGCGGGCCCATCACTTCCGCGGCCTTGTGAAGCAATTGGACCTCGCCGGAAGTGTTGGTGACCGTGCCGTCCTTTTCATAAGCAGACGCCGCAGGAAAAATGACGTCGGCCTGCTTGGCGGTTTCCGTCATGAACAGTTCGTGGACGATGAGGAGTTCGGTTTTGCCGCGGCCGTAGCCAAGCGTGCCGAAATGCGCTAGGGGATTTGCGCCAACGACGTACAGCGCCTTGAGCTTGCCGTTCTGGGCCGCTTCGATCATTTGCGGAGCGGCCATGCCGATTTTCGCCGCGCTGCTGTAGCCCGGTCCGTGGTCCGGCAGAACCCCCAGATCCGCAGCGCCTCGCGAGTTCGCATAGTCGCCGAGCGCCATGTAGCGAACTTTTCCGTGGAGCTTTGAGCCGAAGCCAACGAGGTCGGCGATGACGGCGCCGGAAAGTTCCGAGCCGAAGATGATTGCCGCATCGGGCTGCGCGTCGAGCGCGGCTTTCAGTTGCGTGAGCTGCTCAACCAGGGCGGGACCCAGAGGACTCTGGTTATGGAGCCAGCGCACCGCGGCAGCTTCCTGGCCTTCGGCGACTTGCACGAATTGTTCGGCCTTGCGTTCGAGCTTGATCTCTTTTGAGTTGATGACGAACAACTTCAATCCGTGGTGACGAACACCCGTTCGAATCTGCCAGGCCACCAGCGGATTCTGGTTGGTGGGGTCATTGCCGATCAGCAGAACGGCTGAGGATTGGTACAGCTGCTCGATCGTGAGCAGCGAGTCCTTGGCGTTTTCGCCGAGCGCAGTCATCAGGCCGGTATAGTCCGCGGTGCGATGATGATCGATGTTGGCCGAGCCAAACGTTTCGCGTGCGAGCTTCTGCAGCAGGAAATTTTCTTCGTTCGTGGTGCGATTCGAACCAATGAAGCCTATCGAATCTGCGCCGTCGCGGGCGTGGATGGCCTGGAGCTTTGCGGCAGCGGTCTGGGCGGCTTCCTCCCAGGAAACGGGGAAGAGTTTGTCGCCCTTGCGCACCATCGGCTGCTTGATGCGTTCCGGGTGCCTTGTAAAGTCAAACCCAAAGCGGCCCTTTACGCACAAAAAGTCGCCGTTGATGCCACTCATGTCCCGGTTATTGGCACGAAGAATTTCGTGATTGCGCACGCTGAGCGTGGTCTTGCAGCCGTTTGAACAGTGCGCGCAGACGGTCGAAACGTACTCCATTTCCCACGGGCGCGTTTTATAGCGATAGGTCCCGCTGGTCAGCGCGCCGACCGGGCAAATGTCGATGCACATGCCGCATTCTTCGCATTCAAGGTGATCGCCGCCGTTAGGGATGATAACGCTGTTTGCGCCGCGCATCCCCACGCCCAGGGCTTTCACATCCATGCCTTCATCGCAAACGCGGACGCACCGGAAGCACAAAATGCAGCGCGGCGCATCGTAATAGACGATCTCGGACCATTTTTCTTCTGGCCGATGAATCTTCTCTTCAACAAATCGGCTGGAATCCGCGCCGTAGCGGAACACCATGTCCTGGAGCTCGCACTCTCCGCCCTTGTCGCAGACCGGACAGTCAAGGGGATGGTTGGTCAGCAAAAACTCCAGCACGCCCTTGCGTGCTTGGTTGATTTGTGGAGTGTCGGTGCGAACCACCATGCCGTCGGTTGCGACCAACGTACAGGCGGTCTGCATCTTCGGCATTTTTTCGACTTCGACCAGGCACATGCGGCAGGCGGCTTGCAGCGAAAGGCCGGGATAATAGCAGAACGACGGGACTTCCGTGGCGATCTGTTTTGCGGCTTCGATCACCAGCGTTCCCGCGGGTACCTGAACCTCGCGGTCGTTGATCTTGAACGTGACCAGTTTTTGTTCGCTCATGATTCCTATCGCGCACCCACCAGCGCGGGAGCATTCTTGTACGCGCAACGCCCGTTCAAGTGATCTTCAAATTCGCTGCGGAATTTCTCCACGATGCTGATCGTGGGCATCGCAGCGGCGTCGCCAAGGGGACAGAACGTGCGTCCCAGCATATTCTTGGCGAGTTCCCCGACAAGATCGATGTCTTCGCTGCGGCCAAGGCCCGCGTGAAACCTCTCCAGCATCTTTCGCAGCCAGGTCGTACCTTCACGGCAGGGAATGCACCAGCCGCAGGATTCGTGCGCGTAGAAATGCATGATTCGGCGGGCCATATCCACCATGCAGGTGTCTTCGTCCATGACCACCATGCCGCCGGAACCCATCATGCTGCCGGCTTTGGCGACCGCGTCGTAGTCCATCGGAAGATCGATTTCCTCTGCGGTCATGAGCGGGCAGGAACTGCCGCCGGGAATCACGGCCTTGAGCTTTCTACCGTTCGGAATGCCGCCGGCCATTTCATAGATGAACTTTTTCATGTTCATGCCGAGCGGGATTTCGTAAATGCCGGGTTTGTTGATGTGTCCTGCCACGCATAGCAGACGTGTACCGCCGTTCTTCGGAGTGCCGCGATTGGCATACGCTTCGCCGCCTTCGCGGATGATGGCGGGCACAGCGCTGAGCGTTTCAACGTTATTAATGATCGTCGGGCAGCCGTAGAGGCCAACTACGGCAGGAAAGGGAGGCTTGATGCGAGGGTAACCCCGCTTGCCTTCGAGCGATTCCATCAGTGCCGATTCTTCGCCGCACTCGTAGGCGCCCGCGCCGGTATGAATCAACAGATCGTAATCAAAGCCGCTGCCGAGAAGGTTCTTGCCGAGATAGCCGCGCTCGTAGGCCTCGGCAATCGCTTCTTCGACCAGATCGAGCACATAGCGATATTCACCGCGAATATAAATAAAGCCACGGTTCGCGTTGATGGCGCGGCCAGCGATAATCATTCCCTCGATCAACTGGTGCGGGTCCATTTCCATGAGCGGACGGTCCTTGCAGGTGCCGGGTTCGGACTCGTCGGCATTGCAGATCACGTATTTCGCCTTGGCACTGTCTTTCGGCACGAAGGACCACTTCATGCCGGTGGGGAAGCCGGCTCCGCCGCGTCCGCGCAGATTGGATTTCTTGACTTCGTCGATGATCGAGGCGGGGGTCATCTCTTTGAGCGCTTTTTCGAGCGCCTGGTAACCACCATGCTGCAAATAGACGTCGATCTTTCGCGAATCCTTCACACCCCATAGTTTGCTGATGAGGGGTGTCTCTTGCGGATCGCGAGGATGAAGCGCGCCGGAAATGACCGCAACGGGCGCGGGCTTTTTGCCCGCGTCAAGATCTTCAATGATGCGATCGAAGGTCGAAGGTGTGAGATTTTCGTAGAAATCGTAATTGACCTGAATGGCCGGTGCGCCGGTGCAAGCGCCGATGCATTCCACTTCTTCCAGCGAAAAAACGCCGTCCTTCGTGGTTTCCTTGTGGCCGATTTCCAGGCGCTTTTTGGCTTGCTCGAGAATGTCATAGCCGCCGCACAGCATGCAGGCGATGTTGGTGCACACCTGCACGTGATGCTTGCCCATCGGCTTGCGCCGCAGCATGGAGTAATAGGCTAGTGTCTCCTCGACTTCAACGGTGCGGAGTTCGAGGCGTCCGGCAATCTCGGCGATCATTTCGTCGCTGATGAAGCCGAATTCGTCCTGCGCGTACATCATCATTGGAATCAACGCGCTGCGCTTCACCGGATAGGCATTTTGCAGGCGTTCAAACCTTGCCGCGAGTTGTGGTGAAAGTTCCATGATCCTCAAACCAAACTGGTCCCGAATCCCTGCTCGCTGGGCGCTATCGGTCGACGTCGCCCAGCACAATGTCAATCGTTCCAATACAGGCAATCACGTCGGCTAGCAACTGCCCCTCGATGATGCGCGGCAGGGCCTGCAGATTGACAAACGACGGCGCACGGAAATGGCAGCGCAGGGGCTTTGGCGATCCATCACTCACGAGATAACAGCCCAGCTCGCCGCGCGGAGATTCGACGGCCACGTAGGCGTCTCCAGGCGGCGGCGAAAAGCCTTCGGTGAAAATCTTGAAGTGGTAGATGAGGGCTTCCATCTCGGTCTTCATCTTTTCGCGTTCCGGGGGAATGATTCCCGGAGCTTCCGTTCGAATCGCTCCCTGATCGCTGATCTTGGCCATGGCCTGCTCGACGATTTTCAGGCTTTCGCGAATTTCCGCGACGCGGACCATGTACCGGCCGTAACAATCGGAATCAGTGCGTGTGGGAACGTTGAAATTGAATTCTTCGTAGCTGGAGTACGGGAAGGCTTTGCGATTGTCGTGGGCTAGTCCCGCCGCGCGCAGCGTTGGCCCGCTCATGCTGTAGGCGATGGCATCTTCCAGCTTGATTTTTCCGACGTTCTGCAAACGGGCCAGCCAAATGCGATTTTCCGTCAGCAGCATTTCGTAATCGTCCACACGGCTGGGCATCATTTTTAGAAAGCGGCTGACCATTCCGCGCCAGCCTGCGGGCGGTTCGAGGGCCACGCCGCCAATCCGGATGTAGCTCGTCATCATGCGCTGCCCGGCGAAGCGTTCAAAAATCTTCAGGATTTCTTCGCGCTCGCGAAAACAGTAGAGGAAAACCGACATGGCGCCCATATCGATCGCATGCGTTCCGAGCCACACCAGATGGGAAGAAATGCGTTGCAGCTCCACCATCATCACGCGGATGTATTGCGCGCGCTTCGGAACTTCAAGACCCAGCAGTTTTTCGACCGCCAGGCAGTACACCAGGTTGTTGCCAAGAGGGTTGAGGTAGTCCATCCGGTCGGTGAGGGTAATCGCCTGCGAGTAGGTCTTCGCTTCGCAGGACTTCTCGATGCCGGTGTGAAGGTAGCCGAGGTCGGGAACCGCCTTGACGACGGTTTCGCCGTCCAATTCGAGCGCTATGCGGAGTACTCCGTGAGTGGACGGGTGCTGTGGTCCCATGTTGAGGACCATTGTCTTCGCTGCGCCAGTCGCTGTTTCTACCGTGGTCATGTGAGTCTTGTCTGCCGCTCCCGGCCGCAAACTGCAACCTTTAGTCTATTGCTTCTTGAACCCGGGTAAAAACGTTGCCGGAATATCTCTAAAACCTTCCGTCGGAAAATCGCGCCGCAACGGATAGCCTTCCCAGTCGTCGGGAAGAAGAATGCGCCGCAGGTCCGGATGCCCGTCAAAGCGAATGCCCATCAGGTCGAAGATTTCGCGCTCGAGCCATCCCGCGCCGGGCCAGACAGGGACCAGCGAATCGACGACCGGATCCGCGCCGCTGACGCGAGTTCTTAGGCGAAGCTTAGTCTTGTTGGAAATCGAAACGAGGTGATAGTTCAGTTCAAATCGCGGTTCTACCGGGAAGCGGTCCACCGAAGTGGCGTCCGACAGGTAGTCGAATTTCAGACTCGCGCGACAAAATTCCGCAGTGGCGCGCAGCAATTCTCGCGGCACCACAATCGTCGTTTCGCCACGAAACTCGATGACTTCTGAAACTGCTCCCGCATTCCATGCCCGAAGTCGTTCGACAACAACACCAGCGTTTTGACCGCCACTCTCTGCCACGATTTGTCCGATTTGCGCCGGCTGTTATTTGTGCCAGTCCAGCGCGCCCTTTTTCCAAAGATAGAAATAGCCGACCAGCAGGATCGCGATGTAAATCATCATTTCATAGAAGCCATAGCGGCCCAGCGTACGGAACACCACCGCCCATGGATAAAGAAAAATCGCTTCCACGTCGAACAAAATAAAGACCATTGCGACAAGATAAAACTTCACCGAAAAAGGCTCTCGCGCATCGCCGGTCGGCTCCATGCCGCATTCGTACGCTTGTTGTTTGGCCCGGTTGGGCCTCCGCCAGCCGACAAGGACGGAGAGACTGCTGATCAGCCCAGCCAGGATGGCGGCGACCAGAAGGTGCAGGACCAGCGGTCCGTAGGTTTGCAGACCTGAACCACTCATAGGCGAAGCGGTATAATAACGGGGAGAGGGCGTCCGGTCAAATCGGACGCCGAGATATTGCGGGAAGAGTTTTTTTCGGAACATCGTCCCGCGGAGCGGACTTTCCCGAATGCTGTTCGGCCACAATAGCAATGTCGCGCTCGGTACGGACGTTGTTCACGTGCAGACAGAAGATCGGGGCGGAAACCACGCGTTCATTGATACTACCGTTCACTGGAAGGGCCGCGTGTTGCATCGCCGTACCAACAATTACCTGGATTTGCTGCCGCTCGATGCCACGCGCGAAGCCGCACTGAAGTCGCGCCTTGACGAGCAGCATCGCGCAGTGATCGAGGAAATCCGTTCCGGAGCGTTGAAGCTGACATTTCCCGCGTCGCCACAAGCGCCGCCGGCAACGGGCGCGAGAGCAACACCCCATGAGCCGGCGTTGAAGGTGGAACTGACGAACGCCAGGAACTGGCTCGCGGGCAAACGCGCGAGGTTGCATTTGACGGTGAAGGATCGCGAGGGGAAACCGCTGGCGAATGCGCAAGCGAAGGCCAGAGTCGAAGGGGCAGAGAATCTGGCGGAGTTCTCGGCGCAGACCGGGAGTGATGGTGCGGCGACTCTCCAGTTTGAAATGCCGGCACTAAACGCAGGGGACGCGACGCTGGTGATCGAAGCTGCGCACGACGGAGCGAAAGGGCATTTGCGATTTCAATTGCGTCCCAAGCCAAAAGGTTGAGCGTAAGAGGAATGAACGAGACGATTTCCATCGTCGTGAATGGAGAAGCACGCGAAGCGGCTGGCGGTGTGACCGTTACGCAACTGCTGGAAGCGCTCGGCATTCACGGAGGCCGCGTAGCCATTGAGCGCAACTTGCAGATTCTGCCACGCGCCGAATGGAACGCCACCCGCGTCGCTGCAGGTGACCGCTATGAAATCGTTCAGTTCGTCGGTGGCGGATAACCAGATCGCCGACCGTTCATCGTTCAAATTCCTTCCAGTAAGTGGCCCATCTTTTTCTTTTTGGTCTGCAAGTAGGCGCGCGAGATTTTGGAAATGCGCGGCTGGCAAGGGATGCGTTCGGCGACGTCAATGCCAGCAGCTTCCAGTTGGCGAACCTTTTCCGGATTGTTGGAAAGCAGGCGGATTTCCGTGGCGCCGAGCTTTTTCAAGATTTGCGCAGGAAAATCATAATCGCGCGCATCGGCGGCGAAGCCGAGTGACTCGTTGGCCTCGACGGTGTCCATGCCCTCATCCTGCAATTCATACGCACGCAGTTTGTTCATCAATCCGATCCCACGGCCTTCTTGCGGAAGATAAAGAAGGACTCCCGCCGGAGCCTCGGCGATCCTTTTCATGGAGAGTTCGAGCTGTGCGCGGCAATCGCAGCGGAGCGAAGTCAAAACGTCTCCCGTGAGGCATTGCGAGTGGACGCGCACCAGCGGGACGGATTTCTTCGATTGGAAGGGCCCGCGTATCTTGCCGCGAACGAGGACAATCGCTTCGTCTTGCTGGCCTGCGCCGCGAAAACCGAGAATCGTGAAGCGGGCGTAACGGGTCGGGAGCTCGGCATGAGCAACGAGTTGCGGCAAATTCGTCTTGTTCGATTTGACAGATGATCTTTTCTTGGACATGAGAATCTTCAAGTATAGCAGAGCAGGAATTGTTGAATTCAGGCCCACACAAATCCAAAAGAGAAACCCGTACCCTTCAAAAACCAAAGAACGCGGCAGCGACTTTGGGCCTTGCCGAGCTGCGCGCAGCCTCGCCATGAGCCGCTTTACAGATGGGTAGGGATTGGCTAGCGTTAAAATCAGCGCCAGTAAAGCGCTCGAAGTAAAGCGAATCAGCCAGAAGGTAAGGAATGGACGCGCCGTTTTCTCCCAGGGATTTTCTGTTCACACTGCTGCTGAAGGTGGGCGTGGCGGCTTCGATCGCCGCGCTGCTGGCGCGCTGGAATACGCTGCGGCGGGTGCTGTTCACCGAAGAGCGCGATGTGGACCAGAAAATCAAGCTGATGTTTTTTCTGACGCCGCCGCTGATTCTGGGAGTGACGCTACGGCTGGTAGGCGCCCCGTACCGGTTCGCGGATTTGTCGCTCGAAGGCGCATTCTTGATGGGATTGCTTGGCGGGCGCGTCGTGGGGCCGATCGGCGGCGCGATCATTACGATACCGGCGCTGATTGCGCACGAGTGGCTGGCGATGCCGGCGGCCTCCGCGGCGGGATTGCTCGGCGGGCTGATGCGGCAAGCGATTCCGAACAAGGAAGAGCTTTGGAATTTCGGGCCGTTCACGTTTCTAAATATTCCCAGGGCGACGCTGCGGTTTTTCCGCAAGGCGGAAATTTCCTGGGAAATGCTGCCTCTGGCTGCGTGCGTGGGAATCGAACTTGGGCGCGTGGCCTTGGTCCTCATGACCAAACCGAAATGGCTGTTCGCGATTGATCCGGGTTGGAATTGGTGGCTGACGCTGGCGGTGATTGCGACGCTGATGTCGGTGGCGGCTCCGCTCAAGATTTGGAACAACACGCGCATCGAGATGAACCTGGAGCGGCACCAGCAATTGCTGCTGAAAGCGAGGATGGATGCGCTTTCCAGTCAGATCAATCCGCATTTTCTGTTCAATACGCTGAATACGGTTTCGGCGCTGATCCGGTTCGATCCTGACACGGCTCGAGGAGTGGTGCTGAAGCTGAGCAACATTTTGCGGAGGATCTTGCGAAAACACGAAACGTTCGTTCCGTTGAAGGAAGAGCTGCAATTCATCGACGATTATCTTGATATTGAGGTGGCGCGGTTTGGAAAAGACAATCTGGAAATCATCAAGGAGATTGACGACGAGACGCTCGAAGCCTTCGTGCCGAGCATGCTGCTGCAGCCGATGGTGGAGAATTGTTTGAAGCATGGGCTGGCGCCGAAGATTGAAGGAGGGCGGATCCGGCTGCATGCGCAGCAGCGGGACGGAAGATTGCGTGTCGAGATTGAAGACAATGGTGTCGGCATTTCGGAAGAGCGGATGCCCCATGTGTATGTGGAGGGGATTGGGCTGAGCAACGTGCGCGAGCGGCTGCGCGTGTTGTACGGGACGGATTTTCGATTGGAAATTGAGAGCCGGCCAGGGCAGGGAACGCTGATCCGGATTGAGGTTCCGGAGCTCGTGTCCACGGTAGAGGAAACGCTGCGGACGCTGTAGAGCAGCGGGAGTTCAGGGCCCCTCGAACGGGACCAGGCCCTTTTTGTCGGCAGCAGTCGAGCGACAGGCCGCCATTGCGAAGACTCTTTTCAACCCGGCAAACCTGATTCCGGAGCTGATGGAGCGCATGGGTCGGCGGCGAAAGCCAGGCGAGTGACCCGACAGCGCGGCCGGCAGCTCTTGCCCGAGCAGCAGACCCAGGTAGCCAATGCCGCCAGCGGCGGTGACAGTCCCCCCCGTCCGACAGGGACTTGACAGGCAGCAGTGTATGCGGTATATTCTGAACGTACAGAAATGACAGTTACGTCGGCATATCGAGGCGCAATGCTGGAAGGCCCGAGAAAGTGTGCGCGGGTGGTGCTGGCTGGCGGGAGTGGGCAGGTCGGGACCCTGCTGGCCAAGCACTTTCAAGCGCGGGGCCACGAGGTGTGCGTGCTTTCGCGCACGACGTTTTCGGCACCCTGGCGGGTTGTGGCGTGGGACGGGGAAAACGCGGGTCCTTGGGTCAACGCGCTTCAGGGCGCGGATGTGGTGGTGAATCTGGCAGGGCGCAGCGTGAATTGCCGGTACAACAAGTGGAACCGGAGAGAGATTTCTGAATCCCGGGTGCGATCCACTCGACTGCTTGGCGAGGCGATTTGCGAGCTGAGCAATTCACCGAGCGTCTGGCTGAATGCGAGCACTGCGACGATCTATCGGCACTCGCTGGATCGAGCGATGGATGAAGAGACTGGAGAACTTGGTGGCGGAGAAAACGGCGCGCCGGACGAGTGGCGATTCAGCATCGATGTGGCGAAGCGTTGGGAAGAGACCTTTTTCGGCGCGAAAACTACGAAAACGCGGAAGGTGGCTCTGCGCAGCGCGATGACCCTGAGTCCCGGCGCCGGAGGAGTGTTCGACACGTTATCCCGGCTTGTGCGATTCGGACTGGGCGGGAAAAGCGGTTCCGGGGAACAGTTCACTTCGTGGATTCACGAACGGGACTTTGCTCGCGCAGTGGACTTCTTGATTGAGAACGAGGAGATCGAAGGCGTGGTGAATGTGGCCTCGCCGAATCCGGTTCCGAATGCGGAATTCATGGAGAGCCTGCGGAAGGCTTGGGGTGTCAGATTTGGACTTCCAGCGCGTGAATGGATGCTGGAAGTGGGAGCTTTCTTGCTCCGTACCGAGACCGAACTGATCTTGAAGAGCCGGAGGGTGGTGCCCGGGCGGCTGTTGAAGAGCGGATTTCGGTTTGAGTTTCCAGAGTGGGTTGAAGCTGCAGCGGACTTGGTGAACCGTATGCGGGTGAAGGCGGACGAGAGAAAAACCTTAACTTAGAGAGGGCAGAGGACGCGAAGGCTTTCACGGAGACGAGCTTGAAGGTGTACTTTGCAGGCAGGCCGCCGGAGTCGACGGGACGATCGCTCTGGTCGCGGGCGGAAAGAAATTGCGAGGAACGGAGGAGAGATGAGCGACGACAGGAAAGCGGGGTTGCCGCCGGTGGCGGAGAAATTTATTTTGCACTGGGGCGAGATGGGCACGAAATGGGGAATTAACCGGACGGTGGCGCAGGTGCATGCGCTGTTGTACCTGGCGGAGAAGCCACTGCCTGCGGATGAGATCTCAATAACGCTGGAGGTGGCGCGCTCGAATGTGAGTACAAGTTTGCGGGAATTACAGGGGTGGGGAATTGTGCGGGTGGTGCATGTGCTGGGGGACCGGCGGGACCACTTTGAAACGCTAAAGGACGTCTGGGAAATTTTTCGGATTGTGGCGGAGGAGCGGAAAAAGAGGGAGATTGATCCGACCCTGCGAGTGCTTTCAGAGTGCGTGAAGGAAGTGAAGTCGAACTCACATGGGGAAGCGCATACCGCGGAGCGCCTGGAAGCGATGCTGGAATTTTTGACGGTGATGAACGGCTTGTTCGAAGAGATTTTGCGGATGCCGACGCCGGCGCTGAAGAGCGTGGTGAAGCTGAGAGGCAGAGTAGTGACGTTGCTGGGGAAAAAGGCTGGGTGAGCCGGCGAGAAGCCAAGAAACAGAAACTACAAACGCAAGAATGTATGAGAGCGGGGTGCGAGTCCGACGATCATGGGAAGATTGTAGACGGGCTCGAGTCCACAGGAAAAGATCATGATCACGCTGGCGAATGAGTTTACGGATCGCAAGGAACGGCGAGCGCGGGGATGGCTGTTCTTCGACGCCGAGTGCGGATTTTGTACACGCATAGCGCGTTGGCTAGCGCCTGCGCTTGAGCGGAGAGGCCTCGGCGTGGCGCCTTTGCAGGACCCTCGCGTCGGCGCGCTGCTGGGAATGACGCGGCAAGAACTGTTGAAGGAATTGCGGTTCCTCGACGGAGAAGGGGTGCAGTTCGGAGGAGCCAACGCGGTTGTGGCAGTGGCGCGTGAAATTGGGTGGGGAACGCCGTTCGTGTGGCTTGCGAGCTTGCCGGGAATGATGCGGGTGCTCGATGCGGGCTACAAATGGGTAGCGGGGAAACGCGGGTGTGTCGCCGAAAAGTGCGAAGTTTGAACGTGCCGCGAGGGATGGTATCTGCGCCGCTTGATGTTACGGAGGGCGTCAATGCGAGTATCGAACGTCTGGCAATGGGAAGGTCGAGTGAATCGCACCGCATACTTTTTTGTGGGCTTGGCGGCGTTCGTGCTGAAGTTTCTGCTGGACTGGATTGTCGTCACGCGCGTGTTCCACCGGCCATGGAGTTTGCTGAACTACTGGCGGCCGTTTGGCGCGATTTCCGGGGTGCACGCGCTCAGTCTTGAGAACCGGCTTTTTGCCGGCGCGATGCTATTCCTGGCCCTGCCTTTCATTTGGCTCGGCCTGGTGATGACCGTGAAGCGCTTGCGCGATGCGGGCGAGCCCACGTGGCTGGCTGCCTTGTTTTTCGCCCCGATTGCGAACTTGGCATTCTTCCTGGTCTTGAGCCTCAAGCCATCGGCGAAGGGAA
This sequence comes from Acidobacteriota bacterium, assembly GCA_046724685.1. Taxonomy (GTDB): domain Bacteria; phylum Acidobacteriota; class Terriglobia; order Acidiferrales; family UBA7541; genus Acidiferrum. The sequence goes on along the minus strand of JBKOXA010000043.1, from coordinate 2,782 downwards.
TTCCGCTGGAAGAAGGCGCTCCTTGGCCAGGTCCGCATTTCCTGGAGCGCTGGATTCCCCGGACGCAAGCCGCGAGTGCACTGGTCAGCATCGGAGTGACCGCAATGCTGGGTTTGGCATTCACCCTGCTGGGCACCCAGGTTGTCGCGCAATACGGTTGGGGACTGTTCGTCGGGTTGCCTTTCTGCCTGGGACTGTTCGCCGTATTGACGCACAGTTACCACGAGCCGCGAGGTTACGGGGAATGCCTGACCGTGGCGATTCTGCCGATCGCGATCCTTGGCGCCATCCTGTTTTTGGTCGCGATTGAGGGCGCAATCTGTCTTGCGATGGCGGCGCCGCTGGCGAGTTTGCTCGCGCTGCTCGGCGGAAGCCTTGGGTACATCATCCAGGCCGCACATTGGGGCAGAAGAAATACACCGGCGATGCTGTCGATGGCAGTCTTGCTGACGCCGGGTTTCTACGGCGTCGAACATTTCGTGAGGCCGCAGGCCGGAGTGTTCGAGGTGAAGAGCGCGATCGAGATCAATGCGCCACCGAAGAAGGTCTGGGGGAAAGTGGTGGCGTTCGCGGAGATTGCTCCGCCGAAAGAGGCGCTGTTTCTTGCAGGTGTGGCGTATCCGATTCGTGCGGAGATTTCCGGGCGCGGGCCGGGTGCGGTGCGGCGCTGCGTGTTTTCGACGGGGCCATTTGTGGAGCCGATCGTGGTGTGGGACGAGCCGCAGCTGTTGCGATTTCGCGTGACGGAGAATCCGGCGCCGATGAACGAGATGACGCCATATGGTCCTATCGAACCGAAGCATCTTCGTGGGTATTTCGAATCGCATCAAGGGCAGTTTTTACTGACTGAATTGCCGGGCGGACGCACGCGCGTCGAAGGTACGACGTGGTACTCGCATACGATGTGGCCGGAGACGTACTGGCACTGGTGGTCGGATTACATCATTCATCGGATCCATATGCGGGTGCTCGAGCATATTCGTGACCGTGCGGAGAATCCATGACCAAGAGTCCGGCACTCGTCGCGTCTGATGTTCAGGCCGAGGCGGCGCGGGTTTCAGAGAGGACGCGTTGGTAGTACCGCTCGTAGGCCGGGATGACGTCGTTGGCGCAGAATTTTTTCTTGGCGTTAATGCGGGCAAGTTCACCCATTTCGCGCCCGCGGTCGGGGCGTGACAGAAGCTCAATGGCGTATTTTGCCGCGGTCGCAACATCCTCCGGTTCCGTCAGATAGCCATCCACCCCGTGTTCGATGACTTCGGGTACACCGCCCACCTTCGTCGCGATGACGGGCACCTCGCAGGCCATAGCTTCCAGAGCGGCGAGGCCAAACGATTCCAGCTGAGAAGGCAAGAGAAAGAGGTCGGCGTCAGAGAGCAGGCGATAGACCTGGTCCTGTTTGCCGAGGAAGCAGACGTCCTTCTGGAGCTTCTTTTTGCGGACGAGGTATTCGGCGGCGCCGCGTTCCGGGCCGTCTCCAATCAACACAAGTTTGGCGGGCATTTTGGCGCGGACCTGGGCAAAGATTTCGACGGCGTCCGTGACGCGCTTTACCGGCCGGAAATTCGACAGGTGCATCAGGATAGGTTCGCCTGCGGGAGCCCATTTACCGCGCTGCGCGAGGTTCGGCTGGCGGGTGTAGAGATCGCAGTTGACGAAGTTGGGGATGACTTCAATGGGGCGCTTGATGTCGAATTCCTTTATGGTCTGGTTCAATAGGTAGCGCGAGATGGCGGTCACGCCGTCGCTTTGTTCAATGGAAAACTTGGTGATAGGAAGGTAGGAGCGGTTGCTGCCGACAAGCGTGATATCCGTGCCGTGCAGCGTGGTGATGAAGGGAAGACGGCGAGGAGCAGCCATCGAACGCGCAAGCATGGCGCTGACCGAATGCGGGATCGCGTAATGGACGTGGAGAAGGTCGAGCGATTCGGCTTCGAATACCTCAAGCATTTTGGTGGCGAGAGCCAGGGCATAAGGCGGGTGGTCGAACAGGGGATAGGAGGCGACCTCGACTTCGTGGAAGAAGATGTGCGGCTCGTTTAAGTTCATGCGAATCGGAGGGGCGTAGCTGATGAAGTGGACGTCGTGGCCGCGGGCGGCCAACTCCTGGCCGAGCTCTGTTGCCACAACGCCGGAGCCGCCATAGGTGGGGTAGCAGGTTATGCCGATGCGCATGGTTTCGAATTGTCCGAGACGCCGGAGCGAGGCTAACACACCCTTGCTGCGGCTTGCTGCTAGAATGGCGGCGTCTTGGTGCCGCGGATATGCCTTTCAGGTCTTTGTATTAGACGCAGGTACCGGAAAACGGTGACATGGCGGGTCCCTGACTCGAACCCGGAGACGGAGTGCATGTCGGCAAGAATTGATAAACAGACGCTGGCAAAAGGAAGCCTGAAGGTCGCACAGCAACGGCTGAAACGGAGCAGATTCAGCGTACTTGTGGGATTCAAGGTGAACCGGCTCTATAGAGGTGGGGCGGTGTTGGCAATGACGGTAAGAGACCGCCACCGCCAGATTCATAAGGTTGTGCATGGAGGGGTGATCGCGGCACTTGCAGACACCGCCGCGGCCATTGCGGCGTACACCGTCGCGCCTGAAGGCGTGGAACTTGCCACGATCGAGCTGAAGATTAACTACCTCGTGCCTGTCGCCGAGGGCAAGGTGGAAGCCGAAGGGAGGGTTCTACGGACCGGGAGAAACTTTGTGGTCGTTGAGTGTGAGGTCAGGAACCGAGGCGAGCTGGCAGCCAAGGCGCTGATGACGTTCGGCGCCACCGGGGGCC
>JBKOXA010000102.1:0-14158 GCA_046724685.1 Acidobacteriota bacterium | reverse complement strand
GCCCTAATCGGAAATGTGAATCCTAGTTTCCGATTATCCGACTTACCCGGACTCTAGGGAACCGTATGTGTTCGCTTGACGGAAGACACGCATGGAGGTACACCGAAAATAGAGGTGGCAATCATGAAAATCGTAGTGATCGGCGGCAGTGGACTGATCGGGTCAAAGCTCGTTACCAAGTTGCGCGAGCACGGGCACGAAGCCGTTGCCGCATCTCCCAATTCCGGCGTCAACACACTCACGGGCGAGGGACTGGCCGAAGCGCTGAAGCGCGCGTCGGTGGTCGTTGACGTATCGAACTCTCCCTCGTGGGAAGACTCGGCGGTGATGAAGTTCTTCGAGACATCAACCCGTAACCTCCTCGCCTATGAAGCGGCCGCGGGGGTGGGACATCACGTCGCACTGTCGGTCGCTGGAACCGAACGGCTGTCCGAAAGCGGCTACTTTCGAGCGAAGATCGTTCAGGAGAAGCTGATCAAAAGCGGAACGATCCCCTACTCCATCGTCCAGGCGACACAGTTTTTCGAATTCCTGAAGCAGCTTGCCGACATTTCCTTCGACGGGAAGAAAGTGCGTGTGCCGGATGCGCTTTTCCAGCCGATGGCCGCTGATGATGTCGCAGCTGCCGTGGGCAGGATCGCCGTCGGACAGCCCATCAACGGAACTGTCGAAATTGGGGGCCCGGAAGCGTTTCGCATCGATGAACTCGTAAGGCGGCGATTGACATCGCTCAATGATTCTCGCGAGGTCATCGCTGACCCAAACGCCCGATACTCTGGTGCGAAAATCGACGAGCGCACGCTGGTCCCCGGCAACAACGCCCGGCTCGGCGAGACGCGTTTCGAAACCTGGCTCACTCAGTCCGCGGCGAAAGCGGCGGCGGGCACCCACTAGTGGATCTGTCAAAGAGAGGCCGGTTTGCGTGAACCGGCCTCATTCAAACGAAAGGTTTATTTATGACGATTGCAAAACTAGTTTTGATGCTGGTTTGTCTGATGTCCGTCACACTCGAATCCAAAGACGCGAAAGTGACGCCGCTATTGTCGAAAGACCTGACGGACTTTCCTGGCAAGGAAGGTCTGATGATCACGGTTGAGTATCCACCGGGCGGGTCGGACCCAATACATCGCCACAACGCACATGCGTTTGTTTATGTGCTTGAGGGCTCAATCGTGATGCAGGTGAGGGGCGGAAGGGAAGTGACTCTGACACCGGCCAGACCTTCTATGAAGGTCCCTCTGATGTTCACGTCGTCGGGCGAAATGCCAGTCAAACCAAACCGGCGAAATTCGTAGTGTTCCTGGCTAAGGACAAAGGCGCTCCCGTATTGGTGCCGGCGAACTGAATCAAACACTACGAGAATTCGAATTTCGGAAAAACATTTTACTGGCTAAGAATCGAAATGTATTATAACGGTAATACTTAACATTGTGAAGGACCGGCTCTCCGAATCGTTTGGTGAATATGCCCTGTAAGTCGTGCGGATCAATCAACCAGAGGAAGCTCAGCGGAGAGATGGGCATACATTTTCCTGGACTGAAAAACATTGACAAGCCCGTCGTGTGGTTATTTCCAGAGCTTGTTGTCTGTTTGGATTGTGGCACTGCTGAATTTGCTGTTCCGGAAGAAGAGCTGCGCCAACTCGCAAAAGGAGCCGCTGCTGCGGCAGGTTAACGTAGAATTGAGCCTTACTTCTCACTGAGCATAAACGGCTGAGTGTTCCGCACAGATGCTTTGGAAGACGTGCCTGTCTTCCCTTCCGTGAAAGCTGCTCAATGGATATGCACACAGAATATCTACCTTGTACACTTCCGCTAAGTCGTTGCCGAGTTGTTCGAACCGAATGGCCGCATCTGCTTTGCCTTCCGCCTGCAAGAGAGCCACGGCTTCACCGAACACGACCACCCGAGGCTGCTCTGATTTTGCTGCTTTTGCAGCTGCTTCAATGAAGCCACCGAGGCCCCCGAAAAATCGGGCGACGTCAGGCGAATCATTCACTATTACTGTTGAGAGCACATCGGCAGCATCCAATGAAATGTAGGCACCCTGTTGAAGGGCGCCATCTACATCCACACCCCCTGCCTTCAATCTCTGAAGAAGACTATCCCTGTGTGCCTTCGTGGCGAGCACAATAGCCGCGTTACCGGCTTCTAGGGCAGCAGCGACAAAGCGACTAAGGCGATCTAGAAGAACTGAGTCATCAGAATAGAACAAAACCTCATGGCGGTGAGGGGCATTCTGTACTGAGGTCGCGGTGAACTGGTGGCCCTTTAAGCTGCGACTGACGAATTGCTTCCCCCGCAGAACCGCTTCGATAGCGGGCCAAAAATCGCGTCGGACGTACATCTTATAAATGTAGCCCTGAGCGCCCGTGCCCAAAGCTGCCTGCACGACGTCGAGATCAATATTCTGACTTAGGAAGACTATTTTGGAGCTAGGGGAGAGTTGTCGTATCCGCCGGGCGGCTTCGATTCCATTCAGCTTCGGTAGACCGATGTCCAGCACAATCAAGTCCGGCTTCAATTCTTCGGCCTTCTGAATGGCTTCTAGCCCATCCGCAGCCTCGGCAATGACTTGCCATTCTGGCCGTGTCTTAAATAGCAAAAGGACTTGGCGTCGCCAATCTTTGAAATCATCAGCTAGGAGAACGCGAATAGATAACAAAAGTACCGATCCATTTCTGTCGTTGATAGGAACACGCCGCGTGCAAATTATTTGTACGAATTTTCCAAGTCCCCTGGAAGAATGATTTAGGCACGCTCATCATGGCACAGATCTCTGCCCGATGAGAACCAACTCCTATCTCATTTCACCTTTTCTAGCAACGTGGTTACGGCCTAGCGCCGAGTAAACGCGGTTACGTGAAAGGTGTGAGATGCCGTGCGGAATCCTTGAAAATGCCTGTAAAGCCCTTCCGGTAACTCCATTGGGCATAGGCCGCCGCAAGGCCGATACATTTTCGATCAGTCTGATTTGAATAGCAGTATCGCGGACGGCGCGATGATGTGAATTTCCCTTCTGGCCTCAAAGATATTCCGAGAGGCGACCGTCCGGATCGCCGATGGGAAGCAAAGGGCCATCCAGCTTCATCTCGGCGCCATCGGAGCTTCGCTGGAGGAGGCATGTCCAAGTCGGTCGTCTTTGTGCATCTTCGGCCCCAAATGTTTTCGGCCGGCTTCGGCATCTGACAGATAAAATTTTGCGCCATCGCAATCGCTGTAGAGCGGCGCAGACGACATCCAACTAACAGTTCTCTTGAGTTTGGCGACGAATCTACAGTCGCTCCGTCTGGTTTCGAAAACCCTCTAACCGGGCCACGGGCAAGTCGAGCAGAATCAGTTGCGCCAGTCGCCGCCTTTAAGGGTTCTGAAAAACAGATGTTTTTCGCGCTGCCGTGCAGTAGGCTTGGTACTGTGATCGCTTTGAGAGCGCTTTCATGATCTGGTTGATAACCATCTTGATATTTCTCGGCGCGGCCGTTGCCGTGATGTTTGGGTTCTGGTTTTTTTCCGAGAGAGAGCAGATTCTAGCAGCACTAAGGAAGCCCAAAGAGCAGCGAATAGAAGATCGGGTTCCGACGAAAGTTGGTCTGGAGCTCTCTGGTCCAGATGAGCCTTTCACTTACGAAATCACCTTCACCGAGAATGTCAGTCGTCACGGAGCACGCGTCCTCACCAAAAGGCGCTGGAGCCCGAACGACAGCATTCTGGTTAAACTGCCTCAAGAGAACCGCCCCTCCCGGGCGCGGATTACCTACTGTCAGCCCTTGAAGGGAGAGGAGTTCGCAATGGGCTTGCAGTTTCCCTTGGTGGTTTACGATTGGATAGGCTCCTTGTAGGGCGCAAATGCATTTCCTCGTCCTCACCGAAAAAATGGCTCTTCGGACGTCACCACCAACTATGTAAACTAGCCCCAGTATAAGTTACGGGACTCGCTACCCTGGTTTGGCGCGACAGCAGCCAGCCGGGAGTGTCAACGCGTTCGCGGAGGCACGCGAGAAGACGTGACGAAGCACATCCGAGGCCGGGCTATTCGGCGAAGAATGGGAATAGCCCGTTTAATTTTCTGCGTACCGCGCCAAGCAAGCCAAGGATGCCGCTACCCAGCAGAAGCAGGCTGGACGGCTCTGGAAATCGAACAAATATTCCCGAACGGAGACCGCCTCGCGGTGGGTTTGTCGTTGTGAAGGAATCGTGTTCATGACGTCGGCGCTCGGCCGGTTCCTTCCATGCTGAGATCTTGAGTCAGCGAACGGGACTGCGCTCGTTCGTTTTCGCCGCCCTGAATCACGAGCCTCGCCCTGAGAGTTCCCTTAACTTTTCGGCGATTTCTCGCCCTTGTAACGCGCGGCCCTTTAACTCAGAAAGTTGCTGCTCATCGAGTGCAAACAGCGTAATTTCTACCTCAGTTCCGGGAGAGACGTCGGGAATCTGCTTCGAGCAGCTTATTTCAAGTATGTGATCGCCGTGTCCGCCCCCGCCACTGCTATCGAGCGGTCTGATTCTATACGCCCAAGTTCCATTAACTTGGCATACTTCAAAGAGAAATTCTTCCGTTTCATTTATTTCTCGCCCATGAATCCTAAAGTGCTCTGTCACCGGTGTCTGGACTCCGACATTCACATTCAAAGTACCTGGGATGAGTCGCTCGCCCGTGGCTCTTTCGAAGACTTCGGGAAAATCATTCATTCGCCGGGAGAAGTGCTTGCACCCAGAACCTTCCCCTGGTTTACAAACGTGCCCTTTAAGAGATTTCACGACGCATCTCATACTGTGAGGTACTCTACGCGAAGACAGATAAGTATTCAGAGAAATAAATCTTAGATTTCTGGAGCGGGCGATGGGAATCGAACCCGCGCCGAAGCTCGACAAGTCATCAAATATTGCTTTGCTCCGTTACCTTGTTCGCGTCGAACTGCGTCCAAGAAACTGTCCGTGAAGGTTTTTGACTCCAATTGGAACTTGGCGGAAGCTGCAACGTCATCATTCGCCGTGACGTCATTCCGAGGGGTGCGAGGGATCTGTTTTCGGGAGAATGAAGAAGCCATTTCCCGCTACGCGATGCAAGGCGACATCCACCAAAGCCAGCGACGTATCAGGATTTTCTCACGCTCTGGAAAGATGCGGACCCGGATATTCCTGTCCTCATCACCGCAAAAGCGGAATATGCGAAGCTGCGATAGCTCGACCCAAAATAAACGCTGGCGGCGAAGGTTGGAAAACAGGAGAGGTTCAAAAAGGCTGTCTTCCCGGCCTTCGCAGGTCATTGAATACACAGGTTCGCAATCCGCTGAATGGCGACCGGCGCAGTCACCTTTCCTGAGCATTATCTCTGACGAGTGAATTCAGCAGACCCTGGAGATGATGGGCCAGAGCCGGATGAGAAGCTCACCCCGGGGATTGCGCGGGAACTCTGCCACCGAATCGGCAGCGCCGCCGTCGCCTACAAATAAATAATCCGATTGCGCCTGGAGCAATCAGTCACGACCCCATATCCCTGGCAAGAGTGACAGTGTCCCGCATGGCGAACCGCTGGCACCCTGACAGCATGAGTCGCGCCCTTGTCCTGAAAATGATGAAATCTGGATTCTTGAGAGTTCTTTTCGCAATCGTCGGCATTGGCGCGCTTGGCTGGTTGCCACACACTGCTTTTGCCCAGCGTGGTGGTCATGGTGGCGGAGGAGGATTTCACGGCGGCGGTGGAGGCGGATTCCGCGGTGGCGCGACAGGAGGTTTCCATGGTGGCGGCCGAGGTCACTATGGCTACAGCGGCGGACATTCCTACTACGGAGGACACGGTGGTTATGGTTGGCACGGGGGCTATGGATGGCATGGCGGCTACCGCGGTTGGCACGGCGGATATTGGGGCTATCCTCACCACGGTTACGGATGGGGATTGGGTTTTGGCTTTGGGTGGCCGTATTGGGGTTGGGGAAACCCGTATAGCTACGGCTACAGCCCTTGGAATTACGCTCCCTACCCTTACTACTACCCGTATTATTGTCCTCCGGGATACACATGTCCTTCCAACGGGAATGATGACCCTCCGCCTCCGAATCCCAGCCCGAAATCCGGGAGCAAACCAGCAAAGCCTTGGAGACCGCCGGTGAGCACTCCAAACACGAACGACACGATCAGTAATGTCGCTGCCCTTACATCGCGTGGTCCGATTCTCTCAACAGACCGGGTAACCACCGTGCCGAGCACCTACCAAGTCGCACACTCCACCACGCGGCAAAACCCGCCGGTCCGCCATGAAGTGCAGAGTGCGATGAGAGCCTTGCGCGAGATGCCACCGTTTGCACGGGAGAGGGAAATCGAGACCGGTCGGTACAGCCACTTTTCGCCTGAGGAGCGGGAGCTTCTGAGAAGCATAAACTGACGACGGGCGATTTGTGCCACGAACCTGACGGTGGTGGGCGAGAGCGGGGAATAGGAGTCGTTCAAAAGGCCTGTTTTTTCCCTGTCTTCGCAGGTCATTGAATACAAAAGGGCGCAGTCGAAGCGTATCGGGCGTTGGCTTCGATCCCCACCGCCGTTACCAATCATCCCCCTAATCGGTAGGCACCTAGCAAAAACGCGAGGGAGCAAAAGAAGTCTAATAGGCCCGATCATCCGGTTCGGAATTTTTCGGCGGAGCGAGTGACAACCGGATTCAGCCCTCCCCGAGATTGATGTCTCGCGCTGCTACATTTTCCTCGAACGAGAACGCGGTGTTCGATGTTCCACGTTTTTTTTTTCGCTGTAAGGTGCCTTGGGAGCGGCCCCGGTGCGGTAGCTAGGAAGGGTCGTTAGGCGGCTGTTTTGGCGGCGTTAGCCCACCGGTTTATCGGTGAGCTCTGTGTCTCTAAGGGTGCCGGTGTACGATTCTCAACCGACGTAGTACGCCGCACGCCTCAGGCGGCCCGGAGTGATCGTCGCTCGGAATATTCCAGCGACATTCGGGAACGAAATCAGGGCAGGGAACTCCAATTGACTCCAATTGGAGCTTGGCGGAAACGGCAATGTCATGAAGCGTCGAGAGATAGAAGTGGGGAACTTGGGTTCGACTCCTACACGCTTCCGCCAAGCTTCTGAAAACAAAAACTAAGTAATTGATTTCGTTCTGTAACGGTTCGCGAATCGTTCAGAAATTGCACGGTTCGCGATGCGGAAAAGAAATTACTGCAGCGGTACCAGGAAGGAAGCGGAGCGAACCCCTGCTCCAGATGGAAAATTGGTGTTGTTGAGCAAGGTGAGTCTGCCGGTGGAGGAGTCTATTTCATAGATTGAGAGCGTATTTGTGCTCCCGCTGATATCCAAAAGAAATTGACCAGCCGAGTCAACATCCAGAAACGCGGGATTGTTGGCCCCAATTATATTGCCCGGAGTGAGAGTTCCGCTGGACGTGTCGACACTGTATAGCGAGATGCTGCCCGCGCCGCTGTTGCCGGCATAGAGAAATTGTCCGTTGGGCAACAGAACGATGCTGGTAGGCAAGCTTTGAGCGGGATAAGGGGCTCCCTGGATGGCAGTGATCCTGCCGGTTGTGGAATCGAAATTGAGAGCGTTGACCTGCTGAGAGTTGGAAAGTGCGGCGTATAGAACGGAACCGCCGGAATTCAAGACAATTTGCCGAGGCTTCGTGTCTTGCCCGAAGGTGAATGGCGAACCCGGAACTTCGGCAAGAACGCCAGTCGTGGAGTTGATCGAAAAAACGGAATAATTTCTGCCGGAAGAATCGGCTTGGTTTGAGGCGATCAGGAATTTCCCAGTAGGGTCGACGAGAAGGTAAACCGGCTGGTTGTTGTCGTTGACGATGGGCGCTGTTGCAGGTGTGAGAGCGCCGGTTTGGGAATTGATGGTGAAAGAAGCGATTGCGCCAGCGGCGTTTGAGGAGAATAGAAATTTGCCGGCGGGATCAATGGCGATAGGACCGCCGTTACCCGTGTGGCCCTGGAAAACGAAGGGCGAGCCGGCCAGGGTGGTGAGCCGACCGGTCGAGCGATCTATGGAGTACGCGAAGACGGAGCCGGAATCGAAGTCCGAAACGTAGAGAAAGTTGCCGCCGGGAAAAACCTTCATGTCAATTCCAGCAGTAGGTCCGGCGATGGGAGTTGGCGAGCCCACGGTTCCGGTCCCGGTATCGAAAACGTACGTGAGAATTGGGCCGGAAGAGAGGCCGGTGCTTAAGTAGAGGGCTTCTTTGGCGGATGGGGGAGGGGTGACTCCGCCTGAGCGACTTCCACCGCAAGCCGCTGCAAGGAGACCTAATATGGCTATGAGCACCCAGGAGCTGTAGCGAATTGAGCGTTCGGATTCGCAGGGATTTCCCAACTTAACGAATGCGAACGGCGATGAGTGCGAATAGGCTAAATCCAATGTGCAGCCGGGCGCGGGCTGAGCTACAAAAGATGGGCTGTGGCTACCGTTGACGTAAGGTCGCATTAGATCAACCGCCCTTCTCGAAGGTTGGCTATTCCTTAAAAACCAATGGAGGCCCGCTGACTCTCTTCCCCTCGACGTCGATAGTCACCTCGACGGGGGCGGCGACCTTGATGAAGGGAATGCCATTGTTCATCCCGTAGTCCTCGCGGTCGAAAGAATGCGATAACTCCCAGCGGCACAAATGTTCACTTTTGGACAGCTTTCATTTTCCCTTACCCATCATTCTGATTCAATCGGAGCGTTGATGGCCAGGAAGTTGATAATGGCTAGCTGGGTTCTTACCTGTTCGAATTGCAAGTCAGTCTTCGCACACTCACCAATTGAAGACCGTTTTGGGAATTACTTCTTGCCATTTAAACCATCATTCCCCGAAGGCGGATTAGCAATTGGGTGTCTTCGTTATGGGCGAAGCTCAACGTTTCAACGCGCTGACCTGCAATATCAAGCCTCGCTATCGTACTGGGTGCCGGGATTCTATCAGAAACATCTGGGGACCCATCCCGCCGTCGAACTATATTTGTTACGGGTACCGGAGTGAAGGCATGATACTGTCCGCTTGATGATTAAGAATCGGAAGCACCATCATGTTCGCGTGACGATTACATACGGCGGCAAAGAAGAGTGTAGCCGGATTTATAACAACCTCGAAAAAGCCGAGAAGTTTGCAGCGCGGCAGAAGAAATCCCCCATTGTGAAAACCGCCCGAGCCGAACAAATCGATTAGTCCCTCAGGAATCCGGCTAACGAAATGAAGCCTTGACTTATCAGTGCTTGTGGGTGCAAATGTTAGCACTGTCCCACTGGAGACTTATGTGCGTCAAGGTTCTACTGGCTGACGATGCGGAAGCCGTGCGGAATGCAATTCGCGGTTTGTTGAGCGAATGCCAAGATATTATCATCATCGGTGAAGCCGCGACGTTCTCTGAAGCAGTCCAGAAGGCTGAGGAGTTGTTGCCTGATGAAATCATTCTTGACCTGCACATGGCTGACGGCGCAAAACCGCTTCTACCCGCTGGCCCGAAGCTCCTAGCGATATCTTTTGCAAATGATGATGAAGCGAAAGCATCGGCTGGCAGAATCGGAGCGGCGAAATTGTTGGATAAGATGAAATTGGCGAGCGAACTAATTCCGGCGATTCTGGAACTGGCACCCGCGAGGGCAGCTAATGCAGCGGATTAGGCTAACTCTGCTTCTCGACGACCTCAATTTGGCGGGAGTAAAGCATCAACACGTTCTAGCAACTTTGAGACACCATCCACCTTTGAAATGAAATCAACGCCGATAGCTTCGCACAGAGAATCGGCATGCAGGTCGGTATACATCGTAAATAGAATGACTGGCGTTTCCGGCATATCATTCTTCAGGATCGTGGCCGCTTCTGCTCCGTTCAACCGAGGCATGGCAAGGTCCAGAAGTATCAAATCGGGTTGCGCTACTTTCGCCTTCTGAATGGCGTCTACTCCATCAACAGCCTCGCGCACACAAAGTTCCGGATGCCGGCCTTCGAGCAAAAGCCGAACCGACAGACGCATGGAGGCGCTGTCATCCGCAATCAATACAGTTTTGGCCACAAAGTAACTCAACGATTTCTCTATGTTTGACGCAATACAGGTGATCCTGTAGGGCAAGAAATTCCGCAAACCCGGTGAGGCAGCAGCTTGAAGGCCATGCTGCATGTTGCAATTGAAGCAGACCATTGGGCGAAGAGCGGGTTTGTTTGGCGCGTTTCGGCTTTCCTCCGTTCCTTTAGGCTTTCACGCCGCCGCTTCCTTCTACCGCTCAAACAGTTCGAACCCCACACGCTTCCGCCAAGTCTGTTAACGTAGAAATGCGAGTCACGCTCCTGCATTTTCTGTTCCTGCAGTTACGCTGACATCCAGCAAGGGCCGCGGCTTGGAGATCGCCGGCAAGCGCAGCTCAACAATAAGACCTCCAGGTGCAGCATTTCTCGCCGAAACTGTGCCGCCATACAGGCGAATCGCGTGGTCAGTGATCGCCAGACCCAGACCCACGCCACCGGTTTCCCGTTCTCGAGCGTCGGCCACTCGATAAAAGGGCCGAAAGATATTTTCAAGGTCGGCTTCGGGCACGCCTGGCCCATGATCCGCTACCTGAATGATGGCGGTCGAGCCGCCCTTGTTGACGTCTGCAAGGAGGCTGACTTCGATCTGTGTACCGCGCTCCGTGTAGCGAATCGCATTTCTCAGAACGTTCTCTACGGCACTGCGCAGCAACGCGGGATTTGCTTTCACCAGGAGAGGTTCTGCCAGCACCACGATCACGGAACGCTCCACACTGCGCGCCTCAAAATCGGCATCCGCCACGATTTCCTGAAGGAGCATGGAAAGTTCCAGCGTCGTTCGCGCAGCCACATTGGTCTCGCTTTCCAGGCGCGTCAGCGTGAGCAATTGCGAAATCATTTCGTTCAGCCGATCCGTCTCCTTCTGAAGCCGGTCCCACGAACTTTGCAATTCAGGCCCACTGCGTTGGCGTCCCAACCCTAATGCGACATTCATGCGAGCCAGTGGAGACCGGAGTTCATGCGAAATCGCCTGCAGTAACCGGCGTTGCACGCTCATAAGCGTCTCGATGTGTTCCGCCATCTGGTCAAAGTCGTGACCGAGCGTTGCAATTTCGTCGCGTCGTCTTCCCAGGGCGGCGCCGACGCGTGCATTCAGTTTGCCCGCTGCAATTTCGCGCACCGCGTTCTGCAGGCGAAGCACGGGAGAAGTGATGTGATGCGCCAGCCACAGGCAGACAAGAACGCCGACAAATACGATTGCGGCGATTCGCAGGAACAGGTCCCGCAAGTTCGGATGAAATGGTCCGAACGGCAGTGGCGCCAAGGTAGTGTAGAAGACATATTGCTTGCCGCTCGGACCGTAGGTTCTTTGCGCAAGCACTCGGTTCCCGCGATCCGTTGTGAACTGCGTTTCATAGGTTTCGGAGGCTCGCAGGATTAACGGGGAGAGCGGTGCATCCTGTTCCTCCCTGAGAACGTTCTTACCGTCTGCGCCGCACAGCCCGGCCCGCGCCGGTCGGTCCTCATTCATTTCCGCAAGATACTTCTGCAGTTCCGCCGGGCCTTCTTGTTCAAACACGCGCGCCGAGTGCTCGGCTTCGAGGTGAATCACACGATCAACAAACGAGCGCATGCGCCGGTCTTCAGCCGCATTTCTCGTGGAGGCGACCGACAGGGCAAGCGTGCTGCCCACAAGAAACATCGCCACCAGAAACCACAGGAAAATTTTCCAAAACAGGCGGCTCATGAAGCGATATTGCGAATCGAATCCAGGCGCTCCGATTGAAGCGTGTAGAGATAACCTACATTGCGAATACTGCGTATTCGCTCGACGCCTTCAGGAAGCGCTCCAAGCTTTTTGCGGAGATTGCTGACGTGAACGTCGATGCTGCGGTCAAACGGAGAAAATTCCCGGTCGAGCACGACCCGCACCAAATCCTTTCTCGAGAGAACTCGCCCGCCGGATTTGACTAGCGTGACCAACAGGTCGAACTCCGTGGTGGTCAGATCAACGTGCGCCCCGCCGATGCGACATATCCGCGAACCCTGGTCCAGGAATAAATCGCCCAGCTCCAGCCGCTCCGGGCTCCAGAGTCCGTCGGTAGCACCGGCGGGGCGCAAGCGGCGCAGCACCGCTCTGATACGAGCGACCAACTCGCGGGGATTGAAAGGTTTCGCAAGATAGTCATCCGCCCCGTGTTCCAATCCAAGAATGCGGTCTACGTCCTCGCCGCGCGCCGTAAGCATCAAAACTCCTACACGAGATGTGCGACGGATGGACTGCAGCACTTGCAGGCCCGTGATCCCTGGAAGCATAACGTCTAGAATCACGACGTCGTATTTCCCGGAAAGCGCCTGCTCGAGGCCGTGTTTGCCTTCGTGAATCAGGTCCACCTGGAAACACTCCTGCACGAGATATTCTCTTACCAACTCGCACAGTTCGCGATCGTCATCGATGACTAGAACGCGCCCCACACCTGTATCCTGCGTCTGATTTTGCTCGTCGTAAGCTGGGTCAGATGCGGGTTCGTACATAAAGGTAGCCTAGACAAACTTCAATCATTGCAATGTAAAGAAACGTTAAGTCCCAGCCCGATCCCTTAACAGGTCTTCACCCGCAGTTAACCCTTCCTAAGACTGGCGAATGCTTTCAGCCCGTAGTGTCTGGAGCGGATGTTAAGAGTCCCAGAAGAATGCGGATGCATCAGGACACAGTCCTTTACACCACAACGAGAAATTGCGCTTGCAGAAAAAATGGTTTGGCGATCACCGCACTGATTCTCCTGACGCTGTCCGCGGCGGCTGCAACTCGCGGCGCGCAGGCACGAGGAGAACCATCGCCCGTGATTGACCGCCTTGAATTCCTGGGGAACCGCCGGATTCGAAACGACACTCTGAGGGCGCGCTTGTTTACGCGCCCGGGCGATCCCTACAACGAAGAAGCGTTGAAGCGTGATTTTCAGGGGCTGTGGAATACCGGCTTCTTCGAAGACATCAAGCTGCGAGTCGAAGATTCTCCGGCAGGGCCCCAGAAGAAAATTGTGATCTTCGAGCTGAAAGAACGTCCGCTTATTCGCCGCATTCGCTATGACGGCATTCACTCAATTTCCGAGTCGGACATTCTCGACCGTTTCAAGGAACGCAAGGTCGGCTTGACGGTGGAAAGCCAGCTGGACCCCACAAAGGTGCGCAGAGGCGAAACGGTCCTAAAGGAATTGCTGGGAGAACATGGCCGCCAATTTGCGAAAATCACGCCGCAATTCGAGCGTATTGCCAGCAGCAACGCTGTCCTCTTGATTTTCAAGATTGAGGAAGGCCCCAAGGTAAAGGTAGGAAAAGTCAACTTCGCCGGGAATCATGCATTTAGCGACCGCAAACTTCTGCGCGCGATGCGTCACGACCGTCCGTACGCGATCCCGCTCTATTTCACTGAGCTGAGTGTCCTGTCGAAGACCTATGACCGCGACAAGCTCAACGAAGACCTCGAAATCGGCATCCGCGGTCTCTACCAGGACAACGGTTATTTTCGCGTGCTCGTCAAAGAACCGGTCCTCGAAAACGTGGACACTCAGCGGCGCCGTCTCGGCGTCCCCATGACCGGCCGAACTCACGGCAAAGCCGTCAACATCACCATCCCCATCGAAGAAGGTTTCCGCTACAAGATGGGCGTTTTGAAAATTGTTAGCGCCGATCCGGACAAAGCGCTTTCACTCAAGGCGGAAGGGTTGAAATCCATTTTCCCCTTGAAGCAGGGCGACGTCGTCAATGTTTCGAAACTCCGCAAAGCAATCAAAGACTATACAACCGCCTACGGCGAATACGGCTTTATTGACTTTACGGCGGAACCCGACTTCGACGTTGATGACGCGAGCAAGGTCATGAACGTTACGCTGAAGTTTGACGAGCAGAAACAGTATTACGTCCGCCGGATCGATTTCAGCGGCAACACCACCACACGGGACAAAGTCATACGTCGTGAATTGCTCATTGACGAGGGGCAACTATTCAACAAACGGCTTTGGGAAATCAGCATCCTGCGATTGAACCAGCTCGACTATTTCGACCGACTTGAGGCGGACAAGGCCGTCGAAATCCGCAGGAACCTCAAGGACGGCACCGTCGACCTCAATTTGAACGTGCATGAAAAAGGGAAGCAGTCTATCGGAATGCAAGGCGGCGTCAGCGGGCTCGCCGGCGGTTTCATCGGGCT
>JBKOXA010000093.1:0-18299 GCA_046724685.1 Acidobacteriota bacterium | reverse complement strand
TCGACAGTGGGTGCTAGAATTGCGACGTATTTTCCATTGCGCGAGGGGACGGCCCAGCTAGTCCAAATGTGGTTCACTTCCCAGATTTGATGTGCGTGGCCCGCTAAATCTATGTACAGCAAGCTTTGCCTCAAGCCCGCGGGATTGCTGCTGACAAAAAGCCCTTTGGAATCGGCCGCCCAATCTATGGAAGTGAAGCCAGTCCAATTTTTCACCATAAGCTCGCGAGTGGTCTGACCCGAGAGTGAGAGCAGCCGGATTCGGTTATCGGCGGCGCCGAAGGTAACTGCCGCAATTGATGTTCCGTCCGGGGAGAGCCCCCAAGCCCAATCGGTTGTTTGCTTTTGGAGCTTCGCTACTTCGTGCGGCTTGCCGATAGCTGGATCAAAAACCGAAATCACTAACTCTTTCGGTTTTTCCTGGCCGAAGGCGCAGATGGCGGCCGGTGCATGCGAACACTCATAGTTACCAATCGCTGGGGCCTCAAGCACGATCTGGGGCGGGCCCCCATTGATAGGCGCTCGCATCAGCCGCACCGGCTGTGAATTGTCGCTTGGATTCGTGGGTACGGAATAAAGAATTTGGGATCCGTCTGGACTCAACCGACAAATCGCTGATTTTTTCTCCTGATCAACGACCAGCATTTCTGCCGAGGTTTCATCTATCCGTTGTCGAAAAATGTTAGTCGTACCGGTTCTATTCGAGATGAACAGCACGGCCTTATTATCGGGCGTCCAGTCGAAAGGAAGGTCATCGCCCTCGTCGAACGTAAGCCGGCGCGGTGTGCTGAGTCGCGGTCCTTTGGCAGAAAACTCGGAGACGTAGACATCAGCCTGTGGCTTAGCCCGGTTAAATACGAGATGCTTGCCATCTGCGGTGACGCTGGGTTTCACTGCAAAGCCATCGCCGCTAGTGATTCTCGCTGGGGTTCCCACGAAACGGCCGGTGCTCAAGTCTATGCGGGCCGCCCAAAAGTTCGAGCTGTTCTGACTGGGCGGCGGTTCATCCATCGCATAGACCAAACGTCCATCCGGCAGCCAGAGGAACCCCCACGGTTCCAGATGCGGGTCCGACAAAACAACCGTCTTAGTACCCTGCTCCAAGTTGAAGAGCTCGATCCAGACTTCATAGGTGTTGGGCCCAGGCTTGAATTTCAGGTATGCAATCCAGCGTTCGTCGGGCGACCAAACCGGTAACGCGAACCCTCCCTCTGGAAATGACATCAGCTTTCGCTGATCGGCTCCATTTGCCCGCATCAACCAGATTTCCTGGCCCGTTTCCCCGAATCCTGTTCCCTTGAGAAATACAATTCGTGAGCCGTCCGACGAAACCGCAGCCGACCACCCTTCGTCGCTAATTTGTCTCGCGTTGCCACCCAGGATGGATACAGCCCACAGACTCTTTTTTGCAGGAGGGATCGCCCACGATACCAACAACTGCGAGCTGTCTGGAAACCATCCCAAGAAGGTGATGTCAGAAACCTTCGCTAGTAGAGGGCGCACCTCACCCGTAGAGCGGAGACGCAAGTATGCTCCGGTTTTGTCGGAATATGCCAGGTACTTGCCATCAGGAGATATCGCAGAAGTGATGATCCAATTCTCACTGGCATTCGTCGTCAAACGTCGCAATGTTACCGGAGCTTGCGACGATCCTACTGCCCGACGCCAGAGGAACCACCCCGCGCCCATCCCAGCCACAACGACAATAGCCAACAGCGCCCCAACGAACTGCCACTTCCGTGTCCAAGGGTCTGAGGCACTTGTCGACTGCACCTTGATTGGGATTCGTCCGGGTTCCGTGTCCTGTTTCAGACGCTTGAGGTCGGACAGGGCAGATAGAGTCGCGGCTGGTGTCTCAACATTGCCAATGAAGCGATATCCTCGTCGAGCGAGTGTCTCAACAAAGATGGGGGTCTCCGCCGATTCGCCCAGCGCATCGCGCAACCTCTTGATGGCGGCATTCAGGCTGTGCTCGAAGTCCACGAATGTGTCCGCCGGCCAGAGTTTGTTGCGCAATTCCTCTCGGCTAACGACTTCCCCCGGCCGTTCGAGCAGCGCTGCCAGTACCTGAAAAGGCTGTTCCTGGAGCTTTACCTTCTGTCCCCGCTGGCGCAGTTCCCCTGTCTGAAGATTCACCTCGAACGTACTGAAACGGATAATTCGGGATGAGGAATTGGTTGACACGGGAACTTCCACGTGGCCGAAGTTTAACATCTTTCGGGTCAGTTCCGACTTGGCGGTCATCCGGTACGGGGTTCCGAGGGCAATGAGTTCTTGATCTTTGTTTTCACTCGGACAAAATACCTCGGCAAAAGCTTCGAGTCATCTGGGTGAGAAACTCTACCGACTTGCTCGGCTACTTCCGTGTGGTCGGCAAGAGGGAGGTTATCCCTGGAGCCGATTTGCCCGGCGGTAAGCGCGGTCGAATCTCGGTGTGTGCTGCTTGCGTCGTGAGTCGTGAGAGGGTTTTGTTACACGCTCTAAATCATTTGCCGCAGGACATACGTCAAAATGCCACCGTTCTGGTAATACGCAACTTCCTCCGGCGTGTCCACACGCGCCACAACGGCGAAGTTACTCTCGCTTCCGCTGTCATTCTTCGCGGAAACCTGGATATTGATTCGTGGCGAAAGGGAAGTAACTCCCGTGATCTCGAACGTTTCCCTGCCGGTCAACCCAAGGGTCTCGCGATTTTCGCCGGCCTTGAATTCCAGGGGCAGGATTCCCATTCCCACCAGATTGCTGCGGTGAATCCGTTCGTAGCTTTCTGCAATCACCGCGCGCACGCCGAGCAGCTTTGGTCCTTTCGCCGCCCAGTCGCGAGATGATCCCGAACCATACTCTTTCCCGGCAATGACAATCAGCGGCACGCCCGCTTCGCGGTACTTCACCGAAGCGTCGTAGATACTCATCTGCTCTCCGCCGGGCTGATAGGTCGTCCAGCCGCCCTCGGTCCCAGGAGCGAGTTGGTTCTTCAGGCGAATATTCGCGAACGTGCCGCGAGCCATCACTTCGTGATTTCCGCGCCGCGCACCGTAGGAATTGAACTCGTGTGGCTTCACTCCGTTCGCGATCAAATATTTCCCAGCCGGAGAATCCGCGCCGATGGAACCCGCCGGCGAAATGTGATCCGTCGTAATGCTGTCGCCGAGCACTGCGAGCACTCGCGCCGCGTGAATGTCCGTTAGTGGCGCGGCGGTCTTCGACATGTTTTCAAAATACGGCGGCAATTTGATGTACGTGGACTTCGCATCCCATTGGTATAAGTCCCCGGCGGGAACCGCCATGCTTTTCCAATGTTGGTCGCCGTCGTATACCGCAGCGTATTGCTGCTGGTACTGCTGTTGCGTCACCGCTTGTCGCACGGTTGCTTCCACTTCTTGCGGCGTCGGCCAAATTTCGCGTAAGTACACGGGTTTCCCCGCCGTGTCGATGGCAAGCGGCTCGGTCGTCAGGTCCAAGTCCATTCTTCCTGCCAGCGCGTACGCCACCACCAGCGGCGGCGAAGCCAAATAGTTGGCCCTCACCAGCGGATGAATTCGCCCTTCAAAATTGCGATTGCCGCTCAACACCGCTACGGCAATCAGATTGTTTTCCCTGATCGCTGCGCCGATCGCTTCCGGCAACGGACCGCTGTTTCCGATACAGGTCGTGCAACCGTATCCCACCAGATTGAATTTCAATTGATCCAGATACTGTGTCAGTCCGGCCTTTAACAAATAGTCCGTCACCACTTTCGAGCCGGGCGCCAGGCTTGTTTTCACCCAGGGTTTTACCTGCAGGCCGCGTTCGACGGCTTTCTTCGCCAGCAATCCCGCGCCGAGCATCAGCGACGGATTCGAAGTATTCGTGCAGCTGGTAATGGCCGCAATTACCACGGAGCCGTTCGCCAGTTCAAACGAATCGCCGTTGTTCTGCACCCGCGCACGCTTTGCGGGTGAGCCTTCCACAATTCTCGTGAAGGAGCTTTTCGCACTTCGCAACGCCACCCGGTCCTGCGGACGCTTTGGCCCCGCCACTGTCGGCTCTACGGTTCCCAGATCCAGCTGCAGCGTGTCAGTAAATGCCGGATCAGGAGTCGCGTCGGTGCGGAAAAGCCCCTGCTCCTTGCAGTACGCCTCCACCAGCGCGATTTGCTCGTGCGGCCGAGCTGTGAATTGCAAATACGCAAGGGTCTCCGCATCGACAGGAAAAAATCCCATTGTCGCGCCATACTCCGGCGCCATGTTCGCAATCGTCGCGCGATCCGGAATGCTCAGGCTTGAGAGTCCGCTGCCGTAAAACTCCACGAATTTCCCGACGACACCCTTTTTACGCAATATTTCCGTCACGGTGAGCACGAGGTCCGTCGCCGTTGCACCCTCAGGAAGCCTGCCGTGCAGCTTGAATCCGACAACCTGCGGTATCAGCATCGAACTCGGCTGGCCCAGCATCGCCGCTTCCGCTTCAATTCCGCCTACGCCCCAGCCAAACACGCCGAGCGCATTCACCATCGTCGTATGCGAATCCGTTCCCACCAGCGAGTCCGGATAGGCCTCAAATCTGCTTCCCAACGGCACCGCGCAAACCACCCGCGCCAGATATTCCAGGTTTACCTGATGACAGATTCCTGTTTCCGGCGGCACCACTTTAAAATTCTGAAACGCCGTCTGCCCCCAGCGCAAAAACGCGTATCGTTCCACGTTGCGTTGAAATTCAAGCGTCGCATTCATTTCAAACGCATTCACGTTTCCGAAACTGTCCACTTGCACGGAATGGTCGATCACCAGTTCGGCCGGAAACAGAGGATTGATTCGCTTCGGATTCCCGCCCATTTTCTTGACGGCTTCGCGCATCGCCGCCAAATCCACCACCGCCGGCACCCCCGTGAAATCCTGCAGCAACACGCGAGCGGGCATGAACGCGATTTCCTTTTCCGCGGCTCCCGGCTTCCAGGATCCCAGTGCCTGGATGTCTTCCGGGTGCACAAAGCGCCCGTCTTCGTTACGCAACAGATTTTCCAGCAGGATGCGCAGCGAAAAAGGCAGCCCGGACATATTTTTGAAGCCGCGGCGTTCCAGGTGTTCGAGGCGATGAATCTCAAAGGATTGCGCGCCCACGTTCAATTTGTCGCGCGTTCCAAACGAGTTTGTTGCGGAAATTGCCATCTCGCGGTCTTCTCCTCAGTTCGAGCTCATATGATAACCGAACTCACCGCGGAGCGCTCACGCAGCCGGCCAGCTCGTTCTACGTCACGCGCTATACTGTTTGTGTCGTGAAGATCCTGCTCCTTTCCACGTACGAATTGGGCCGCCAGCCGTTTGGTTTGGCTTCACCCGCGGCGTGGCTTCGCAAACGCAGCCATTCCGTTCGCTGCTTTGATCTCTCCCGGCAATCGTTGGACGAATTCCCTCTTCGTGAAGCCGAGCTGATTGTTTTCTATCTTCCCATGCACACGGCCACACGCGTCGCGCTGCAATGGGTTCCGGCAATTCGCGCTCAAAATCCCGCGGCCCACTTGTGTGCCTGCGGTCTCTATGCACCGCTGAATGAATCGCACCTGCGCTCCGCGGGATTTTCAGCGATTCTCGGTCCTGAATTTGAAGCGGAATTGGCCGGGCTGGCGGAAGCGCTGGCATCAGGTCGCTCTGACGAGGTCGCCGGAAGTCAGGACAGGAGACTTCCGCGTCTTGGGTTCGAGGTCCCGGACCGCAGCGATCTGCCCGGTCTCCGCAAATATGCCCACGTCGTGTTACCCACCGGTGAGCATCGCACCGCCGGATACACGGAAGCCTCGCGCGGCTGCAAACATCTCTGCCGCCATTGCCCCATCGTTCCCGTTTATTCCGGCCAATTTCGCGCCGTGCCTCGGGAAATTGTCCTTGCCGACATCCGCCAGCAGGTAGAAGCGGGAGCGCAACACATCACTTTTGGCGATCCCGACTTTTTCAATGGCATTACCCATGCCCTGCGCATCGTTGAAGCGCTGCACGCAGAACATCCGCAACTTACTTACGACGTCACAATAAAGGTCGAGCACCTTCTTCGCCACGCAGACGCACTTCCCATGCTTGCGCGCACGGCCTGCCTGTTTGTGACCAGCGCCGTCGAGTCTCTCGATGACCATGTCCTTTTCAAATTAGAGAAGGGGCACACGCGAGCCGATTTTTTCCGCGCTCTGGAACTTTGCGAAAATGCCGGCCTCGCGCTTCAGCCGACGTTCGTTCCGTTCACTCCCTGGACCACCCGTGAAAGCTATTGGGATCTGCTTGAAACCATCGCCGATCGCAATCTCACTGCAGCGGTGCCCTCCATCCAGTTGGCGATTCGTCTGCTCATTCCGTCTCGCTCGCGTCTCCTGGAGCTTCCGGAAATCGCCAGCTCGGTTGGTGCGTTCGATCCCGAAAAACTCATCTATCCCTGGCGCAATTCCGATGCCGCGCTCGACACTCTCGCCGAAGACATTTCTCGAATCGTCGCAGACGCCGGAACAAAAAGGGAATTGCGCCCGCAAACTTTCGAGCGCATCTCGGATGCCGCCGCGCAGTTGCAGGGAACCGTTCCGGCGCCATTTCGCCACGGCGCTTCGCCTCGGCCCGCGCCATATCTCAGCGAGCCCTGGTATTGTTGAGCGGAACCAACCGGGGACCAGTTGGTTCCCGTCGCGAATTTCGGCAGAAACATCGAATCCAGCGAAGGATTTGTCTGAACTCTATTTCAATCCACTTCTGAATGACCACGCAGCAAACAAAAACGGTCGCGCTCTTTGCTTCAAAGCTCGGTTACCAAACTCGCAGCTTTGAAGCCGCTGCGGGCAGACTCGGCGTCCGCCTGGCTTACGTGACCGACCGCTGCCATGAACTTTCCGATCCCTGGGGCGACAACGCTATCGCCGCCCGGTTCGCCAATCCCGAACAAGCCGCTGCTATCGCTATTCATTCGCTGCGTGGCAAGCCGCTCGATGCGATTCTCGCCCTCGGCGATGGGCCCGCCGTCGCCGCTTCATACGCGGCTCGCGGCCTCGGAGTGCGCTCGAACCACCCCGCTGCCGTCGAAGCTTGCCACAACAAACTTCGCATGCGTGAAGTCTTCCGCGATGCAGGCGTGTGGAATCCCTGGTTTCGCGCGATTCCCCTCCGGCCGGAGCCGGAGCCTTCACTCCTCGGGATTCAATATCCCTGTGTGCTGAAGCCGCTCTCGCTTTCCGCCAGCCAGGGCGTGATGCGTACCAATTCCCGTGAGGAATTCCTCGAAGCGGCCCGCCGCTTGGCGCACCTTCTCGAACGCCCCGAGTTCTTAGTGAAAGGCGCTTCGGCGGCGCGCGAAGCGCTTGTCGAAGAATACCTTCCCGGTGTGGAAGTTGCGCTGGAAGGAATTCTGATCGACGGCGACCTTAGAATTCTCGCCATCTTTGACAAGCCCGACCCGCTTGAAGGTCCATTCTTCGAAGAAACCATTTACGTTACTCCGTCGCGGCTTTCTGCCGAGCAGCAATCGGCAATTCAGAGCACCGCCAAGCAGGCCGCCCGTGCCATCGGGCTGTCGCACGGGCCGGTCCACGCCGAATTTCGCATCAACGAACGTGGCGTCTGGACCATCGAGGTCGCTCCACGTCCCATTGGTGGAATGTGCGCCGCATCGCTCTCATTCGTTTCCGAGCGTCAGCTTGATTCCATCGGGCTCGAAGAATTGATTCTGCGTCACGCGATCGGCGAAGACATCTCCGCGTGGCACCGTGAAACGCAGTCGTCCGGCGTGATGATGATTCCCGTTCCGTCGAGCGGCATCTTTGAACAAGTCGATGGCATCGATCAGGCGAAGCGCATTCCGCATATCACCGACGTCGAAATCACCGCGCGCCTTCACGACGTGATTCTTGCCTGGCCCGAAGGCTCTTCGTATTTGGGATTCATTTTTGCGAAGTCAGAAAGCCCGGCGGACGTAGAGCGCGCGCTGCGCGAAGCCCACTCGAAATTGCGATTTAGGATTCAGCAGACCCTTCCCGTCGAACATCCAATCACCGGGAAAGTCTTCAACCCGCAGACGTAAACAAAAGTTCCTGTGACAAAGTCCGCGGGATCGCTCTTGTAGCGGCTGCCTTTTGAGGCTGGCGTATCTATGACGCTGAATGCTGAAACTAGTAACTGATGACTTGGGTTTCTCAGCCTTTGGCCTTCGGTGCGACATATCCTTCTGGCAATTTCGAACCTTCGCCAAAAAAGAACTGTTCCAGTTGTTCTTCCATAATCTTCTGCGAATTCGGATCGAGCGGATTCAGCCGGTATTCGTTCATGATCATCTTCGAGTGCTCGATCCACAGTTTCCAGGCATCCTTCGAAACATTTTCATACACGCGCTTTCCGAGTTCGCCTCTCCACGGCACGCGATCGAGACCCGGCAGGTCCTTGCCAAATTTCACACAGTGCACCATTCGCGTCCCGGGTGCCACCGGTCCGCTCGAGGGCGTTTCAGGTCCGCACGGATCATTCGCCACAGCTTCCTCCTCGTGCTCTGCACGAATCCTTACCTTACTGCATCAGCGGCGAAATTCCCAGCCGGACCCAGCGCTTAGCGGTTGGCCAGCTATTCCTCAACTGCAGTAGAATCCCTGCGGGCTTTCATCGCGCTCCCTCTCTCGAAAGGAACTCCACTTATGGGTCGCATCACCACGCTCTTCTGGGATATCGGCGGCGTGATTCTTACCAACGGCTGGGATCGCAACTCTCGCAAGGCAGCCGCTGATGCGTTCCAGCTTGATTGGGAAGAGTTTCAGGATCGCCACGAGCTCTCCTTTCCGGCTTTCGATGCCGGCCAGATTTCGATCGACGAATATCTGGATCGCACCCTCTTCTACCGCCAGCGCAAATTCACTCGCGAAGAATTCACCGCATTCATGTTCGCACAATCGAAGGAATATCCAGGTTCCCGCGCCATCCTGGACGCCGGCGTGAAGACCGGTCGTTATTTCATTGGCGCGATCAACAATGAACCGCTCGAGCTCAACCAATTCCGTATCGAAGCTTTTAACCTTCGCAAGAGCTTCCAGGTTTTTTTCAGCTCCTGCTACGTTCATTCGCGCAAGCCCGAAGAAGGCATTTTCCGTGTGGCGCTCGCTGTCACTCAGCGCGCTCCGGAGGAGTGCGTCTTCATTGATGACCGCCCACTGAACCTCGAAAGCCCGCGTCGCCTCGGTTTTTCCGTTATTCACTATCAGTCGCCAGACCAGTTGCGAACCGACCTGCGAAATCTTCAGGTTGAGGTATAGTTTTCGAGTGCTTGCCCGGCCTGTTGCCGCCGGCCCGTCCGAGGAGAATGCATGTCTGCTGAATCGACGTCCGCGACTTCCACCTATGGCGGCGCAAGCGATCCTTGCGCCATCGTTCTTTTCGGAGCCTCCGGCGATCTCGCCAAGCGCAAAGTTATCCCGGCCATGTACGATCTTGCCGCGCACAATTCTCTCGGCGCGCGCTACGCCATTGTGGGATTTGCCCGCACAGCGATGAACGACGACAACTTTCGTTCTACATTGGGCGAAGCAGCCAAGACCATGTCTGACATCGGTCCCGTCGATGCCGCCAAATGGGACGAGTTTGCTTCAAACCTCTTCTATAGCCCCGGCGACTACTCCGACCAGCAGGCATACGCGCAACTCGCTAAACGGCTCTCTGAACTCGACACGCAAAAAAATCTGGGCGGCAATCGCCTTTTCTATCTTTCCACTCCGCCGGAAGTCTATCCCGACATTGTTGAACAGCTCGGCCGCGCAGGATTATCCCGTCCGGCGAATGCTAAATCCTGGGTTCGCATCATCATCGAAAAGCCCTTCGGCCGCGATCTTGCCTCCGCCAGGGAACTCAACGAAATTGTCCACAATGTCTTCGAAGAGCAGCAGGTCTATCGCATTGACCACTATCTCGGCAAAGACACCGTGCAGAACCTCCTCGTGCTTCGCTTCGGCAATGGCATCTTTGAGCCGCTCTGGAATCGCAACTACGTCGACCACGTGCAAATCACGGCTGCGGAAACGCTCGGCGTCGAACGCCGCGGCGGCTTCTACGAAACCACCGGCGCCCTTCGCGACATGATTCAAAGCCACGTGCTTCAGCTGACCTCGCTGGTTGCCGTCGAGCCGCCCGCTTCTTTTGACGCCACCGCAGTCCGCAACGAAAAGCTGAAAGTCCTCCAGTCCATCCGCCCGTTCGACCTCGAAATGGTCGCGCAAGCCGTCGTTCGCGGCCAATACACGACCGGTTCTCTTGGCGGCAAGCCGGTCCCGGGATATCGGGAAGAACAGAACGTCAACCCGAAATCGCGTACGGAAACTTTCGTAGCCGCAAAGTTGCTCATCGACAACTGGCGCTGGGCCAATGTTCCGTTTTACCTACGCACCGGAAAGCGGCTCGGCAAGCGCACCACTGAAATCGTCATTCAGTTCAAGCGCGCTCCGCATATCGTCTTTCGCGGACGCGAAGCCGAAGCCAATCGCTTGATTCTCAATATCCAACCGGACGAAGGTATCTCCGTCTCTTTCGGTGCCAAACGTCCCGGAACCGAAATGAGCATCGGCAATGTCACTATGAATTTCAGCTACCGCGAAGGATTTGGCGATTCGTCCCGAAGCGCGTACGCTACGCTGGTCAACGATTGTCTACGCGGCGATGCTACCCTGTTCGATCGAGGCGATAGCGTCGAAGCGGCCTGGTCACTCGTGGATCCGATCCTCGACGTGTGGAGCGCTGCCAAGACCGCGGCTGTTCCGTACTATGCGTCCGGCAGTTGGGGCCCTAAGGAATCCGATGCCTTGCTGGAACGCGATGGCCGCAAATGGCACGCGCCTTGATCTTTGCTTGGCGGTGTATCGCAGCGTTTTGCCAATCTCTTTGTATTGGGGGTTCTCGTGATTCTGGCCGGTGACGTCGGCGGCACAAAATGCAACCTCGCGCTTTTTACCGAACGAGGCGGCAGACTCACATCCGTTTTCAAGCAGCGTTTCCGCAGCAAGGACTTCGCGAAGTTTGATCTCATCGCGAAAGAATTCGCCCGCGTCGCCGCTTCCCATCTTGGCGATGAAAAAATTCGTGCTGCCGGTTTTGGTATCGCCGGACCCGTCATCAACAATCGCGTGCGCGCCACAAATCTTCCCTGGACCGTCGACGCCGCCGTTCTCTCGCAGGAGCTGGAGATCGAGCACATTGCTCTCATTAACGACTTGGGCGCCTGGGGACACAGCATCGAATACCTGGACCCATCCGATTTCACCGTGTTGAATCCGGGCACGCCCGAACCTGGCGGTACTCGTGCCCTCCTCGCGGCCGGTACCGGTCTCGGCCAGGCCTTTCTTGTGTGGGATGAATCCCGCTACTGTGTAGTTCCCTCAGAAGGTGGCCACTCCGATTTCGCTCCGCACACCGAACAGCAGATCGAACTTCTCCGCTTTATGCGCCGCCGCTATCCGCAGGTCAGTTGGGAGCTGATTCTCTCCGGCCGTGGTTTCCGCACCCTTCACGAATTTCTCGATCCTTCCGTGAAACACGCTACGTTTGCCGATCCCGACGCCGACCCTGCGCCGGAGATCACGCAGAATGGCCTAAACAAGATTTGCCCTGTGTGCGTGGAAACCGTCGATCTGTGGACCGATATTTACGGCGCGGAAGCGGGCAACTTGGCGCTGAAGGTCCTCGCGCTCGGCGGCGTTTATGTTGCCGGTGGTATCGCTGTAAAGATCCTTGAAAAGATGAAAGACGGCTCGTTTTTCAAGTCCTTCAAGGACAAATGGCACTTTGAAAAGCTTCTCGAAAAAATTCCCGTCTCCGTTATTCTCAACGAAAACGCTCCGCAACTCGGCGCAGCCTACGAAGCTCTTCGCCTCGTTCAAAAATAAGACCGGCAACGCGCCCTGCCCGCGCCCTGCCCGCGCTTGATTCCGACGCCCTAGCGCTCATTTCGCTCGGGACCCCGCCTCGTCATTCGTCCGAATCGGCTTCGATACGTACCCGTCCATACCGGCCTCTACGCAGCGCTCTTCGTCTCCCTTCAAAGCATGCGCCGTCATCGCGATGATGGGATACGCTCCCCGGGCTCCCTTTCCTTTTCCCGGATCTTTTGCGTCGCTTCGAATCCGTCCATCTCCATGATCTGCACATCCATCAGAATGGCGTCGAAACTTTCCTTTTCGAGAGACGCCAGCGCCGCTCTCCCGTTTGCCGCCCCACCACCGCTGTTCCGTCGTGTGGCGCCGCACTTTCGGGGTTAAGAGTGTGAGTTCAGCCCCAGGAAACAAGCGCCCGCGATTCCTTCAACGTCGTGGCGCCTCTTGCTACTCTGCTCTAATGCGCTGGCCTGCCATCGCCGCCGGGTTGGCTGACATCGACGACTGGAAACCCGTCTCACGCCCCGCAGCCATCATCGCTCTCGCCTTCTACGTCTTGTTCCTCTTTTACGCCGCCTTCGATCGCTCCGGCTTCCTGGTCCTCGACTACGCCAATCTCATGATCCACGAGGCCGGCCATCCTCTTTTTGGAATCTTTGCCGTCGAAAACGAAAGCGGCTACACACTGATGCTCCTCGGCGGCACCATCGCTGAACTCCTAGTCCCTCTCATCTGCGCCGCCTATTTTTTCTTCCGCCGTGAGGCCACCGGCGTAGCCTTCTCGGGTTTCTGGTTTTTCGAAAACTTTCTTTACATCGGCAGTTACATGGCCGATGCCCGTGCGCTCTCGCTCCCCCTTGTCGGTTCCGGCGACCACGACTGGGAACTCCTCTTCACCCATTGGAAAATCCTCGTCCACGATCAGCAAATTGGCCACGCCACCCGCACCTTGGGCTGGATCGGCATGCTCACCGCCATCTCCTGGTTCGCTTTTCGTTCCTTCCCACGGTCCACCGACTAGTTTGCAGGCGCCGGACTTCAGTCCGGCGCTTTTCCCTATTTCCCTGCGGGTGCCCGTTGACACTCCACTCGCGGCCCCCTACCTCGCTTACTTCCTCTGCCTCCTTTCATGAGAAGATTTCGATATGAGCACCAAGCCTCTCCATCTCGACGTCAACGAACAAATCGAATGCGCGCACACCCTCGCTTCGCGCTTCTACACTGATCCGCATATTCTCGAAATCGAGCGCGACAAAATTTTTCGCCGCACCTGGCAACTTGTCGGCACGCTCGATCAGGCCTGCGGCGAAATCGATGGAGCCCAGCGCACTATTTCCGATCCGGAAAGCTACTTCACCGCCGACGTCGCAGGCGAACCGGTCATTGTCGTCCGCGACAAGCAGGGAGCCCTTCGCGCGTTCAGCAACGTTTGCCGGCACCGAGCCGGCCCCATTGCTCTCGGCAGCGGCTGCAAAAATGTGCTCCGTTGCCAGTATCACGGCTGGACCTACACGCTTGATGGCCGGCTGATCGGCACTCCCGATGTGGACGGCGTGGAGTTTTTCGACCGCAGCGCCATGGGCATGGTTCCGCTGCGCCTGGAAACCTGGGAAAAGTTCATCTTCGTGTCTTTTCACGTAAATGCGGAACCACTTGCAAAGTATCTGGGAAGAATCCCGGAGCAGGCACGCGGCTTCCAGTTTGCAGGATTGCAATTCGCCGAACGCCGCGACTACGTCATCGATTGCAACTGGAAGGTCTACGTTGACAACTACCTCGAGGGCTATCACATTCCCATCGCGCATCCCGGCCTGATGCGCGAGATTGACTACGCGCAGTATCGCACTGATACGTTCCGCTATTATTCGCAGCAGTTCGCGCCGATTCGCGCCGGGAAGCCGAGCGATGCCGGCGAACGCTTCTACGCGCCTGGTGCTGGCTTGCAGGAAGCGCTCTATTTCTGGATTTTTCCTAACCTCATGTTGAACATCTATCCCGACAACATTTCCACCAACGTGATTGTTCCGCTCTCCACGGAAAAAACACTGACGATTTTCGAGTGGTTCTTTCACGGCGTGGATCAGGCCAAAACGCGCGAGCGCATCGAGAAAGCCGTTGCATTCAGCGACGAGGTTCAACAGGAAGACATCACGCTTTGTGAAAACGTGCAGCGCGGCCTCCGCTCTTCCACCTACGACCGCGGCCGCTACTCCGTCAAACGCGAAAACGGCGTCCACCACTTTCACATGCTCTTGAGCGAATTCCTAGACGAGAAGGGAATCGAAGGCGGTAAGAGTTAGACAGCGAGCCAACGGAACACCGACCGCACCTGCAACCAGAAAGAATGAGCACGTCGAACTGATCGGCAAACTCATCGCAAGCTTTCCGCTGGGCGCCAGAGACCTCAGGGTTTCTGAAGTACTCCATTCTGCTGCCGCGCAATACGCGATTGCCCCAGCAGGCGAAAGGTCCGTTGCATTCAATTCCCGTAAGAGAAACTCAACAAAAAGAATTGATTAAGAACGGCTGCTTCTAGCTCGGATCAGCGCCTTCCCGCGCTCACTTGTGGACGGCGCAGGCGCAGCTCGGCGCGTGATACCTGCCGTTTGCTTCGACCGCGCCGC
Organism: Acidobacteriota bacterium; assembly: GCA_046724685.1. Classification (GTDB taxonomy): domain Bacteria; phylum Acidobacteriota; class Terriglobia; order Acidiferrales; family UBA7541; genus Acidiferrum. The sequence continues at coordinate 3,828 of JBKOXA010000093.1, read as the reverse complement.
CTTTGCCGTACATGTTTTTCGGCCGCGCCCAGTCGGTCAGCGAATGATACGGTCCGTTCTCGGTTCGGCCTTTCGGCGTCAGATCAAGAAATCTGTAAATGCCGAGGAACTGTTCCCCGCCGCGGCCGTAGGTCGAATACGTGTGAAAGATCTGAGCGGAATCATCTTTGTAGAAAATACTGTCACCTGAAAGATCTTCGACCCCCGCCGCCCATTCCGGCGCCGGTTGGAAATTGTAGAGAGCCTGGCCGGAAGCGACCTGCTCGGGCTTGAAGGAGACGCTGAAGTCATAGTTGAAATCGCTGTAATAGGACGAAACCCAGGGGAAGCGCCAGCCCATTCGCTTGCGTACGGTTTCTATTTCCCCAATCGGCGCCCGTGCCACGGCCACGTAAGTCACGTCGTGGTTTTCGAGATGTTCGAGGATGCCCTCGACGTGGTCGACCTCGAGCGAACATCCGACACATTGGTGCACGGCGCCGGGCCCCATCATGAAGTGTTTAACGAAGAGCTGGCTGCGACCATTAAAGAGTTGGGCTAGAGTCATCTTTCCAGAAGGACTATCAAAGACGTACTCCTTTTCGATCTTGACCCAAGGCAATGCGCGTTGCTGGCCCGCAAGGGCATCGTACTGGCGGGTAAATTCTTTCTCCTTGGCGAGCAATTCCTTGCGCGCGGCGAGCCATTCGTCGCGCGAAACGATTTTTGGACTTCGCAGGTTGGCGGTGCTCATTCCGACTTCTCCTTGAAATTGCGAATTCTTGTCTTGCGAACTTCAGAAATGTTGGAGGCGGCTTTCCTGTTGCGAAAAACCTTAACGGCCGCTGCGGTCACACCGCCGGTCGAAACAACGCCGGTGAGAAGCAGCGCGATATTTGCAAAACATGCGGGGCACATACGGAGCTCCTTCCATGGAGTGCCAAACCTAGGCCATCGACGTGTGTTCAAAAAGGGGCACGATCTACCGTGCCCCTAGGGAATCCATCTTCAGGCGGACTGGGCTTTCTGGATGAAAGCGGGAGGCTCGTCGGCGCTGGGTCCCCAACTGGCCGGTACCGCAACGTTGAGCATGCGTAGGTAGACGCTAAACTGGCCGCGATGCTGATACCAGTGACTGAGCATCACGTCGCGCAAGAACAACCCGCGCGGCTGGGCCAGAACTTCGCGTCCGCCAGCGACCAGGCGCCAGGTTTCCTGCATGCCGGCGTCGTCAAACTTTGGGAGCAGGCTTCGCACGGTGGCGATGCTTTCGTCGAATTTGTCGAGGATTTCCTTCCGGCTTGCGGGTTGCGGAAAGTTGGCGAAGTCGGGAGCTTGGGCCGGATTGTTTTGGACGAATTGGAGAACGCCACCGGGCACAAGGGCCAGATGGTAAGCGAGCTGTCCAGCAGACATGGATTTTTCGTGCGGCTTCCAAGTCAACTTGTCTTCCGGCAAACGCTCCAGAAATTTGCGCGTGACTGGCGCTTGTACTTCGAACTCCGTGAGCAGGGATTGTGCGATAGACATGCTGATTCTCCTTTTCGTTGGGAAACGGAAACTTTACTGAATGGCGGCGGATTTGGAGCGGCCCGCTTCCGCGCGCTTGCGAACGCGATCGTGAATGTAAGCCCAGCCGGTGACGACGCCTGCTTTGTGCTCGTCCTGAATCAACCCAAAGCCGGTGTGGCGGAACTTGATGACGGTGATGCCGTTTTCTTCGCTGAGGCGGTACTGGACGTTGTTGGCGATCGGATAGGACATGAATAGCGGTCCAGAAATTTCCAGCAGCGTCGGCTTCTTGATGGCTTGCACGGAGCCCCAGAAGTGACCGTTGCCTTCGCCGAGGTCGCGGTACCAGCGGCCCCCGGGCCACGGTTCAAGCTTCATCGGCATAGGCGTGCCGTCGGGAATTTCGTTGTAAGGACCAAGTTGCTCGAGGAGCGCAGTAAACGTGTCGTTGAGCGAAGCGCGCACGCGGATTTCTTCGTTCACAGACAACGACAAGCTTTCAATTCCTGGAAGGGTCAAGGTCATGATTTCTCCTTTGTGAGTTTTGATCGGATTCCGTGCCACGATTTGCTTTGGCCTCGGCGCGTTCCTTGATGCGGCTCAATTGGTGGCGCCAGAAGCGTTCGAAGGTGCCGGTCCATTCGTGAAGCGGGCGAATGGCGTCGGCGTTGGTGCGATAGAGCATGCGGCGACCGTCGCGGCGGACATGGACCAGGCCGACGTCGCGAAGGACGCGAAGATGTTTGGAGACGGAGGGCTGCTCGAGGCCGAGAGAATCGACGATATCACCGACGGGGCGTTCGTCAAGAGCGAGAAAAGCGAGGATGTCGCGGCGGCGCGCTTCGGCGATGGCGTTGAAGGCGTCGGAGGTGGTAGCGGCGCGAGGCACGGGAGGAGAATACATACCCATATGGGAATATGTCAAGCGCTTTTTTGAGCGCGGAAAAATGCGATCAAAGAATCAGGTTTGCTTGGCGGTCAGGAAAAAAGGGAGGCCCACCCGCAAAGGCGGGCGTGGGGCACGCCCAGAATTGAACGCTCTCGCGCCGAAAGGCAGCCGAGGCGAATGCGTCAGGGTTTGGCGGGGGCCGGAGCTGGAGCGGCTGGAGCCTGCGATTTGTTGAAGTCGAAATTGACTTTGGGGGCGGTGCGTGCGCCTTCGTCGCTTTTGAAATAGGCGTCGTTGCGAGTGAAGCCGCCGAGACTGGCGACGAGGCTGTTGGGGAATAGAGAAATGTAGGTGTTGTAGTCCTGTACCGCTTCATTGTAGCGGCGGCGTTCGACGGCGATGCGGTTTTCGGTGCCGGCGAGTTCGTCCTGGAGGCGGAGGAAATTCTCGTTGGATCTGAGTTGGGGATAGTTTTCAGTAATGACGAGCAAGCGACTCAGAGCGGAGTCGAGAGCACCGTTCGCGGCGATCTTCTCGGCGGGAGTCCTTGCGCCAATCAATGCCGACCTGGCGCGGGCGATTTCACCAAAAACTTGTTCTTCGTGCACCGCGAAGCCTTTTACGGTTTCGACGAGATTGGGGATCAGGTCGGCGCGGCGTTGCAGTACGACGTCGACCTGTGACCAGGAGGCGCTGACCGCTTCGCGCTTGACGGCCATCTGGTTGCGGCGGCCGACGTAAGAACTTCCGAGGATTACAGCAAGGAGCACCAAGACGATGACGACGATCAGGCCTTTTTTCATGAGTCTTCTCCTTTGAGTCCTATCCCTTGAAATTGGAGTTCAGAAATTCTGCTTTTTGACGCGCTGCCACTCTCGTTTGGGGACAAGTGCATCGAGTGCCTGAATCACGGTTTCCATGGCCTCGAGATATTTGCCGTAGGAGCGGATGATTTCGGTGGAGGGGTGATTGTCGCGAAGGGCGAGGCCAAGTTCGAAGACCGCGGCATCCGCGCCGGTTAGTTCTTCGACGCGCTGGTAGACAGCGCTTTTGTGCGCAGGAACTTCTTCGCCGAGGGCGATGAGGAAATGACGGAGCAACAGGGATACGCTCGAAATGGATTTGCCGTAGATCTCGCGAAGATGCTGCTCATTCTCCGAAGCGAAGACGAAATGATTGCGAAGCTTTTGGAGTGAGGTGCGGAGTTCGTGCTCGACCTGGACGCGGTGCAAATTTAGAGGGACTTCGATGGCGGCAATGGGGTCATCGCCGAAAAGGACACGGTGGGCCTCGCCGATGTCGAGCAATTCCACGGCAAAAACGTCGGCTGAATGAATTAGTTCTTCTTTGGTGAAAATGCGGGGAGAAGGTTCCTGGAGTGGTCCAGACCACCAACGAATCACGGGAGCAATGCGGGAAAGATCCTGCGCTTTCGCGGATTTCAGAAC
>JBKOXA010000053.1:0-38727 GCA_046724685.1 Acidobacteriota bacterium | reverse complement strand
TCCCAAAAGCGATATCACCGGAAAGTGGAGGCTCTCTTTTACCAGCCCTGAGGGTCCGGAAGAATCCACGGCCGACCTAACAATGTCCTCTGACGGATCCATCACCGGAACGATTTCGGGCAAGCGGGGTACCGCGACGATTCTCAGCGGCTATCTCAGCGGCGACAAATTCAATTTCGTCATCAACATTTCCATCGGACCGTCCTTCGCCGATGTCACCTTCAACGGCACATTCGATGGAACCTCGTTGAAAGGCACGATCGGTGTTCAGGGACTTTCGATCGATTTCACCGGCGTCAAACCGGCAAGCAATTCCTCGCTGGCCGAACGTACCTCGCTGCGCCAAGGAGATGCGCGATGAAGTGTCGATACTCGGTAGTTTTCGCCGCTCTATTTTCGCTGGCGTCAATTTCTTTCGCCGCGCCGCCTCCCGACCCGAGCCCGATCATCGTGATTCAGAACGCCACGATTCTCACTGTTTCGCACGGCACCATCGAGCACGGGTCCATCCTCATCAAGGATGGGAAAATCGCGGAAGTCGGGGCCTCCGTCAAAGCGCCGAAAGATGCCACGGTCATCGACGCCGCCGGACAATTTGTCATGCCCGGCATCATCGATTGCCATTCGCACATCGCCATCGAAGGCGGCGTCAATGAAGGCAGCGTTTCCGTTTCCTCCATCGCGAATATTGCCGAAGTTCTAGATTCCGACGACGTTAACATCTACCGCGACCTCGCGGGTGGCGTCACCACGGCAAATATCCTTCACGGGAGCGCAAACGCCATCGGCGGCCAGACCACCGTCATCAAGCTGCGCTGGGGCCAGGCCGCATCGAAGCTGCCGTTCGAAGGCGCTCTACCGGGAATCAAATTCGCCCTGGGCGAAAATCCCAAGCGCTCCAACTTCAGCATTCCGGGTCAGCCCAAGCGCTACCCGGCCACCCGCATGGGAGTCGAAGAAACAATTCGAGGGGCCTTCACCGAAGCCCGTGACTACAAGAATTCCTGGGACGCCTACAACAAGCGTGTCGGCAGCGGAGAAAAAAATCTGATTCCGCCGCGCCGCGATCTCAGGCTGGAACCCCTCGTCGAAGTTCTCGAAGGCAAGCGCTATGTCCACTCTCATTGCTACCGCGAAGACGAAATCCTGATGCTGCTGCGGGTAGCGAAAGAGTTTGGGTTCAAGGTCCGCACCTTCCAGCACATTTTGGAAGGCTACAAGATCGCAGACGAGCTGGCCGCGGCGGGCGTCGGTGCTTCGACCTTCTCCGACTGGTGGGCCTACAAAGTCGAAGCCTACGATGCGATTCCTTACAATGCCGCGCTGATGACCAAGCGTGGCGTCGTAGTTTCGATCAACTCCGATGACGCCGAAGAAGCCACCCACCTCAATCAGGAAGCCGCAAAAACCATCAAGTACGGCGGTCTAACCCGCGATGAAGCCCTGAAACTGGTCACGCTGAATCCCGCTATACAATTGGGAATCGACAAGCGAGTCGGCTCGATCGACGTCGGCAAAGACGCAGACCTCGTCATCTACAATCACGATCCGCTGAGCGCCTACGCCGTGGCTCAAAAAACGATCGTCGACGGCCGGGTGCTCTTCGACCGCGAGAGAGACATCGCCGGCCGCCCTGCCCTGGAGAAGGAGAAACAGGATCTCATCGCAAAAGAAAAGAAAGCGGCGGAGAAGAAACCCGAAGAAAAGAAACCTGATGAAAAGAAGCCCGAGGCAGGGAAGAAACCCGAAGACAAAGCCAAGCCGCCTTCAAACGCGGTGGAGCGCGATAGTGGAGAAGACATGATTTCATCCCCGAATGGCGGTACCCTGTGAAGTTTCAAACCGTATGCCGAAATTTCCTGTGCATCCTTTGCCTCACTTGTCTGCTCTACTTTCCATCGGTCCTCCATGCGCAACAGTCCCCATCGGTGTACGCAATCACGCACGCAAAAATCGTCACTCTCGCCGGTTCAGCGATCGAGGATGGAACTCTGGTCATCAGGGACGGCAAAATCGCCGCGGTTGGCGCCTCGGTCGAGGTTCCCTCGGGCGCGCAAGCGATCGATGGTCACGGCTTGCAGGTTTATCCGGGATTATTTGATCCGGTCACGCAGATCGGTCTGAGCGAGATTTCCGCCGTAAGCTCCACCGTCGATTCCTCGGAAACCGGCAGCTACAACCCTGACATTGTCGCGGCGACAGCGGTTCTCCCGTCGAGCGAACACATTCCCGTAACGCGGGCCTCGGGAATCACAGAAGTTCTCGCAGTGCCCGGCAGCGGAGGATTCGATTTTTCGGGCAGCCGAAGCATCATCGCCGGTCAAGCCTCGGCTTTCAATCTCGCCGGCTGGACCATGGACGAAATGCAACTCAAGCGCAGCGTCGCCATGGTCTTGAACTGGCCGGAAATTCAAACGCGGACGTTCGATTTCGCCACGTTCTCGCGCAAGGAAAAACCCTACGCCGACGCCAAGCAGGAGTACGACAAACAGGTCAACGAGCTCACGGATTACATCGACCGCGCGCGTCACTACGCCCAGGCCATCGGCCATGGGGGCCCCTCTGATTTCGATCGTGACGTCAAACTCGAATCGCTCGCGCCCGTTGTGCGTGGCCAGCTGCCTTTGTTGGTTGTGGCCGACCGCGCGCGCGACATCCGCAACGCCGTCGAATTCTGCGACAAACAGAAATTGAAAATGATTCTTGCGGGCGGCGAAGAAGCCTATAAGGTCAAAGATCTGCTCCGCTCGAAGAATATTCCAGTCATTTTGCGCCCCATGCTCTCGCTCCCCGACGAGGAAGATGATCCATACGACCGCCTTCTCACGCAGCCCGCCGAGCTGTCGCAATCTGGCGTCAAATTCGCCATCGCCAGCTTCGACAATTCCTTTGCGCGCCGTCTCGGACAAAACGCCGCGAACGCCGTCGCCCACGGCCTGCCGTACGACGAAGCCCTGAAGGCCGTCACGCTCTATCCCGCTCAGATCCTTGGCCTGGCCGACCAGGTCGGCACGCTTGAAACCGGAAAAATTGCCAACGTCATCGTCACCAACGGCGATCCGCTCGAACTCACAACGGACGTCAAATATCTGTTCATCGAAGGACAGCTCACGTCCACCGACAATAAACACAAACGCCTTTTCGAGAAGTATTCCGACCGCCCCAGACCTTGAGCGGATTGCGAGGTCAGCTCTAGCGCCATCGGCACCGCTCTGTGCCTGCAGCTAGACCGAAGTCATTTCCTTGAAATGAACCGCCACGCAACAACTGCGCTCCCGATCGAGAGACCCGCGCAGGAGAACAGAACCAGCCGAAAGCCGGAGAGAAAAGCCTCTGAAACCGCGTTCCGCACCGCCTTACTCGCGCTTCCATCGAGATTCCTCGGCAGTTCCATTCCAGCAAGCTCAATTTCCTTCGTGCGAATCTCCTGGACCGTCTCGGCAGGGATTGGCAGCCTTGCAAGGCTCCGGTCCAGCTGACTGGCGAATCCCTTAACCATCACGATTCCAAACACGGCGATGGCCAGCACTCCCGCCAAGCGGGCCACGGCATTGTTGATTCCGGACGCCGCGCCGGCATGGTCCTTATCGACCGAGCCCATCACCACCGTCGTTAACGGCGCAACGGTCATAGCCATCCCCAGGCCGAGTATCAGCGAAGCCGGAAAGAATGTTTTCCAGTAGCTGCCGCCCGCGGAGACGTGCGCGAAAAGGACAAATCCGGCCGCGGCCAGGACCGGCCCGGCGATCAAGGGAATCTTTCCCCCGTACCGGCCCACAAGTCCGCCGGACCATCGCGACAGTAGGAACATCAACAAGATTACCGGTAGGCTGGCCGCGCCGGCCGCAGTTGCCGAGTATCCATGCACCTCGATGAGGCTTACCGGAAACAGGAAGAAGAAGACTCCGATCGCTGCGTAGAGAAAAAGCGTCAACAGGTTCGCACCAAAAAAGGAGCGGGACTGGAACAGTGACAGCGAAACCATCGGCGAGGACACGTGCGTCTCGACCCAGATGAAAAGAGCCAGGAAGATCAGACCGCCGAGCAAACCTCCGGACGCTACAGGATTTCGCCAGCCGGTTTTTGAAGATTCAAGAAGCCCCGTCACCACGCCGCCGAGACTGGCCGTCGCCAGCAGCGCACCCGCCCAATCGAGCCGTCCCGTCCGTGAGCTCCTGCTTTCCGGTACGTGACGCAGAGACACCATCACCACGGCGGCCGCCAGTGGAAGATTGAGGAAAAATGCCCAACGCCAGGACGCGTGCTCGATCAGCCATCCGCCGAGAACCGGACCTAGAACCGTTGTAATCGCGGTAAAACCTGACCACGTACCGATGGCTCGTCCGCGAGAGGTTTCTTCGCCCCGCGGATTTTCTTCAAACGACGCGCTGATGATGGCGAGACTTCCAGGAACGAGCAGCGCGGCCCCGATTCCCTGAACGCAGCGTGCGATCACCAGCGCGCGAACGCTCGGAGCCAGACCGCAACCTGCAGAAGCAGCAGCGAAAAGTCCCACACCAGCCAAAAACACCAAACGGCGGCCCAACCAGTCTCCCAGCGCGCCGCCCACAAGAATCAACGAAGAGAGAAACAGCCCGTAAGATTCAATGACCCACTGCACATCAACAACGCTGGCGTGGAAGGCACGCTGAAGCTTCGGCGCAGCTACGTTGACAACCGTGCCGTCGATGAAGGCCATGCTCGAGCCGAGTATCGTCGCCGCCAGAATCCACGGACCGGCTTTCCCCGTACATGGCACACTCGGCGTTGCCGAGCGGATCGACATCTCATCGCAAGGTGCTTTCATCTCATACGCTTTCCTCAGCGCGGGAAACCAGGAGTGAGCGGGCCCTTTTGCGGGCATTGGTCTTGTGAAGAAATCCGGGACGAGCGAGCCCGCCAGGAGATTCTGGACACCAGAGAGAACCAAGGTCAAGTTCGCTAGATTCCGCGCTTACAGAAAATACGGGGGGCCTTATTGGCGCACTGACGCGCTCGCATCCAGCACTTCACGAACCTTCTGCGCCAGCACCGCCGGCGTGAACGGTTTTTGCAAGAATGCCAGGCCGGCTTCAAGCACGCCCCCGCTACTGATCACGTTGTCGGTGTAGCCGGACATGTACAGCACCCGCAGTCGCGGGTACTTTGCCATCAGCTTGCGAACCAATTCGCGCCCGCTCATCGACGGCATCACTACATCGGTCAACACCAGCTGAATTTCGATGCCTGTCTCCGCGATCGATTGGGCGTGCTCCGGATCCTGTGTCACAATCACTTTGTATCCATACGAAGTCAGCACCGTTTCCGTCAGGTCACGAACCGCTTCATCGTCCTCCACAAGCAAGATCGTCTCTGTTCCTTTTTGCGCCGCCGTTTTCAATCGTGCAGCCGCAGCCGGTTCGGCGTCTTCGTCCACCCGCGGCAAATAGACTTTGAAGGTGGTCCCTTGACCCGGCTCGCTGTACACCCAAATGTAGCCGCCACTCTGTTTCACGATTCCATAGCTGGTCGCCAGGCCGAGTCCCGTTCCTCGCGATCCGCCTTTGGTCGTAAAAAATGGCTCAAAAATATGCGCCACCGTTTCAGGACTCATTCCGACTCCGGTGTCGGAAACCGCCAGCATTACGTAACGTCCTGGCTTTACGCTCACATGCTCGTTCGCATAGCCTTGATCGAGTTCCGCGTTGCAAGTCTCGATGATGAGCTTTCCCCCGTGCGGCATAGCGTCTCGCGCATTCACTACCAGGTTCATCAGGACTTGTTCAACCTGTGCAGGGTCGGCCTTGATCGTGCCGACTCCTGCACCCAACACTGCCTGCAGGCGGATGTCTTCGCTCATCAGTCTGCGCAGCAATTGTTCGAGGCCGCGGACAATGATGTTCAGGTCCAGATTCTTCGGCTGCAAAACCTGCTTCCGGCTATAGGCCAGCAACTGCTTTACCAGCGCCGTTGCGCGTTCGCTGGCGTCATCAATTTTCTCGATATCGTTCCTGAGAGCAGACTGCCCTTCGGTCCTTTGCCTGGCAAGGTCCGTATATCCTTTGATGATCGTCAGCAGATTGTTGAAATCGTGCGCGATTCCGCCGGCCAGCCGCCCGACCGCTTCCATCCTCCGCGCTTGCTGCGACTGCATCTCCATCAGCTTTCGTTCGCTGATGTCCACCATAATGCCTTCCATCACCGGATGGTTCTGGCTTCCCTGAGTGATGGTCGCTGTGTCGCTAATCCAAACCGTTCTTCCGTCTTTTCGTGCCAGGCGGTACTCCGCCTGGAACGATTTTCCCTGGAGCCCCGCGTCTTCCGCTTCTTTCACGGCATCGTGATCGTCCGGATGCACAAATTTCAGCCAGTTCTCCGACTGCGCGAGCCATTCGTCCGGCGTGTAGCCCAGAATCGATTCAATCTGCGGGCTCACGTAATACCATCGGCCATTTATGCCAGGTTCGGCGATGTAGCTGATCGCCGCCACCTGCTCCACGATCATTCGATACTTTATTTCCGCTTCAGCTCGCGCCTGTTCCGCGTTTCGACGCTCCGTCAAGTCGCGGCTCAGCAGCACAACGCCACCCTCCGGGAGCGCCGTCATCGCCAGCTCAACCGGCACGCTGACTCCCCCAGCGCGCGGCACATTCACTACTCCGTACCACCGCCCATCCCTTTTCAGAGCCTCCCGCACTTCGTCCGGCGGCACGGCCTGGGTTGCGGGCACAGACACATCTTCCCACTTGTCGCCGATCATTTCCTCGCGGCTCGCTGCGCCGAGCATGTCCGCGTAACCAGAATTTACGTAGGTGTACCTTCCATCAGCGCTGATGATCGCCATTCCGTCCACCGCGGAGTCCAGCGCCCGGGCCTGTTTTCGGGCCAGCTCAGCGTGCTGCGATTGCCGGTAGTCGCTAATCGCCATGCGCGCGATGTAACACACGACGGAAACCGTCAGCAGGGAATACCGCAGCGTTGTCCATACCGGACCCAATCCAGCCGAAATGAGAAAAATCAGAACGGGGGCCACGCCAAAGAGCGTGTTGGTAAAGATCGTTTCGCCCAACGTTTTTGTCCTCAACGCCCCGCCGGCTTGCTGGTCCGTTACCGGATTCCACTTGGCAGCCCACAGCGCGCCCCACAGAAGCGGTATCGTCCAAGCCAGGTCAAGAAAGGTCCCGGCTGCAGCGTCGCGCTCAAGCTGCGCATAGTTCGCAATCCCCGCACCGACGGCGTACAACGCAAGATACGCGGTCAGCCCGCCGTATACGCGCTTGGCTTCTTTCGATGGCGTGATGACCATTCTGAGCAGCGCCAGTGCAAACAGCGCCGCGAGCTCGCCTGTCGTGATGACAAATTCCCGAGCCAGTGCTCTATGCGAATCCAACAACAGCGAGGGGCCATAGTAGAGGCCCACGTAAACAAACAGGAAGACCAGCGCAATTTGGACCGCGTCGAGTACGAATCCGAAATCCAGCCTTCTGGACTCCTGGTCCTGATCCAAAAGAATGGCCACGGCAAAAAATGCCAGTTGCGTATCGAACAGAAATCTTACGAACGAAAGTTCAGGCGGCTCGTGGCCCAGAAATACTTCGTAGTACACCCAGCCAAGATTTGCGACGCCCCAAACGCCGATCCCCGCTCCCATGAGCACCCAAAAGGAACGCGTGAATCCGGTTCCACGCCGGGATGCGCCGATGCACATTGCCGCGGCGAGGAAACACGCTGCGATTTGGAGGAGGTTGCCGAACAGAGCGCCAGCGTTCGACTTCCCAAGTGCTAGTACCTCGACGATGTGCAGCCCCAAAATCGCCAAGGCCACGATGGACAGTTTCCGCGGCATTGCGCTGGCTTCCGCACGTCTGGCAGTGCGATTGACCTGGACAGCTAGTTTAGTGAAATGTTCTAGTGATATGCAGCGGCTGAATCTTGCGATGTTCCAAACGAGTCACTTTTGCGCGCCGGGAGGCTCGTTCGGCTCCAAATTCCCGCCGCTGCTAGCGGCGCTTATCTTCCTTCAAATGGATAGCGGTCTTGCGACTGCACTGCCGAAGCGATTCCCCGCCGCAAAGCGATCGTGTCCAACGCAGGCCGTTTGCCGAAACGCTTGAGCACGGCCATTTGTGTGGTCAGCATGTCGCCGTCGTGAACTGCGGCGACTGCGCGCCTGGCCTCATGTTCGACGCGCTCCATCGCGTCACTGATAAAAACGCGTGACGCATCGATCAGGGTCTGACTGGCTTCTTCGGACTTGGCTGCGGCAGCTTTCTGCGCACGGAGCAAGCAGGATTCCATCGCGTAAACTTCCATTACAATATTTGCGAGGGCTGCGACCAATTCCTGCTCGTCGGCGAGTTTTTCGCGGAATTTCTGAACCGCGCCGCCCGCAGCCTGCAAAAATATTTTCTTTGCGTTGCCCACCACGCGAGATTCTTCCGCTAGCACGCCTTCTGGAGATTCCTCGAACGACGGTCCGGCCAGGATTTCATCCGTAAGCTTCATCGCCGCGGGAATCAAAGGCAATTGTCCGCCCATCGCGCGCTTCATCAACATTTGCACGATCAGCATGCGATTGATTTCGTTGGTCCCTTCAAAAATCCGGTTGATGCGGGAGTCGCGATAGGCGCGGCACACCGGATACTCCTCGTGGAAACCATAGCCGCCAAAAATCTGCACGCCCTCGTCGACCACAAAGTCCAGCATCTCGCTGCCGTAAACCTTTGCGATAGAACTCTCGATTGCGTATTCTTCGAGAACTTTCATCGAATGCGCGACTCTGTCGCCCGTGGCGGCAGACATCATGGATTCAATGTTTCCGGCGCTGCGGTACACCATGGACTCGACTGCGAAAATCTGAATGGCCATTTCGGCCAATTTCTCTTTCATCAGCCCGAAATCGCCAATCGGCTTCCCGAATGCCTTGCGCTCCTTGCTGTATTTTGAAGCTGTCATCAAAACGTACTTTGAGCCGCCCACGCAGCTAGCCCCGAGCGTGAAGCGGCCCGAATTCAAAATATTGAATGCGACAATGTGCCCGCGTCCGATTTCGTGAAGCAGATTTTCCCTAGGCACTTTGCAATTTTCCAGGAATACCGGCGTCGTCGAGCTGCCGTGAATTCCCATCTTGTGTTCTTCATTTCCCGGCTTGCAACCGGGATAGTTTCGCTCCACGATGAATGCGGAGAATTTCTCGCCGTCAATTTTCGCGAAAACGATATAGAGGTCGGCGAAACCTCCATTCGTGATCCACATCTTCTGCCCATTCAGAATGTAGTGTGTTCCTTCGCTGTTTAGTACCGCTCGTGTCAGAGAATTTTGCGCGTCGGATCCGGCCTGCGGTTCGCTTAAGCAATAGGCTCCGATGAGTTCAGCCGTAGCCAGCTTCGGAAGATACTTTTTCTTCTGCTCTTCGGTTCCGAAATACACGATCGGCAGCGTGCCGATCCCGGCATGCGCTCCGTGTGTGACGGCAAAACCACCGTAGATGGAAAGTTTTTCAGTGAGCACTGTAGTCGCAATCTTGTCCAGGCCCGCGCCGCCATACGCTTCGGGAACTCCGCCGCCCATCAGTCCGAGCTCGCCGCCTTTTCTTATCAGCTCCGCCATCAGTCCGGGCTTCTTGTTCTCCAGATCCTTGGCGAGCGGCAGGACCTCCTTCAGGACAAACTCCTCGGCGGTCTGTCCAATAAGTTTCTGGTCGTCGGTCAGGTCGGCGGGCGTGAAAACATCCTGCGGGGCAGGGGACTCCAGGAGAAAACTTCCCCCTTTCGCGGCAGTTTTCGTAACAACGCTTGTTGCCATGCAATGCCTCCGGAAGATGTAGTGAAGCGAGATAAAAAAAAACGCAAGCGAAACTACGGTTACGACGGGATTGTACTCCTGGCGTTGGCGAGCCGCAATTGACCGCAAGTACCAGGCAGAGCCTTACAGAATCTGGCCATTCGGACATCTGGCGGTTGCGTTCATCAAACCGCGAGAGAATTCCGAAACGCAGGAAAAACGCCCTCCCATCCTCACGGGGGGCGAATGAGCCCAGGCGTTCAGACCAGCGGGCCACCCATCACGAAAACAAGCTACAGGGTAACAAGGCGGTGTCCGCCGGGTAAATTATGCGATGCGATCTCCTTTAAGAACGAAAACAGGGGAGTTACTATCCTTCACAACCAGTCCTCCCGCATGGACCGAGAGGGATGAATGGTTTTCTTTACCCGGGCGCTGAAATTCCTGATTGCGCTGCTGCTTCTCGCGGCGGTGGTCCTGTGGTTTGCCGCGCAGCGATCTGACCGCGGCTATATCGAAGAGGAAATTACGGTTGATCGTCCGGCGACCGCGGTGTTCCATTGGATTACGACGGACGACTTACTTCGACGCTGGACCTCTGGCCTCGGTAGGCTTGAGAAAATGGATTCCAGCGGACCTACTGTGGCGGCGAACTCCAGTTATCAGATCGATGAAGTAATCGGAACAACTACCGTTTCGTTGAAAGTGAGGGTGCTTCGGATCATCCCGAATCAGGAACTCGATTTGTCGGTGAACCCCGCGAACGGTCCCGAAGGGAGCTTCACCTGCAACGCCGAATTCAAACTGCTGCCGAACGGCGACTACACACGGGTCATATTTTCATCGCGAACGGCCTTTCACGAGCTCAGCGGTCAAGTGCTTGAGCCGGTGCTGACCTATGCGGCCCGGGGGAAAGTGCAGGAGGGCCTTTCGCGGCTGAAGTGGATGGCGGAAGCGGAATCCATAAGTCACTGAATTCACCGGCCTACAATCGTTCCAAAATTCCAGCGGCGCCCATCCCTCCGCCGATGCACATTGTAACCATTCCATAGCGTGCGTTCCGGCGTTGCAATTCCCGCAGGATGCCGGCAGTGAGTTTCGCACCGGTGCAACCCAGCGGATGACCAAGCGCGATGGCCCCGCCGTTGGGGTTGACCTTGTCAGCGTCGAGTCCGGCCTGCTGGATGACGGCCAGCGACTGTGCAGCGAACGCTTCGTTCAATTCGATTACCGAGATGTCGGAGAGCTTCAAGCCGGCGAGCTTCAACGCTTTCGGAATCGCGTTGACCGGCCCAATGCCGAACTCCTCGGGCAGGCAGCCCGCGGTCGCATAGGCAACGAAACGCGCAAGCGGCTGAACGCCCAACGCCTTGGCCCGAGTGTCGCTCATGACCACGACCGCCGCGGCGCCGTCGCTCATGGGCGAGCTGTTTCCTGCGGTCACCGAACCCTTGAGGTGGAAGGCGGGCTTGAGTTTTGCCAACGCCTCGAGCGAAGTATCGGCGCGCGGCAATTCATCGGTGTCGAACAAGACCGTGGATGTGGTAGGTTTCCGGGACTTGGCCTTGGGCGCTGAATCATTGCCGTTCGGTGGAAGTCGGGTCGTCTTTACCTCCACGGGCAATACTTCCTCCTTGAATTTTCCGGCGGCGATGGCTGCGATCGCCTTCTGGTGTGAAGACATCGCAAACTGGTCGGCGGCCTCGCGCGAAATTCCGAATTTACGCGCGATATTTTCCGTTCCAAGTCCCATGTTGATGTAGGCGTCGGGGTAGTTGTCGACAAGCCAGGGATTTGGCGAAATTTTGTTTCCGCCCATGGGCACCATGGACATGGATTCGGTGCCGCCGGCGACAATCACGTCAGCCCCGCCTCCGCGCACGCGGTCGGCAGCCAGGGCAATTGCCTGCAATCCCGACGAACAAAAACGATTGATAGTCATTGCGGAGGATTCGACCGGCAGTCCGGCGCGCAAGGCGGCGATGCGTGCGACGTTCATTCCTTGTTCGCCTTCGGGCATCGCGCAACCGAGAATCACGTCGTCTACTTCGCTGGCTGCGATTCCTGGCACGCGGGAGATAGCCTCCAGGATCACCAAGGCCGCGAGATCGTCAGGCCGCGTGGCACGCAAAGTGCCCTTGTAGGCGCGCCCGACGGGCGTTCTGACTGCTGAAACAATCACAGGTTCTGGCATGGCTGCCTCGTATCGAAAGCTCTTGTGTATTCTTCGCCGCCGCGCGCTAAAAGGCAAATTGTCGGCTGCATTTCATTTCCTTCGCCCGGATGGGGCTGCCCCGCCCTTTTTCGGAATGAAAACCACGGCCGGCGGCGTGACGCCGAACTTTTTGGAATAATCTCCCTGGTTGATGGCGATTCCGACCCTGCTGCGTGAATCAATGTAGAGGAGAGATTCGCCCACGGGGACATTCATGAAGGTCTTGACGTATGGCAGCGTGATGGGCTTCTTGTTGACCTGCAGGGTTACCTTGTCTGCGAGCGCGTAGCCGAGCGATTCGAAGTCTTCCTTGCTGACGTTGGTCACCAGGGAGCCAAACGGATCGTCGAGCCCGATCACCTCGCCGGTGACTCCTTGGTCGTCGCGCTTTGCGGTCTTCGGCGACAAACGAACCAGTTGCGACACTTCCGGTCCGGCAATCGTGTAGTCCCAGCCTTCGACAAGGTGTGCGGCGGCGGGAGAGAAGATGTCGCGCCCGTGAAACGTGGAAGAAACGCCCGCCTGGAGCATCCAGTTCTGGTTGGAGATTTCTCTTGCGCCTTCCAAGCCGTCGCGGTCCATCACGGCGCTCACCACGCCATTATCCGGAACGACGAAGAATTGTCCATTTTTTGACTTGGCGATGACCGCTTTGCGCGAGGTTCCGACGCCGGGATCCACCACCACCAGAAACACCGTTCCAGAAGGGTAGTAGGGGGTTACGCCGAACAAAAAGCGCGAGGCTTCCTCGATCTGAAACGGAGTCACCTGATGCGTGATGTCCCTAATGCGCGCGTCGGGTGCGATGCTCCAGATCACAGCCTTGCAGATGGCCACGGAATCGTTGGCGGTCCCAAAATCAGTCATGAACACAATCGCCGGTTTTCGCAGTGGTGCCGAGGCTGCGTCTCTTATTGCGGGAGCGTTCCTGCAACCGAGCAAGACTCCCGCCAGCAGCAGCAATGACGCGATCGACGAAGGTGTCCGCAGCCGGAGTGGCATGAATGTTCCTTTCCCTTTCAAGGTCCTAGTATATTCAGTTCGACGCAAGAGTTGCTGTTAGCGGTTAACGGAGATTTTGTAGGAACTCTTTCGGTCTTCGAGTAAGCTTTTAGCGATTTACCAAGGGATCCTCCCAGTTCGACCCGCGCCCTGAACCGAATCCCAAGCCTCATCCAAGGAGATCGCGAATGTGTCGAACGGTACTGCTGACGTTACTCTCGTCGTGCCTATTTTCACTGACAGTGCGGGCGGACCAGGTCACACTGAAGAACGGCGATCGGCTTTCCGGAACGATCGTCAAGACGGAAGACGATGCGAAGGCGCTTCTGATAAAGACTGAACTGGCTGGCGACGTCACAATTTCGTGGGATGCGATCTCGGGAATTATTTCCTCGCAACCACTGCATATCACCCTTTCGGATGGACGAGTCATTACCGGCACAGTCAGCACAACAGACGGAACACTTGAGGTCGCGACGAAAGAGGCCGGGACGGTAACTGCGGCTCACGATTCGGTGAAAGCGGTTCGCAACGATGCCGAACAGGCGGAGGCGGACCGCCTCTTGCATCCGCGGCTGCGCGATTACTGGGCCGGGATGCTGGATGTGGGCCTCAGCGTGACAAAAGGCAATTCCTCCACGACTGCGCTTGCCGTGGCGGGCAAGGCGTCGCGCATCGTGCCGAAGCACAAACTGTCGTTGTACTACGCTTCGGTCTATTCGAAGGACTCGGCGCAAACTCCTTCGGTCACGAATGCGAATGCGATGCACGGGGGAATTCGCTATGAGTTCAGTCTAACCCCTCGCGTGTACGTGTTTGCCTTCACGGACTTTGATTCCGACGAGCTTCAGAACCTCGACCTGCGCAACGTTCTTGGTGGCGGGCTTGGCTATCATTTGATCGCGACGAAGAAAACGCAATTTGACGTGTTCGGCGGCGGCAGCTTCAATCAGGAGTACTTCGGCTCCTATGTGACGGAGAATCCCGCGCCGCCTCCCGCCACGATCACGGTTGCTTCTGAATCCCGCCGAAGCGCTGAAGTGGTCGCCGGCGAGACGCTCAGCACGAAGCTTGGCGCTCACACGACGGTCAGCGAGCAACTTACTTTCTTTCCGAACTTGAGTTCTACCGGCGACTATCGCATTACGTTTGATGCGAATGCCACGACGAAAATCAACTCCTGGCTCGGCTGGCAGATAACCTTCACCGATCGTTACATCACTAATCCGCCGCTGGGGCTGAAGGGCAACGACCTGCTGCTATCGACTGGATTGCGGGTGACGTTTGGCAAACGGACGTTCTGAAAGCTGTGGCCCCGCGCCCAGACGAATTCAGAGGGATGCAGAAGATGAGCGGAGTTACGCACTGGACTGCGATGGGTCGGAGTGCTCGTTTGGCCACACTTTTGTTTTGTTCGCATTCGATACTTGCCGGCGCATTTTCACAAGACGATACTGCAAACAGCCTGTCCGAAAGGTGAAAGTGGGAATGCGCGAGTTCTTGGGAAAGACACGGCACGGCGCGGTTGCCGTACTGTTGTTTGCGCTGGTTTGGACGCCGGCCGTTCCGGCGGTCAGGAATATGGCGGTTGTCGTGTCAGCCGGCAGCAAACTCACCGACATTCCGCTTGCCGACCTGGCGAAATTTTGCAAGGGCACGGCAAAGGCCTGGCCCGACGGGAAGAGCTTTGTAATCGTTCTGAAGAATCCGGATTCTCCGGAAATGCACGTTGCCCTGCAGAAGTTGTTTGGCGGAAGCGGCGCGGAAGCCAAGGCGGCCATCGCGAAGCTCAACGAGAACCGCCAGGTAGTGAAAATAGTGGATTCCGATGAAGATCTGCTTCATGCGGTGGGCGCAACGCCCGGCGCAATTGGAATTGTGGACGTCTATTCGATCAACAGCTCGGTGAAGGTTCTGCGCGTGGACGGGAAATTGCCGTTCGACGTCGGCTACGCTTTCAAGGGCAACTGATTCCTTTCGATTCCAGACGAAGATCCATCGGATCGGTTCTAACCTTGCGGCCCGGGATGGAGGGGCGCGCGCAGCGTCTTGATTGCCGTCAGTCCTATGAGAAAGATCGCCACTGCGAGCGCGCTCCAAAGAACCTCTGGGTGGCGTTCTGTGAAGGGCCGCGGGTCACGGTAGTTTGTGGTTTCTTCTTCGGGTCCGAGGAACCGGACGCGGGAAGCCAGCCTCGACGGACCAGCATCAAGGTAACGTGCCAGATCGTACTGCGGCGTAGTTGCCTTCTCGTTTCCATAGAGCAGCCGATAGCTTTGTCCTCGAACCTCCTTGAATACGAGCGTGCGCGGGGCTGCGGCAACCGTGAAATGCACGTTCATCAGCGGCGGATCATTGCCGTTAATCACTTCGACGCGGAGCAGGCGGTTCCCGACTGCTTCAGGGAATTCCACGCGAAGCGACTCTCGCGTTTTGCCGCCCTGCTGGTAGCGGTAAGCAACTCCGGATCCGCAGTAGGACCACTCCCTGCCATCACGGCTGCCGCTCACGCGGACTCCGCGATAGAACTCCGGGCTGTCCGTTTTGATTTCGACTTGCGAGATGGGCTGATTCGGCGAAGCGAGGGAAGTCTGCCAAGCACTCGCCGCTGGTTCGAACGATTTTCCTTCGGAGAAGGCCGCGGGAACTTCGCTCGTTCGAATCTTGTACACCTGTTCCTGCAGAACGCTGATTCCGGTCACCGGAAACGGTCCGGATGGTTCCGCAATGCGCACGCGAACGTAGCGCGAGCTCAAGCCCTGAAAGGGAATTGTTTGGGTTCCTTCAACCTCCCGCGAGCGGAATCGCGCAATCGGCGCACGCGTTTCGACGATTCGCCATGTCCGTGCGTCGTCGCTCAGGGCAACTTCCGCCCAGACAATAAAATCCGGGCGAGCGGTCTCGACTTTCACTCGATCATAACTTGCGTGTCCTTCTCCAAGGTCGCCGATCGTCTGGGTGTAGTTGTCGGCCACAAAACTGTTCTCGACGATCCGCGCCGTATAGCTCTCGACTTTGTGCGACGCGTACCGTTCCGTCATCACATAGCCAACTTCTTCCCCGCGAGAGCTGGCGATCCGAACGTCCACGCAGTCCGCCGCGCAGTGAGCAAAGATTTCCCATGGAAGGGTCAGCTCTGCCGGTCCGCTGGCGTCCGAGGGCAGTGCTTCGATGGCGCGCGAGTAACGCCACAGCCGCCATTTTTCCGGGAGTTCCGCGGAGACGGCTGCCCAGCACAAGATGCCGGCAACCAAGAGCGCCGATGTCGCGCGACGGATCACGAATTCTCGCGCTCCCTCCCGAGTCTGCGCTGGTACAGGAACGAAACAGCCAGTAACACCGCGCCCAGCACAAAGAAAGACAAGATCCGGTAAGCCCGTTCGAGGAACGACAGGTCGAAGACGAAGACTTTTCCGACGACCAAACCAAAAAGCACGAGACTCTGCCAACGCAGCAGTCTGGATTTGTTCTGGATGCCCCAGAACAGGAGCCCGGCGGCATAGGTGGTCCACAAGAGTGACAGAGAAAGATGCTGAGCCAGTCCTACGTCCACTCCGGTGCCGCCTTTCCCAAAGTAATCCCAAAACTCCGTCGACAGGGCAATCAGCGCATACACATTGATCGCGACGCCCAGAACGCCAATCTCCATCAACTCCTGCCCGGCCACCTTCGATTCGTATGCGCGGGCCGACCACAGGGCACCGCCGAAGCATCCGATCATCACGAGGTATGCGCCGAATCGCGCATTGAATAAAAACGGTCCGCCGTCGGGCGGAACAAAGAGCAGCCGCAAAGCCGAAATTGCCAGCAGCAAGTAGCCAGATTGCCTCAGGAAATTGCTTGCCGTTCGGAATCCGGTCCAAACCAGGACGGCTCCCTCCACGGAGAAGCTTAGTGTGATCCACTTTCCTTCCAGGCGAATCGGAATCGCGAGCGTCAGGAAAGTAAGAGCAAGACCAGCGAACAGCAAACGCGCGGTGCCGGATTCCTGGTTCGGCGCGGGAAGCAAACGGGCGACGCCCACGTGCGCCGCCGCGAGTGCGAGGAACAGCAGCGTCAAGGGCCACTTGTCGTTGGGCCACAGCAGAACGAACAGTGCACCCGAGTAGGAAAAGCTGTTCAGCAGGACGATTCCGATGTCGTGCTCGTCAGCGCGCCCTCGCGTCGCGTTGAGGATTGGCAGGACGGAATAAAGCAGATAGAAAAGCGTCGCGAAGAGCACGGTGCGCTCGAGAGGCGAGGTGCTGCGAAAAAATTCGGAATACCAGCCCCAAAAATAAATTTGCGTGCCGATGAACGCGATCGGCGCCAGCGATCTCCACGCCTTCATCGAGGCCATGACCAGGGTGCCGGAGCCTAATAGCAAAAGATAGGTGAACAAAACTACCTGCTGATCCTTGCCACTGCTGGCAAGGATCGGAGTCAACAAACCGCCGAGCAACGACAGAACAGCGATTCGCTGTGAACTTCGTCCGATCGCCACCGCCGCCATCGCGGCTGTGATCGCGATCATCGCCGCGAAGCCGACGTCGCGGGAATAGAGGGTGTAATACTGGCAACCCGCCCAAACGGAAAGAAAGAGAGTGGCTTCGCCCAGCGCGGCGATCCCTTCCGAAAAGTAGGTGTAGCCTTTGCCAAGGAGCCACTGGCTCCAGGGCAGCATCAGCGCACCCAGCATCACTCCGATCGCGATGCGTCCCGACTTGCCAATCCATTCGTTGTCGAAGGCGAGTTTCAGAAAGTAGGACACTGCGATCAGCAGGGCCACAATTCCGATACGGTTAAACCATCTTCCCGCAATCAGGCTTTCGAGGTCCACGGGCAAGGCGCCCCCTTTGGGCGGAATCGGCCGCAGCGGACTACCCTGAATTCCGCCTGGGAAAGTCGCACCTTGCGTGGGTCCCGCTGCCCTGATTGCGGAAGGGACCAGCGGTGGGGGCGGGGCGGACGTCGCCGGGGACGTTACCTGTTCGGTTGGCGGAAATCCTGTGGCAGTCGGTCGCGCTGGCAAAGGCGCAGTAGGCTCGGCTGCAGGCGGGAGGGACGTTCTTGCTCCGGTTGCGGTCTTCTCGAGATTGCTGAGCCGTTGCTCCAGGGCATAGACCCTCGCAATGAGTTGCTGGAAGGAGGAGGGATTCCCTAGCTGTCCTTCCAGGCGGCGAACGGCTGTGAGAGCAAGGAGCCCGAGGACCGGCCCCGCGAGCGCGACGAGCACAGCAAGAATGAGGAGGGCGTCCATTTGCTGGCGCAAGGCGAGATTAGAGCATAGCGGTTGTATACAGACAACTGCTATTGGGACTGGCGAGGTGCGCCAATCTAGAACGTCAGCATGGCAGGAAGCTCGCGTTTAGCTCCGTTTCGGTTCACCTCTGGAGCGCGCGAACCTGTACGGAAGGCCAGGTTTCCCCACACGACGTTCAGCGAAATTAAAGCGAAAGAATTGGCTAGCTCAGTATTAGATTATATTATTTATTGTCAATACGTTAGAGACAGGCAGGACGAAACATATGGGTACTAGGAGACTCGTTTAACTCGCAAAATGTATCCTGTGTACCATAGCCTGCGGGGACCCATCTAGTGTCTAATGGTACAGGTGCAGCGAGCATGGACCATCTGGACAGTTACTGCATCTAAGAACTGTGGCAAGGGCGCAACACAGTTACACGCGGGCCCAAGAACAGGGGAGAGAATGAAGACCAAGGACAACGGCCGCAAGTGGATGTGGTGGTTTCTGGGAGTGATCCTGGCAATGCAGCTTTACTTTGTCCGGGAGCTTCTGGCGGCGTTCGCGCTGTTTGTGCTGGGTTTTGCGGCGATTTCTTTTGTAGTGGTGGGCGTCTACATGCTGCACCAGGGCTGGGCCGTTGCGGTCGAGAAACTGGCAGCTAGCCAGCACCCTGTTGTGATTACCACCAAACGTGGCGTGAACTCCGTTGAGGATCTCGGCCGTCGCGGAGTTGTTGCGGCCTTTGCGGGAGCGGAAGAGCTGGCCAAGCGCGCAATCCGGCGCGCCGGTTCAGCCACGGCTCGATAACGCGCTTAATCTTATAGGTAGAGAAACCGCCAGGGGAGCAAGTCTTCGCTGGTGACACGTTACAAAGAAGCAGGAAAGAGAGCCAATCGCCTTGAGCAAGCGGTTGGCTCTCTTTCTTTTCGGAAAGCTAGTGCTTGGCAGGTTTGCCGGAATTGCGGTTCGGGTCGCTTGCCACTTTTGCGTATGCATCGGGGCTCGAGTCGGAAAAGGAGCTTACCTCGATGGTCATCTCGTTGAACACTTTTTTACTTCCAGACGAGCTCTCGACTCCCGGAATTTCTGGCTAGAGCGTAGTCGAAACAACCACGGTAACGCAATCGTCCGTGTGAGTGCGCTTCCTCAAACAGAAGACAAGATTGCGTGCGTCCATTGCCGCTCGAACGTTTGCCACCCCAGAGTGGGGCCGCCGGGAACGTTAATTTTGTAAAGCTATCGATCTCGCGGCAACTCTCGAAGTAGACCCTTCCATCTTTACTCGAAGCCGCCGAGATTGCCCATGCGACCAACTGCAGCGGCAGCGGCGCGGACTTCCCGTGTCTCTCGCCAGAACCTTCACGAGAAGGAGGGCCATCGAGGCGGATATGCGGGGACGACGGGGGCGGACTAGGGTCCGCCCTCTTGTTTCGTTAAGGGTTAGAGAGCCATAGGGTAATTACAGCGAGCGAAGCGCCGTCGCGACTGGCTGTACCGCGGCGCGGATCGCGGGAAGCAAGCCGCCAATGAGTCCCATCAGCAGCGCAAAGAAGATGCCCTTTACCAGCAATTCTGGCGTGATTTTGAACGCGAACGCGACGTGAGAGAAAGTTTGCAGATTCATTGCGCCGGTGGTCCACCCGTTCAGGGGTAGCACGGCGATGCAGCCGAGCAAACCGCCCACGAACGCAATCAGCAGGGCTTCGAGCACGAAGGAAAAAACGACCGACGGGCCGCCAAAACCTATTGCGCGCATGGTGGCGATCTCGCGGCCGCGCTCTGCAATGGCGGAGTACATCGTATTGAGTGCACCGAAGACCGCGCCGATGGCCATGATGGCCGCGACCAGTCCGCCAAGCACGGTAATCAGGGTAGTCAAGCGCGTCGACTGTTTGGAGTAGTAGTCGACCTCGCGCGTGACGTCCACGTTGAGGCGCGGATCCGTGGTGAGCGAATCTTTGAGCTGCTGCAAGGAATTGGGCGAAGTGAGATGAACGGTAACGGATTGAAAGAAAATGTCCGGGCGATTGTAGGCAGGGCCAATGAGGTGCGCGTCGCCCCAGATTTCCGAATCAAATGAACTCCCGCCCGCGTCGAAAATACCCACAATCAGAAAGCGCACGCTGCCGAGGCTAATGGTGTTTCCGAGTGTGAGCCCGGCGTAAGAGGTGTTAGCGTTTTTTCCGACGACGATTTCCGCGAGGCCGGGCGTGAACATGCGGCCTTCCACGATCTTGACCTTGGTGCGAATTTCCAGCACGTTTTTGGAGACGCCGCGAACCTGGACGTTCGCGTCGGTGCCCGTGGATATCAGCGGTATCGGCGCGACAAGCACGACCTCTGGCGTAACCAGGGGCCCATCGGAGGCACGCGCGATTCCCGGCGCGTCTTGCACGATCTTGACGGTATCGATGGTGACGCCCCCGGTCATTTCCGAGGTCGCGCCGGCGCGCATGATGATGGCGTTATCTGCTGACCCGGAGGAAACGAGCGTGGCTTTGAAGCCCCTGGCCAGTGACAACATGGCGACGAAGACGCCGACGGTGCCCGCGATTCCAAGAACGGCGACGATCGCCGAGGTCCAGCGAGCCTTTACGCTGCGAACGTTGTAAATTACCGGAATAGCCACGTCAGACCCTCCTCAGAGCGTCTACCACTCGCAAGCGCATCGCTCCAATGCCAGGCAGCAGTCCGCTGGCCCCGCCGACGAAAACCGCGAACCCCAAACCCAGTGACAACACCGTGACCGACAAGAGAAGCGGAGGAAGCAGGCCGTTTAAAGCGGCGCCGACGACCGGGATTGCAAGCATCGCGAGGCCCAGACCGATTAGCCCGCCGAACAGGGCGACCACCAGTGATTCCGCCAGAACGAAGAACAGAACAAAACGGTTCGAGTATCCTATGGCCTTGAGCACAGCCAGTTCGCCGGTGCGCTCACGAACGGAAATTGCCATGGTGTTGCCGGTGACCAGAAGCAGGGTAAAAAAAACGACTCCCCCGATCGCCAGGATGAGAAGTTCGATATTTCCAAGCTGCTTGGCAAAGCCGGCTTGAAAGGCGGATTCGGTTTCTGTCTTCGTTTCGGTAGCAGAATTGGCGAAGCCGCTGTCAATTGCCGCCGCTACCCGTACCGCGTCATCCGGGGAATCCAGCTTCAAAACGTACCAGCCGATAGCTCCTTTGATTTGCGACGGTATGTTTTCGTCAAAATACTTCCATTGCAGCCAGAACTGGCTCTCGTCGCCGCCGGGATTATCGTTCTTATAGATGCCGTCGATGTTGAAATCCCAAGTCTTCGTCGGCCCGTAAAGAGCGTTCTTGATCGGAATCCGATCCCCGACTTTCCAGCCGAAGCGCTTGGCGAGGGTGGCTCCCACGATGGCCCCCTGACGGTCGTTAAGAAAATTCTTCCACTGGTCATCCGGGACCTTCATTTCCGTCATTACCTGGCGCTGATTTTCGGGATCAATGACGAACTGTGGAAAGAAATTCTTCTCGTCTTGATATACACCGCCGAACCAGTTGTTGTGCGTGACCGCTTTTACGCCTTGAATGCGCAGGATCTTGTCGCGATACGCGAGCGGAATCGTATTGATGAGGCCGGAGCGGTTGATGACCACCAGGCGGTCCGCACCGGCGAGCTCGGTGCCGCGGCTGAAGGCGCTCTTCACTACGGCCAGGAAGGTAAACAGGAACAGCGCTACGGCGAACGAGCCGATGGTCAGGATCAGCCGCACTTTCTTGCGGAAGAGATTTGCGAAAATCAGTCTGCTGAATTTCATGCGACCCCTCCAGCCATCGCGTTCTGAGGAAGTTTGCCGCCCTCCACGAGCACACCTTTCTCGAGGTGCAAGGTAGTGTTTGCGCGGTCAGCGACAACCGGGTCGTGCGTCACCATTAAGACCGTCTTGCCGTGCTTCAAAACCAGCTCTTCAATTAGGGCCATGATTTCCGTGGCGCTTTTGCGGTCCAGATCGCCCGTAGGCTCGTCGCAGAGGAGGAAGGTCGGATCGGACACGATGGCGCGGGCAATCGTCACGCGCTGTTCCTGTCCACCGGAAAGCTGCCGTGGATAATGATGCATCCGGTCGGAGAGACCGACGACGGACAACGCCGTCTCCACGTGCTGCTTACGCTGAGATTTAGACAGTTTAGTAAGCAGCAACGGCAGCTCCACATTCTGGAATGCGGTGAGCACCGGAATCAGGTTGTACATCTGAAAAATGAAGCCCACATGCCGTGCACGCCATTGCGTCAGCTTGGCCGCGGACATGTGCGTGATCTCGTCACCATCCACGGAGATGTGTCCCGCCGTGGGAACGTCGAGTCCGCCAAGCAAATTCAGCAGCGTCGTTTTGCCTGATCCGCTTGGGCCCATGAAGGCGACGAAATCGCCTTTGTCGACGTCAAGGTTCAGGCCTTGCAGCACCTGAATGTTCTCTCCGCCGCGGCGATAGGTCTTGTTCACGCCACGCACTTGAATCAAGGCCGAGGAACTTCCGCTGTTGTCCACACGAATCATGAGTCACTCCTATCGATTGATTCTTACCGTATCGCCGTCCTGCAAATTCTCCGGGCCGCGTGTGACTAGCGAGTCGCCAGAATTGACACCCGCCAGGATTTCCACATCTGAACCGCGATCGTTGCCCAGCGTCACGCCGCGGCGTTCGACCTTGTCGTTCTTCAACAGGAACACGTACGACTTTCCGCCCTCGGAGCGCACCGCCGATTTGGGAATGATCGAAGTGGGCTGGGGGCCTTTGCCTTTCTTTTCGGCACCCTTCTTCTGGGTCTCTTCTTCCGCCATGAACGCCACCTTCACGCCCATGTCTGGCAAGATGCGCGGGTCCAATTTGTCGAACGAAATGCGAACTTTCACTGTAGCCTTCTGACGATCCGCAGTAGGAATCACCGTTCGCACGTGCGAGGGAATTTGCCAGTCGGGATACGCATCAAGCGTTGAAGTCACCCGTTGCCCGGGTTCCACTCGCGCGATGTAGGCTTCGTTGACGTCCACTTCCACTTCGTTCGAGTTCATGTCCACAATCGTGGCAATGCCGGTGCGCGTGAAGCCCCCGCCCGCGGAAATGGGAGATACCATCTCGCCGACTTGTGCGTCCTTGGAGACGATGATTCCGGAAAACGGCGCGCGTATCGTGCAGTTGTCCACGGCTTGCTGCGCTTCGCGAATCCGCGCTTCCGATCCAGCTACTTGCTGTTTTGCCAGCGCGATCTTTGCGCGCAGACTGTCCGCAGCGGTTTGCGCATTGTCCAGCTGATCCTGACTCTGCACCTTGGCGGCCTGCAATTCTGCCGTGCGGCGGAGTTGAATTTCCGCGTAACGGAGTTGCACTTCAAAATCCCGAATGGCCGCTTTCGATGAATCGCGGTCGGCCACCGCGGAATCGAGCGCGCGTCTGGAATCTGAATCGTCCAACCTAGCCAGCAGTTGCCCTTCCTTCGCACGATTCCCTTCGTCGAAAAAGACACCGGTGACGCGACCCGTGATCTTGGCTGCGACCGTTGCGCGGCGCCGCGGCGTTACGTACCCGCTTGCATTCAGGAGGGTCTGCTGCGCCGGGTCTCCCGCAGGCCGTGCCACTGCGACTTCCACCACCGGCGCGCGGTTTCGCAAGGCAAACACAGCGCCGCCAATCAGCAGCAACACGCCGATCGCAGCTGCAAAATATCCCAGGAACTTACCGGCGCTCCCGCCCGAGCGGTGCGTGTCGTGGATTTTCAGCGATGCTAGGTCCGCAGCCGGCATGGGTAGAGAGATGCTCCTCTTCGATAAATGTAACGTCGAGCAGGAAAACCTGTATTTTCAGATTCGGGTAGAGTCCGGGGGGAAAACCCGTCGCTCGTGCGTATCCCCCATACTATACGCGAATCCTGCCTGGTTTATATCAGTCGAAATATTGGCTTCCTGCATCCCAATCGGCGAATGGCCGCCCAATACCGGCGAATACCCGGCGTCGCCGGACGGTGCCCGAGATCGATGCTACTTCCGGGCATGGGAACTGGCCGGCGAAACGACTTGTGTTCGTCGTGTGATTCGGTCCGTTAAGGATCAGCTCAGGTTTGCGGCGGCAGGAAATTCCTCGGATCGAACGACAATCCATCGCGCGTGGCTTGCGAATGCTGCTCGACAGCGCCGACCGCGGCGACAAGGCACGAATAGAAAAACGCGCGCAGCCCCTGCCGGAACTGTTCCGTTACCTGCTCGGTCGAGCGCGTCACGTCCGCCTGAATCGAGTTGCGCCGCGCGTCGCATGCCGCTCGGTGCTCGGCATCCAGCGCGGACAGTGCCGACGTCACCCGTTGCGTCGTATCCGTCGCGGTCACGGTCGCGTGAATCTCTATTTGCCGCCGGAATTCCGTAAGGGCTTCGCTTGCCGAGGTCTCTACCGTTGCGCGAGCTTCCGCGACGTTGGATTCAACCAGCGCCGTCGCTTCTCGCGTTAGGGATTGCGCCTCTTCCAGCAAATTTGTCAGTTGGCGGTGCGACGCCTGCGAGATTCCGCGGTTGAATTCTTCCAGCGCTCCGGAGAGCGAATCGGCGATCAGCTTCGAAATGCGTTGCTGGGTCTCGCGCAAAGCCCGTTCACTGGCTTCCCGCGCTTCACCGAGATTTTTCTGCGCCTGGCCCGCCTGCCGGTCAATGCGCTGCACGACCTCTTCCGCGCGAATCCGGTACCCGTCGAGCTGTGCATCCCAACGCGAACGCACTTCGTCCAGACGGTCCTCAAGCCGGGCCAGTACCTCTTCACGCGAAGTGTGCACCAGCGCGCTGCGTTGTTGTGCAGACGCACTCGAAACCTGTTGCACCGAAGCTTCGCGCGCGGCGTCGATCGAGTCGACCGCCGCGTGTAGTGCGGGCGCAAGGTGTTTCGAAACCGCTGCGAGTACGGCGATTTCTACAGCCTTTTCAATCTTTGGCTGCAGCGCCGCCAGCAATTTTTCCGGCGTGATGCTCATACGGGCCGGCTGGAGGTGAGCCGCGGCGCTTTCCCGGGTTTCAGAGTCTGCAGGTGCAAGGCCTGTGTTGAGCCGGGCCTCGGAAGTTGCGCTTGCAAACTCCGGGCTGGTCGGGGTTTCGGAGTTTGTACTTGTAAACCCTGGGTTAAGTTTCGAAGTCGTCGCCATCGCCGGCGACGGAAGGGCGATCGACGGCGCCAGGCCCGCCAGCGCTTCCGTCAACAAACGTCGGTCGGCTTCACCATTCGGCGGACTTGTTTCGGATTGCGCCGCCGGTCTTACTGCCGGTGGCGGCGCCGGCATGTCTTGAAGGGTCGGCGCTCGACCGGGGCCAGTAGCAGCCGCGGTCTGCTCTTTCGACGCGGGCAACTCCGCCGCAAGGCGTTCCGCAGCGGTGAGCCAGTCGGTGGGTGGCGAGGGAATGCGCCATACGTTCGCAGGTTTTTCCAGTTCCACTCCCACGTGATACAAATCGCGCGGATTGCGGGGAATCTGAACTGAACGCACTTGTGCGCGCACGGTCGTCACAATTTCAGCGAGAGACGCTTCACCGATTTGCAGCGTGATCCAGGAGCCCACACGGCAATCGTGCCGCGAAGGATACCGGCAGCCATGCAGATTCAAACTCACCGCGGAAGTGCGCTCCAAAAATTCCTGTCCAAGTCCGTCATGCCCCGTGATAAGCAGGGGAACCGGGCGCTCGATGCGCGTGCTGCGCCGGCCTTCCGGGCCGGTAAATCCGAAAGTTGTATCTGCAGCGGGGATAATGCTCACGCGGGGTCTCCGCGCAAACGGAGAAATGAAATCAAACAGAGGCATCGTGCACCTGGCGGACTGGATCGCTCACGGCCGAGAATGGGCTGACCTCCTCGCGCAAAACAACAACCAAATTCCTGAGATGAATGGATTCTAACTGAATTGCCTGAATTGAAGAAATTTTTTACGAAATTCCGCGAGAGCAGTGGAAAACGTAGTTCTAGAACTGCTAGATTCGGCCGCGGAGACTCGCGGTCCGATTTGCAGGCAAAGGCCGAACGGACGCGGTCCAGCGCGGCGTGTTGAAACCTCAGATAACGGAACAACACGCCATCGCTAGCCGGACGAAATCGGAGCGCTTCAAATTACGAGTTGGAAGTGTCGATTCCCGATCCGATGATGATCTTGTTTCCGCCACCAGTTCCGGTGACGCCTCCGGATGTAGAACCCGCGTAGGACTTGACATTATAGGGACAGGTTGCGTTGTGGTCCTCGGCATCCGGGTCTCCCATGAGATACAGGGAGCTATTCGCCGCGAGATAAACGCATACTGCAGGATGTTTCTCGTTTTTCTTGTCCCACAATTCAATCAAATAATCATTCCCATCGGCCGTGAATTCTACGACTCCCTCGCTCGGAATCGTGACATTCGTAGGCGCGGCTATCCCATTTGTTACGGTAACCGTCGCGTCCGGAGTCGGCGTTCCGGCTCTCTGAGGTGCAGGTTGTGCCATTTTATTGCTCCTTTCTAGACTCTAGTTCTTCCCACTTGCGTGGAAACTCTTATCGGCCAGGACTTGCTCAAGCCCTGGCCGGCCTTGAAGGTCGGACATAGTGAATCCAGCCTTCAGGCTTGCCACTGCAAACTTCAGGGCTCGATCGCGATCGCCTAGATTTTCGTGAGTCTCGGCAACGTTTGCCAGGACCAGCGGATCCGTAGGGGAAATTGCCAGCGCCGCATCGACATGCAGAAGGGATTCTTTACGAAGTTGCGCTTCTGACTGCAGGACTGCGAGCCAGGACTGAGCCGTTGCGTCCTGCGGATGTTGCAACAAGAATGCCTCGAGGAGCGATTGCGCTTCTAGCCGAGTTTGTTTCGCTGCTCCTTCATCTTTCAGCCATCTCTGGTTCAGCAATAAGTTGATCCAAACGCGGTAATCACCCTTATTCAGTTTCAGGGCTCGTTTTGTCATCTCGACCGCTTCCGCATATCGACGCTCGCCCATATACAAGTTCCCTAGATTCGCGTAGGCGGCATAGGTTGGCGAGAGCGCCAGCGACTTCTTGAAGGCTTCTTCCGCCAGCCTGGCGGAGTCAGGATTGTCCATGGACTGATACTCGGCGCCCAAGTTGCTATAGGCCGCGGGATTGTCGGGCGTCAGTTCAATGACGCGGCGATATTGGTTGATGGCGTCTGAATAACGCGACTGCCGATCGTAGAAATTCGCTAAACTGTTGTATCCGTCCCAATAGTCCGGCTTGAGCGCAATAGCTTTCTTGTAGTTCTCTTCAGCGTCTTGCACTCTGCCCATGCGTTCGTATGCCCCGGCCATACCCCGAATGGCGTCCGCGTCGCGCGGATTAATGGCCAGCGCTTTTTGGAATTCCTGCAACGCTAGATCGTGTTTCGCCAGCGAGGAATGGAGTCTTGCCAGGGACACATACGGCGACGGCATGCGATCGTCAAGCTGAACGGCGCGCTCCAGCATCGCAGCAGCTTGTTCGGTCCATCTGGGGTTTGGATCCACCTGATTTTTCAACCGATACGCTTCCCCCAGTGACGCATAACCCAGCGCAAACTTTGGATCCGTCTTCACCGAATCGTTCAGTGCCACCACTGCTTGATCGAGGTTCCCCGGCTTGTCGTAACGCTGCATCAAACCGAGAGCCTGCAAGTACAGCTCATAGGCCGCCGGTGACGCCCGCCCGCCCGTTGCGCGCAGCATCTCGGCAGTGACATGGATGTTCATCAGCCGCGCCAGCTGCGCCACCGCTTCGTCCTGCAGGCTCGCAAGATCTCCGGTGGCGTCGTTCAGCACCGCCGAACCGATCTGCCGCAAGTTTTTCGCGTCGATCAAATTCACCGTCAGCTGCACATCTTTCCGGTCGCGCCGGATGCTTCCTTTC
The DNA here is from genome assembly GCA_046724685.1 of Acidobacteriota bacterium. Classification (GTDB taxonomy): domain Bacteria; phylum Acidobacteriota; class Terriglobia; order Acidiferrales; family UBA7541; genus Acidiferrum. Next base: position 10,660 of record JBKOXA010000053.1, on the reverse strand, counting down.
ACCACCAGATTCGCTCCCAGATCTTTTCCCGCCGATGAAGGATCGGTGACTTTCCTGCTCCGCACCACGCTCGAAGGCACCACCCACAACGATTGCTGCGGCACATCGAGGTTTGACAACTTGCTGGTCAGCGAATCCATCAATCCTTCCGCAACCGCTTGATTTGCCGGATCATTTCCAACATTGTCGAACGGCAGCACCGCGACGTGCCGTTCCCCACCGCTGGCGGAAAGCACTGCTGCGGCTTTCTGGCGCACCGTCGGAACAAGGAGAGCCCCGGCCGCGAGAACCATCACCGCCAATGCCACAAGAAGATACGGCGCAACCTTCTTATTCGGGCTGCCGCTTGCCGCCGCAGCGAGGGTCGAGCTTCGCGAAGGCGCCGACGCAGTTTGCCAGCGGGGAGTCGACGCATGCGTCGCAATCTCCTTCAACGCGGCCTTCACATCCTCTGATTGCTCGGTCCGCGTTAATGTCGGCCCATCCAGCGGACTTCCTGACGAAGCTAATTGCGCGCGTGCCGCCTCCAGATCCGTCAACATTTCCTTCGCGTTCCGATAGCGATGCTCGACATCCTTCGCCAACCCGTGAAGCGCAATCGGCTGCAGCAGCACTGGCAGCACGTCCATCGCCGCGGGAGGCTGATTCAAAATCGCGAAGGTCATCGCCGTCGTATTGTCCCGCGCAAAGGGATGGCTGCCCGTTACCATCTGCACCAGCAGAATCGACAAGGCCCAAACGTCGCATCGCTGATCCACGGCTTCACCGAGAATCTGCTCAGGCGACATGTACGGCAGCGTTCCAGTGGTTCCGCCGGTCATCGTGGCGCTGGGTGTCGCAACCACTCGCGCCAGTCCAAAGTCCACGATGCGCGCGGAACCGTCGTCCGTGATGATAATGTTTGACGGCTTGACGTCGCGGTGGACGATGTTCCGCGCATGTGCGGCCGCGAGTCCCGCGGCAATCTGGCAAGCCCAATCCGTCGCTTGCCGCAGCGGGAGGGCTCCGCCGCTCAACTTTTGCGAAAGAGTCTGGCCTTCGTAATAGGCCATGACGATGAACATCCGCCCGTCGGCGGTTTTATCGATTCCGTAGACGACGGCGATATTCGGATGGTCGAGCGCCGAGGCAGATCGCGCTTCTCTCAGGAACCGTTCTCCGTCGGCTTCACTGAACGACAAATCAGGGGAGAGAAATTTCAGTGCGACAAACCGTTCGAGTTGCAGGTCCTGCGCTTTATAAACAATGCCCATACCACCGGCACCAAGTTTTTCGGTGATCCGGTAGTGCGAAATGGTTTCGCCAATCATGGGGGCTGCGGAGGTGCGATTCTAGGTGCAGTTAACGGGCAAGTCAACGAATCGCCGTCCCCTTGCAACGTTGCAGGTCAACCGTTTGAAATCTAAGTTCTTTGCCATCTGCGGTTACGGAAAAAGGGACGGGCGGGACGCCAAGGAAAGGAACTAGTTCAACCCCGACCCTCGGACCTTCGGGGAAATCGTTACAAGACAGCGTTAATAAAAGACCGCCCCGCCGTCCACATTGACGGCCTGTCCGGTAATCGCGCTGGCCTTCTCCGAGCACAAAAACAGCGCCGCCTGAGCAATTTCATCTGCCGTCTGGCCCCGTCCCTGAAGAATCGATTGCAGAAAACCCGCGAGTTGCTCGTCCTGGTTGATCTCGAGCTTCAACGCCAGCACAGCTCCCAGCTCCTTGCTCATCACGGTCTCTGTTACAGGTCCCGGACAAATCGCGTTGACGCGAACGCCTTTGCGGGCTGCCTCGGCCGCGTTGTACCGGGTCAACCCCAGCAATCCCGCCTTGGCCGCCGCATACGCCGAACCCCAGCTATAGGCAGCCTTCGCGGAGATGCTCGACATATTGAGGATCACGCCGTGCTGCCGTTCATACATTCCCGGCAGCGCCAGCTGGCTCAGCAAAAATGCTGCTCGAAGGTGGACCGCCACCACGCGGTCAAATTCGTTCATCGGATATTCTTCCACCGGAACCACCGGACCGTAATGACCGCCGTTGTTCACCAGGATGTCCACGCGGCCAAACCGTTCGACTGCTTGGGCAAACGCAGTCCTGCAATCGTCTTCCTTCGCCAGGTCGGCGGCGAAGAACGCAGCCCGTCCGCCCGCCTGCGTGATCTCTGCCCCAGTCGCTTCCAGCTCTTTTTCTGTCCGTGCTGTCAAGAACACGTCTGCGCCTTCGCTTGCAAACAGTTTCGCAATCGCTCGGCCGATTCCACGGCCCGATCCGGTGATCAACGCAATTTGGCCTTTGAGCAGCATAGGCCACAGAGATTGAGCTATCCGGGGTGTCTTGTAAAGCGGACGCCGAAAATCCAGAAAGCCAGAGGTCAAATTCAGGGATACCGCATTGGATACCGTTTCGGTTTTTCTGGAGAAAGAAGCAGCAAGTCGGAGCCAAGCGTCGGACGAAAAACCTGATGCAGGAGGGCTAGCCCGACAAAATCAATGGGAATCCACAGTAGCGTCGCGGCAGCAAACATTCAGAAGAAAACTTGAATCAATCTAGGAATCTGCGAATACATCGGAGAAACCGTGAATTTCCGGATGCACCGCGATGCCGGGACCGGCAACACCGGGTCTCAGCGACAGCGCGGTTTCCATTCCCGCGGCTCGCGCCGCGTCGAGCTCTTCGACAACATCCGAGATAAACAGCCATTCGCGCGCGTGTAGTCCCATCGCGTCCGCGATCCTTTTGTAACTGGCCGCTTCGCGTTTCGGCCCGCTGCTGGTGTCGAAATATCCTGCCAGGAAAGCCGACAGGTCTCCCGCAGTAGAATTTGCAAAAAGCAATTTTTGCGCCAAAACACTTCCAGAAGAAAAAATGGCGACGCGTCGCCGCTGTGCCGCCCATCGCGCAAATGCCGGAGCGACGTCGGGGTAAACCTCACCTTTTAGTTCGCCGCGCCGAAATCCCTCTTCCCAGATCTTGCCTTGCAGCTCTTTCAGGGGCGTGATCTTGCTGTCTTGCGCAATCAGCCAGCGAATGTAAGCCGCAGCGCCCGCGAGATTTTGCTCCTCCGTACCTCTCACCCAGGCGGCTGCCACGTCCCTCTCGCGAGTCCGATAAAGCTGATCGAGCAGAGCGGCAATGTCCGCTTCCCGAAAATGGCGGCGAAGGAAATCTTCCGCGTGTTTGCTGGCAAACGGGAACAGCGTCTTGAAGACGAAATCAATCGGAGTGGTTGTGCCTTCAATATCGAGCAGGATGGCGCGAATCTCGCTGGATTCAAACGCTTGCGCCAAGCTCGGCTCTCCACCGTTCAGCTGATCGCGCCGCGCGGCGAAAGATAGGAAGGCCCGAAACACACAGGATCGTAATGCCGGTCCGTGCCGCTTTCGGTGTAGTGCGGGGTCCAGCCGGAAGTGTCTTGAAAAAGCCGAATCGCGCGAATCCGTTTTTCCTGGCAGAGGTCGAACCAATGCCACGTACCGCGCGGCACACGAAGCAAGTCACCGGCCTCGACTGTGATGGACACGACATTTCCTTCGCGCGGATGGATGTGAAATAGGCCGCGTCCTTCGATGATGAACCGCACTTCGTCTTCGTCGTGCCAGTGTTCAGTGTTGAACCGGTTGAGCATCGCGTCCAAGCCGGGAGTTGAGGGACTTACGTCGATCACGTCGGCGGTGACGTATCCGCCCTCCGCCTTCAGCCGTTCAATTTCCGGCGCGTACGCGGCCAGCACTTCCTGGGCCGAGGCGCCTTCTGCAAGCTGATGCGAAGGCTTCCACCGCTCGTAGGTGATGCCGATTTCCGCGAGATATTCGCGGATCGAGACATCCGCCGTGAGAGTTCGGTTTTCACCGGGAATGTGAACGGTTGCCATAATAAGCCTTGGTCTCAGGCGGCCGGCGCTCCGCCAAATTCGCGTCGTCCTACCACTTCCATCAAGAACTCAAAGATTTCCACGTGCCGGCGCGCCCGCGCCACGTCCTCTCCCCAAGTATATAACCCATGACCGCTAAGAAGGAATCCATGAGTATCGCTTTCGCGCTCCAGTTCAGCCGTGACTTTTTCCGCGAGCGCAGGAATGTCCTGAGCGTTTTCGAAGATGGGAATCCACTCGCGATGTTCATGGGTGCGAACGCCTTCAAGGCCCTTCAGCATTTCATAGCCCTCGATCGCGATTCCGCCCTTGGCCTTGAATCGTTCGGAAAGAAGCGTGCCCCACACGGAATGGGTGTGCAGGACGCAACCGGCATTTCCTGTGCGCACCACCGCCAAGTGCAAAAAAGCTTCCGCGGACGGTTTTCCGGTGCCTGCAAGTACGACGCCTTGGCCGTCAATTTCGAGGAAGTCTCGCTCGGTCAGCGCGGACTTGTCTAAGCCGGACGAGGTGATGACAAGGCGCAATGGATTGCGACTAGCGACGATACTGTAGTTTCCGCTCGTGCCGCGCGCCCAGCCGCGCTCGTGGAATTCGCGTCCGATCCTGGCCAAACTCAACGTCAGGGTGCGGCGATTCGTGCGCCCCGATCCTCGATTGTGTTTTGCAGCGCGTTTCATGTTGCCGTTCGTCAAGGAGTATGCCACGCGCCGGCCCGGGCCGAACAGCGATGCCGGCAAGCCGTCAATTCTCGCGAACGGCCTCGATCACGCTCAGCGGCGACTTAATGTCAACGACCCGGGTCAGTTTGAATCCGGAGTTCCCGAGCAGTTTATGGTATTCCTGCTCCGTTCGCTCCCGCCCGCCGGGAAGCACCAACATTTCGATATCAATCCACTTTGCGAGGTGCGGCTCATTTCCTGATGCCAGCACGGCCTCCAACAAAACGACGCGCGAACCCGGACGCGACGCGCGATGAATGTTCTCGAGAATGGTGGAAGCGCGATCATCATCCCAATCGTGAATAATGTGCTTCATGATGTAAGCATCGCCCTCGGGCACCGCTTTGAAGAAGTCTCCATGCGCGACCGCGCAACGGTTCGCAAGCCCCTCAGACTCAATTCTGGCCTTGGCTCCCGCTATCACATGCTCGAGGTCAAACAGAATGCCGCGCACGTCAGGGTGCTTCTTTAAGATTTCCGTCAGCACCTTCCCGTGCCCGCCGGCCACATCCACAATCGTTTTTCCGGCAAGCCATCCGAAATCGTACCCTTCGAGCGCGGCTGCAATCACCATTGCGCTGAAGCCCGTCATCGCGTTGTCGAATCGGTCGCCAACCTCTCTATCTTTTCCGAGGTAGTCAAAACACGAGAGCCCAAAAAGTTTTTCCGGCAGCGTCTCGCCGGTTCGCATGGAATGTGACAGTTCTCCGTACACCTTAAAGTGGAACGGATCGGTCAGCCAGAGAGTCATGTCGCGTGCGGAATTCTGCGCATCGGAGCACAATGGCTCGGAAACCGGCGTCAGCGAGAAAGTACGCATTGGGTTTTCGTTGAATAATCCAATAGAAGCCAGCGCTCGCATCACGCGGTACAGCGCGTCTTCGTTCGACCCCGTCGAAACGGCCAGTTCCGCCACGCTCTTCGAACCCGCTTTCAACAGATCCGGAATATTCAGCGCGAGTACTCCATGGAGCGCCGAAGAAACCATATATCCCGTTGCAAACTGCATGAGCTGTTCCGTTGGATCTGGAGCGGCGTTTCGTGCGGGCGCAGAAGCAGATGACATTTGAGAAGCCTTCCGGGCAAGCCTCACCCTGACGGAATTTTTGCCCAGAGTTGAATTGTCTACGGTTCTTGTAAAGATAATCGAAGACCAATGAAAAGGGAATTGGAAAAGGGAGATCGTTAGAGTGAAGAGCGAAACCCCGATGGGCGTTTTCTCCGAGGCTTCGCTGTTCGAGCGTTCGTGGTTTCTACTTCGTCGTTTTCAACCCTTTCAGCAGATGCTTCGCGCCCTCGTAGACTTGGTCTTCCTTGAACGAGCTTCGGGTCACTACATTCTCGCGTACGGCGCGATACGCCAGCCGGTTCCGGCTGTATTCGACAACGTCCAGCACAATGGTGCCCTCACGATACTGCACGGTGCGCACCATCACTCCTGGAGGTCCGTAGAAGCCGTTCCAGCAACCGTAGTAGCCGCAAACCAAACCCGCCGGATATACGGGGGTGGCAACTCTTTCCCTTCGCCGCTGCACGCCGAATTGAAAGTCCACCAAGAAGTCGGCGTTCGCCGGATTGCTGACCTGCACCAGCCCTTTTTCGCTCAGATTCTGCTCAATTGCCCGGGCGATGCGGTTTCGCACGATATCCTTTTCCCAGTCTGTGTTCTGGCGGTACTCGCGGTTCGGGGCGATCATGTCGCGAGAAACCATGCGCCGATCGGAAGCTGGCTGCGGTCCTGTCGGCCGCCAGGCCCAAGTCATGCCGCGGTGAATCGAGACACTCGGATCTCGGTCGAAGGTAACGTGGTCGTCGCATCCAGACAGCCCAAGACCGGCCGTCATCGCCATCAACGCAAGAATCAACAAGCGTGGTTTTACGCTGCGTCTTGAACGCATAAGAGTGTTCTCCCGCTTGTTAAACACGGGTTTCCGGGAAAAGTTGGACGCTTTTCTTCAGGTCCGCGGCGGAATCAACGGGTTGAGGGTCCCGAGGACCTTACGCAGGATCGGAATTCCAATCTGCCGGTGGGAAGGAAATCGGCCAGAACTTGGGTGCAGGATGATCGAATTCAAAGGCGACCGTTCTGGACCCGTCGGTCCGCAGGTCTACTCTCACGACGCGGCAGGGCTCCTCCTCGCCCGTGCGCGGATTGATTAAGACCAGAGGCTGCCCAGCGACAACCTCCATGTCCAACTCCATCAATCCGCCATGCGCGTTGATGACGAGGGTGTGCGTCTCTTCGCGCTGCACAAACCTTTCCCGATTCTTGGTGACCACAAGAATCGGTACTTGGATCACGACACGCTTGCTGCGCCGCCGGCCTTCCGACGAAAGGAGAGGAGGAGTAGCCGCCATGTGAGATTGCCGACACTTGTATCTGATACGCCCGGCGCTTCACTCGGCATTCGTATTTTTGCTTGCAATTGCAACCACGCCCAGCCGTTCCCCAGCGGCAACTTCAAGACAGCATGGATCAATTTTCGTTGAAAACCGCTGCGCGCTCACGCGCGTCTAGGTTATGATAGAGTTTTAGGAATCAGCACCTTAGCAGTCCTGGGAGCGCGATGGCAACGGAATCAAAGGGCAAAGTACTACTCAGGGTCAGGCCGCGAGGCTTTTGTGCGGGGGTCGTTCGCGCAGTCGACATCGTCGAGCTTGCGCTAGAGGCCTACGGGGACCCCGTTTACGTCCATCACGAAATCGTCCATAACACCTATGTGGTCGAACAGCTCCGTCGCCGTGGCGCCATTTTCGTCGAATCCATCGACGAAGTTCCCCACGGTGCCGTTCTGGTCTTCAGTGCCCACGGAGTTCCCCCCGCTGTCCGCGACGAGGCTAAGTCGCGTTCTCTGAAAGTGATTGACGCCACTTGTCCGCTGGTCACCAAGGTCCACTTCGAAGCCCTTAAATTTGCCCGGGAAGCCCGAACCATCATCCTCATCGGCCACAAGGACCATCAGGAAATCATAGGAACTTCCGGCGAGGCGCCTGACCGGACGATTGTTGTGGATTCGGTCGAGGCCGTCGACCGGCTCGAAGTCAGCAATCCCGAAAAGCTCGCTTTTCTTACGCAGACCACGCTGAGCCTGTATGATACCCAGGAAATCGTGGCCCGCCTCCGCCAGAAATTTCCCAAAATCGTTGGTCCGAAAAGCGACGACATCTGCTACGCCACGCAAAACCGCCAGGAAGCCGTCGAGCAGGTGGCGCAGGACGTGGATTTGATTCTCGTCGTCGGTTCGCAAAACAGTTCCAACTCCAATCGCCTCGTCGAAGTCGCAAAGCGACGCGGCGTCAAGGCCGAGCTGATCGACTCCGCATCCGACATCAATCCCACTTGGCTCGAAGGGGTACAGAGCGTTGGTTTGACGGCTGGTGCTTCGGCGCCGGAGGTTTTGGTCGAGCAGGTCAGCCAGCGGCTGGCCGAACACGGGTATACGGATCAGCGTGACCTGGATCTAATCCGCGAAGATGTTCGTTTCACGCTCCCGCCGGAGCTAGCAACCATCGCCGCAGCACCGCGGCGCTAGTTACTTTCCGCGGAAGCGCAGGGCACAGAGCGTTCATACCGGTAGCAGGGGTGGCACGTCGTTTTTGAGAGCAGGGTTTGTCAGTACAAAGCCTGAGACCTGGGGCGACGGCCGGATTTTCAGATACTTCAGGAGACGACCTTGGCGGTCAAAATTGTCCGTCAGCCGAAGAAGATTGCCTTGATTGGCGCTTGCTCGAGCGCAGCCGCTTTCCTTCCAGGCACCGAAAAAGCGCCGTCGGCATTGCGCGCGGCCGGCCTTGTCGAAAAGCTCACGAATATTGGCTACGAAGTTTCGGATTTAGGCGATTGTCCGCCGCGGCTCTTTGCCGATGATGAAGAACATCGGCGCGCCCGCAATCTTCCCGCAATCGTCGCAGGTCTGAACGACCTCAAACTGCACGCGGAGGTTGCCATCAAGAGCGGTTCACTGGTACTGGTGCTTGGCGGCGATTGCGCGCAGGTGATTGGATTGCTCACCGGCGCGCGTCGTTATTACAAGCATCTGAATCTTTTCTGGATGGACCGCGATGCCGATCTGAATACTCCGGCGTCCACGCCTTCAGGCCGCATAGATGGAATGGTGGTCGCCCACGTCATTGGACGCGGCGCTCCCGAACTGGTCCGCTTCTGGGGTGAATCGCCTTTGGTTCGCGAGCCGGACGTTCTCCTGTTTGGTCTCGAGCGTATCGATCCGCCCGAACAGGAGTTTCTATCAAAATCGCCTCTACGCTACATGTCCGCGGCCGATGTCCAGAAGAAAGGCGCCGCTGCGGGAGCTCGCGAGGCCCTGGCTCATCTTCATACAGAATCGCGCGAATTTGTTTTGCACTTGGATACGGACATCATCGCCCAGGAAGAGTTTCCGGCCGTGAACGTTCCAGGAAGCGGCGGCCTCAGCTTTGACGATGTTCGTCAATCCTTGCGCGAAATCCTCAGCCAGAAAACGCTGCTTGGTTTGGACGTCGCGCAATACAATCCCGACCGTGATCCCGACGGCAGCGCCGCGCAGAGGCTGGTCGAGCTCCTTGTGGATGGCTTGGCGGCGCGCTTCGATCTGCTTACCAAGCCACAGGAAGCTGCCGCAGCTGATCTAACGCAACCGGTAAGCGAAGAATCGAGCACTTGATTTCTGCAATCTCGAGCGTACTCAATCCGTCGTGTTCGTCGGCTGCGGCCGTTTTTGAGCGTAGCGCATCAACCCCAGCCACGAGAGCCGCAATCCTCCGTTAAAAATGTAGTGATCGGCAACCTCTCCCGGCAGCATGGACTTCGTTTCCACAGCCACCGAATCCACAAACGCTTTTTCTGCCGCAGCTGGTTCCATGCCGCTTTCGAGGAGTTTGCGCGTAAGGGACGACCACTGTTGGAGCCGCTCCCGGTACAGCCGAATGTGCTGGCTGGGATTGTCAATGAATCCGAAATGGGTGAGGAACAACCGTTCCGGATTCCGGGACACGATCGTGTCCAGCGATTCGTTCCAAATTTCCAGATCAATGTCTGGAGGTGGCGTGGCGGGCAAAACAAACAAGTCTCCTGCCACTCGAATTCCTGCCGTGTCTCCCACAAACGCTGTCCGCGATTCGTCATTCCAATAGGTCACATGATGTGATGCATGCCCCGGCGTGTAGAACACGCGCAGCTCGGTTTCGCCGATCTGAATCTTCTCTCCGCCTTCGAGGGGCTTTAAGTTGCCTTTCGGGACCGGCGCGCAGTCGCCATACAGCGGCTGCAAATCTCCCCCGTAGAGCCGGCCGGCGCTCGCCAGCAACCGCGACGGATCAACCATGTGCATCGCGCCGAACACGTGCACGTATACCTTGAGGTTGGGATTCTCGCGCACCAGCGCACCCGCCGCGCCGGCATGGTCGAGGTGAATGTGCGTCAGCAGGATCGCGTCAAGAGTGTCGAAAGTCTGTCCGCGAGCCTTTAAGCCCTCACGAAGCGTGTTGACCGTGGATTCCGGCCCTGGGTCCACAAGTGCAGATTTGCCACCGGACTCAATCAGCAGCGCCGCGATCGATCGCGGCCGTCCCGTCCAATTCAAATCGATTGTCGCGAAGGTGGTCATATAAGTGCAGTTTACCAACTTTCGAGTACACCGCTGCCGCCTTGAAAAAAAGCCGGTTTGGCAAGGAATTGCTTGCGGAATCTTGGTGGGTTGGCTTACGCTATCTGGGCCCGCGCTTTGCTTTTTTATGAAGTCCCTCCCTGTAAACTATCCAGGACGGGGGAAGGGATGCGCAAGCTTGGTTTTGCGCAGCAAAGGCAAAGTTGAACTGCGCAGCTCCTTCTGCCGCGCAGGTCCTTCACAGGGGTGGATGCGGGTATGAGCGGAACGTTTCACGACGATTTTAGGTTAGGGAGGATGTTTATGCGTAAGTGGTGTGCAACAGCAGCTGTGGGAGCGCTTTTCGCGCTTCCGCTCTTTGCGCAACAGAAGGATGAAAGCGCGGCCAAGCCGGTAACTGAAGCAGCCGCAACAGCCGATGTTCCTGCAGCGCCGGAGAGCGCAGCGCCCGCCACGCGCGGGGTTTTTGC
>JBKOXA010000027.1:0-6933 GCA_046724685.1 Acidobacteriota bacterium | reverse complement strand
GCAATGCGTAACCACAATCGTTCGGTCGTGGAACGGATAGTCGATATCGGGCAGGCCTTGGTAGATGCGCGGTGATGGCCGATAGATCTCTGCAGGACATTGCATGTCTAAAGCTTGGTGCGGACGTTCGTTGTTGAAGACATCGATGAACTTGTCGAAGCGAGCCTGCTGTTGAAGGAAATTCCTTGCGGCGGGTTTGGTAGCTTCTTTTTTCAAAGTGAGATGCATGCGTTCATGACGGCCGTTTTGCTGGGGATGGCCAGGTTTGATGCGCTCAATGCCAATGCCTAGGCGCAGCCACCAGACAGCGAGTTTAGCTCAGGTTGAATAAAGCGTGTGCGGAAGCGAAGGGCACGCCATTATCGCTGCGAATGTTGGCGGGCAGGCCGCGCTCACGGAAAAGCCTTTCAAACACGGCAAAAGCGTAGTTTTCCCTAGTGGAGAAAAGAGCCTCACAGGTCAGAAGAAAACGACTGGCATGATCGGTGACCGTCAGCGGATAGCAATACTGACGATTTCCTAGTAAGAACTCGCCCTTGTAGTCGGTGCACCAGAGCTCATTGGGGGTCTGGCCCAGAGACAACGCCGTGCCTTGCGCGCGACGTCGTGCACGACCGCGACACTCGACAAAGCCGTGGCGATCGAGCAGCGCGTGGATGGTGCTCTTGGCCGGAATTTTGATCCCGGAGAATCTGCGGATTAGGCGCTCGCGAATCTTTCGTGCACCCCAGGTAGTGTGCTCGCGCTTCACGTTCAGAATATAGTTCTCGACCTGGAAGGGCAGTTTATGCGCATAGTGATGGGGACGCCGGCTTCTGTCGGTCAGCCCCGGAATGCCGCATTCCTGATAGCGATCGAAGATCTTGTAGCCGGTCTTGCGGGAGATACCGAACTCCCTGCAAAGTTCCGTCATCGCCTCGCCGGCTAGCCGGCGAGCCACAAACTGCATTCTTTCATCCATGACCGAACACTCCTTCCAAGGCATCACGCCCTCCCTTCCCGAGGGAGGGAGTGTTACCTATGTGGCCGGTACGAAATGTCACCTATGTGTCAGGCCGCTCATTCTCCTTGTTGAAGTCGCTGGACTTGCAGTTAACTCGGCGCCAACGCGTCGAGGAAGTGGCGCGGCAATCTAAACCGTTCCACTGACCATCACCCAATACCAGGCTTGGAAGAAGTCGCCGCGCGCTGCCATCGCCGCTTGTTCTTGCAAGAACTCTCCCACTTCCTCGCGCGTTGCGGTTCCTTGTTCCGCCGCCTTTTCCAGCGTGCCCGCCATCACTTTTTGGAAAAATTCGTACGGCGTGTGTAGCGCGAACATTTCGACTTGCAGATCCTTTAGCGCCGCAGCTCGTGCCAGCGCCGGCAAGTCTCGTGCCGAATTGGGATTCGGCATTGTCGCCGCCACGATCGACGTCATCTTCCGCGCCAGGTTCAGCTTCTTCGTGTATACGCCCGTCGCGTCCACGTCCACGTCCAACAGCACGATCCGGCCGCCTGGCTTCACGACCCGCTTCATCTCTCGAATTGCCTCGAGCCGGTCCGGCAAATACAAAAAGACGCGCTCGCACCGCGCGGCGTCGAAAAACCCGTCCGGGTACGGAATCGCGCAAGCCTCGCCAACTCGAAACTCTACTCCGCTTCGGCCTGCCAGTCGGCTCGTGGCCGCCTCAATCATCGCCTTGCTGATGTCCACGCCGGCCGCGAGCCCACTCGGTCCAGTGACTTCCGCCAACGGAAACATCGCCCCGCCAATCCCGCATCCGAGATCCAGTACCTTTTGTCCAGGTGCAAGGTTTAGGTGCTTCGCTGCAACTTCGCGGATTTTTCGAATGCCTTCTTGTTTGTCCAGAAACTCCAAAAAATCAATAAAGTAAGCCGGCGAATGATCCGGCTGGGTGAACTTTCCGATCTCGGCCATATCGGTTTACTTCCTCCGTAAAATTGCCGCAGACAATAACATAGCGTCGTCCTGGTTCATAATTGCCAGCAACGTTCGAGGAATTGGCTCCAAAAGGCTCCAATTGGATTAGGGCGGCGGTCCCTTTGTTGGACTTAGAAAGTAGGGATACGATTTCGATCCCAACCGCCCCTACAAGCCCGTTTTTGCAATAAGGCTCGACAATGCAATTGCCCGCGCCTGCGTATGAACTCTACGAGTAGTAGCCGGCTCGCGCTTTGAAGTAGTGTGGTTGCGAGGGTTGTAGCGGCGGCATAGACTTTTGCGGAGAGGTAACGAGTTATGTTAATGGATAGGCGGGAATTCTTGGGGGCAGGAGTGGGAATAGCGGCAGCGTTGACAGCCAGGGAAGCGTGGGGAAAGCCCGACAATGCATTACCCAAGCGGGCGTGGAAGGATGGGATTGAGCTATCGATACTGGCGCTGGGGGGAATTGTGGTGTGCGGAATGCCGCAGGAGGAGGCGTCGAAGCGGGTGGCGGTAGCGTATGAGCGAGGAGTGAATTATTTCGATTGCGCCCCATCGTATTTCAACGGCGAGGCTGAGATGAAGTTGGGAAAGGCGCTGCGACCTTATCGAAGCAAAGTGTTTTTGGCGGAGAAGACGGGGAAGCGGGACGCGAAAGGGGCGCGGGCGGAACTGGAACAAACGCTGGAGAGATTTCATACGGATCATGTGGACTTGTACCAGTTTCATGCGGTGAGTTCGATGGAGGATGTGGACAAGATTCTGGCGCAGGGAGGGGCAGCCGAATTGTTTGATGCGGCGAAGAAAGAAGGAAAGGCCAAGCATTTGGGATTCTCGGCGCATAACGCGGCGGCGGCAATCCGGTTGATGGAAGCGATGGAGTTGGACAGCGTAATGTTTCCGGTGAATGTGAATGCATGGGAGAACGGCCGGTTTGGGCCGCAGATATTAGCGAAAGCGAAAGAGAAAGGAATGGCACGGCTGGCGCTGAAGGCCCTGGCATTTGGAAAGTGGCCGAAGGAGATGAAAGAGAGCGACCGGAAGTACCCGAAATGCTGGTACGAGCCAATCGATGATCCGGAGACGGCGAAGCTGGCGCTGCGATTCACGATGAATCAGGACATTACCGCGGCCGTGCCACCAGGAGACGAGCGGATCTTTGATCTAGCGATGGAACTTGCGTCCGGGCCACTACCGGTGCTGAGCGCCGAGGAGTTGAGCGGGTTGAAGAACAAGGTGGCGAAATTGGAGCCGGTGTTTCAAGCGTGAGACGGCGGGGTTCCGAATCGTGAGGCGCTTGGTTCGCCGGATGACCGGTCCGATAGTATCGCGTCTCTCTGGCATTTACGTTTGAACTTCCAACATGCTCTGCGTTACGCGTGCTGAATCGTCATGGAAACAACGGCCGCGTGAACCAAACCGACACCCAGGATCAACGCTGAAAGTGCCAAAATCAGGGCGCCCAAGTAGACCAACCTAATCGTGCCATTCGGGTGCTCCGAGCGCGGTGACGCCACGGACAGAAAGAAACCCGCGGGGATGAGGATTGCCGCGGCTGGGACACCGATGCGCACGACCCAAGCAATCGGCCCGGGAAGAATGATCGAGTCAACTAGGACCTGGCAGATGAGTGAAAGAATCACGATGACTCCGGCGTGCGCATGTCCCGCGCGAAAAAGATTCTGGCGGATGGGGTTATTCAAGTATCCAGGTTCGCGGGTCCGGATCATCTTCAGGAGGAACACGCCTCCAAACTCGATGGTTGGGACGGTGATTAGAATGATTCCACACATTAGCCTGGTGATGTTGGAGATGTTGTTCAACATTGCTGCCTCCCTTGAGGGCGCATGGTCCGCCAGAATATCTTGCCACGGCGACCATCAATAGACTGGCAGGGCCGCGATCCATAGGTTCTGAAAAACCGTCTGTCTGTAAGTCCTTGATTCTCGATGAAGCATTCGGGACCAGAGAGCCATTCCGAAAACAGATGTAGCTCTTAAAGAAAGAGTCTGAGCACAACGTGGAAATCCGGACGAAGGGCAATCCGAAAGTAATCCTACCAGCCTAGAGCTATAATCACGCCACGTATGGCCCTCGCCTCTGGCACAAAGCTTGGCCCCTATGAAATCACGGCCGCGCTCGGCGCAGGCGGGATGGGAGAAGTGTACCGCGCACGAGACACGCGGCTGGAGCGGGCGGTTGCGATCAAAATTTTGCCTGCGCAGTTTTCCGCCGACACGGTTTGTAAGCAAAGATTTGAGCGAGAAGCGAAAACGATTTCGCAGTTGAATCATCCGCACATTTGCACTCTTTACGATGTTGGATCGCAGGATGGGATTGAATACCTCGTGATGGAGTGCGTTGAAGGCGAGACGTTGGCGAAGCGTTTGGAGAGGGGGCCACTGCCATTAGAGCAAGTTTTGAAATATGGCCAGCAAATCGCCGATGCTCTGGACAAAGCTCACCGCAGCGGCATCGTCCACCGCGACTTGAAGCCGAGCAACATCATGCTTACGCCGACCGGCGCGAAATTACTCGACTTTGGTCTCGCCAAACCCGTCACTATGGTGAACGGCGCTACGCTCACTGTGGCATCGCCGAAATCCCCGGTGACCGGGCAAGGGACTATTGTTGGCACGTTTCGGTACATGTCGCCGGAACAGGTAGAAGGCAAGGAACTCGATGGACGAAGCGACATTTTCTCGCTAGGTGCCGTGCTGTACGAAATGCTGACCGGTCAGCTTGCATTCGAGGGAAAAAGCCTACTCAGCGTGGCGTCGGCGATTCTCGAAAGAGAGCCGACGCCTGTCAATTTCATTAAGCCTTTGACACCGCCTGCGTTGGATCACACCATTCGCAGATGCCTGGCCAAAGATCCGGAACAGCGTTGGCAGACCGGACGTGATCTTCATGGGGAGTTGATTTGGATCGGAGAGAGCGCGTCATCTGTGGCAACTCCGCTGGTGCTGAGCGGCAAGCAGGGAAAACGTGGGCGGTTGGCGTGGATCGTCGCAGGACTGTTTGCGGTGATCGGCGTTGCAGAGTTCTGGCTCTCCTGGCGCAAGCCCCAGATTGAAGAACGTGCTTTTCAATTCAAGATCGACCCTCCTCCGGGGACTGAATTTCTCCTCGAGAATGGCGGCGGGAACGTTATCTCACCCGATGGCCGCACGGTAGCTTTCGTCGCTGCTTCCGCCGCAGGCTCGAAGCTTTGGACCCGACCGCTGGACTCGACTGTTGCGCGGGAATTACCCGGCACGGACAACGCTCAGTACCCTTTCTGGTCTCCTGATTCCAGATCGATTGGATTTTTCGCTAATGGCAAGCTTCAGCGGCTCGACCTTGCAGGCGGCCCTCCTGTAACTCTTGCTCCAGCGTCCAATCCGCGTGGAGGGACATGGAGTTCCCAAGGAATCATCATTTTTAGCCCCAACGCTAGTACTGGTCTATGGAAGATTGCTGTGTCCGGGGAATCGCTTGCGCAGCTGACCAACACAGACCCAGCCCGAGGTGAATTCACTCACCGCTGGCCTCTGGTATTGCCGGATGGGAATCGATTTGTTTACTTGTCTCGAGGAGGAAGTGTTAGCTCATCGATCTACCTAAGTTCTTTGGAACAGCCGCAAGAAAGGACGCTACTCGTCAAAGAGACTTCAGCCGCGCCAGCCTACTCCCCCGCCCACGGAAACCATCCCGAATATCTGTATTGGCTTCGGCAGCAAGTCTTAGTGGCGCAGCCTTTCGACAGCAAGCACGCACGGTTGTCAGGTGATGGCGTACCTGTACAGGGCGCAGACGCGGTGGCGCTGACCCCGGCTCTCGGTCATTCGAGTATTTCGGTTTCCAATGAGGGCACTATTCTTCTTGGCAAGGGCAGCGGGCGGTATCAATTGACCTGGCTTAACCATGAGGGCAAGTCGCTGGGCACTTTGGCCCAGCCCGATCGCTACGGGTCATTGCGCATTTCTCCTGATGGCACGCGGCTTGCCGCAGGGTTGGCAGATTCCTCATCGCGTTCGGACCTCTGGCTTTTGGAATTGGCCCGCGCCATTCCAAGCCGCCTTACCTTTATGGGCATGTTCGGAACGGGAGCGTGGTCACCTGATGGCCAGCAGGTTGGCTATCACCTCCTGAGTGGCAGAAAGCTAATGCTGAAGAATGCGAACGGCACGGGACAGGAAGAAACGGCGTTGCAGTCCGAGTATACGGTCTATATGAACGACTGGTCGTCGGATAGTCGGTACTTGGTTTATACACAGCAGAGTCACGAAGGCCGGTTCGAGCTGTGGCTGCTTCCCCTAACTGGGGAACGAAAACCCCAGCCATTCCTGCAAACTGCGTTTAACAATTCCCAAGGACAGGTTTCTCCCGACAGCAAGTGGATTGCCTACACGTCGGACGAATCGGGAGGATTCAATGAGGTCTATGTCACGAGCTTTCCGACAGGAAGTACCAGGTGGCGAGTCTCGGGCAATGGCGGGAGTTTCCCACGCTGGAGCCGCGACGGCAAGGGGCTGTTTTATCGAGCGCTCGACGGCACATTGATGGTCGCGTCGGTCCGAAACGGATTGCACGGCTTGGAGTTTGGAACTCCGGCCAGTCTCTTTCGGGTTCCTGAATCTGTTGGAATGTTTGCCTATCCTTACGACGTCGCTCCCGATGGAAAGAGGATTCTGGCGCTTGTGCCTAGCAAAGCCGACACGGATATCCCCTCCCTAATTGTGCTAGTCAACTGGGACGCCAAACCGAGGCCTTAACCACCGCACGTCCCTCGGAAGCTGTACTGTTCGATGGAAACGAGGTCCGTAGAAATCGCTGCAGTTGGCTTTTTTGCGCGTCTCAGTAAAGACCCGCCGTGGTCAGCCTGGAGTGAACCCTTGAAGTGGCACACAAAATTGGGCACAGTTTCCGGGAAAGGAAACACAAGTGGAGAGAAAGAGATACTCCCGGAAATTTCAACGAATGGCAGTCGCACGAATGGAGACTTGCGAAGATGTCGGTGAGTT
>JBKOXA010000048.1:0-38436 GCA_046724685.1 Acidobacteriota bacterium | reverse complement strand
TTCTCCTGAATTCTGTTGAAGAAAGATGCGCGACTAAGAAGGGAAGTCTTCAAGCCTTCGGCTGGCTCGAGCACGAATGACCTCCAGCAGCCGCCTCCTGCAAGTCCCGAAGAGCAAAACAGAAGCGGCTCCCGACGTCGTATGGGAGCCGCTTGAAATCAGAAAGGTTGCTTAGCGAATCAGAATCTCGTTCCTAGAACAACCGGAACGTAACCTCGATCGGCACCTGCGTCGGTACCGGCTTGCCGTTTGGTCCAATCGCCGGCTTAAACTTCCATTGTCTGACGGCTTCCACGGCTTTCTCGCCGAGACCAAGACCAGGATCCTTGATGAGCTGGATGCTCGTCGCGCGTCCATCCAGGTTGATGACCACCAGCACCACCACTGCACCCTGGTACTTTGCTTTGCGGGCTTCATCGGAATACGCCGGCTCAGGGCAGTACACGCAAAGCGGCATTCCGACGCCGTTGACCCCTGCACGAAATGCACCGCCACCGGTTCCGCCGCCTTCACCAGGTCCAAGGCCGCCACCGGAGCCGCTGCCGATGCCAGTTCCGTTGCCGTGTCCCAGCGATTCGCTTACGCCGTTGGCCAGCGGATCGCCGAAGGTCGGCGCGTTGATATTGGCAACTTTCAAATCCGGCGGGCCCAGCAGCGATGGGTCCATCGGCAGCTTGGGGCTCGGGTTCTGAATCTTCACCTGCGGCGGCGTAAATTGCGTCCACTGGAACTTCGGCAACTTGCCCCGGTTTACAGGTGCGGTGGTGTGATCGTTTGCTCCGCCGCCTCCGCCAGCCGGCTTCGCTCCGGGAGGCAACTTCGGCATATAAGGGGAAATATCGAGCAACGCTACATCCGTCTTGGTTTTCGCTTCAGTCGACGGTGGCAACACGCGAGTGAAGAGCGGCACCACGATCAAGGCGATCAACAGGACGTGCAGTCCGATGGAAATCCCCTGCGTCCACCCGAAATTTGGGTCTTTCGACCAGATTTCTTTCACGCGGACTGGCTTAATTTCGAACGGCAGCGGAGCCTGCTTGGTGGGAGAAAAGAATTCCTTCAATCGGCTCCCAAACCCTCCGAACCCCTCCACCCAACCGCTGGCAAGTCTGCTGTTGGTCGGACCCTTGGGCACCGGACGGCTGGTGAAGAATTCGCTGAAGTTCTCCCAAAAGCCGCCTCCGAACTGCGAAGGCATTAACTCGGATTTCAAGTTGCCGCGAATTTTTACCGGCTTTTCAAAGAGGAATTGCTTCAGGTTGGACCAAAAGTTATCCGGCATCAGCATCGGCGGCCGACCGAAGCGCGGTACTCCGGTGGAGTTCACCGCTGTTCTTTCTGCGGTTGGACGTTGCGTTGGTCTCAAGTTGAGCGTTGTTCCAGACACGTCTCCACTTCCCTTTTTCCGGGCCCTGTACGGTTAGACGCAGTTCCGCAAGTTAGGGTGCACCATTCGGTACGATTCTCAACAGCCCGGATAGGTTGCCAATCCCGCCCGGGCTGACACCTTACCCCATTCATTGTAACATACGTAGTTACACCACCTTCCGATGTTTCCCGCCATGCTACAGGCGAAAACTAGGGGCTCAGAAGGGAATTGCGACTTACGGCATCCATGTCCGAACCACTCGAACTCAAAAAGACTCTGAACCTACCGAAAACCGATTTTCCGATGAAGGCGAGTCTCCCGCTGAATGAGCCGAAACAACTGGACGCTTGGCAGGGGGCCAATCTTTATCAGCAGATTCTGGACGCTCGAAATGGAAAGCCGCTATTTGTGCTTCACGACGGGCCGCCCTATCCGACCGGGACGATTCACCTCGGCACCGGCCTGAACAAAATTCTGAAAGACCTGATCGTCAAGACGAAGAGCATGGCTGGCCACTACGCGCCGTACGTTCCCGGCTGGGATTGCCACGGCCTGCCGATCGAAACACAGGTGGAAAAGGAATTGGGCGGCAAAGGCAAAGTTCCGCCTGCGGAGTTCCGAAAGTTGTGTCGCGAATTTGCGACGCGTTACGTCGAACAGCACAAGAAAGATTTCAAGCGCCTGGGCGTTTTCGGCCGCTGGAACGATCCGTATCTGACAATGAGCTTCGACTATGAAGCCACGATCGCCAACGCTTTCCTGGATTTCATGGAGAAAGGCTACGTCTATCGCGGACGCAAGCCGGTTTATTGGTGCATCTGCGATTCGACAGCCCTTGCCGAGGCTGAAGTCGAATACGAAGACCACGTGAGCCCGTCCATCTGGGTAAAGTTTGCGGTCGTAGGCGGCGGGAAGGGTGATGCCGCGAAGGTTTCAAACGACGTATCCGCGGTGATCTGGACCACGACGCCCTGGACGATTCCGCACAATCGGGCGTTGGCGTTTCACCCCGACTACGAATACGCAGTGGTACAAACCGAGAAGGGCAAGCTTCTACTCGCTCTCGATCGTGTTGCCGCGCTTCAGGCGGAATGCGAAATCAAGCAGGCGGAAGTCCTGGCAACCTACAAAGGCCGCGATTTTGAAGGCATGAAGTTTCAACATCCTTTCGTGCCGCTTCAAGTCCCCGGTTTGCTCGCGGATTACGTCACGCTCGATCAGGGCAGCGGCATCGTCCACACCGCGCCGGGACATGGCGTGGACGACTTCAACTCCGGGCAAAAATACGGTCTGGAAATTTACGCTCCGCTCGACGACAAAGGCGTCTATACCGAGGGCTTGCCCGAGTACAAAGGCAAGGATGTTTTCACGGCCAATCCGATCATCGTGAAGCTTCTTGCGGACCGTGGCGCGCTTCTGGGGAATCATCCATACAGGCACAGCTATCCTCATTGCTGGCGATGTCACAATCCGGTGATTTTCCGCGCGACCGAACAATGGTTCATTCGGATGGATGCGGTGCCGATCCCGGGCAAAGGAAGCCATTCGCTGAACGGCAACAAGTCCCTGCGTCAGGAAGCTCTGGACGAGATTCACACGGTCAAATGGATTCCGGCGTGGGGCGAAGATCGCATCTACGAAATGATCGAAAAGCGGCCGGACTGGTGCGTTTCGCGCCAGCGTTTTTGGGGCGTGCCGATTATCGTATTTTTCTGTGAAGGCTGCGGGAAACAACTCGAAGATTATGCCGCGTTGCGCAATGTCATCGAGTGGTTCAGGACGGAGGGCGCGGACGCCTGGTACAAGCATTCGCCGGAAGAACTTCTGCCGGCAGGCACCCACTGCCCCTGCGGCGCTTCGAGATGGCGCAAGGAGAACGATATTCTGGACGTGTGGTTTGATTCTGGCTCGTCGAATCTTTCCGTGCTGAAAGGTAAAGAGTGGCCCGCGGACGTCTACCTGGAAGGGCCTGACCAATACCGGGGATGGTTTCACAGCTCGCTGCTCGTCGCGACTGGAGTGCGTCACGCCGCACCTTACCGCAGCGTGGTAACCCACGGCTGGACTCTGGACGAACAGGGCAGGCCGATGTCCAAGTCGCTCGGCAATTCGATAGACCCGGCGGAAATTTGCAACAAGTGGGGCGCGGACCTGCTTCGGCTTTGGGTCACTTCCGTTGAATATCAGGCCGACGTGAAAATGAGCGAACGGGTGATGACGCAGCTCAGCGAAGCGTACCGCAAAATCCGCAACACATTTCGTTTTGCGCTCGGTAATCTGAGTGATTTCAACCCGACGCAGAATACTTTGCCCAACGAGCAGCTCGACGAGATGGACCGTTGGATGCTCGAGCGTACCGCTGACCTCGTGAAGAGGTGCCGCGAATGGTATGCAGACTACGAATTTCACCGTGTGTACCACGCCATCCACGATTACTGCGTTGTGGACCTGAGCGCGTTCTACTATGACGTGTTGAAAGACCGTCTCTACACCAAGGCGCCGAATAGTGCGTCGCGACGCTCGGCACAGACTGCAATTTACAAAATCACCAGCGCCCTTGTCCGGATTGCCGCGCCGATTGTTGTTTTTACCGCCGAAGAAATCTGGAAATACTTGCCAAAGTCCAGCTCCGAGGCAGCCAGCGTTCACGTCACGCTTTTCCCGGAGGAATCAGGACTGCGGGCGGGTCTCGGCGAAGCACAGATAACGGCGTGGGATCTCCTGGCCAAAGTACGCGCGGAAGTCTTGAGGGCCCTCGAAGCGGCACGCAACGACAAGAAGATCAATTCGGGCCTGGAAGCGAAAGTTTTGCTTAATGGCAGCCCCGAGTTGAAGACCAAGCTCAAGCACCATCTCACGCAGCTGCCGGGTCTTTTCATCGTGTCGCAGGTAGATTTTTTCAGCGCGGGCGCGCCCGATTTCAAGTCAGAATTGGTGCCGTCGCTCGAGGTTTGCGTCCATAAAGCCGAAGGCGCCAAGTGCGAGCGTTGCTGGAACTATTCGACCCATGTCGGCGAGAATCCTCGCTATCCAACGATCTGCGAGCGCTGTTCCGCAGCCCTCGCCGAAATCGAAGGTGTCGCCTCCGCGTCCCAAGCCTCATGATTCATGCTTCGCGCCTTCGCTGGCTCATCCTGACGCTCGTCGTCGTGTTTTTCGACCGGCTATCCAAAGCTGCCGTCGAAGCCAGGACGATCGAAGGCTGGCGGCACGAGCTGGTCCACAATTTTATTTACCTCGTTCACAGCAAAAACCCCGGCATCGCGTTCAGCATGTTTGCGGATAGCGGCTCAGAGTGGGTCCGCTATGCGCTGATTGCCGGTTCTCTTGCCGTGATTGTGATTCTCGCCTGGTACCTGGTCGCAGCGAATGGAGTGTCCTCGTGCGCCGCTGCTGGGCTGGCGATGCTTCTCGGCGGCGCCACTGGCAACCTCACTGATCGCATCCTTCACGGCGCAGTCACGGATTTCTTCGAAGTCTGGTTTGGCGCGTATCGCTATCCAGCGTTCAACGTGGCAGACTCGGCGATCACCATCGGCGCGATTCTGATCCTGGTTGACGTATTTTTCCCCACCCGAGACGGCCGCAGGAAGACCACCAGGGCCAACTGAGAGGAACGGCCGAGCGCTTCTCCGGCACATTCCCAGCCTAGCGGGGGGTATCATCGGCGTCGAACTGCAACGGAACGCGGCGGGATTTCCCCGGAGTCCCCGGCTTGTTGAGCACATCGGAAACCCCAGGCGTCCTTTTCGAGATCTCGCGCAGGACGGTTACGAATGATTTGATGCTAGCATCTCAATCGCAGTTCGCGTTGTGGCTTACAGGCTCGGCGCTCGGAAATGCAGCGATGCGAGCCTAGACGCGGCGCGATTCGCCGCAATAGTTTCCAATGATTTCTGAAACGAACCGAATGGAATTGCACGTATCGGGCGCCAATCGCGGCACGAGGCTTGACCTGTGGCTGGTTTCGAAATGTCCGGAGCTTTCCCGCGCCCGCGTGCAGGAATTGATTGAATCCGGGCTGGTCCTGGTCGACGGTTCTCGGGCGAAACCATCCTTCAAACTGCGCGGAGGCGAGCAAGTCGTAGTCGAGGTAATCGCCCGCCCGCCTTTGCGCGCTGAAGCGGAAGCGATTCCTCTCGATGTTGTCTACGAAGACGACGATCTGCTGGTTGTCAACAAACCTGCCGGGATGAGCGTCCACGCCGGGGCGGGCAATTCGCGGGGCACGCTGGTAAACGCACTGCTGGGGCGCGGACAAAGCCTTTCGCGCGGCGGCGCCAGCGATGAAGCAGCGCTCCGCCCGGGGATCATTCATCGTCTCGACAAAGAAACATCGGGCCTGATCGTGATCGCCAAAAATGACTATGCTCATGCAAAACTTGCCGAATCTTTTCGCAACCGGTCCGTCAAGAAGACTTACATCGCGCTTGCCGAAGGACGAATAGAGAAAACTACCGGCAAAATCGACCTGCCGATTGGCCGTGACCCCATCCGGCGTACACGCATGAAAGCGTTTGCGGCGCAGTCGAAATCCAGCCGTCGATTGCCCGCAGGCGCGAAGCGCGAGGCTCTCACCGAATGGCGGAAGCTCAGCGAATTTGGACCCGCAACGCTGGTCGAAGTCCAACTCCACACGGGCAGAACGCATCAAATCCGTGTACACTTCTCGGCGATAAAACATCCACTCGCAGGAGATTTGTTGTATGGGGCTTCGCCGCAACTTTACGCGGGTAAAGTGGGAGTTCCGCCGGTGAGGAGGCAATTTCTACATGCCGCGAAGTTGGGATTCCCGCATCCGCGCACGAGAGAGTGGGTCGAAGCGCGCGCGCCGCTGCCCAAGGATTTGAGCGATTTTCTGAAAATCCTGGCGTCGGCTACGGGTCGCAACATCGATCTAGTTTCGGAATATCTCTAAACGCCTTATGCAGTTGTTGAGTCGAAATTGACGCTGCGGTCGCAAGGTCCCTATACTTTCTCATCATGAAACGTCCACTTCTCGCCCTGATCGTCGGTACGACGCTGCTCGTTTTTCCTTTCGCGGATTACGCTCAGCAGGCCGCACAGCAATCAGCAGCTTCACAGGAGAAGCCACCTTCGGGTCAGGCTCCGCAGAATCCTGGCCAGCAGCAAGAACCGCAGCAGGGGCCGACATTCCGTGTTCCGGTTAACCTGGTCGACGTCTTGCTCACCGTGCTTGATCGCCGCAACAAACTGGTCCCGGAACTCAACAAAAGTGATTTCAAAGTCAGCGACGACAGCGTTCCGCAGGAGATTCGTTTTTTCAGCAAGCAGTCCGATCTTCCACTTCGCATCGGAATGCTCCTCGACACTTCCAACAGCATCCGGGACCGCCTGAAATTCGAACAGGAAGCCGCCGTTGATTTTCTCTACAGCGTCTTGCGTCGCGGAAAGGATCAGGCATTCGCGATGACCTTCGACGACGAACCGCAGATCGTTCAGCCCTTCACGAGCGATGGCGGCCTCTTGCGCGACGAAATCAACAAGACGCGTGCCGGCGGCGGCACAGCCGTCTACGACGCGATTTACGAGGCGTGTTCAAAGCAATTGAGCAATCCTCCGCGGCCTCCAGGCGACCAGCCGGACGTCGTACGTCGCGTTATGGTTCTCATCAGCGACGGGGATGACAATCTTTCCAATCACACCCGCGCCGACGCCATCGAAATGGCCCAGCGCACCAACGTCGTGATTTACTCCATCAGTACGAGCACCCAGTGGATTCAGCTTTCGCAGACCGATCCTTCCAAGGCCGCCAGCCGCAAGATGCATCTGACGGAAGGCGACGAAATTCTGAAGAATCTTGCCGAAGAAACCGGCGGGCGTGCGTTTTTTCCCTACCACGTGGACGATCTCAACCAGTCTTTCCAGGACATTGGCGACGAGCTTCGTAATCAGTACACGATTACTTACAGCCCATCGAATTTCATCGCCAACGGCAAATATCACAAGATCAAAATCGAAATTCCCGGTCACAACGGCTATCAAGTGCGCGCGCGCCGCGGATATTTTGCGAAGTCTCGAACATCTGCCGCGAGTCCCGCGACCGCGCCATCCGCTCCGGGCGGCCAACCTCAGCCGGGCAGCACGCCCTGAAACCAGTAAACGGTTCAGAAACGAGTCTCGACGGCTATTTCGTAGTTTCGTGGAACAGGAACGCGTCCGATTCAATATTTCCGCGTTCGATAGCGATCTGTGTGCCGTCTTTCGAATACGCGTAACGAAAAATCAGGTCCTTCGTGAAAGAGGTCAGCTGCTTGCGGTTCGTTCCATCGAGCGCTTGACTCCACAGATTGTCCACGCCCTTTTCGCGGACCACGTACACGATTGATTTTCCGTCCGGCGTGAACGTTGGAGCTGAACTCATACGCGGGTCGGCATCCATGAGGCTAGCCTTCCCTCCATCCGTCGGATTCAATCGGATGCTCAGCTTGTGATCCGCTTCGTCTACCTCGATGGAGGCGATCTGCTTGCCGTCGGGAGAGAGATTGAACGGACTGACCGGCTCATTCACGATTATCTGCGGCGTTCCCCCGTTGACGGAAACTCTTTTCACCGTTTGACGGTCTGCTTGATCCGTGTAATAGACCCACTTTCCCTCCGCATTGCAAACTGGCTCCCAGTCGTTCGGTCCCGAGGTCAGTTGTGTCACGTTGCTGCCATTCGAATCCATTCGCCACAGTTGTACGGAGGCGCTTCCCGTGCGACTCAGGCGCCGAAAAATGATGTAACGCCCGTCGCCGCAGGCGGTCACTTGGTCTGAAATGTGGGTGGACTCGTCCAACAGAACGGTCTCTTCACCGCTTGGTGTGACCGCCTTGATTTGTCCCCCCTGCGGCAAAATCAGTTTTCCGTCGGCACTCCATCCCCAGCGCCACACGTTGGCGTGGGACAGCAGCGGCACGGTCTTGAGTTCCGAAGGGGACGTCGCCGACGCGACACCTACGTCGAACGTCAGCCTGCTCTGGTTCGCTACCAGCGTCTTGCCGTCCGCAGCGATGCTGGGGTGGCGGTAATCGTTCGTGTCGTGCGTCAGCAGCCGATATTCGCCATCCGGATAGCTCAGATAACCCAATTGCGATTGCGGCAGTCCCGACCTCAAGTCGCCCGACGGAACGATGAGCCCACGGCCGTCAGGCATCCATACCGGATCGTAGTAAATTCTTGTTTGTGTGACTGCGAAGTTCGTCAGTTTTCCTGTCGCGACATCCACCTGTGCGAACCCGCCGATCGCGTCCTTGGTCGGCTGCACGACAGGAATCAGGATCGTTTTCCCGTCGGGGGACCACGCCGGAGTGAAGCTGTCGCTCAGCAGCGTCTGGTCCTTAAAGATCTGACGTTCGTCGCTGCCATCGGCTTTCGTGACGATCAAATCCCAAAACGGCGAATCATGTTTTTCGCGCAAAAAAGCGAAGCGCTGGCCGTCGGGAGAGAACGTCACCGGGCTGTCCACATCGCGAACCAGTGCGCGGGGCGACCCCCCGAGCACCGGTGCGGCATATAGGATCCCGATGGTGTGTTTGTCTTCGTCGCGCCGCAGGAAGTAGAGATAACTTCCGTCCGGCGAAAATGTCAGCGCCTGATACCTCGTTGCTGCCGGAGCTACGACCTGTGTATTGCTTCCCGTGGCGATATGGCGTAGCCAGAGCGACTGAAGGCCGCGTTCCGAATGCACTTGCAACAAATATTTTCCGTCTGGAGAGATTGCCGCAAGCGAGACGTGCCCGGTGTTGGTGAGATTCGTAATTTCAAAGTTTTCGAGCGGGACGTGCTTCGAGCGCTGGACGAGGGAGTAAATCCCGTAGCCAGCTGCCGCGAGCAGGACGACCAGGAGCAATGCCGCCAGTCCCGTGCCCAGCTTGTTCTCTCTTGCCGCGGCCACAATGACCGAACCGCTTGATTTTGCCGCTCTGGCGCTTTCCGCTGGCGTCGCAGGCGACGATACCTCGACAGCTTCGGCCTTCGGAGTGGAACTGGAGGCGGCCGGCGTCTTCCCGGAGTCGCTTTCCCGCTGGAGCCGCTTCAAGTCGGCGCGAAGTTCCGCCGCCACCTGGTAGCGAACGTCGCGGTCCTTCTCCAATGCCTTGTTCAATATCCGGTCAAACTCCGCCGGGAGGGTGGGGTTCAGCGTCACCGGCGAAATCGGTCCATTGTGCAGAATGTTGTCGAAAATGATCGCGCTGGTTGAGCCCGGAAACGGGTTTTGACCGGTCACCATTTGATACAGCACCGCCCCCAGCGAGAACAGATCCGTGCGCGCATCCAGTTCCAGGCCGCGTGCCTGTTCCGGAGACATGTAGGCGATCGTACCCACGGCTGTCCCCGGGCTGGTGAGATGTGTTTCGTCAAGATCGTCTGCAGTCGTCTGACCGCCGATGGATTTTTGGCTCACCAACTTTGCCAGACCGAAATCCAGAATCTTAGCGATCCCGCGGTCTGTCACAAAAATGTTGGCAGGCTTGATGTCGCGGTGCACAATTCCTTTTTTGTGCGCGGCGTCGAGTGCATCGGCCAGTTGGATTGCGATTTCCAGGGTCCGTCCAAAAGCCATGGGGGCATTTACCAGCAGCGCATCGAGCGACTGCCCTTCGAGAAGTTCCATCGCAAGGAACGTCTTGCCGTTGTCCTCTTCGATGGCATGCATGGTGCAGATTCCCGGATGATTCAGTGAGGATGCGGAACGCGCTTCGCGCAGGAAACGCTCCAGTGTTTGCGGATCGCGATGCTTGTCTTCCGGCAGGAACTTCAGCGCGACGCGGCGACCGAGCTTCGTGTCCTCCGCTTCATACACAACGCCCATGCCTCCGCGGCCGAGCTTGCGGAGAATTCGGTAATGTCCAATGAGGTCGCCGTCCATCGTGGAACGGAGATGTTAACGGCTGGACGTGGCGCGGTCAATTGCACAGAACTCACGTGTCAAACCTCTTTTAGAAATGTCCCTTTCCTTGCTTCATTAGAAGTGTCCCCTCTCCCTTTGGCTTGCTGTTCACGAGCCTCAGCCCTCTCCCCGTTCACTCGCCCTAGAACTTCTGGTCGATCGAAGTTCCCTGGTACTCATCGCTGTCCTCTTCAACCGGACCTCCTCTGGAGGTCGCAGTGTAGGGACATTTCTAATGGGGGCTAAAGGGGACACCAGCAAAGAGGTGCAACGTTAGACAGAACTGACCGTGATCAGGCTTTGCCGCGCCCGAGTCTTGTCCTAGCGATCTTCAGGCAGCACAGGCAGCACGGCCATGTTTCCCGTTCCCGGTTCGTCACGAAGCTTTACGTAAAGCAACGTGCCGTTGGGCCGCGGCACGCTAACGTTTGAATCCGCGAAGCCCGCAGGAACCTGCACATTGTGGGTAAACTGCGGGTCAGATGCGATCGATTCAAGCAGGAAAAGATTTGTACCGCTCAGTTTGCACTGCTTGTCCGGGCTGTCCGGGCAGCGAATTTCCTTCAGCGTTGGCAGCCGTACCAGGGTAGCGAGCGGCAGCCAGTCTCCTTTACGGCCTTCTTCCGAAACCACGCGGAATCGCAGAGTGCCGAATGCGGAAGGCCCGAAGCTCTTCAGCGGCTCGAGCGTTGCGAGCGCGGTTTCCGCATCTTGCATCACAAGATTTCCGTCGCCGACGCTCAGCATCACTCGGAATGATTCATCCTCGCCCGCAACTTCGATTCTTTCCTTGCGCGTAAATTTGTCTGGCAGTTCGGACTTCACAAAAAACGAAATCTTTCCGTCCTGCGCCAGCATGTCCTGGTTCGCCAGTTGGATCGCTGAAGGGTTTGGTCCCGGCTGAACGGATTTGCTTACAAGCGAGACTCTAGGCCGCGGCGGCTGGACCCGTGTCTGCAGATCAAGCACTCGACCGTCTTTCAGAGCTACGCGGGCAACGAGATTTTGCTCTGTGTGGAATGATGCCGTTGAGGCCGCTGCCGGCGCAGCCAGGTACAAAACATCTTTTCTGTCCACGCGCGTAAGCTTTGCGGGAACAAACTGGATGCCGTTCAGTTCGAACCCGTTCACTTCGTCCAGCCTAGTGCCTTCCAGCACCCCCTGCTTGTCGCCCGCACTGATCGTGAATTCCTCAAGCTTTGCGGCTTCTGAGTAGGCTTGCAGCGCCAGCTCGTCCGGCTGTGCCTGTCCAAAGCGCTGCACCAGGAGCTTCACGGGACCCACCGGCTGTTCCTTTAAAGAAACGTGAACTTCAAGCCCGTTGGTCCCGCTCGGCTTCCAGCTGAGCTTCACCAGCTTGCCGTCCGCAGCGGTCATCGAAATCTTTTCCGCACACACCGCGCAGATAGATTGGAGATGCAATATATCGTCGCGTCCTACGATCAACGCGCCTTGATCCGCCGCGGGCACTGTCCAGTCCGCCCGAAGAGTGTTCCGGAGGTGAAAGCTCGGCCCGGCGAACGATTCGAATCCCCAGGTCCCTCGCAGCGTCGCTACAACTTGAGTGTCGAGTTCCGCCGCTGGCGCTCGGCTGGTATCGACGACAAACCCGCCGCGGACCGCGTCTGCCTTTGCCGGCAATTCCACCTTGGCTCCGCTCTTGGTTTGCATGCTCAGCACAAAGTCGTGCGCAATATCGGTAGAAAAAACCAAGGGTGCACCTTCGACCGGCAGCACCAGCGAGGGATTCTGCAGACAGAACACCTGCTCGGCATTGGGATTTCGGAGTGGCGGCAATTGCGGTGCCTCTACAGCCGGCAGCCCGACGACAATCACCGATTTCGGGTTTCGAAAAGATGGCGGATTGTTTAGATGCAGATTGAGCTGTTCTCCACGCGGCATGGCCAGCGCCGGAATGTACTGAAATTCCGCCGTGTGGATATTTCCGAGCAGTCGTGCCAGGTCCACCACCGCTCCTATGTAGGCGCTGTAAAATCCGCCGCCGGCCATTGGCGTCGTGCTGATCGCACCAATTAGATCCGAAGATGGACCCGTTGTAAGCGCTGACACAACCGACTGGCTGTGCCCGTCGTCCAGCACCAGCCTGTCGGTGTTCTGTGTTAGGCAACTTGCTTGCTGCTCGGCGGGCTTGTCAAAACATTGCTGGTCGATTCTGATACCCAGCGTTCTTGCCATTTTCACTGAGACGTCGTGCAGTTCCTTGGGATCGGCGTCTGAAGTCTCTTTCACGACGCTCAGGTATTTCTCCAGTCGCGACCGGTAGAGGCCCGCTTGGTTCAAGTCCTGCGAAGCCCGCACAAAGACGCCCGGCACGGCTCGTACGGCCCTCATTAGCGTGGAGAATCCGCCGCCTGTTTCCGGCGCAAGAAAGACGAGCACCTGCTGCGCGTCCTGCGGCACGGTAACGACAATTCCTTCTTGTCTGACCTTCTTGTTCCAGGTTTCCGCCTGCGTGAACCACTTCTCCGGCGGCGGATTGGTCGAGCCTCGCAGGAACGCCACGATCATCAGGTAACGCACCGACTGTGAGTCTGGAAAATCCGGATGGAGCCAGATGCGGTCGCCGGGCTGAAAATTTGCCGCTGCTGCGATGGGCAGTGATTTTCCCGCCCGTGAGACCTTCATTTCCACGCGCGGCCCGAGCAAGTCAAACGCGGCCGCTTGCGCACGCGCATGTTGGGCGCTGGCGGATCCCGCCACGCACGCCAAAACAGTTCGAATGATGAATTTTTGAAATGTGGAAAGATGCCGAGTCCTCAAAAACACTCCTCAATCGCTTTCCGGCCTGGGCAATTCGGTTTTGGTTTTTATTGAAACGCACCGCGCCATCGATTATAGCGCGTCATGGATTTGCGCCACGACTTTTTGCCGTCGGCGTCTATCAATTTACACCGCTCAGCCGTTCGGAAAAAGTTAGCTTTTCGGAGCGTAGTATCCCTTGCGAGTCAGGATCTTGTAGTCTTTATTCGGTGTCTCCACCCTGACCTTCCGGAACTTTCCGTCCTTGGCAGTGTTCGAAGGATAGTAGCCCAGCGTATACTGGCTCCGCAGTTCCTCGGAAATCTGGTCGAACGCATCGTTCAATTTCTTTTCTGAAGAAACGTCGATCGTCCGTCCGCCTGTTTCTTCGCTTAGTTTTCTGGCAACATCCGACCTGCCGTAGCCCCAATCGTGCACAAACAAGACGTGCACAACGGTATCGGTCCGCTGCGCCGCTTCAATCGCCTCTTCCAGCCGCAGCTTGCTGCCCTGATCCTCGGCGTCCGTTATGATCACCAGCGCCTTCCGCCCCGCCTCGGTTACTAGCTTGTCGTTGCACGCCAGAAAAACTGCGTCATAAAAATGTGTCCCTCCGGTGTTTGAAGGAATCGTTCCCGGCGTCACCACGCCGCCGCTCACTGCTCCAATCCGCGCCTTATTGATGGCTCTTTCGATTTGTGCCCGGTCGTCGGTGAAATCCGCAAGCAAGTCCACGTCCAGGTCGAAGCTGATCACCATCGCCATGTCGCCCTTGCGCATCACGCGCTCCAGGAACCGCGACGCTGCTGCTTGTTCCGCTCCCAGGCGGTTCTGCTCGCTGCCGCTCGTGTCGATCAACAATCCAAGGGTGATGGGCAGCGTCACTTCTTTGGAGAAAAAGGCAATCTTCTGCTCCTGATTGTCTTCGTGGACCTTGAAGTCCTCCTGCTTCAGGTCGCCGACGATGCGCTTGTTTTTGTCCCGGACCGTTGAAAACAGGTTCACCAGGTTTACCGACTTCTTCAGAGCGGGCCCTTGCGCGGGTTCCTGAGGAATCGTTGGTATAGCCAGGCTTGCCGCGACCGCCATCGCCAACGGCAGCTTTAACATCTTTGTCAGAGAAGGCATGTATACTTTCCTCGATGGCTGCCAGCCCGCCAGCGGCTCCAGATGATAGTCCCGGAAACGTCTCGCAACCGGGCCGGGATGTTTCTGCATCCATAGGATGCAAGGAAGCGCAAGGAAGGATGCGTTGATCCGGGCAGATTCGCATCCCCGACATCGAAGAGTTTGGCTGAGAGAACATGAAACGTCTACGGAAATCAAATCTTCAGAAATTCGTGCTGGCTACGTTTGTCGCGGTGTCCCTTGTCTGGCCAGGCAGCTTTGCCGCACAGGATCCGCCTCCCGCGCCCGTTCCCAAAGTAACGCAGGATCCTGTTGTCCCGCCCCCTGCCAAGCCTGAAGACGCCCAGATCCCCCCGAGTCAGCAAAATCCAACCGATAGCCAGACCACGTTGAAATTCGCTGTGAACTACGTCTTCCTTCCGGTGACCGTAAAGGACCGCGACGGCCGCCTGGTCCCCGACCTGACCCGCAACGAATTTCGCATCTTGGACGACAACATCGAGCAGCGCATCGAATTTTTCTCCGCAGAAGCTTTCCCGCTCTCGGTCGTGGTCTTGCTTGACAACGACCTCAAGTCCAAGGACGCGCAACAGGTCGAATCCAGTTTGTCCGCGATCGTCGCGGGTCTCAGCACTCACGACGAAGCTTTCGTGTGTCGCTTCGACACCAATTTTCATCCCGGCAAAGGCTTCACGAGGGACCAGGACAAGCTCCTCACCGAACTTCACCGCACCCGCCTGAGCACCGATCGCCCGGACGTGGCGCCTCCCGCCGCTGGCGGACCCTACAGCGGGCCCACAATTAACGGACAGTCCGCCGTGACTCCCGGAGCCCCCGCTCCATTTCCCTCAACGACAGTCATTGGCGAAAAATCCACAAAGGCTCTGGACGACGCCGTCTATGAAGCCGCACAACTCTTGAAGGACCGCGGGCGCGAACGGCGCAAAATGATTTTTCTTATCTCCGACGGTGAGAATGGCAAAGGCAATCGCTACACGTACGACAATACAGTCAAGGACCTTCTTCGCTACAGCGTTTCCGTGTACAGCCTTGGAATCGGCGGCGGGTTCTACGACCGGAAATTCTCGCGCCTGCAGTCCTACGCTCATGACACCGGCGGCGACGTGTTTTACGCCGCCAAGCGCAATTCGCTTGAAGGTCTCTACTCCCGCGTGACCGAGCAGGCCCGTAACCAGTACACGCTCGGCTACAACCCGAGAGGCAACGATCGCGCCAAGGATTACCACACCGTCGAAGTCCGGGTTCGCCGCGAAGGGCTGGATGTTCGAACCCGCGAGGGCTATTACTCGGTCACCGGGCCGCGCTAAGATCCGGGTCGGCTTGAAGCAATCCTCACTCAGCTGACGATTCTTCTTGACTCTGGCCTCCGCAGAATTTATATCGTCGTCCAAGCGCGCGTGGCCGGCGTTGCCAGCCCGAACGCCAGTCAAGACTAAGGAGCCCCACCGATGAAGAAAAAAGCCAAGAAAGAAGACAAGAAAGTTCCAAAGAAGGGAAAGTAGCTTTCGCCGAATTCTAAGCAGGGCGCAATTCATTGCGCCCTTTTTTTGACTCGTCAGAAGAAATCGTGGGTTGATACCGGCTCAGGCAGCTTGCCAAGTGAGTGATAGACGGCCAGTTCGAGCACCCGATAGGTACGAAAGCCGTAGGATTTTCTCATGGTGACTCTAGCCTTGTTGTTCAGGCCCTCTACGACCCCACTGGAAATCAGCTTTTGAGCCCGGAAGTAGTTAAGAATTGGCTCCCGATGCTGGCGAAGCGAGCGGGCGACAAGCTGCGGCCCTTAATCGGGGAGAACGTCCAGGGTTTCAACGAGAGGTTCCGAGAGGAAGCACGTTGACCACGCCGGGAGCGGCGCGACGGATCGGGCGGAATTAGCCGATGCGGGTATTGAGATGACCAGGCGCAAAGCATTCCGGCCATTCTACGACTACGGGACCGTAGCTACAGAAAACCGATTGAGTAAGTGCAGTGGAAGGCCCCTTAGGGCTTTGCGGACGGCTGCCAGAGCTCAATTTTATTCCCATCCAGATCATAGATCCAGGCAAAGCGACCGTATGATTCATTCATTCGTTTGGGATCAATCTTTACTCCCTCCTGCTTTAAGCGATCGAGCAAAGCATCCAGATCGTCCACGATGTAGTTGAGCATGAACGGTGCGTGGCTGGGATCGAAATAGTCACTGGAGGCGGGAAAAACAGTCCAAACTGTAACGTGTTCCTTCTGCGGGTCGTCGTGTTCGCGCCACGGAAGCATCACGCCTGCTCCTTTGTCAGCGAGTCCAAGATGCTTCGAATACCATTCGCGCATCTGATCACGATTAGCGGATTTGAAGAAGATACCGCCGATTCCAAGGATGCGCCCGCGCTGCTCCATTTTGACGGGCGGCTTCGACTTTTCAGGTTGCGGAGATTGCACTTCCTGTCCTCCTTTTGAGCAGATCGAGATGAGCAACAGCGAGCCGAGCGTAATTGTGCGCCAGGGTATTCCTTGCATGTGTGGATTATACATCGATTCGAATGGAGAAACGGTCTGCTCAAGGTTCGCCGCCATTACCCTTTCTATCGCGCTGAGGTCTCGAACTGGCTTGGCATCGCCCGTAGAGAACCAGACTTGCGGGATCGCAAAGTATCCCAAGATTACGTGTTCATCGGCACGAGGTGCGGATGACTCCTGCAAAACGGCTTAGCATTTACCGGAGAGGGCAAACTGGTTCAAAGGGCAACTGGCTACGAACCGAAAACGCTAAAGCCACGCTATCCCGCATCGGGTTCGCGGGCTGCGCGAGCCGAACTCGCGGCGGCCATTCGAGCGTATCCGTGACCCACAGATTTTTCCGACGAGGTTTTTTTGAGCAGGTGCCGATACAAGGCCCTGGCACCGAACGTTTCGGCTCTTCTCTGGTTAAACGGAAGAGCTTGAAGCCGCCCCGGAGGCTTGTAACTCTGTATCAATAGCGCGCAACAACGTCTGCACACCATCTTCTTTGGCCACCACGAACCGGACGCCCACCCGCTGCGCTGCTGCTTCCAATTCGACGGTCTTATACAGCGTGTACATCACAATGGGTAGCGACGGCATGGTCCTCTTTATCTCGGCGGCGGCCTTAAGGCCGTCCGATTGGTGCATCCTGAAGTCCATGAGAAGCAGGTCGGGTTGCAACTGAACCGCCTTGGCAACGGCTTCGTCGCCGTCCTCGGCCTCGCCACAGACTTCCCAGTTGGGGCGCATCACGAAGACCGATTTGACCGCGGTCCGCATGGACTCACGGTCGTCCGCGATTAGGATTCTGGCCACACTGCCTCCTTGGCCTGCACCTCGGGCCTAGCAGTATCCTGGGTTGGAACCCTATAGCCCATTAAGTGCGGGTGGAATCCGGTGAATACCTTAGCCCGTTAGGGGTCCGGCACAACGAGGAAATGGTGCGAATCTCAAGTCTGGGTTCATGATCACGACCAGCCGTCGCTGCGAGTCATGTGTCAGAAAGCAATGATTCTTCATGCGCCGGGCATATTGGCCGGTACGCGCATGCCTTGCACTGAAATCCTTCTTTCGGCGAAAACTCGCCCGCCCGGATTTCCGCCGCCGCTTCCTGCACTATTTTTTGCGCCTCTGCCAGTTGCTTCGGATCACGCGTCGTCTCCTGACGCTCATTGTTTTGCAGATAGTGAAACACCAGCCGCACTGGATTGAGTTCAAGAATTTCTTTTGCAGCGATCGCGTAGATGCTCAATTGCAGGTCCTTTTTGGCATCGGAAGCTTTCCCGGGTTTCCCGGTTTTGTAGTCCACAATCTCTACGTCTTTTCGCCCCAACGAATTGATCTGATCGATTCGTCCGTTGACGATTACATTGTTTTCAAGGTCCAGTTCGAAATTCTTCTCCTGCTCCAGAACTTGCGGCAGGGACTTCAGCACCGCGGCATGGAATGTCCGCAACTGTTCCAGGCCATCCTTCTTGTACTCCTCTTCCTGGAAGTCGTCTTCGAATCCCACCGCGGACCATTCGGTCTCGTAAATTCGTTGTACCTCGTCGAAGGGCAGCCTGCTGCCTTTCTTTAATTCCGCCATCGCACGTTTGATCGTCGAATGAACTACTCTTCCGAACGTCAACGTTGCCTTGGCCTCTCCCTTGATCGACCACAGCCTCTCGAAGAGAAACTGTTGCGGGCAGCTACGATAGCCCATCACGCTCGAGGGGCTCAGCCGAAGCGGCTCGGGAATCGGCGGGCGATACGTCCGCGCCCATTCAGTAACGCGCGAAAAGATTTTTGCGAGTCCACTGGCCGGGAACAGTTGTCCTTCCGGCTCGGTGGTCGTCATCGGGGCCGATTTCGCCTCTGGCGGGGCTGCCTTTGGGGCAATCTGTAAAACGTCGCGCTTCTTGACAGCCGGGTTCATCAGAATGTCCTCGATGAACAGCGGAACCTTGCTCTTCGGCTCGGTAACCGTAGTCAGCGTCAGGCGGCTCTCCGCGCGTGTCAACGCCACGTAGAACAGCCGCCGCTCCTCCTGCGTCTGATAGTCGCCCTGTGGCAACTCCTCTTTCATCAATTGAACTGGAAATTCAAAAAGGGGCGCCCGGTCCTTGACGGGGAACGCGCGCGAATTCACGCGCAGAATGAAAACTTGCGGAAACTCCAGCCCTTTCGCCCCGTGTACCGTCATCAATTGAACCGCGTCTCCTGGTGCGTTATCGTCGAGTGCAATCGTCCCGCTCGCCTGCTGGAAATAATCGAGGTACTCCAGGAATTCTGGAAGCTGTCGCGTCTCGCTTTTCGCTTCCCATTCCTTCACGAATTCCGCCAGCCGCTGAACGTATTTTCGGTCCTGTCGGCTTGCGCGGCTGGCAATCTCCAGCCACTCCGTCAGGTCCGCGAGAATTCTGCCTGCCGTCTGCTGCCTGATGGTTTTCCTCTGGCCGCTCAATAATGCCAGTAGTGCGCTGAGAGCTGCGTGCGATGCGTCAAATGCGAGTTCGCCCTGTGGCAGTTGCAACACGTCGTAAATCGCTTTGCGCTCCTTTTTGCCGCGTTCCGCCAGCCGCACGAGATCCGGAGCTTCAAGCCCCCAGGCCGGTGCGGCGAGCACTCGCGCGCAAGCGACGTCATCGTATGGCTGTGCGATGACGCGCAGGTAAGCCAGCACGTCTTTCACGAGGGGATGGTCCAAGATCGAGAGGTTACTGATCACAAATGGAATGCCCCGTTGCGACAATTCTTCCACCAGCAGATCGCGATGCGCATGCTGCCGGTAGAGCACGGCAAAATCTTTCCAGCGGCGCCCCGCGCGATGGCTTCGCTCGATTTCCCGCGCCACCCAGTTCGCTTCGTCTTCTTTGCTGGCGTGCTCGGCGATGCGAACGCGCTCGCCTTCGGCCTTGCTCGCGTTCAGCACCTTCTTTGGAAAATCCGCGCTGGTCTCGTTGTGCGAAATCGCCTGGGTGGCCACTCGCAAGATATTCGGCGTGGAGCGGTAATTCTCCTGGAGGAGGACACGCAATCTTGTCGAGTCGTGGCCCTCTTGCCATCCGGCGAACCGCTGCAAAAACAACTTGAAGCTCCCGAATGACGCCCCGCGAAAGCGGTAAATCGCCTGATCGTTGTCGCCGACCGCCACGATGTTTCGCGATGGCCCGCTGATCAGCTCGAGCAACCGCAGTTGCGCGATATTTGTATCCTGAAACTCGTCGACCAGGACGTGCAGGAAACGATTCTGCAGTTTCTCCCGCAACGCGGCATCCTTTTCGAGCAGCTTCACCGCTTCGGTCATCAACCCGTTGATCGCTACCGCGTTGCTTTCACGCAGCAACTCTTCGCTGGCGCGGTACGCTCTTGCGATTTCCAGCTGCTTTTCCACTTCTTCCAGCCGTTGCTTGTGAGTCTCCTCGTCGAGTTGCGACCTCTCTGATTCGAGCGTGGCCGCCAGGCCGTTCGCATACTGTCTGTACGTCTCGCTCGAAACCAGCTCGTCCTGACAACGCGAAAAAAATTGAATGAAGCTTGTCAGGAATTGTCCCGGCTCCGCCAGCCGCCGATATTTTTCCAGTTGCAGACGCCTCATGTTTCGCCGCAGCAAGATCCAGTGATCGACTTGCTCGAGCGGAAGCCGACCGGGCGCTCCCTGTTTGAGAATCGTTTCGCAAAAGGAATGAAAGGTCGTGAGGGTGATGCTTTCAGCGCGAGTGCCGCAGGCTTGGACTACGCGCCGGTGCATCTCGCCCGCCGCTTTCTTGGTGAAGGTCAGGCCAAGAATGTTTTCGCCCCGCAGGGAACTGTCGCGTTCCAGCAAATGGCGGATTCGCTCCGTGATGACCCGGGTTTTCCCGGTTCCCGCTCCCGCAATCACCAGCAGCGGCCCGTCGCCGTGCTCGATGGCGCGTCGCTGCGCCGGATTCATCTCAAGTGCCGGTACTCGGGCCCGGGTTTGCGGCTTATTCTCAAAGAGATCAAACAGGGTTGCCATAACTTCGTCAGGGTAGCGCGTTTCAAGGCGAAGAGGAAGCGAAGAAGAATGGGTGGTCAATCCGCGAGCCGGGCACAGGCACCCCAATCACTGCAGCTCCGGCGGTAATCCAGGAAGAAATCTTCATGCCAAGCCGTTGTAGCGCTGGGACTTCTTGCCGGCGGCCACGTCGGAATTGAATTCCTTCGACTGATTCTTTGGCACGGTTAGCGACTTCCAGTGCGGCCCAGCAAAATGCTTTGCCAGAAACACGATTTGCCCTACGTGATAGGAATAATGAGCGATCTGGCGGTTGATCGCCTGCATCACAGAGTGTTCTTCACCGCGGATCGTGACGGTCTTCGTCACGTCGCCGTCGGTCAGCGCCTCGAGCGCTGAGAAGACACACTTCCAGCCTGCATCCCACGAATCGAGAAGGCCGGCGCGTGTTTTCGGCGGCTCTTCAAACTCCGAGTCGCGATTGCGATTCGGTTTCTCCCCGTCGCTCGTCAAGAAATCCGTCCACCGCGAGCGCATGTTGCCGGCCATATGCTTCACAACAATCGCGATCGAGTTGGACTCCGGATCGAGCAGCGCAGTCAATCCGGAATCCGGGCACTGCGCGATCGCGTTTTCGCCCAGCTTCTTGTAGTAGCGCAAGAGTTCGATGGAGTCCTTCAGGTAAGAATCGGTTCGTTCGTGTGCCATGGCCGAATTCTACTCCGCTTCCGCGTGGAGCTATTGCGAAGATTGCGCGCCGCAAGCGGGCTCGGGGCCCCCGGTGGGCCTCTTGACAATTCGCTTTTTATTCGCCTATAGTTTCTTCGCCGCTGCCGATCGCCGGGTTTTAGGTTTTTTTGCAAGCCCCGTGCGAAAGAAGTTGTGCTTGGTACTTACAGACCCTAAGTCAAATTGGAGGCCGCATGTCTATCGCGCAATCCTTGCTCCCTGAATTCAACGAAGAAATGGCCAACACTCGCAAAGTCCTCGAGCGTGTTCCCGACGAAAAGTGGAATTGGAAACCCCACGAAAAATCCGGAACGGCTGGCTGGCTCGCCGGCCATGTCGGAACGATACCAGAATGGCTGACCATGACGCTCAACACCGAGAGTCTCGACTACGCTCCAGTGGATGGACCAACCTATACGCCTCCGAAGCTCGAGAATCGCGCTCAAGTTCTGGCCGCGTTTGACAAAGGCAGTTCCGAAGCGCGCGCGGCGCTCACCACCGCCAGCGACACAGACATGATGAAAGGATGGACGCTTCTCGCCGGTGGCAAGGAAATTTTCACCATGCCGCGCGCGGCGTGTATCCGCAGCATGATCCTCAATCACCTGATTCACCATCGCGCGCAGCTCACGGTATATTTGCGCCTGCTGAACGTTCCCGTCCCTGGCCTCTACGGCCCCTCGGCCGACGAATCCTGAGTCGGCTCGAGTCTAGGGCTAAACATCACGACCCGACAGGTTCCGCTTGGCGGCGCGAACGTGTGAGCCAGCATCCTTCTTTCCATCTCGCTATAATAGAACGTCTCACCTCGGAGGCTTTCCATGGAAACTCCCGTCATTCTCTCCGCCGTTCGCACGCCGGTTGGCAAATTCCAGGGCGGCCTCGCCAGCTTTTCCGCGCCGGAACTCGGGGGCAAAGTCGTTGCCGAAGCCGTTCGCCGTGCCGGAATTGATCCCAAACAGATCGATGAGGCGATTCTCGGCAACGTTGTGCAAGCCGGGCTCGGCCAGAATCCTGCGCGCCAGGCTGCGCTCAAGGGCGGCTGCGATCCGCGCGTTGCCGCGCTCACCATCAATAAGGTTTGCGGCTCGGGACTGAAAGCGGTTGCGCTTGGAGCGCAAGCCGTCGCACTCGGCGAAAGCGAAATCGTGGTCGCCGGAGGTATGGAATCCATGTCCAACTGTCCGTACCTGCTTCCGCAGGCGCGTTCGGGATACCGCATTGGCAATGGCGTCGTTGTGGACTCGATGGTGAACGACGGATTGTGGGACGCCTACGAAAACTTTCACATGGGCATGACGGGCGAACTTGTCGCGGAAAAATACGGCATCACACGCAGGGAGCAGGACCAATTTGCGTTCGAGAGCCACCAGAAGGCGGTGCGTGCGCGCAAATCGTGCTTCTTTGAATCGCAAATTCTGCCCATCGAAGTTCCGCAGAAAAAAGGCGAACCGCTAGTGATCAAGTATGACGAATCGCCTCGCGAAGATACTTCGCTCGAAGCGCTGGCAAAACTTAGGCCTGCTTTCAAGAAAGACGGCACGGTTACCGCGGGCAACGCGCCGGGAACCAACGACGGCGCCGCGGCATTGATCGTCACCAGTGAACGCAACGCGTCGCGCCTCGGCAAGCCTCCGATTGCGCGCATCATGGCGCAAGCCGTCAGCGGCGTGGAGCCAAAGTGGGTGATGATGGCTCCTGTCGATGCTGTCGAAAAACTGCTGGCGAAAACCGGCTGGGACCGCGACAAAGACGTTGATCTCGTCGAGCTGAACGAGGCATTTTCCGTAGCGGCCATCGCGGTCACGCGACAGCTCAAACTCAATCCCGAAAAAGTAAACGTTAACGGCGGCGCAGTCGCCATCGGCCATCCCATCGGCGCAAGCGGCGCGCGCATTCTTGTCACGCTGCTTTACGAACTCGAACGCCGCAACCTGCAGCGGGGAATCGCCGCGCTCTGCCTCGGCGGAGGCAACGCCGTAGCCCTCGCCGTCGAGCGACTCTAGATTCGATCGGTTCGTGTGCTTCTCCTTTTTACCTTGCCCCGTCATCGGGCGTGGAATTGGCGGATGCGATGTTGCCGTCCTCGCTCCATTTGTGTCCGCATGCGTGGCACTTCCAGCCTTTGTCGGTTATTGGAATCGGCAAACGGGTGATGAACATCGCACCGAACGTCAAGGACTTATTCAATCCATCCAAGGAAATATCCATGGAACCGCAGTTGGGGCAATGCGGTTGCTCGTAGGCACCCACTCCTTCGACGTCGAAGTTTTCCGGCACCGCCTGCTCCAGCAATCGGGTTGCGGCTTCTGCGTCGTCTTTCTGAACCAGTAGTTTTATTCCGCCGACAAGGTTGGACAGGAACCAGTCAAGCCGAATCATGTTGTCATCAGACAAGAAGCAGTCAATGCCGGCCGACTCGAGGACGCTCTTTGCGATCGACGCTTCGGGCAGGTCTCGATATCGCCGAAGGATCACGGGCCGACGCCCTTCGCTCTCGTCTCCCTGCTCCACTTGATTCGCGACTGTCACGACAGGCCGGGTCATTCTTCTTTTCGACATCTCGAAAAAAAGAACCGTTTCGCGACCTTCGTCAGCGCGGCAAGATCGGCCGCGACCTTTTCCAACTCTCCATCTTCCATTCTGCCGTACCATGCGGAGAGGCGCTGACGTTCCTTTTCCCAATCCATTTGCGCCATATCCGGGATGATATCTCTCGCTAGACGTTATGGCTATTTGAACGGGCCCATTCTGGTTGAAACAAGGTCAACGAGCAACGGCAACTTGGCGCCGATGGGATCCTAAGCAGTGGATTTCTCAACGCCCGCATTTGGCCCTAACTCCTGCGCGCAATACGGGCAGAATTTATCGGTTTCGGCGATTTCGCGTTTGCAGTTCGGGCAGCTGGGATGCAGGTTGCATTTGCAGTTGGAGCAGAAGTTGAAGCGGGCGCCGACCATGGTGGAGCAACGCGGGCAAGGATAAGGCAACGGTTCGCGGACCTGGAAGTAGAGAAGGAAACCGATGGCGAAGAAGGGCCACGAAAGCAGCATGCAGAGGATGGTCCACAGAAACGGATTCATGTCGCGACGTTTTGCGTCGCGATAAACGTAGCCCAGCGCCATCAGCCATGTGGATAGCACGAGCGCGATTCCGGTCACCATGCCAGCCAGCGCGAGCGCCGACAGAAGCGGCCGGTCTTGCAAGTCATGTGGGCGGATTTGCAGATTCAATCCTGAAAAGTTGATCGCCAACACGATGACCAGCGCAACGCTATAGAGCGCCGCGCAGGTCCAAATCAACCACCGTGGAATCACTTTGAGCTCGTCCCGGAACCGCGGTCTTTCTGTCTTTCTGCGGAAGCGGATTAACCTCATGCGTTCACTGAATGCGTCGCTCATGCTTTCCTCGTTTTTCTAAGATCCTCTCGCTTCACAAGTCATTCGGGTCAATCGCCTGTTGAAAAATCAGTCCGGCTGTTCCGGCTGCGCAACTCGCTTTAGGCTCAGCGCGGCCCAGGCAGCAATCAGCGGAGGCACGCTCCACCAAAGTACGAACCCCGCTTGCAAGAGCAGGCGCGGTGCGCCAGTCGCTTGTCCCAACCATTCGATCCCGTGCCAGACCCACGGCGCAGTGGCCACCCCTAGCGC
Organism: Acidobacteriota bacterium; assembly: GCA_046724685.1. Lineage (GTDB taxonomy): Bacteria > Acidobacteriota > Terriglobia > Acidiferrales > UBA7541 > Acidiferrum. The sequence continues at coordinate 13,441 of JBKOXA010000048.1, read as the reverse complement.
CCAGGAAACGCCGGCGATAGCCCAAACGAATTTCTTGGCCGGCTCTTTGTCGCGAAGCTCTTCCGCTCGTATGCGGACCCGGAACTGTGCACGGCTGGCGAGATTGCGGGGCAAATCCATGTGCATCGTGCGCAGAGCAGAAAGCGATTCAGTCAGACGGCTCGCTTCGCCGGCGCAGGATTCGCATTCGGCGAGATGCGCGTTGAGCCAATTCTGGTCTTCAGGCGCAAGTCCTTCGACGTGACGACGTGCGATCAGATCCCTCGCGTGCACGTGCTTGTCGCTTGTCATGCCCCGCCTCCTTGCATGGCAGTCTTCAACGCATCGAGGCCGCGGTAGAGCCGCGACTTTACGGTCGAAATGGGAGCGCCAGTGACGCGAGAAATTTCATCGAGCTGCATTTCTTCCTGAAAGCGGAGGACAAGCACCTCGCGATAGACTGCGGGGACTCTTTCAAGAGATTGCTGGATGCCGGAACGCTGCTCGGTTTGGAGAACATATTCAAGCGGCGATTCGGCGCGTTCGTCTTTCACGTCGAATTCATCACGCTCTTCGGAGCCGGCGATGGAGTCGATGCTTTGCGGCTTCTTGCGGCGGTGCCAATCGAGAACGAGATTGCGTGCAATGGCAAAAAGCCAGGCTTCGAATTTCCACTTGCCGTCGTACTGGTGGCCGCGCTCCAGGACACGAAGCCAGGTTTCCTGAAAAAAATCTTCGGCGCGTTCGCGATTCGCGGTGAGGTGTAGCAGATAACGGAACAAGCGGAATTGGTATTGCACGATCAAGCGGTCGAGAAGTTCTGGATCACGCCGCTTCAAATCTCGCACAAGAGTCTTGGCGTCGTCGGTCATGAAGGTAGAGAAGCATACCGCAGCAGAAGCGGCGCCCGGTGCTCCTGAACGTGCTTCCCAAGCTGGAAAGATTGCGCTCATTTTGGCTCCAGCGTTTGCAGGTACAAACCCTGCGATCCGTCTGATTTGAATACGAGGGAGAATGGAGAAAAGACCCAGATTGGGCAGGCACCCGACGTCGAGTTCTTGGTGCCAAGGCTCAGTAAGCCATAGAAAATACAATAACTTACAGCGTAGCCCGGGACCGATAGGTTTTTCGCCGCGGAAGGCACGGAAGATTGCGAGTTCCTACGGCAGAGGCAGCCAAGGCACGGGCGAAGCACGGAGCTTAGGAACTAGACTTCCTGGCTCTGATCGGAGCGGCAACTCCGCACAGCCGGTTTCGGACGTGCGGGAGTAAACTGCGGGTGTGATGATATGTCCGCTGTGCAAGGCAGAGTACCGGCGCGGGTTTACGGTGTGCCGCGATTGCGATGTGCCGCTGGTCGAGCTGGCGGAATTGGCGGTTCGAAGCGAAGTGGAAAATGAGCCTGCGGCTACCCCTGGGGATCCGAGGCAGGATCCGTTTTGCTCGTTCTGGAAGGGGACAGATTTGCGGGTGTGTACGGAGATCTGCACGGTGCTGGACGAAGCGGGGATCCCGCACAAGACGATCCGCCGGCAAGACCATTTGTTCAACTTGAACAACCAGAGTCCTTATCAAGTTGGAGTTCCGGCATCGCTTTACGAAAAGGCGGAGCTGGCGATCAAAGATGCGTTTGGTGCGGAAAGTGACGGACGCGAAACCCCACTGCTTCTAACGGAAGGAAGCGGCCAAAGCTTCCAGGAGCTGACCAACTTGCCCCTGGAAGAGAAATTGCGACGGCGGTCAGAAGAAGAGACGCCGAGCTTTCTGGATTCACTGACGTGGCGAAACCGGGGGACAGAAGAAGAACGTGTGCCACTCGGATCGATGGATCATGCGAACTGGTATCCGGAGGACGCGACGGCCGAGGCATGGTCCGGAGAACCGCCAGAGGCGCGGGAAATGATCGAAATGTCGCTCCGCGAAAACGACGTCCGTATGAGGTGGGAAACGACGCAAGATACGAACACAACGCTATACGTCCTGCCGGAAGATCAAGAGCGCGCGCAAGAGATTGTCCGGGAAATTCTGGAAGGTCAGGCGCTCGACTAGATTGCGTGTGGCCGGCAAACGCCGGGTTCCCTTGTGATCCACCTCTTTTTGAATCTCACGGCGCGATCCTGGCGTAAAGCTGCTTCCACACCAGATCGTTTTTCCAATAGTCAACGTGAGCGGCAAGAGGAACCACTGCGTCCGGGTCGGTCATGTTTTGCACCTTGAGGGTGTTCGTCGCGCCGGGCAGATCATAGAACTGCAGAGATCCGGAAACGATGTCGTGCGGCGAATAGATATTGATCCACGGGAAATTGCGGAATTTTGCATAGCTCTGGATGAGAGGCTGAACGACGGCGGCCAGCTCCTCACGAAAGTGGAATGTCTGCTTGCCTTGAATCGTGAAAAAGAAAGCGATCTTATCGAGTGGAGAGCCAAAGGTTTCGAGAAGGCAGGTTCTTTGCTCGACACCGACGGGATTGCCGGCGATGTCATCGAGGTTGAGTAATTTGTTGAGAGTGTCGTAGGCAATTACAGAACCCAGCGAATGGCCCACAATGGCAATTTTTGAGTATTCGAAGCTCGTGCCGTCCGCATTGCGCGCGGTATAGATACCGGTGACGGAATCGAGAGCAATCTGTTTGATTTCCTGGCGGATTTTGCAGAAGCGGTCGAGCTTGTTCGAGTCGACATAAATTGCCACATCGCCGGGATACTGGATGAGCAGGTCGCGGACGAATTTCGCGAGGGCGATGAGCGCGGGCCAGACCCACACTGTACGAGTCATCAGGCAAGCAAGCCACTGCAACCAGCCTGGCAGAAACTCTAGCAGCGAGGGTTTCCACATCGATGCGATGACGAGCGCAGGAACCACCGCCAAGTGCACGATGAAAGAAAGCACGAAAAGAAAGACGAGTGACGGGTTGCCGCGAAGCTCAACGCCGCTGGAGCGTTTTGAGCCACGCACACCCCAGGCGACAATCGCAAGCAAGGAAGCCGCCAGGAGGAAAATTGTTGAGACCCCCTGCACTGCGGCGCTATTCATGTCATGCAGCCACCGCGCCACGAACTGGAACCGCGTCACAGTAGACATGAGCAAAGCAGCTCCAAGAATTGCGACAGCGGTACATGAGAAGCCGATCCAGCCCGCGACGCTGATGAATCGTTTCTTCCAGCGGGCGAGGCCCGCAGGCTTGCACATTTCCCCGAGGAAAAGGATCACGCCAAAGCTGAGTGCGATAGCGCACATTCCAGTGGCCATGGCAGAGAGCTGTGGCCAGTGGTCTTTGAAGTTCATCATGCCGAAAGCCGGTATGTGAACAATTGCGGCTCCCGCGGCTACGATCACGGCGTTGATGGCGATCAAGGACAGCAGAATCAGCAGGGTCAGGGTAACCTCAAGAACTGCGCGAGGTTGAATCCAGAATTTTTGCATGTCCTCGTCCGACACTGCGGACAGTTCCTTGGGGAACATCGCCCTTTTGAACGGCCTGAAGGCGTTCCAGATGCCGCGCATCCCCCCGTTGAAAAAGAATGAGATGACGTCACTGAGTTTCGCGGCACCTTCGCTGACGGGAGCCCAGTAGGCTTCGTAAAGGTGCAGTTGACAGGCTCTGGCCGGGTCATTCTTGTCCTGAAGGTCGATTTCGACTCGCTGAACGACTTGTTCCTTCGCGCCCGGGCCGGAAGCCGCGAATTTCACTACCGTAACGCGCGGCTTGGCTGCTTCGACGCGAGTGCCTAACTCGTCGGCGACCTTCAAGATTCCGGTGGCCAGGTTATCTAAGGTTTCGAAAGGGACCTGCTGACCCATACCGTGGACAACCCAGACTGCGTGCTTCTGTTTTGGACGCTCCATCTCCTCCAAAGCGGCCGCAGGCGGCGGCGCTCCGGGCCGTTCGCCTGCGCGCAAAGCAGCTTCTAGTTCAAGCTTCTTCGGTAGTTCAGCAATCGCAGGAGGCGGCGAAGGTCCGCGAGCGAACCCGCGGGTTCCGTATTCGACGGACTTTCCGATCTCATATTTGTGGTTGGGAGGCTGCTGCTTCCGGTCGGGCATGTCGGCACCTCAGCGTGCAAAGAAAGACTGCCGAGAGTATATGTAGCAGATAACTCACACTATAATATGCTTCCTAGATACCTCAGAGCAAAACTCGACGTCACGACGACGGTAAGACCGTCGTCGGACCGAGTTGCGAGGGCTGCGAGCCCACACACTTGTGTGCCATTGAGCCGCCCGGGTAAAATGAGCGGACTTATCGCAGCAAGATTGTCTTTATTCATGTCCGGGTGTGAAAGTACGACTTCTTCATCTCAGGGCTTGTAAAACAAACCTGAAACCCGGTTCCAGCGGAGTCTAGCCAAATGGCGCAGCATTACGACGTGATTGTGATTGGTGGCGGCCACAACGGGCTGACGAATGCCGCGTACCTGGCGAAAGCCGGGAAAAAGGTGCTGGTCCTCGAGAGACGGCATGTGCTCGGGGGCGCCGCGGTCACGGAAGAAATCATTCCCGGATTCTTGTTTAGCGAGTGTTCCTACGTCGTTTCCTTGCTGCGGCCGGAAATCATTCGCGATCTGGATTTGCCGCGACACGGCTTGGAGATTTTGCCGCTCGATGGGACGTTCACTCCGATGCCGAGCGGCGACTATTTGTGGCGGATGAACGATCACGGCCGGACGGTGCGGGAAATCCGGCGACATTCGCGCGTAGATGCCGAGGCGTATGAAGAATTTTCAAAAATGATGACGCCGATGTGCCGGTTTGTGAAGCCGATTCTGTCAATGATTCCACCGGACCCTACGACGCTGCGGCCAAAAGACCTGAAGCAGCTGCACTTCTTGATGCAGAGATTCCGCGACTTGTCGAGCGACGAACGGTACACGCTGATCCAGTTAATGACGATGAGCGCTGCGGATTTTCTGGATCAGTGGTTCGAAACCGACGTGCTGAAGGCGACCATGTCGGCCTCCGGAATCATTGGTACTTTTTTGGGGATTCGCTCCCCGGGCACTGCGTACGTCCTGCTACATCACTACATGGGTGAAATTGACGGCGCGTTCCGGTCGTGGGGTTTCAGCCGCGGCGGAACGGGTGCAATTTCCAACGCGATTGCGTCGGCGGCGCGCGAAGCGGGCGTGGAGATTCGGACCAAGGCCGGCGTCCTAAAAATCATTGTGAAGAACGGGTGCGCGTGTGGCGTGGCGTTGCAAGGCGGCGAAGAGATTAGCGCAAGTGTGATTTCGTCGAGCGTCGACCCGCATCTGACGTTTGAAAAATTCCTGGAACCGAATGAACTGCCGGGAGATTTTCTGGCAGAAGTGAAGAGGTACAAGTTTCGCGGCTCGTCGGGAAAAGTGAACCTGGCGCTGGATGCGCTGCCGGAGTTCAAGTGCATGCCGGGCGAAGGCGCGCACTTGCGCGGCGCCCTGTCGATTTCGCCGAGCGTGGAATACATGGAACGCGCTTACGACGACGCCAAGTACGGAAAGTTCTCTCGTCGACCATACGTGGATACGGTGATTCCGAGTTTGACTGATCCATCCGTCGCCCCGCCGGGAAAGCATGTGATGTCGTGCTTCGTGCAATACGCGCCGTACAAGCTGGCGGAAGGCACGTGGGATGATCAGCGCGAGGTGTTTGGCGACAACGTAATTGATACGTTGAGCGAGTACATCCCGAATTTGAAAAAGATCATCATTGCGCGGCAGGTATTGACGCCCCTAGACCTGGAGCGCGAGTTTGGCCTGACGCAGGGAAACATTTTTCAGGGCGAGCTCTCGCTGGAGCAGTTGTTCTTTTTGCGGCCGGTGCCGGGATGGGCGTATTACAAGACGCCGGTGGAGAATTTGTACATGTGCGGGTCGGCGACGCATCCGGGTGGCGGAATTATGGCGGCGCCAGGGCGCATCGCGAGCCAGGTGATTCTGAAAGAGTGGAAAGGCGCTTCTGAGATCAGAAAGAGTTCGCGCGCGCGGGCGGGGAATTGAAGATGCCACTTGGGCAAAAAGTAGTGGTCATCGGCGGTGGCCACAACGGTTTGATCACCGCATTTTATCTGGCCAAAGGCGGATTCAAGCCGGTGGTGCTCGAGCGTCGCGAAATGGTCGGCGGCGGAGCGGTGACCGAGGAATTTCATCCGGGATTTCGTGCTTCAACGCTGGCCCATACGCTGGGACCTCTGCGGGCGGATGTTGCGCGCGATCTGAGTGTCGAGAAATTCGATTGCCAGATTTTCCAGCCAGATCCGCGCGTATTTTCGCCGGCGCAGGACGGACGGGCGCTGCTGTTTTATTCCGACGTAGCGAAGACAGCCGGCGGCATCGCGCGAATTTCCGCAAGGGACGCGGAGAAGTACGCGCAGTTCGCAGAGGCGCTGCAGGAAGTTGCCGGTATTTTCGCGCAATTGAGCTCGATCACGCCGCCGGCGATTGATAAGCCGACGCCGGAAGATTTGTGGAACCTGTTCAAGACCGGACGCGGCGTTCGCAGACTCGGCAAGAAGCGAATTTTTGATTTGCTGCGCTGGGGTCCGATGGCAGTGGCCGACTTCGTGGCGGAATTCTTCGAGACGGAACTGATTCGCGCGACGATTGCGGCCAGGGGGATTTTTGGGACTGCTTTGGGGCCGTGGTCGGCGGGTTCAACGGCGGTGTTGTTGTTGCGTGCTGCAGCCGATGCGAATCCCGTAGGGACCGCTGCATATTCGCGCGGCGGAGTGGGCGATTTTTCGCGCGCGCTGTCCGAAGCCGCAAAGCAAGCGGGCGCGGAGATCCGCACCGACGCGGAAGTGCAGCAGATTCGCACTAAGGACGGAGCCGTGGTGGGGGTGGTGTTGCGCGATGGAGAGGAAATCGCGACTGACGCCGTGGTTTCCGGCGTCGATCCCAAGCGAACGTTTTTCAATTTGCTGGATCCCGCGCAGCTCGACCCGCGATTCGCGCAGCGGATCAAGAATGTGCGCATGAAGGGAACGGTAGCCAAAGTGAATCTCGCCCTTGGTGATTTACCGTCGTTTCCCTCGCTTGCGGGCACAATCGGACAGGATGGATATTTGCGTGCACTTTCGGGGCGAATTCACATCGGGCCGGAGATTGATTATCTAGAGCGGGCGTTTGATGCTTCGAAGTACGGCGAGTTCGCCAGCGAGCCGTATCTGGATGTTACGATTCCAACGATCTTGGATCCTTCGCTGGCCCCGGATGCGAAGCATGTGCTATCGGCGTACGTGCAATTCGCTCCCTTTGCGCTGAAAACCGGAAGTTGGGATGCGCGACGCAAAGAGTTGGGTGACGTCGTTGTGAAAACGCTGACGCGGTATGCGCCGAATCTGCCTGGGCTCGTCGAGGGCATGCAGGTGATCACACCGGCCGATTTGGAGAAGATCTACGGATTCACCGGCGGACATGTTTTTCACGGCGAGCTGGCCCTGGATCAGATCTTTACGATGCGGCCGGTGCTCGACTGGGCGCGTTACAAAACGCCCGTTCGCGGATTGTTCATGTGCAGCAGCGGAACGCATCCGGGAAACGGCCTGACGGGCGCGAGCGGTGCGAACGCGGCGAAAGAAATCATTCACGAACTGCGATGAAGATGATCCGGCGGGAACGACTGCACGACCTCCACAAGCGCGAAGAGCGAACATTCATTGCGGAACATCCGAAATCGGCAGAGATGTACGCTCGAGCGAAAAAATCACTGCTCGGCGGCGTGCCGATGAATTGGATGAAAAAGTGGGCGGGGGCGTTTCCGGTCTTTGTGGCGCGAGCCAAAGGTGCGCATTTCGTGGACGTTGACGGGCGCGAATACGTTGACCTTTGTCTCGGCGACACCGGAGCGATGACCGGGCATTCACCGGACGTGGTGGCGGATGTAATCGCGAAGCGGGCACGCGAAGGCATCACGCTGATGCTGCCGACCGAGGACTCTGTCTGGGTGGCGGACGAGCTGAAGCGGCGGTTTGGGTTGCCGTACTGGCAATTTGCGCTGACGGCGACAGACGCGAACCGGTTTGCAATTCGAATCGCGCGGGAGATTACGCAGCGATCGAAGATTCTGGTTTATCACTACTGCTATCACGGGACGGTGGATGAGTCCTTTGCATCGCTCGAGAACGGCACGGTCGGGCCGCGCCGCGGCAACATTGGCCCGCCGGTAAATCCCGCCGAAACGACTCGTATCGTAGAGTTCAACGATTTGAACGCTCTCGAAGACGCGCTAATCGATCACGATGTCGCTGTGGTGCTGGCCGAGCCGGCGATGACGAACGTTGGAATTATCTTGCCAGATCCGGGTTACTGGAAGGCGGCGCGAGCGCTAACCAGGAAATACGGAACGCTGCTCCTGGCGGACGAAACGCACACGATTTGCGTCGGACCGGGAGGCTGCACCGGCGAGTGGAAACTCGATCCGGATCTTGTCGTCTTCGGCAAGCCGATTGGAAGCGGAATTCCCGGTTCGACCTACGGCTGCACAGAGGAAGTGGCGGAGCGAATTTCAGCGCGCATCGAACTGGAAGACTGCGACGTCGGAGGTATCGGCGGAACCCTGGCTGGGAATGCGCTGTCACTCGCAGCGATGCGCGCGACGCTGGAGAATGTGCTGACGGTCAAAGCGTTTGAAAAAATGATTCCGCTGGCGGCCCGATTTGCGGAAGGGGTTGCTAGCGAAATCAGTAATCACGGATTGCGATGGAACGTCCAGCAACTCGGCGCGCGCGCGGAGTACACCTTTCGCGAGAAACCGCCTCGCAATGGCGGAGAATCCGCGGCAGCCGGGGACTTTGAACTCGAACGTTTTCTTCATTTGTACGCTCTGAATCGTGGCATCTTGCTTACGCCATTCCACAACATGGCCCTGATGTGCCCTGCGACGACCGAAGCGGATATTGATCTGCACACCAAAGTGTTCGCCGCAGCCGCGGCCGAGCTCACCACCTGACCTCGACCAGCCAAATTGACAACGAAACAGCCTCATCTCCATATGCCATCGCTGGCGCTGCCCCGCAAACGCGCAGTAAACTAAGATCTTGCTGATGAAGGAGAGATGACCATGGCCACCGCCGAGCCTCGCCTGCAGAAACCAGAATTCGTGAATGAACCTTTCGTGGATTTCTCGAAGCAAGAGAACCGCGCGGCGATGGAAGCCGCCCTAGGGAAAGTGGCTGCCGAATTTGGCCGCGAATATCCGATGTACATCGCGGGTCAGGCAGTGATGTCCGCACAAAAGAAAGCCTCGACAAATCCCTCGCATCTCTCGCAAGTCCTGGGAACCTTTCAGGAGGCCACCGCGGAGCAAGCCAGGCAAGCGATTGAAGCCGCGCACAACTATTTCGACACCTGGAAGCGCGTGCCTGCCGAACAGCGTGCGGAAATGTTGTTTCGCGCGGCAGCGATCGTGCGGCAGCGGAAATTCGACGTTTCGGCGTGGATCTCCTATGAAGTTGGCAAGTCCTGGGTGGAAGCGGACGCGGACACCGCCGAGACCATTGATTTCCTGGAATTCTACGGCCGCGAGAGCTTGCGGTTCGCCGGACCTCAGCCGGTCACACCGATGAAGGGAGAAAAGAACTTTCTCGTTTACATTCCATTGGGCGCTGGTGCGGTGATTCCCCCGTGGAATTTTCCGGCGGCCATTGCCGCTGGAATGACCGCCGCGGCATTGGTGACTGGAAATACCGTGGTTCTAAAGCCCTCCGAGGAGTCCACGATCGTCGCCGCGAAAATCGTCGAGATCCTCTACGAGGCTGGGATTCCGAAAGAGGCCCTGCAGTTCCTCACCGGCAAAGGTGAAGTTGCTGGTGACGCGCTGGTGAAGCATCCGAAAACACGGTTCATCGCTTTCACCGGTTCCAAAGATGTCGGGCTCATCATCAGTGAAGCCGCCGGGAAGAGGCAACCTGGCCAACTCTGGATCAAGCGCGCGGTGCTCGAGATGGGCGGCAAGGACGCGACCGTAGTCGACGAGGAAGCGGACCTGGATGCGGCAGTGGAAGGGGTTGCACAGGCCGCGTTTGGATACCAGGGGCAGAAGTGCTCCGCCTGTTCACGTGCGATTGTAGCTGAAAAGGTTTACGACTCATTTGTGCAGAAGCTCGTGGAGCGCACCAAGAGAGTTACCGTCGGGCCGGCGGAAGATCCGGCGAACTACATGGGGCCTGTGGTCAGCGAGTCGGCGATGAAAGGAATCCTGAATTACATCGAAATTGGAAAGAAAGAAGGAAAGCTCGTTGCGGGCGGCGGACGCGCGCCGGGCGATGGTTACTTCGTAGAGCCAACGATCATTGCCGACGTGAGCCCCAAGGCGCGCATTGCTCAGGAAGAAATTTTTGGTCCGGTGCTCGCGGTGATCAAAGCAAAGGATTTCGATCACGCGCTGGAAATCGCGAATGACACGGAGTTTGGCCTGACTGGCGCGGTGTATTCGAAGAACAAAGCAAAGCTGGAGAAGGCCGAAGAATCCTTCCACGTTGGAAATCTCTATCTCAACCGGAAATGCACAGGCGCAATGGTGGGCGCGCATCCATTCGGCGGATTCAACATGTCCGGAACCGATTCAAAAACGGGCGGTAAGGATTACCTGCATCACTTCCTGCAGGCCAAGTCGATCGCCGAGAGGGTCGGTTAGGGAAAAAACTCTCTCTCAACCCACGCTGCGCGAAGCCCACTTCAAAATGCGAAACAGCGGATAGCTAGCCACAAGCAGCAAAACCGTAAGAAGGCTGTTGTTGGTTGAGAGGCTTACCCACCAGGAGCGCAGGTCGTTTATGGCCGGCAGATTGCTCCGCCACTCCGCACCGAACGCTGCAATCAAAAAGACTGCCGATGCAACCAACGCGACAGCCGTGGTCCACGGGTAACCCCAAGCGCGATAAGGCCGGGGCATGTCCGGCTCGCGGCGGCGCAGAACAAAGAGACTCGTGTAGGAGAGAGTGTAGTTTGCCACGAAGAAAATTGAGAGCATGGCGATAACGCGCTCGAACGAGCCAAGAATGAAGGTGATGCCGACGACGGTGCTTAGCAACAGCGCCACGATCGGAGTTCCGCCGGGGTTCACGCGGGCGGCTTGTGGAAAGAACAGGCGGTCGCAGCTCATCGCGTAAAGCGTACGGGTGCTGAACATCTGGCACGCATTGATGCAACTCAGCAGCGAAACAATCATGATGCTGCGTATCACCGGATCGCCAAAACGTCCAAAGACACTGTTGGCCGCGGCGCCTAAGGCGAAATTGTTGCCGGAGATTTCGCTCATCGGAAGAACGTAAAGCACGGCGGCATTCAGCAGCAGATAAATTCCAATGATGGAAAACACGCTGCCGAAAATGGCGCGGGGAACGTCGCGGCCGGGTTGCTTGACCTCTTCGCTGAAATAGATGATCCCGTCCCAGCCGTCCACGGTGTAAATCACGTTTTGCAAAGCAAGCATGAAGCCGATCACCAGGAGCCATCCCGAGGGCAGTGGAGGCGGCGCAACGGCAGAAGCGGCGGATTCCCGCAAGTTTCCGCCGAGGGCAAAGCATGCGGCAACCAGAATGATGAAAGCTCCTGTCTTGAGAGCCGCGGTGGCTAGCTGCACGCTGCTGCCCCACTTAACGCCCCGCCACTGCAGTATCGCGAAGAACATCAAGATGGAAACCGCAATGGCTTTCACAAGCAGCCCGCGGGAGCCGTCTTGCAGGCCCGGCAGCAACGCCAGGCTGTATTCTCCGATCACAATGGCTACCGCGGCGTTGGTACCGCAGGTCGAAAGCCAGTCGCTCCAGCCAACGACGAATCCGCCATATTCGCCAAGCGCGCGCCGCGAGTAGTTGTACTGGCCGCCGCTGCGCGGAATGGCCGCGCCCAATTCCGCGAGCGAAGACGCGCCCAGCAGCGCGTAGAGTCCGCCGAGCACCCAGACACCGAGGAAAAGCCACGGATTCGGCAGAAGCCTGGCGATTTCGCCCGGGGTACGAACGATGCCCGCGGCGATCGTGTTGCCGATCGCTGCGGCGATCCCGAACCACATGCCCAGCACTTGAAGTAGACGTCCCCCGCTTGGCGGGCTCGAGGCTGAGGCGCTGGAAGATGCGTCAAAAGTAGTGGACAATGAAGCTCACAGAGACAAACCGGAGAAGCGCCATCATACTGGCACGCCCGGAAAATGCAAGACAGAAAGCCCGACCAGACATCAAGAGCGCGATCTTTCGAATGACGGCCTTCTGTTTGAGGTGAAATGGTGGAGATAAAGCGCGAGCCTGCTCTCCAGCCGCAATTGACAAGCGAACTCGTCACCAGCGTGGCTTCCCGGCCGGTCGAGGTTTCCGTCGTCATTCCGTGCCTGGACGAAGCGAAATCCATCGGAATCTGCGTAGAAAAGGCGCAAAAAGCGTGCCAGGAGGCCGGCTTGCGCGGCGAGATAGTCGTTGCGGACAACGGGTCGACAGATGGTTCCGTCGCTATCGCGGAGAAACTCGGCGCGCGCGTAATTCCAGTGGCGCAGCGCGGCTACGGCTCGGCGCTGAAGGCTGGGATTCGCGCGGCTCGCGGTGCTTTCATCGTCATGGGCGATGCGGACGACAGCTACGACTTTGGCGAAGTGCCGCGATTCGTGGAGGAATGGCGCAAAGGCAACGAAGTCGTGATGGGCAACCGATTTGCCGGAGAAATCAAGCCGGGCGCGATGCCGTGGCATCACAAATACATCGGGAACCCTGGCCTCACGGCGCTGCTGAATCTGTTTTTTCATTCAGGAATTGGCGATTCGCACTGCGGCATGCGGGGGTTCACCCGCGAAATCTTCGACCGGATGGATCTGCGCAGCAGTGGCATGGAGTTTGCTTCCGAATTCGTAATCAAGGCGGCGCAACTCGGGGCGAAGACCTCCGAAATTCCCATTACCTTATGGAAAGACAAGCGCGGGCGTCCGCCTCATTTGCGCAGCTTTCGCGACGGCTGGCGGCACGCCCGTTTCATGCTAATGTACGCGCCAAACTGGTTGTTCCTCCTGCCGGGCGGGTTGTTGATGGCCGCTGGTTTTTTTTTGACATGCTGGCTTCTGCCAGGACCGCGCACAATCTTCCGCAACGTCGTGCTCGATGTACACACAATGATTTTTGGCGTGATTTTTACACTAATGGGAGCGCAGGTTCTGGCGATTGGCGCATTCGCGAAAGTTTTCAGTTATGCGGAGCGTTTTGACCGCAACACGGTGTCGTTGAAGCGGGTGTTGAAACGGGTGAGCCTGGAGGCCGGACTGCTTCTTGGCGGCGCTCTATTCTTGCTGGGACTCGGCGGCTGCGCGTATATCGCCTGGCAATGGGCCGCCAGCGGATTCGGGCCGTTAGCGCAAGTGCGCGGGGTACTGTTCTGGTCGATGTGGTTGTTCCTGGGCATGCAGATCATCTTTTCTTCGTTTTTCCTCAGCATGCTCGGTATCAGCCGCGGCACTTACATCGGTGACTATGATCTTCGCGACCGCAAAACGGCCGACAACTAG
>JBKOXA010000054.1:0-26047 GCA_046724685.1 Acidobacteriota bacterium | reverse complement strand
AGCTCACCCTCGACCCGGCTCCCGTTAAGGAGGTCCGTCGTGTCTAGTCTCCTGATTCTAACACTCCTGTACTTCCTGCCTGCGATTCTTGGTAGAAACAAGGCCGACGCCACAAGCATCTTCCTCGTGAACCTCTTTCTCGGTTGGACCTTGATCGGCTGGGTGGCTGCGTTCATCTGGGCCTGTTCCGCAGACCGACCCAGGCCTGTGCACTACGTGCCCGTGAGCGCCGGACCCTTCTGCTGCCGATGCGGCTCGCCGGCCCACACCGGCGCGCATTTTAGCGGCGCGTGCGGCAGAACCATTTAGACCGTTCACAGAATAGAAAACCCCGATTTTCCCATGTGAATGCAGAGAATATCGAATTGACCATCAATCGTTTCCGCGAGCAATTCTCAGCTCCTTCGTTTCCGTTTGTCGGGCAGAGCGTCAGCGTCTCGGCGATTCGGCCCGGCCGGCTATGAGAGCGGAGAGCCCATAGACTTTGAAACCCTCGTGCGGAAAGCGGACGAAATGCTTTACGAAGCGAAGAGCGCGGGAAGGAACTGCGCCCGCATTGCCACGCTGGCCTGAGACTCTGAATGCGCCTCCCGTTCCTTTACGACCCGACGCGAGGTTATACTGCCTGCGACCGAGCGAAGTTCGAACCTTCGCACGTTCCAAAACGGAATCATTCTTGTCGGGGGAAGAATGGCCTTTGAGAAAGCAGCAAAGTTGTCGGACATTCCGGTCGGAGCCATCAAGCAGGTCCAGATCGGCGGAGAGGCCGTCGCCCTCGCAAATGTCGGGGGTACGTTCTACGCCGTTAGCAATACCTGTCTGCATCGCGGAGGGCCACTCGGCGAAGGCCAGCTTGAGGGAAAGACCGTTACCTGCCCATGGCACGGATGGCAATTCGACGTGACCACGGGAAAAGCTGTACAAAACGCGAATGCCGGGGTGGGCTGCTTTCGAACCGAAATTCGGGGCGACGAGGTTTTCGTCGACACCACACAACCTCTGTAACAACTACAAAATAAAAGAGTTATTGAAAATTTCAGCGAGGTTTCGAGTTTCTGGTCCGTTTCTGGAGCGAATTACCGCCTAACCCTCACATTTTGTTTGGCTTTGCCCGCCCTGCCGTGTATAGTACCGGCGAACTTTGGCTCGATGACCACTCCGACAGCTACTCGCCACTATTGGATCTTTACAGCAGACCCGCACCACTACCATTGGGACACACTGTTCGTGAAGGGCAAGGAAATGTGGCATGGTGCCGGCTCAAAAGCCGATGCGATTCGCGCTTTGAAGCAGGTCCGCAAGGGCGACCGGGTACTTTGTTACCATTCGGCGCCGGAACGTTCCCTATACTCCATCGCGGAAGTGACACGCGACCCCTACCCAGACCCGCACGACTCCGAGGGCAAGAATCTCGTAGCGGACCTGCGCGCGTTTGAAAAGCTGCCAAGGCAGGTGACCCTGGTTGAGCTTCGCGGGAACAAGGCGCTGCGAAAAGTCAAATTTCTGAAAAACGTGCGGCTGATCGTTTCGCCGCTCAGCGATACCGAGTATCAGGAGATTTTGCGCATGGCGGGAATTGTTCCGACACCCGGAATTCCGCTGCCTTAAGCCTTTGTACTCCGGTGCCTTTCCAAACCATGTGAGGTGACCGATGGCGATGCCCGCACGAGAAATTTTCCGCCTGGCCGTCCTGCTGTGCACCGCAACATTCGTTTTCGCGCAGACCGTCCCTCAAAGACCTTCTCTTGAAGCGATCGTGACCGGCAAGACGCGCGTGATTGATCTGAGCTACGCCCTCAGCGACAAATTGGTTCCGTGGCCGGGCGACCCGAAAGCCTTCGAAGCGAGAGTGAACGCCACCGTGGAGAAGGACGGCTACTTTACGCGTAGTTTCTGGATGCTCGAACACTACGGCACTCATCTGGATGCGCCCGTGCACTTTCCGCCGGGCACGACGACCGTCGACAAGATTCCCGCGGAGAAACTATTCGGCCCTGCGGTTGTTCTGGATGTCCGACATGAATCTGATCGCGATCCCGACTATCAATTGACTGTAAAGCGCGTGGAGGCCTGGGAATCGAAGTATGGCAAAATTCCGCCCGGTGCCATCGTCCTCCTCAGAACCGGCTGGGCTGCCAGATCCGCCGACGTAACCAGATATCGCAATCAGGACGCCAATGGGAAAATGCATTTTCCCGGGTTCTCGGTGGACGCTGCGAAACTCCTCCTGCAGCGCAAAATCAATGGATTGGGCTGTGACACGTTAAGCATCGATCCCGGCAATTCCCCGGATTTTCCGGTGCATCGCCTGGTCTTGGGTGCCAACGTCTATCAACTCGAGAATTTGGCTGATTTGAAGGATGTGCCCGAATCGGGCGCGTTCCTTATCTCTGCGCCGATCAAATTGGAAGGCGGTTCTGGTGGCCCGGTTCGCGTCTTTGCGTTGGTCGCCGAGAACTAGCCGCGGTTCAAGAAACAATCGATCGGGTGCCGTCCGGAAAAGAGCCTAGCCATAGAACATTTTTCGACTTCGATACGTCTGAATAGCTTGGGAACGTCCCTGAGGGTGGCCATGAACAAAGGCAGTGTTGTATTGCGTGCAGTGTTGCTGGCAGGCGCGCTCGCGATCCCTGCAGGTTCCGTCAGCGCGCAACGCGAAGCGCAACAGTTTCCGATAACCTCCAAGACGCTAAAGAACGGAATGAAAGTCCTGGTGCAGGCCGACCACAGCATTCCGAATGTCGCGCTTTATATTTTTTACAAAATTGGTTCCCGCAACGAGCATCCGGGAACGACCGGGCTCTCCCATTTCTTTGAGCACATGATGTTCAACGGCGCAAGAAAATATGGTCCGGGAGAACTGGACAAGGCCATGGAGGCCAACGGCGCTTCAAACAATGCCTACACCACGCAGAATGTCACCGTCTATCAGGATTGGTTTCCCCGTTCGGCGCTGAATTTGATTTTTGATACCGAAGCGGACCGTATCCAGTATTTGAGTTTCGACCCGAAAAAAATCGACTCGGAGCGCGGCGTGGTCGCCTCCGAGCGGCGCACCAGCGTGGACGCGAGCAACGAGGGAATTCTTGCCGAGCAGCTATGGGCAACGGCCTTCCTCGCCCATCCTTACCAGTGGCCGGTGATCGGCTGGATGAGCGACATCGAGCATTGGTCGATAGAAGACCTGAAGCATCATTTTGAAATGGGCTACGCGCCAAACAACGCCACGATGGTCGTTGTAGGCGACGTCACGGCGGAGGAGGTTTTCGAGCTCTGCGAAAAATATATCGAGCCGATTCCGCAGCATGCACCGCCCCCTCCGGTGACCACAGTCGAACCCCAGCAGGCCGGCGAGCGGCGCCTGGTCGTAAGAAAGCAAGCGGAGCTGCCGTTCTTGATGATTGGCTACCATGTGCCGCAAACGAACAACCCGGATTTCTACGCGATGAATATCCTGCGCACGGTGCTGGTGCAGGGCGAAAGTTCGCGAATGTATCAACGGCTTGTGGACAAAGACCAGATTGCTCTGGACGTGAGCGCTTCTCAGCAGCCGGGATTCGATCCCACGCTTGCGATTTTCTCCGCGCAGCCGAAGCAAGGCGTTGATCCGCAGAAATGCGAAAACGCCATTTTCGACGAGCTGGACAAAATAAGGAAAACCCCTGTCTCCGATCAGGAACTCGAAAAAGCGAAAAATATCCGGCTCGTTGAGTTTTACCAGCAGATGCGGACCATTAGCGGCCGGGCGAACACGATCGGCACATACGAAGTATTCTTCGGCGATTACAGCAAGGTCTTCGACGCCGCGAAAAATTATGCGGCCGTCACCAAAGAGGACCTGCAGCGCGTTGCCCAGAAGTATTTTGGCGCCGACAATCGCACGGTGGCGACGCTGCTTCCGGAAAGTGAGCCACCAGGGAGCGTAAAGCAATGACCCGGCAAACAGGAGCCTTGCGCTTCTTCGTCGCTGTAGGCCTCGCGCTGGGGCTGGCGTGGACCGCGAGCGCCCAGACGCTCAAACTGCCGCCACACGAAAAAGTCGTCCTGAAAAATGGTTTGACGTTGTTGCTGATGGAAAAACACGGCGTACCGATTGTCAGTTTCGCGGCGATTGTAAAAGCGGGTTCTGTCGCCGATCCGGCCGGCGAAGAGGGCCTTGCCTCCCTGACCGCGGAATTGCTCCGCAAGGGCACGACCAAGAGAAACGCCCAGAAATTTGCGGAAGACCTCGACTATATCGGTGCCAGTTTCGGGACAAGTGCCGACGCTGATTTCACGTCTGTCTCTGTCGAGTTCCTTACGAAGGACCTGGACAAGGGGATGGATCTATTCTCCGACGCGCTGCTGCATCCCGCATTCGTCCAGGCGGAAGTGGACAAGATGCTGGCGCAGAATATCGACGCCGTAAGAGCCGCAAAGGACGAGGCGCAATCCGTCGCCCTCACTTATTATTACGGATACTTATTTGGAAAGCATCTCTATGCGCGGCCGGAAGGTGGCGATGACGTTTCGCTCAAGCGCATCAACCGCGATGCCATCGGCAAATTCTACGAGGTGAATTACGCCCCGGGAAATACCATTCTTGCCGTCGCGGGCGATTTCAACGCAGCCCAGATGCGCGCAAAGATCGACCAGGCGTTTGGCAGCTGGACGGCAAAAGCGAACCCGCCACCCGCGGTTTCCGCGCCCGCCGCGGTAAAGGGCAAGAAACTTCTGCTGGTCGACAAGCCGGATTCAACACAGACATTTTTTGTTTTTGGAAATGTCGGGACCTCCGTAACCGAACCGGATCGCGTAGCCATTCGTGTTGTGAACACCATTTTCGGCGGAAGGTTTACCTCCGAATTGAATGAAGCGCTGCGCGTGGAATCCGGGCTGACCTATGGAGCCAGCGCCTTTTTCGATTCCCGGAAACAGCCCGGCGCGTTCGCGATTTACAGTTACACAAAAAATGAAACGACTACTCAGGCCCTCGACCTGGCGCTAGAAGTGCTGGCAAAATTGCACAAAGATGGGGTGACGCCCACCCAGCTTGCCTCCGCGAAGGCCTACATCAAAGGCCAGTTTCCGCCATCGATTGAAACTTCAGGCCAGCTCGCCTGGCGCATCGCCAGCAATGAGTTTTACGGACTTGGCGACGATGAAATCAATCAACTGGAAGCACGCATCGATGCAGTCACTCCCGCGATCGCCAGACAAGTCATCGAAAGGCATTTTCCGGAAGAAAATCTAGTTTTCATGCTGATCGGAAAAGCTTCCGAAATTGGGCCAGCCGTAGAGAAGTACGCGACACAACAGGATTCGCGCAAAATCAGTGAACCCGGCTTTTGGCCTCCCCCGGCAAATCACCGGCCAAGGTGAGCTTCTGCGCTCACCCGCGAGCGTGACGGCCCGCACGCTGGTGACGAAAGAACATGCGATACATGGGCACCCGGTTTTGGCTGGAGAGGCAGCACGTTTCAGGAGGAATAATGCGTTTTCGATTTTTAGCTTTGATTGCATGCACGCTGCTGATTTCCGGAATGGCGCTTGCGGCAGAGGACGCGCCGCTGCTGGCTACATCTCCAACCATGAGCAAGACCGAAATCGTCTTCGCATATGGCGGTTATTTGTGGAGCGTGCCGCGAGCCGGCGGAGAAGCTCGTCAATTGACGACCGGCGGGCATGAGTCGAACCCCTACTTTTCTCCCGACGGGAAATGGGTCGCCTTCACCGGTCAATACGACGGAAACGAAGATGTATACGTGACGCCCGCGGCGGGTGGTGAGCCGCGACGGCTCACCTGGCATCCCGCGAATGACGGACCTGCCGGATGGACGCCGGATGGCAAGCGGGTGCTCTTTGTTTCTCTGCGCGATGCGTATGCCGACGTTTCGCGCATGTACACGGTGCCAATGGAAGGCGGCGTGCCCGAGGCCCTGCCAATGTGGCGGGCATTCGACGGTTCGTATTCTCCGGACGGCGCGAGCTTTGCTTATGTTCCCAACTTGAAGTGGCAGGATGCGTGGAAACGCTATCGCGGTGGTCAGACGACGCCCATCTATATCGTGCATCTCAGCGACCTTCATCTGGACAAGCTTCCCCGCGAAAACTCCAACGACTCAAACCCGGTCTGGGTGGGAAACACGGTCTATTTCCTTTCCGACCGTAAAGGTCCGGTCACGGTCTTCGCCTACAACACCAAAACGAAGGAAGTGAAGCAAGTCCTTGACAACCAAGGACTGGACCTCAAATCGATGTCGGCCGGTCCCGACGCCCTCGTCTACGAGCAGTTCGGCGGCCTCTATGTTCTCGATCCGGAAACCGGCAAGGCCGAGCACATCAAGATTCATGTTGCGGGTGATTTGCCCGCCACGCGGCCGCATTGGGAAAAAGTCCCCGACAAGATCCTGAATGCCGGAATTTCGCCGGCCGGCGCGCGCGCCGTGTTTGAAGCACACGGCGAAATTCTCACCGTGCCTGCCGAAAAGGGCGACATCCGCAATCTGACGCGAACAACCACAGCCGTCGAGCGCGACCCCGCATGGAGTCCCGACGGCAAATCGATCGCCTACTTCTCCGATGAATCCGGAGAATATGCGCTTTACCTGAAGGACCAGGGTGGCCTCGGTGAAATCAAGAAGATCAATCTTGGAAATCCTCCGTCCTACTTCTACAATCCCACTTGGTCTCCGGACAGCAAGAAAATCGCCTACATCGACAAGCGCCTCAACGTCTGGTATGTGGACATCGAAAAGGGCAAGCCCGTAAAAGTCGACACGGATTTGTTCGAAGACCCAACGTACGTTTTGGATCCCGCGTGGAGCCCAGACAGCAAGTGGTTGACCTACTCCCGCTATCTTCCAAGCCATTTCCGCGCGGTCTTCGTGTACTCGATTGAGTCCGCGAAAACTTCGCAGATCACTGACGGAATCGGCGAAGCGCGCTTTCCCGTCTTCGACAAAAACGGCAAGTACATCTATTTCGGCGCGAGCACCGACTTTGGACTTTCTTCCGGCTGGCTCGACCTCACGAGTTACCAGCACCCCGTTTCACGCAGCGTTTACGCCGTTGTGCTCAAGAAGGGAGAACCTTCTCCCGTCGAGCCGCAAAGCGACGATGAGAAGGTGGCCAAGCCGGAAGAAAAAGCCAAGGACGATCAGAAGGAAAAGGCAAAGGACACCGATAAGAAAGATTCCGACAAGAAGGAAGGTGAGAAGAAAGACGAGCCGGTCATCGTCACGATTGATCTCGACGGCATTGGCCAACGCATCGTGTCTCTGCCCATCAAAGCCGCGAACTACACCGGTCTCACTCCCGGCAAGCCCGGAGTTCTGTATTTGACCGAAGCCCCAGTGATCGGCCCCACCGACGGACCGCCGCAGTTCACATTAACCAAGTTTGATTTGTCCACTCGCAAAACTGAGCCGTTTCTCAGCGGAATCAACGCCGCCACCGTTTCGGCCAATGGCGAAAAGGTTCTTTACCGGCAGGGGCCCGCGTGGTTTATCGCGGCTACCGCGGCCGCGCCAAAACCGGGCGATGGAGCTTTGAAGCTCGACGGTCTCGAAGTCTACGTCGATCCGCGCGCCGAATGGAACCAGATGTACCACGAGGTGTGGCGCATCCAGCGTGACTTCCTCTACGACCCGCACTGGCACGGTCTTGACCTGGCTGCTGTCGAGAAAAAATACGCGCCATACCTGAAAGGCGTCGGCGGCCGCGGCGACTTGAACCACTTGTTCGTAGAAATGCTCGGCGAAGTCACCATCGGCCACATGTTCGTCGGTGGAGGCGATTTTCCGAAGGCTGCCAAAGTGAACGGCGGTCTTCTCGGGGCCGACTACAAAATCGAGAATGGCCGCTATCGTTTCGCGCGCATCTACAACGGCGAAAACTGGAATCCCGATCTGCGGGCCCCCTTGACACAGCCTGGCGTGGACGTAAAAGCCGGCGATTACCTCCTCGAAGTGAACGGTGTAAACGTCCAGCCAACCACCGAAGTCTATCGCTATTTCGAAAACACCGCCGGCAAGCAAATCAAGATCAAAGTAGGTCCTCATCCGGACGGAAAAGACGCGCGCGAAACCACGGTCGTTCCCGTGGGCGACGATTTTCCTCTGCGCAATCGCGCCTGGGAAGAAGACAACCGCCGCAAAGTCGATGAGCTCAGTGGCGGCAAATTGGCGTATGTGCACGTCCCTGATACAGCCACCGGCGGCTATCTCAATTTCAACCGCTTCTATTTTGCTCAAGTCGGGAAGCAGGGCGCAGTGATCGACGAGCGTTACAACCATGGCGGACTCATCGCGGACTACATCATCGACCTGCTGGAACGCCCGCTGCGCAACTGCGCCATCTCGCGCGAAGGCGGAAAATTCTGCTCACCCCTCGCGCAGATTTACGGGCCCAAGACCATGATCATCAATGAAATGTCCGGCTCCGGCGGTGACGCGCTGCCGTGGATGTTCAAGCAGGACAAGATTGGTCCGCTCGTCGGTACTCGCACTTGGGGCGGACTCGTTGGAATCTACAATTACCCGAGCCTGATGGATGGCGGCGGAGTCACCGCGCCACGCATCGCCATCTACGGCCTGCATGGTGAGTGGGAAGTCGAAAACCGCGGCATCGCGCCGGACATCGAAGTCGAAAACGATCCTGCGTCCGTTGCCGCGGGACACGATCCGCAACTGGAACGGGCGGTCCAGGTTACCCTGGAGGCGCTGAAGAAAAATCCAGTTGTGATCCCCGATCATCCGCCATATCCCGATTATCACAAGAAGTAGGCGCGGTTAACGGCTCACAACCGACCTTGCTCCTGGATATGCTATTTTCCTGGAACGGACATGCCGGAACTTCCCGAAGTCGAAACGGTTGCGCGCGGACTGCAAGCCTCTATCGCCGGGCGCCGCATCGTCTCGGTAACCCTGCGTAAAACCGATTTCATTGACGACCCGATGCTTCTGGAACGCGAGTTGCCAGGCCGAACCATCGAACGCATCGAACGCTATGGAAAGTTCATGTTGTTCTATCTGAGGGCGATCCAAAATAGCGATTCGACCGTCACGCAAGCCCTTCTCGTGCACCTGGGCATGACCGGAAATCTCGCGCCCAGTTTCGCCGAACAGCCCTTAGAAAAGCACACTCACACAGCTTTCTTGCTGGATGACGGGCGCGAACTCCGTTACACCGATGCCCGGCGGTTTGGCCGCATGGCGTTTCTCTCCGGCGAAACCCTGGCAGCAGAGTTGCAGCGTTTCGGCGCTGATCCTCTGGAAGTCCCGTCCGGGGAATTCGCGGCGCGCATTCGCGGCAGCAAAGCGAGGATCAAGGCCATACTACTGGACCAAAGTGTCCTTCGCGGGGTGGGAAATATCTATGCCGACGAGAGTCTGTGGAGAGCCAAAATTCATCCCGCAAAATCCGGTGCGCGTCTGACTCCCAAGGAAACCGAAACTCTGCGCAAAGCGCTACAAGCGATTCTCTTGAAAGCCATCGCGATGCGCGGCTCTTCCATCTCCGACTTCATTGACACCGATGGACTGCCCGGCGACTATCAGCAGCATCATCGAGCCTACGGCCGCGAAGGTAAGAGGTGCTACCGCTGCGGGACACCGATCAGGAGAATGATCGTCGCAGGCAGAAGCAGCTTTTTCTGCCCCACGTGCCAGCCTGCGCCACGCCGGGCGAAACGTCAAAAAAAGACGAAACGGAAACGGCCTGCCAGAACGTCGAACAGATAGGCCACGACCCGCCAGGGCACTCTGGGCGTGATTCCGAGATTCAGCATTTCAATTTTGCGTAGCAGACCAAATCGAGGGTGAGCATGAAAATGCGTTTTCATCGAGCGTTGCTGATGTTGTGCGTGGCTATACTCGTGGGATTTACGGCCCACAAGGGATTGGCGATTCCTCCTGACGGTGAAGCGCACGAATTCGCCGCTACGGACGCAGAAATACTGAGCGAGATTCACGATCACAGCGAGGCCATGCAGAACCTGGAGTACCTGTCGGACACGATCGGCCCGCGGCTCACGGGCTCACCGCAATTGAAGCAGGCGAATGAGTGGACTGCGGAGGTCATGAGGAAATACGGTCTGGTGAAGGTGCATCTGGAGCCCTGGACCATTGCGCATTCCTGGACGCGTGGCAGCGCGAAAGCGCGCATCCTAGCACCGGCAGATCATCCGCTGACCGTTGCCTCGGCCGGATGGTCGCCGGGCACCCAAGGTACGGTCCGCTGCCCCGTCGTGTATTTCGACGCCAAGACGAAGGCCGACTTCGAAAAATATCGCGGCAAGCTGAAAGGCGCGGTCGTCATCTACCAGGAACCCGCAAGCCTCTCGCCGCCCAAGCTGGAAGACCTGAACGAAGAATATGTCCGCCCGATGCAAGCGCCTCCTCCCGTAAAGGGACAGCCCTCGGCGCCATCACCCATTGCGGGATTGATCGAGATGGCTCGCGCGCGAAATGACTTTTTCAAGCAAGAAGGCGTCGCCGCAGTTCTGCGCGATTCGAACAAGCCTCACGGACTGCTGAACATGACCGGCATCGGCGGCGAAAAATTCGAAATCGGCGCAGTGCCGACCGCTTTCATCACCGGCGAAGGCTACCGCATGATTTGGCGAATGCTGAAGCGCGGGCCGGTAACGATCGAGGTGGAGATGAGCAACACGTTCAGCGACAAGCCCGTGGAGGTGTACAACACCGTCGGCGAAATTCGCGGCAGCGAAAAACCGGATGAAGTGGTGATTGTCGGAGCGCATTTGGATTCCTGGGATTTGGGGACGGGTTCAACGGACAACGGCACCGGCTCGATCGCAGTGCTCGAAGCGGCACGAACGCTGGCGAAACTCGCGGTGAAGCCGAAGCGGACCATTCGCTTTGTGCTGTTTTCGGGTGAAGAAGAAGGGCTCGTCGGTTCAAAGATGTACGTGCAGGCGCACCGGGACGAACTGGACAAGATTTCAGGCGTGCTGGTTCACGATACGGGAACGGGAAGAGTTCTGACGCTTGGGCTTCACGACAATTACCAGGTTCGCGAGGTTATGGACCAGGTGCTTCTACCGCTCAGCGAATTGAAGCTGCTTGAACCCAGCATGGCGCGTACGTTTGGCACCGACCACGCCTCGTTCGACGATGTCGGCGTGCCGGGGTTCTGGTGCATCCAGAACACGGCGGAATATTCCAAGACTCATCACAGCCAGTCCGACACCTTCGACAAGGTGTGGAAGGATGATTTGAATCAAGGCGCGCAGGTGATTGCCTCCTGGGCCTACAACACGGCACAACTGCCCACCCTGTTGCCGCGCCGTCCGCTTCCATACCAGCCGACGGAAGCCGTCGCCAAGGCTGAAGGCGCGCAACAAGATCCCGTTGCGGAGATGGACGCGAAAATTCTGGCGCAAGTGAAGGCTGACCAAAACCAACTGCGGGCGGATTTGTCGTACTTGGTGGACCGGATCGGCCCGCGCCTCACCGGTTCGCCGAAGCTCGATCAGGCCAGCCGCTGGACGCTGGAGCAGTTCAAGGCCCTCGGTCTGGAAAACGCGCACCTGGAGCCATGGACGATCGCGAACAGTTGGACGCGCGGACCAGCAATGGGGCGGGTGATTGCTCCGACCGAGCAGGCTTTGACACTTGCCTCCGCGGGATGGTCGCCGAGCACGAACGGACCCGTGCGCGGTGCCGTGGTCGGCGTCGGAGTGCTGAAGCTGGAAGACTTGCAGAAATTCAGAGGCAAACTCAAGGGTGCAATCGTCTTGCTCGATCGACCTGGCGCGACCGAGCCGCCTTCAAATCCAATAATGACGCCGTTTGATGAAAGCAATCTGCCTCTCGATCATCCGAAAAACCTGGCGCTCAAAGACTACCGCGGCAGATCTAAAATGATGGCCGACGAAGTGAAATTCCTGAAGGAGGAAGGCGCGGCAGCCGTGCTTTCCGTTTCCGAAAAGTGGTACGGCATGCTGAACATGGGAGGCGGCTTTTCGCGCGAGTATCAGCCAGGAGCGCTTCCGTCGGCCTACATGACGCGGGAAAATGCCACGCTCCTTTGGAGATTGTTGGATGCCGGGCCAGTCGAAGTGGAAGTCAACGTTCAAGGCAGCTTCAGCGGGAAACCGGTGACTGTGTACAACACCGTCGCCGAGATCAAGGGCGCGGAGAAACCCGACGAAGTCGTGATCCTTGGGGGCCATCTGGATTCCTGGGATCTTGGAACCGGAGCGACGGACAATGGCACGGGTTCGATGGCGGTGCTGGCTGCAGCTCGCGCCCTGGTCAAATCCGGCGTCAAGCCGAAGCGCACCATCCGCTTCGTGCTGTTCTCCGGCGAAGAACAGGGACTCAATGGCTCGAAAGCGTACGTCGCAGCCCACAAAGACGAGCTAAGCAAAATCTCCGGCGTGCTGGTGCATGACACCGGCACGGGTAAAGTGCTCACCATCGGACTGATGCACAACTACGCCGCGCGGGAAACGATCGACCGCGTGCTCTACCCGCTCGCGAAAGACAAAAGCATTGGCCTCGCTGAGCCCAGTTTGCGGTCCGAAGGCGGAAGCGACCATGTTCCCTTTGACCAAGCTGGAGTGCCGGCTTCCTGGTGTATCCAGGAAGTCGCGAATTACGAAAAAGATCACCACTCGCAAACGGATACCCTGGACCGCGTGCAATGGGACGATCTGGCCGAGGGCGCGCAAGTCCTGGCCATTTACGCCTACAACGTGGCCCAGTTGCCGGAGATGTTGCCGCGCAAGCCCACGCCACCGCCCCAGGACGCGCACTAGCCGTGATGTCTGAATCCCTAAAAGCAAGACTGTCCTTCAGAGCCGAGCAGGCTGCCTCTTCTTTGCACTCGCGGAACAAATGGCGGTCTGCGCAGTCGAGGAATCTCAGCTCTCAAGGCTCTCGAACGCTAGTTTGGCAGTTCTTTCGATGAGAGCAGTCGTCCAGCGTGTCAGCCGCGCAAAGGTCACAGTGGAAGGCAGCCTGACCGGCGAGATCGGTCCCGGCCTCATGATCCTCCTGGGCGTCGGACGGGATGACACTCCTGCCGTCGCAGCCTCGCTCGCCGAAAAGGCCGCCAACCTGCGCATCTTCGAAGATGGAAACGAAAAGATGAACCGCTCGCTGCTCGATATTCGAGGCGCCGCGCTGGTCGTGTCACAATTCACGCTTTACGGCGACGCTCGCGGGGGACGACGTCCAAGCTTCATTACTGCAGCTCCGCCCGACCGAGCCAAAGCTCTCTACGAGGAGTTTTGCGAGGCGCTGCGAAAACTTGGTATACCTGTCGCCACCGGCACCTTTCAGGCGATGATGTCGGTGGAGCTGGTCAATGAAGGCCCGGTCACAATCCTCCTTGATTCCGACAAAACATTCTGACGTGGGAGCTATGAAAATCCGCCGCGCGCGATTAGCGGATGCCGCGCGACTCGCTGAGTTGAGCGGCCAGCTGGGATACCCCGCGACTCGCAGCGACATGGTCCGAAGAATGAAACAGATGCGGCCGGCGGCCCAGCATGCCATTTTTGTGGCCGAGTTGGGGAAAACGGTGATGGGGTGGCTGCACGTCAGCGTCACGCCGCTGCTTGAAGTTGTGCTGCGTGCGGAAATAAACGGACTTGTGGTGGATGAATCACGCCGCAGCATGGGCGCTGGCGCAAAATTGCTCCAGGCAGCGGAACACTGGGCCAAGACGAAAGGCTGCCGGGGTATGTCCGTTCGGTCGAACGTGATTCGTGAGCGCGCCCACGGCTTCTATCTCCGTAACGGCTACGAGCACTACAAGACGCAGAAAGCATTTCGAAAAGTTCTGTAGTTTCCGCCGGTAGCAAATCCTGAAATTTCTCGCGCTCCAGACGGTTGGCAGACATATCGTTCTACGATAGAATAAGAACATGAGCAGGAAGATCAGCTCCGCCGAGTTCCGGGCACTCGCCGAACTTCGCTACCGGATCAGGCTTTTCCTCAAAGAAGGTGATGCAGCAGCGCGCGTCGCCGGATTGGAGCCGCAGCAATATTTGATGCTCCTGGCGATTCGAGGCCTTCCCCCGGAGATTCCGCCGAAAATCCAGACGTTTGCGGACCGTTTGGCGCTGAAGCACCACAGCGCCGTGGAGCTGGTTGACCGCTTGGAACAACGGGGCTACGTGCGGAGGACGCGAAGCCGCGACGACCGCCGCCAGGTGCTGGTGTCCCTGCTGCCCCGAGGGCAGAAGGTGCTGGAACAGGTCGTGCACCGACGTATCGGCGAGTTACGAGCGAGTGGAAGACAACTGGTGACGGCGATTGACGCGTTACTGCGCGATGGATTCCCGCGGAGTAACGGAGGACGGCAGAACGCCAACCCCGCTGGGCGAACGCGGTCCCGCTCCGAGAAATAGCCTGCTCCGGCCGCTCCAAAGCAGGACGCGCGCCCATGACCGGCGTGGTGATGATTTTTGAAATCACGCGCAATTATTCGGTGATCGTGCCGCTGATGATTTCCAACCTGGTGAGCTTCTTCGTTGCGTCGGGTTTCCAGAAAGAGCCGATTTACGAAGTGCTTGCGCATCAAGATGGAATTCACCTGCCGACGACCCAGTTGCGGGCGTCCGAAGGGAACCTGCGGGTGATCCAGGCGATGCAGCCGGCTCCGCAAACCTTGCAAGCGGGCCAAACGGTGGCGGAGGCCCTACGGACGATCGAGAGCGGCGATTTTTCGACAGGGGTTTCTACGGGGCTTTCTGAAACCCTGCCTGCGTGGCCGGTCGGTGACAAGCGCGGTGTGATCGGGGTTCTGGTACCGCGGCGATTGCGGCAGCCGCTGTCAACGGGTAGGGCGAAAGGAATCTTGAGGACCTGCTCTGCTCGATACCCACGAATTTCCGCACCGGTATACCGGTCATTGGTTGCACACGGCGCTCGATAGAATGGGAGCCGCAGGACTGAGTGCTCTGCCGGTGGTCAGCCGAGCCGATGTCCACGAACTGCTGGGATGGTTGCCTTTGACAATGTGCTGGCGCTGTACCGCAGGCCCAGAGATTCGCGGTCGTTGACTGTAAACACCCGCCCGTCCCCTCTTTTTCGTTCGCATTCCTTCTAAAAGGGTTACAAGGAAACCTCTAAAATCCGCCGCCGCCGCCACCGCCGAAGCCGCCGCCGGAGGACCCGCCCCCGCCTCCGCCGCCGAAGCCGGAGCCGCCAGAACTGCGCGGGGCGGAAGCGAACACCGTGCTCGCCTGAGAGGACATGGCGCCGAGATTGCTTACGAACATAGTGGGATAGAACTGCGGGCCGTAGACGCCGCCGCGATACCAGTCGGGCGCCTGGGTCAAGATACCCTCAAAAGCCTTGCTCCAGTTTTTCTCGACGCCGAGGGCCATGGCGAACGGCAGAAACTTTTCGAACATCTGCGGCGTCTTGATCATGCGATTGAAGCGGTCGGATTCCACGTGGGCGAGGAAATCCTCGAAGCCCAGAACGCCCTCGAGCGCGAGCGCCCCGGCAACGGTGCGCGCGGGCATGAACCAGCCAAAGCCGAGAACGGCAACCCCGCTGAGAACGCCGGCGACGATGAATGGCAGCGGCGCCATGCCGAGCTTGCTGGCGCCGGCGGTTGCTCCCCAAAGCGACACAAACACGATAACGACAGCCGCGCCGATGTAGCCGGAACGAACGCTGTCTGGGCGGCGGCGATAGTAGCCTCGGCCGACCAAAGAGGCAAAAATGTTGTTCTTGATGGTGGGAATGTTCTTGTAGAAATTATTTTCGAGACTGGACATGGAAACGGTTTCGCCAGCTGCGCCGGAATCGAATATGCCGTCGAGCACAGCCTGTTCATGCGGCTTGAGCGCGGTCCATTCCTGCCGAGGCTTCTTGAGGCTGAAGTTATAGTCGGTATCCTTCCACAAACCCATCATGCGATCTTGCTTGTGTTCCTCGATGACCAGATAGCCGCGGACGGCGAGATCCACGATGGTAGAGGTGATATCGCGCATATCGACGGCGTTGTCGATGAGCGTGCCGACTTCACCGGGGGTGAGTTGCTCGGGCGGCTCGTATCGCGCGGCGATGGAACGGAGGCGGGGATCGCGGCCGCTGGTCCACCACAAATAGAACATCAGGAAAAAGACAACGACGGGAATCCCGAGGGGCCAGTTGCTGCGAAGAAACTGGATGGCCTTTTCGACTGCGCCCGGCTCTTTTACGCCCCCTTTGTCAAAAGCGACAGCCACGGTGAGGCCTTCGTGATAGGCCAGAGGGACGGTGGTACGGACTTCGACGCCGTTCCCCGCAACTTCGACTTCTGCATTGCGGGCTCGGGACTGGTATGCGCCGGTAAAAACGTTGGCGCGGATGTTCCTCGCTTCGACGGGAAGCGAGATGCTGGCGGAAGCGTTGCCGACGGGAACATCCCATTCGTCACCGGTGACGTTCCAATAGAATTCGTCGTGATCGTCGAAAAAACGGAGAGCGCCGGAGACGGAGTACTCGATGTTGATGATCTGTACGGAGTTGTCGGCGTTGTCGATGAAGATTTTCAGTTTGCGGTAATGACGCACGCGCGATGATTCGTACCTAAGATCGCGACCTGAGCCGTCGGTAACGCGCTTCACGTCCAGGAAGAGCGAATAATTCATGCCCTGCGGTGTGAAGTATTCGATGGGAATTTCGCGATAGAGACCGTGCCAAGGACCGCCAATGAAATGAGCGCTGATGGATTCTGTGACGTTTACCGAGCTGTCAGGCAGAACTGCGATCTGCGCGGTGAATTTTTCAATCCGAAGTTCTTTGGCATCCGCAGGGAACAAGCACAGAAAACCGAGCAGCGCTGGAACCAGCCATCGGACAGGCGTACGGAGGGCGGAGTGCATTCGCGATGGAACGTCAGGCCGAGGCCGCGGGCGTGTTGAAGCTGACCTTTGGCGCTTCGCGCTCCGCGGTGGCGGTTACTTCGAAGAATTCACGAGGCTTAAAGCCAAGCATGCCCGCGAAAATATTCGTAGGAAACTGCTGAATTTTGGTGTTCAGGTCGCGGACGACAGCGTTGTAGTAGCGGCGGGCGTTTTGAACCGTATCTTCGATCTGCGAGAGCGAGTTCTGGAGGGACGTGAAGCTTTCGATGGCGCGAAGCTGGGGATACGCCTCGGAGAGCGCGAAGAGGCTCTTGAGCGCGCCGGAGAGCATGTTTTCCGCCTGCGCTTTGTCGACCGGGCTGGTCGCCGACATTGCACGATTGCGCGCGTTGATGACCGCTTCGAGCGTTCCTTTTTCGTGTCCAGCGTAGCCCTTGACGGTTTCGACGAGGTTGGGGATCAAGTCGTAGCGCCGCTTGAGCTGCACGTCGATGTCGGCCCAGGCGTTGTCCACCTGAACTTTCAGGCGTACCAGGCTGTTGTACATCCCGATCAGAAGGAAAATGACCAGTACCAGACCAATCAGCAGAATCCAGCCGATCATGTCGACCTCACGCAACGGAGTGTGTGGGAAAGCATTCTCCGCAACTATACGTGCGGTATGGGCGGGTGTAAAGCAAGGCTGGTGGCGATATCGGTCGAACCGTATCGAGTAACAGAAAGGCTACTTTGCGGAGCGCAAGCGTTTGGCTTCCGCAAAAGCTTGTTTCGATTCGCTTGTGCGGCCGGCTTTCTCCAAGAGCTGCAGCCAGCGCGGCGATCCGTAGCTGACCTTAGACAGGCCGTACTGGGCGTAAGGTAATGCCGGGCGTGAGGCGCTCCCTCCATTGACGGAGCCCTTCACAGTGTGTTACCCATACAACGCTTCAAAATGTGGATCGTTTGCGGTAACCGACGAGGTATGGCGCAAGATAACAAGCACCTCGAAGTCGTGCTCGATACGCAGGTTGAAAGTGTGAATCTGGCGGAGGAGATGTGTCTGCGGGTAGCGGAAGCCGCCGGGTTTGACGAAGAGATGTGTTACCGGATTGGCATGAGTGTGCGCGAGGGCGTCATCAACGCGTTTCATTACGGCAATCGTGAACGCCCCGACAAGAAAATTCATCTAGCGATAGACCTGACGCCTGAAAAGCTTGTAATCCACGTGATGGATGAAGGCAAAGGTTTCAAGCTCAGCGATGTCCCCGATCCGCTGGCGGAAGAAAACATCCTAAGCACATCCGGGCGCGGTATTTTCTTGATGCGGGCGTTTATGGACGAGTTCGATGTAGTTTCGGGATCGACAGGCGGCGCGGAAATTGTGATGTCCAAGCGGCTTCCGGGCACTGAAAACATGCACCCGAACGGCCAGCCTGGCAGCTCGGGGAGCGACACCTCCTCGCAGAAAGAAGCGTGAGTGGCGCCATGTCGCTGCACGCAACCTACCGGGATTCGGGCACCGTAACGGTCGTGGATCTGGGCGGGCGCATTGTACTGGGCGACGGCAGCGCGCTGCTGCGCAAAACCGTTCGGCAGTTACTCGACGAAAATCGCATAAAGATTTTGATCAACCTCGCGGACGTGAATTACATCGACAGCTCCGGAATCGGCGAACTGGTGCACGCCTACACGTCAGTCAAGACGCGCGGGGGAGAGTTGAAGCTCCTGCATCTCACCCGGAAAGTTCACGACATCTTGCAGATCACCAAGCTCTACACCGTGTTTGAGGTTCATTCCGACGAAGCCACGGCCGTACTAAGTTTTCGCTAGAGCCCCGTTGTACCTGCCTGGCCAGCAATGTTTCTGGACTGTCACGCCGAAGTGTGCCAGCATAGCGCCGCGTTCGGGAACCAGGTCTCCGTGGGCCCAGGGGACGAGCCATTTACGTGCACCGAGCCGACGAGAATTGCTATTTCTGGGCGCGAATTTCAGAGCAGGGGAATGCCGTGAGCAAAGAGCAAGGTGTCGTGAAGTGGTTTAACGCTTCGAAAGGTTTTGGTTTCATTCAACGCCAATCGGGCGAGGATGTATTCGTCCATTTCTCCGCCATTCAGGCCGATGGGTACAAATCGCTGAATGAGGGGCAAAAGGTCGAGTTCGAGGTCAAGCAGGGTCCGAAAGGGCTGCAGGCGGAGAACGTCGTTCCACAAGGCTGAGCACTCTATTTCTGCAATTATGCCGAGAGATCATGCGGCCCCTTGCCAAAAGCAAGGGGCTTCATTTTATGACGACTTTCCAGCGGGCAGCAAATCGGGCACGCTTATCTGAATGAAAGAGCTTTTCCTTTCGGCAGAAGAGACGGCATGGGTGAGCGAACGGGCTCGCGTGCTTGGATTCGACGCGAGTGGCGTAGCGCCAGCTGAGAAATTTCCCGAGCTCGGCCGGTACTCGGAATGGCTTGAGCGGGGCTATGCGGGAAAGATGAAGTACCTCGAGGACGCGCGGCGCGCCGATCCGCGGGTTCCGATGCCTGGAGCGCGCAGCCTGATTGTCTGCGCTCTCAATTACAACTCCGACCTGCCGTATTCGACGCAAGCCGAGAATAGCCCTCAGAACGCGGATAGGCCATGGGGATGGATCTCGCGATATGCGTGGGGCGACGACTACCACGAAGTTCTATGGCGCAGACTCAATCTCCTGGTTGCAGAAATGCGGGCACACTTTGCGGAGCCGTTCGAAGCCAGGGCCTATGCCGATACAGGCCCTATTCACGAGCGCGCAGCTGCGAAATACGCCGGTCTCGGCTGGCTCGGAAAAAATACACTGCTGATCAACCAATCGCTCGGGTCATGGCTGTTCTTGGGTGTGGTTCTAACGAGTCTGCCATTGAGGCCCACTGTAGGCCCTGCCGAGGCGCCTCCCCCAGATCGCTGCGGTACGTGCCGGCGCTGCCTGGATGCGTGTCCGACGCAGGCGATCGTTGAGCCTTATGTTCTCGACGCCAGGCGCTGTATCTCCTATCTCACGATCGAGCTTCGCGGTTCGATTCGTGAAGAATTTCGCGAGCCGATGGCCCGTCACGTTTTTGGCTGCGACATTTGCCAGGAGGTGTGCCCCTGGAACGGGAAATCACCAAAGACGCAACGGACGGAATTTCTGCCGCGCACCTTGGCCGGAAACGAAAGTGACCCCGCAGGAAAGTCCCTCTTTTTGCCCGACTTGTTCAGGCTGGCCGGCCTTTCAGAAGAACAGTTCCGGGAAATGTTTCAAGGCAGCCCCATCAAGCGAACGAAATGGCAGGGGCTGGTACGCAACGCCTGCATCGCTCTCGGGAACGCGCACATCGCGCCGGACTCGGCGGCCTATCAAGAGTCCCTCGATCTGCTTGCCAGGCTTGCAGGATCTGATGAGCCGGCCATCTCCGAATCTGCCCGTTGGGCGCTTTCGCGCATCCAACCTTTGCAGGGGTAAGTCCCGGCGAGAGTTGAGTCCCGAAAGTGATGGGACGTATAATCCACGCAGCACGCATCGGTGCGCCGCGCTGAGGGGTTCCTCATGAAACGAAGGGAATTTCTTGCTGCCAGTAGCATTGCGTGGGCCGCGTTATTCAAGGCGGATCAACTCGGCGCCAGATTGTTCCCTGGCGGCGAACCCACAAATTTTGAATCAGAGAGTATACCGAAGGAGAATCCAATGCCATTCACAGTGCCACCTTTGCCGTACGGATTCGACGCGCTCGAGCCGCATATCGACGCGAAGACCATGGAGATTCACCACGACAAACATCATGGGGCATATGTCACTAATTTGAACAAAGCCCTGGATGGCCGTCCGGACCTGCAATCCAAATCGATCGACGATCTCCTGAAAGATCTGGATGCAGTGCCCGAGTCGATTCGCGCGGCAGTTCGCAACAATGGCGGCGGACACTGGAACCATTCGCTCTTCTGGACGTTGATGAAAAAGGGCGGGGGAGGGGAACCCAAAGGCGATCTGGGAGCGGCCATCACCTCGAGCTTCGGTTCCTTTTCCGCATTTCAGGAAAAGTTTTCGGCGGCTGGCGTTGGCAGGTTCGGTTCCGGATGGGCATGGCTGATCGTAAAGGACGGCAAGCTCGCCATCGATTCCACTCCGAACCAGGACACACCGTATTTCCTGGGCGGAAAAGCCGTGCTCGGCCTCGACGTCTGGGAGCACGCCTACTACTTGAAGTACCAAAATCTGCGCGCCGATTACATCAAGGCCTGGTGGAACGTGGTGAACTGGGATAAGGCCGCGGAACTGTACACCGCCGCGAAGAAGTAGCCTGGCGGAACCGCTATGGCACACGAGAAAAAAGCCCGCGACGCTTTGCGTCACGGGCTTTTTTCATGAGTACAGATTCGGACTACTAATCGTTATTGGGCGACGGCTTCGCGTCCTGACAAGGTCATCAGGGATGCATGGGCCGGTCCGCGATAGTTCATAAAGCGCGGAGCAAAGGACCGCGCTTCCCGGCTGGCCACGGGTTCGGAGACGGGGATACTGGATGCGGGTATCTGCGCCGCTTCGCGAACCAGTTCCATCCTTCCCCGCACTCGAAACTTTGCCAGTAGCGAGGAAACGTGGAATTTCACGGTGCGCTCGGATAAGTTCAGCGACGCGGCGATTTCTTTGTTGGCAAGGCTCCGTACAACTCCGCTCAGAACTTCTTCTTCGCGGCGGGTCAGCTTGACGTGACTCTTGACGGCGCGTCCTGCATCGAGGAGTTTCTGGGCTTTTTCGGTGAGGTCTTCCAGATGGCTCTTGTCGGCTTCGACCAGGACGACATAGTCATTTGGAGTTTGATTGCGCACCATGCAATGCATGGCGAGCAGTCCGGCTGCTTGCTCGACGGGAAAGCGTCCTTCCGCGTCCGTCTCGACATGGAAATGGGATACACCGGTGTTTCGCTCGTAGAAAAAATACTTCTCGCGTACGATCGCAGGCTGGGTAGGGCGCACGGAATGCACCTGCGCACTTCTGCGGATCACTCTCACTTGTACCTCTCCGTTCGCATCCCAAGAAAACGCTTTGGGATTGCCTTGGCGAAATATAAATGCACCTCGGAGCGAGGCTAACCATGACTCAGTTGATACGAGAATGGCACGTCGACCGGGACTAAGGGTGGGCGTCCAGGCCATGAGCCGAAGAACGGTTACGCCGAGGCGCGAGAAGGACTGAAGTAGACTTCGCCTGCGAACGCACTACCGAACTGCCCTTGGGAGTGCAACTGAATGACCAAAAATGACGTACCAGAACTTCCGAAAAAGGGTAGAGTTATGCACATCCGTAAGGATTTTGCTGTAGGCCCGTACGTAGAAATTTCACCATGAACGAAATTTTTCCATATGGCCAATCATCTTTTCGCGAATTCTTCGCCGCGCTTATCGCGACAAGATTCTCGTTTGCTGGGGCGACACGAGCTCGTAACGCACTCCGCGCCAACGGATTTTTCTTGTCAAACCCGCAGCCGCGAAATTCACGGCATACAAAAAAGGAATCCCCACACCGAGGAGCAGGTGAATCCACGACTGTTGTTGGTTCTGCTCCTTTAAGCGAGGAAGCACTTCCTGAACCGCGGTGACCCGGAACGCAGCTCGAATCGAACTTAACAACAAGGGCAAGAATGTGAGCGCAACGATCTGTAGCACGGGCCTTCCCGCCAGCAGGGCAGCGGCCATCAGCAAGCCTCCAAAGGTGATGGTCAGACAAAACAAAAGATGGGTCGCGCCCGCCGCGGCCCACAGCCCCGGCGAATACACGCGAGTAATTGAGACTTGACGATTCGTAAATTCCATCAGTCCCGCGAAATCCGTGTCCACGTACGAAACGATCAAACATTCGGGAAGGAAAACGATCGGGCGGCCGGCTCGTCGAAGCGCAATCGTCATGGAGTAGTCGTCGCTGACGGAGTGCTGCCATTCCTCCATCACTCCCGCCTGTTCAAGCACCGATCTGCGAATGGCGGTGCCGCCGCCCCAGCAGAAATTCCTGCCGGTATTTTCGCCCAGCATGGTGAGAATCGGGGCGTTCCATGCGGCCAGCAACAAATTCGGCAAGGCATTGTTGTTGGGGATCAGCCAGCGCATCGTGGTGGTTGCGCCGATTGTGGAGTCCACGAGCGGCGCGGTGAGTTTGCGCAGCCATTCATGACCGGGCCTCCCATCGGAATCGGCGAAAACCAAAATCTCGAAATCGCCGGGCAGTTGCTGGATGGCTACCCGAAGGTTGTTGACCTTCTCGCCGCACTCGAGCGGGGCGCCCGCGAAGACGACGTGAGCCTTCCGGCGCGACTGCGTGGCGACGCGCTTCACAATGCCGGCCGCAGGATCGGATTCGGAAGCAAGAACAAAAAACACTTCATAATTCTGGTGATCGAATTCGCAGAGCGCGGTGAGGTTCCGCTCGAGGCCAGGTTCGACGCCTTTGCACGGGCACAAAACAGCCGTCTTAGGCGAGTAGAACCCCGGGTCGGTTCCAGCGCGGCGCCTCACGTAGGCGAGCCACTTTGCGCCTTCAAACACAAGGTACGCGCCGACCAGGATCTGCAGGAGCGCAAGAACGCCGAACAGAATTTCCATCACAGCGGAGAATAACAAACGCACGGTCCTCGCGCAGCAGCGAAGTAACAGGTAGAATCGCAGCGGTAAACGGCAGCCATGGGCCGACGGGCTGCCATCGAGAGGAGAACAGATGCCGGGGCGAGTGGATTCATCGATGGTGACGACAGCACTAGAATTGCCGGGACATCGGATCGTGCGCAACTTTGGAGTCGTGCGCGGAATCATTGTCAGATCGCGAAGCGTGATCGGAAATCTGGGCGCGGCGCTACAGACCATCGTCGGCGGCAATATCACAATTCTGACGAATCTCTGCGAGAAGACCCGCGAGGAGGCTTATGAGCTGTTGCTGGCGCATGCCGCGCAGCACGGCGCAAACGCCGTGGTCGGATTTCGCTACGACGCCACCGAAGTGATGCAAGGAGTTACCGAAGTTCTAGCTTACGGAACAGCGGTACTGGTCGAACCGAATCCCTGAATTTTTCTATCTGGCACGCATGGCAGCCGTGGTTACGGCTGTGGCGACATCTTCCAGATTCGCCAGAGCGCGGCTGGCGGCGAGCCTCGCCTTTTCCAAAAAAGCCGAGTCGAGCATAAACGCACAACGATCGACGAACGGATGATTGGCCGCTTCGTAAGGCTTGCGCGTACGGCGCGCGGAGGCTGCGCGTGCCAGCAAATCTTCATACATGCGCAGGTCGGACTGAAAGTCGAGCGCATCTCCGGCATTCCAGCTTTGTTGCCGGGCCAGCGCAGACAAGAACTTGCGGCGGAAAGTTTCCGCACCTTTGCGGACTACCACGCGTTGTTTGCCGTTAGCCGAGGTAATGGTTTCGGTGGACGCAATTTCCAATGCCCGCACCGAGGCCGCTAGCAAGGCTTCACGCTGAAGGATGATGAGCAGGTCGCGGTACAACGAAGCGTGAACCTGCAATGCGTGCCGGCCGTTCTCTACGACGTAGGAGTCCACAAATCGCGGGATCACCCGTTCGCGCAACAGCGCCTCGACAAGGCTTTGTGCCAGAACCGCCGAAACTTCCGCCGCAGGATGTTGCTCTCGAGCCATCTCCGTCATGTTAGCAGGAGTTCTGGCCGGACCCCGCGGTGCTCGAGCGGAAGGACAAGATTATTCAAAGCGTGTGGTGCGAAACAGAACGACGGACGTCAGCAGCAGGGAAGTCAGGAGCGCCAGGGACAAGAGAAGCAGAGCTGGCCAGCTGAACGGGATTTGCGGGGTGCGAGCCACGGATGCCAGATACAGAAACACGCCGGAAGCCACCGCCACGAGCAGCCAATCGACCCACGACCTTGAGGCCGCGCCTGTAGGACCGGCGTGCGAGGGGCCCGTCGTTTCCGAATCGGGGTCCGATTGTAAGCCCGAATTCAGGAATTCATCGGTGATTCCGTAGCGAGCCGCCTCACGCTCCGCTGCGGTGCGCCAGTACGCGTGTTCGGACCGGGTCACAGACGCCATCGCGATGGCACAAGCCCCTGCCGCCATCAGTAACGAGCCGCCGATGACTCTCGCGTAATGCCCGGTGGCCATTCCGTGCAGTTCGCCAAACACGAAGAGGCCCCACAGAAGTCCCCACAATTGATTGGTGTTTGAGAGAGGGATGCCTCGGCTGATGCCCAGATACTTTGCGGCGTACTGCTGAAAAAGATCGCCGATGACCCAAACAAAGCCACCCAGCATCAGCCAGAACAGGACGTCCTTGGCGTGCGCCAGTTGCTGCCATAACGCGGACGCTCCGCCCGCTTCATTGAGGGCGAGGGCAAGCATCATTCCGAGTTCACCAATGGTGAAGAAGGCGACGAACGAGAGAGGATTCATTCCCGTGAGGTAAGCCTTGCGATAGGGAATGTACATGGTGCCCCACAGCGCACCCGCCGCAAGCGCCGCTAGGATGCCGCGCGTGGCGGTGGCGCCGCCGGTTTGAGCTGACGACGCCAGCGCCAGCAGAGTAGCTCCGCAGAACATCACGGCCGCGCCCCCCACAACGGAAAGCCATCGCAGGCGTCCCGCTCCGCGCAATTCGTGAAAAAGCAGCCAACCCCAAAAAATCCCCAGCAAGCTGTTCAAGTTCCAGAGAGGAAAGGCGATGCTCAGTCCGATATTGCGGATGGCCAAAATGGTCAGCGTATTCGCCACTGCCCACAAACATCCCGCCAGAACTCCCCACAGAATCAGGTGAGGGGCTTGGAGCACATCCAGGCGTATCTGCGCCGTGCCGCGAATCAGCGCGGGAACACTCCACCGCGCAAGGAATACTCCGCTCACCATCAGCAGCGAAACGATGACCGGTGAAATCCCTATGTTTACAAGTTTTGTCGGCGCTTCGGCTGCTCCCAGCCACGCGCCGGCGCTAAATCCGCACAGGATCCCAGCGACCTGCAATTGACGCAGGCGCTTCGTTTGCAGTTGCTCGCGAGCCATCCCAGGGACGGCCGGCGCTGCGTTCAGCGAATCCAATGAAGCACCCACAGCCCGCCGAGCAGCACAATCGCGGGAATCCAAAAATGGATGTCCGTCAGAATTGCAGTGGCTAAGTTCCTTGGCTTTTCGTGGTTTGAGCGGCTGTTCATTCTTGTCGAGTGAAAAAGTATCACAGTTTCCCCAACATTCGACGTGAGAAAGAAACGTGGTAAGGACGATCTTGCCGAGCGA
>JBKOXA010000015.1:0-24966 GCA_046724685.1 Acidobacteriota bacterium | reverse complement strand
AACTCCTTCCATGAGAAGGCCGGTTGATGTCAAGGCACACTTTCGCTTTCTTCTTTCCGTGAGTCTGTTCCCATTCAGCCAAGCCGCCTCTGTCGCCATCCTTCCATCCGCACTCTTTGGTGAGCGATATTCGCTCGGTGCCAGGTGGATGTTCTCGTTTCAGTAGGTGCTGCTACCTGATTATCGTCCTCTCCTCCCACCTTTTCGGTGAAAGTTGGGCGTCAGGAGTTAGTAGCAGTCACCTGGACTCGGCAGTTGAGCTCGACTGTTCGGATCGCAACTCTAGGCCACGGCACGCATCGCTTTTTGGCTATTGCGCAATGGTTCGTACACCTCTCCACTTACCCACAACCGATGGAGCAGTACCGCCAACTTTCGAGCCACGGCAACCACCGCTCGTTTCTTGGTAACAGACCGAAGGTGCCTGTGAGCGTGATATTGGGGGAAGGACTTGACTACAAATCTCTGCCCCTGGGCTAGCTCAGACCCATTCCGCGCGCTGACAGGGCAATCACACAGTGGTATAAGTAATTTCCAAACGCTCCTGGCCTGCCAGGTTCGTCCGTCGAAAAGTGATTAGAGCAGCCATGAGTGAATCGCCCTCCTCCGAAGCTACAGAGCCTGGCCGCATCATTACCCCAGTGAATCGAACAGGCTGGATACGCTGGTTTCCAGGGTTGGAAACTCTGGGTCATTACAAGTCGTCTTGGCTGCGGCACGATCTTGGCGCGGGCCTGGTAATGACCACGATGCTCGTTCCTGTCGGCATCGCGTATGCTCAGGCATCCGGTGTGCCAGGTATCAACGGCCTTTACGCGACTATCGTCCCGTTGCTCGCGTACGCTCTGTTTGGTCCAAGCCGCATTCTTGTCCTGGGCCCCGACTCTGCGCTTGCGCCAGTGATCCTGGCTGTCGTGCTGCCCCTTTCGGCTGGAGAGCCACAACGTGCGGTGGCACTAGCGGGAATGCTGGCAATCGTCTCTGGCGTCGTGTGTATTGCTGCGGGGCTGGTGCGTTTGGGTTTCGTCACAGAGCTGCTTTCAAAGCCTATCCGCTACGGCTATATGAACGGCATCGCACTGACAGTACTGCTGAGCCAAGTCCCAAAGCTCTTCGGCTTCTCCGTAACTGCAAAGGGACCGTTACGCCAAGTATGGGGAATCGTCGACATGGTCCTCAAAGGGAACACAAATATTGCAGCACTCGCGATAGGAGCCAGCACGCTCGTTCTGATACTGGTGCTGAAGGGCAAACCGCGTCTTCCGGGTATTCTGATCGCGGTCGTCGCGGCCACGGTCACAGTCGCGACATTCGACCTCGCTACTCGTGCCGGCGTGTCCGTGCTTGGTCCCCTGCCGCGCGGATTGCCCTCGCCAACGCTTCCCTTTGTCCACGTCGAAGACTGGGTATCGATCCTCATGGGCGGCATCGCCGTCGCGCTCGTTTCATTTGCCGACACGAGCGTACTTTCTCGAACCTACGCTGCGCGTCTGCGGATGCAGGTTGACCCGAACCAAGAGATGGTGGGCCTCGGCGTCGCCAACCTTGCCTCGGCTTTCTTTCAGGGCTTCCCGATCAGTAGCAGCTCATCGCGGACACCGGTGGCCGAGGCAGCAGGTGCTAAGACACAGTTGACTGGAGTCGTGGGCGCACTTGCCATCGCACTTCTGCTGGTCTTCGCGCCTGAAATTCTACAGGATCTGCCGCACCCCGCCCTCGCAGCCGTCGTCATCGCTGCGGCCATCGGTCTATTCGAAGTGTCCGACTTGCGCCGCATCTATCGTATCCAGCGCTGGGAGTTCTGGCTTTCGATGACCTGCTTCGCAGGTGTGGCCGTGTTCGGTGCCATTCCGGGCATTACCATCGCGATCGTGATTGCAGTGATTGAGTTCCTTTGGGATGGCTGGCGCCCGCATTCGGCAGTGCTTGGCCGCGTCGAACGTGTGAAGGGCTATCACGACATAACCCGTTATCCCGAGGCACGGCAGATCCCCGGCCTCGTGCTGTTCCGGTGGGATGCGCCCCTCTTTTTCGCGAACGCCGAGCTGTTTCACGAACGCGTCCTGGATGCTGTCGCTAAATCACCCGCGCCCGTGCACTGGGTGGTAATCGCGGCGGAACCGGTCACGAGTGTCGATGTCACTGCGGCCGATGCCGTCTCCGAACTAGATGAAACCTTGCACGCCGCCAGCATCGAATTGTGCTTTGCAGAGATGAAGGATCCGGTCAAGGACAAGCTGAGGCGCTTCGGACTCTTCACGCGCTTTGGCGAACAAACCTTCTTTGCGACTCTCGGCGAAGCGGTGAATGCTTACCTTGCGACGCATCCCGTAGACTGGGTCGATTGGGAGGATCACGCCAAGTCCTTCCATAAGAAGGACGGGAATTGAAGACCGTTTGTATTATCCGGTCGATATTTATGTGGCGAGTATCAATTCTTGGTTTTTCGCTGAGCCTAAGTTTGGCTCTTGCGATCTGCGCTCAAGAGATGCGAACTAGTCCAAAGGAACATGGCCTAGCGGGAAACGTCCAGAGTAAATGACACGCAGCCAACTTAAGAGAACCCGGTAGCGCCCGGTAAGCGCGGAGTCGACCGGAAAAGTAGCTTTTGTCCGGGGCAGACCTCGCATGGTGGATTTTCGGTGAGTTTTGCTACCTTTACGGACTTTAGCGAGGTTTCGAAGTCCACGACGACATCTGGCTGGTCAGCTTTATGGATTATGATCTGGGGTATTTCGATTTGGAGGCTCAGGTGCTCGAACCGCTCGAAAATCCGTTCGGCCCAAAAGTGTTACCTATGTCTTAGGTACGTTCTGTCACCTATGTGTCCGGGCTGGACCATTGAAAAACTGGCGCGCCCGGGGCGATTCGAACGCCCGACCTTGTGCTTCGGAGGCACACGCTCTATCCAGCTGAGCTACGGGCGCGCAGTAAGACCATTCTAGCGTGAAACGAAAAAGATTGCCTTTGTGAATCGCAAGTTGCGAGGTAGCTTCTCGCAGAGATCGCGAATGTCCCGTGCTGCAACCAGACAGGCTCGGCTCAGCCCTTTGCGCGATCCTTGATTTGCCGGGCCAGCTTTTCAATTTCTTCGGCCTTTTTTACCATGGCAAGCGAAAGAACCGCGGTTGAATCCGTCTTTTCTACTTGTTCCTTCAACTGGGATGCCAGTTGGAACAATTTCTCAATGTTCTTCCTGATGTCCTTCTGATTCTCTTCCAACAAGACTTTCGTGAGAGGCTTGGCATTCGGATTTGGAGAGTCTTCCCCGGGCCGGCTTGGCGGCGTTGGAAAAGGGTTCTGAGCGCGGCTGATGGCTGCTGACGCAGCTAGAGCGGCTACACAGCCCGCAAGCGTTCGCAAAAGAGTTCGTCTGGGTTTCTGCATGGGTGACTCCCTGTGGCAAAAGGGCGCATCGCGCCGCGTTGCGCGACGAGCATGCCCGCCGACTCAGTGCTATACTCGCCCGTCGAATCGCCTATGTCCAGTCTCCTTGCGTTCCTCAACGACCCTATGGTCACCATCGCCCTCCATTTGCTCGGGATTTTCATCGTCGCGCTGCTGGTAAACCGGTTCCTCGGCATGATGACGAGCCTGCTGATCCGACCGGCCACAAGCCAGGCGCGTGCAGAACAACTACGAGCGCAACATACACAGGCGCTGGCGGGTGTGGCTTATGGCGTTGGCAGTAAAGTTGTCTGGGTAATCGCGCTGCTGACGGCGCTCGGCCAGGTAGGAATCAGCCCGTTACCGGCGCTGGTTGTCTTAGGACTATGCGGGATAGCGGTAGGCTTCGGGGCGCAAAGTTTGGTCCGTGACGTTATCTCCGGCTTTTACATCGTACTGGAAGATCAGTTCGTAACGGGAGACTCGGTGCAAATTGGGGAAACCACGGGCCGGGTGGAGCAGCTTACGTTACGACGCACGGTTTTACGCGATGCGCGCGGAGCGCTCGTTACAATCGCAAACGGTGAAATCCGAATGGTAGCCAACCTGAGCCGTGACTGGTCGCAATCGTTTGTCGACATCGGACTAGCCGCGGAGATTGCGTTGGAGAAGCCCCTCGCAGCACTTGAAGCCGCGGCGGCGGAGCTGCGCGGCGACACCTCCTGGGCCCAAACAATCGTCGATGGACCTCGGGTGCTGGGCGTGCAATCCTACGATCGGAACGCGACTGTAGTGCGCCTGCAAGTGC
Organism: Acidobacteriota bacterium; assembly: GCA_046724685.1. Classification (GTDB taxonomy): domain Bacteria; phylum Acidobacteriota; class Terriglobia; order Acidiferrales; family UBA7541; genus Acidiferrum. The sequence continues at coordinate 20,771 of JBKOXA010000015.1, read as the reverse complement.
GTACGGCACCGACGCGCCAAGACGAAGTTTCACGTGAACTTCGACGCAGAATTCAAATCGAGTTTCAGAAGCAAGGCATTCCGCTAGCAAGCGTGCTGCGGCTGGAGCTGTCCAATCCGCAATCTCTTGCGACTGCAAACCCGCAATCTGCATCCCCACAATAGGCTCGACATCGAGGAGGTCTGCCATGGCGACCATCACCTATGACGAAGTGAACCTGATGTTGCGGCTGTACGACATGCGGCGCGAAGCGCGGTTGCGCCAAGCGCGAAGCTGGTTTCTGGACCACTTCCACCCTGTTTCGCCGGACGAGATGATGGAAAAATACGCGCCGGGCACAGACGAATACAACAGCATCCGGATGGTATTGAGTTATTGGGATATGGTGGCAAGCATCGTGAACCGCGGATTGATCAATGACGAGCTTTTCTTTGAAAGTAACGGCGAAATCTGGGTTGTGTGGGACAGGATTCGCAGCATCGTGCCGACTTGGCGAGCGGCGTTTAAAAATCCGACGGTGTTTCTGAATCTTGAAGAGGCCTGCAAGCGGCTGGAGGCCTGGCGCGAGAGGCGCGCGCCTGGTTCGAATATGGCGATGCGGCAGATGATGCAGCAAGCTCGGCCACAGGGGTGACGAGGCGAACTTCCTCAAGTCCAGAGGGTTTCGCGGGCACGCAGCGAGCCAATTCCGGTTCGTCAGTTCAGACTAAGGTGATGAAAGGAAATGAATTAAAGGCAGCGTCGGCAGGTCACACCTAACGATCGATGCAAATCGTGACAACCTGGACCCGCCGCATCAATTTGGGACACTGTTGCGAAGTCACCGAACCAGCCTACGTAGGACTATTCCTTGTAGAACATCAACAGGATGCCCAATACCATGATGAGAAATGGCCACACTTTGTTGAAGACGCCCGCGCCGCGCGCCTTGAGTGTGCTCAGTCCATTCGTCAAACCAATCGCGAGCCCGAATACAAGATACGTCATGTGTTCGGATTGGATTCTGGCCATGGTTTGCATGTGGTCCTCACCAACCATTCCGCCTTGATGTTCGTGAAATATCAGGAGCACCGAACCTATCACGGCGACGACCGGAAAGACCCAAGCGCTCCAGGCTCTCTTCAGCGCGCCGCGGGTCCGTTGCCACTCAATCGCACCCAGCACCAACAACAGCAGCGCAAATGTTTTGTGCTGCAGTACTTCGCGATTGTTTCGTAGCGCTTCGAGCCATTGGCGATGCCCGAACGGCCACAATTCGGTGTCGCTGAACACCAACAAGAAAATCCCCGCTACCAGGAAGCAGCTGGGCCACACATATTTCACCGCCGGCCATCGCTTGAGGAGGCTCGTCTGAAACAGGATGGAGGCTCCGGCGAGAACCACGAAAAATCCGGCAAGGTGATGATTGAATTCGCTCTCTTTCTTGTCCGCAAGAATCTTGGCCCGCGCTGCGGGGTCCAGCGGTTGGTCCATTGGCATGCTCATGCCTTCGTGATCGTGATGCATTGGCGGGTCCTGGGCAGCGACTCCTGCCGCCCCGGCAAGCCAGGGCAAAACAAGGAAAATGAATGCTACCAACCGCGCGGCGGCGGACGGCTGCTTGTTCCAGACCTTTCGGGCCATTCACCTGTCTCCGTCAAATGATATGGAAAAACGATCCTCTATACGCCCGCCGTACGTACGGTTCCAGGTTGCGGATTCCGGGCGCGTCCTTGATCGTACCGTACCCCTTCGAATAAGAGTATTGGATGCCCGGCAACCTGTTTTGCTACATCCCGGACTGTTCATTGGCTGGGTTTGTGCCGGACGTCAAACTCTGGGAAAGGACGCGCACGACGTTCCCACCCATAATCAGGGCAATATTGTGGTCAGAAAGGCCAGCCACCCTGAGCTCATTGGTAATCAACGGTACTCCCGTCACATCAAACGGCATCGTCGTGGCTCCATCGAAATCGGAGCCTAAAGCCACGTGCTCCACGCCTACCACTCTGGCGGCGTACTGAATCGCTTGGAGTCGCGATCCACTCCTCACAAACGAAGGGTGCACGAGGGGTACGGAAGGACTACTCGCCCTAACTAATTGAAACCACGTCAGAACTTTGGAGGCGCGGGTGGGAATCGAACCCACGCATAAAGGTTTTGCAGACCTCTCCCTTACCACTTGGGTACCGCGCCGCCAATTTTTAAGTATAAACCAAAAGCCGCGCCCTGTTACAGCGAGCCGTACGGACTACTTTTTCGCAACGGTTCCAATTCTTGCCTCACGCAGGAACCGCGCCGACTCTTCCGGTGGCGTGGGGTTGATGTAGAAGCCTGTACCCCACTCGAAACCCGCCACCTTGGTCAGCTTGGGTATGATTTCCACGTGCCAATGATAGTGATCATTGATTTCTTCGCCGATCGGCGAGGTGTGGATCATGAAGTTGTACGCCGGGCGGTCCAGCACAACATCGAGCCGCATCATCGTGTCTTTCATCATGCGTGCCAGGCTCGCATACATAGAACTCTGATTATTTTCAAACGACGAGCCATGCGCTTTTGGTAGCAGCCACATCTCGAATGGAAATCGCGAAGCGTAGGGCGACAAAGTGATGAAATGATCGTTCTCGCCGATGACCCGCTCACCGGTTTCGCGCTCCTGCCGGATAATGTCGCAGAAAATGCAGCGTTCTTTTTCGTCGTAGTAATGCCAGCAGTTGTCGACTTCTTCGCGCACCCTGCGCGGAACGATAGGGAGCGCGATCAATTGCGAATGAGTATGCTCGACGGTGGCGCCTGCAGCTTCTCCGTGGTTCTTGAAAATCAGCACATACCGGAAGCGCTTGTCATTTTTCAAGTCCAGCATGCGGTCGCGGTAGGACCACAACACGTCTTCGAGCGCGCGCTCCGACAGCGTCGCCAGCGTAGCGGAGTGGTCCGGAGACTCGATGATGACTTCATGCGCGCCGATTCCGTTCATTTTGTCGAAAAGACCTTCGCCTTCTTTATCCAGGTCGCCTTCAATTCCCAGCGCAGGAAATTTGTTCGGCACCACCCGAATGGACCAGCCGGAGGTGTTCGGGCTACCTCCATTGCGTCCATATACCAGAACTTCATTCGGGGTTTTTGTTTCGTTTCCCGGACAAAACGGACAGTTCTTGGGGTCCTTCGGGATTACGCTCTCGCGCAGAAAATCCATCGGGCGCTTTCCGCGGTCGGTCGAAATAATCACCCAGCGGCCAGTGATCGGGTCTCTTCGTAACTCCGGCAATTCCGCCTCCTAAAAGGGTTTACTACTGGTCTCGCGGCGGCCACCGCGAATGAACAGCTATCTTACCGCGTTCCACGCTGCTTGCGGAATTTCCAACTTCACTCTCCAGATCGCAGGTCAGGGGGTAGGGCTGAAAGCGTCTCTCTACAGGCGCTCGTCCGAAAAGTTCATCGCTACGTCTTCGCCTTTCGCTCAGGCCGCGACGCGCATGCCATTTCACCACCGCAAAACCTGTCGCGAAAAATTGGCATCGCAATTCTCGAATATCTCCGGTTGAGAACAACTGGCGCATGCTTGGTAGGCGAGTATAAACAAAAATCCCGTGATGGCCATCGTTCTTTCTGACGGTTCTCACGGGATTGAGGTGGCTTTACTTATGACGCTAGACCGATCTCTGGACTTCGCGGATGCACTCTTCGAGGCTACGCAGTGCAAAGTCCGCCTGCTCTTCATCAATCAGGAGCGGAGGCGAAAGCCGCAAGGAGTTTTCGCCGGCGCCAAGCACAAGCAAACCCCTGCGAAACGCCTGGTCCACGATTGCGTTACGCAAATCAGCCGCTCGCTCCTTGGTCCGTTGATCGCGGACAAATTCTATGCCCACCATGAGGCCCTTGCCGCGAACATCACCGACGATCTTGAATTTGTTCGTCCAGTCTGCCGTGCGCTGAAAAATGTAATCACCCATTTTCCGGGCGTTTTCCATCAACCCGCCTTCGAGCAAGTCCATGGTCGCAAGCGAAGCGGCTAGGCATACCGGATTTCCGCCGAACGTAGTGCCGTGCGAGCCGGGCTTCCAGCTCATCACGCTCGACCGCGCGATAATCGCGCCGAGCGGCATTCCGCTGGCAATTCCCTTCGCGCTGGTGACGATGTCCGGCTCGATTCCGGCGTGCTCGAAAGCCCACCACTTTCCAGTACGTCCCATGCCGGATTGCACTTCATCGGTGATCAGCATGATCCCGTGCTGGCGGCAGATGCGCTGCAGTTCCTGCAGAAAAAACTTCGGCGCGGGTACATAGCCGCCTTCGCCCTGGATCGGTTCGATGATGATGCCAGCGACCTCGGTCGGATCGAAGAGCCGCTTGAAAATCTGGTTTTCGAGAGTCTCGAGGATCTCCGCACCGCAGGTCTCAGCCGTATGTCCAAGCGAGCAGCGATAGGCGTAAGGGTAAGGAATGTGTTCGACGCCGCCGAGCAGCGCGCCGAAGCCCTTGCGCTGGGTAGACTTGGACGCAGTCAGTGACAACGACCCCAACGTCCGGCCATGGAAGCAGCCGTAGAAGGCGATCATTTTGTCCCGCTTTGTTGCGTAACGAGCCAGCTTCACTGCACCTTCGATGGCCTCGGTCCCGGAGTTGGTGAAAAACACCTTCTTGTCTTCGTTGCCCGGGACGGTCCTTCCGAGGCGCTCTGCCAGCAACGGCAGGCTCTCGTAGTAGAAATCTGTTCCCGACATGTGAATGAGCTCTGCAGCCTGCTTGTGAATCGCCGCGACCACTTTTGGGTGGCAATGTCCCGTCGAGCAGACCGCTATGCCGGCCGCGAAATCCAGAAAGACGTTTCCGTCAACGTCTTCGACCATAGCGCCGTGGCCGCTTTTCGCCACAAGCGGATAGTCACGTGTGAACGACGGCGACATGAATCTTGCGTCGCGCTCCACAACCTGCTTTGCTTTTGGCCCGGGCAGAGCCGTGACGAGCCGGGGCACCTTCATTTCGGTAGCCGTAATCATTTTTTTCTCCATTTTTCTCATCGCTGATCACCGGACCAGCATTCAGATGTTCATCTCGCGAGGGTTCTTGTGGACTCCGGCCTTGAGCCGGCGCGCATCGGTGCGGGCAGACTTCGATGCGCGCGGACGGACTACACCCTGCGCATCCTGTTTGTTTGTCGGGACTTAATCTACGCCGTAGAGATTCGGACGCAGTTCGGAGGGAGAGGCCTGGTTGAGTCGCCGATGGATAGTTGTAGGTATCATTTGCGTTTCCAGCGGACGCTTCCGTCCTTATTATCTTCAAGAATTATACCACGTTCGGCCAGTTCTTTGCGGATTTCGTCGCTTTTCCCGAAGTCGCGCCGCTGCCGGGCGGCTTGACGTTCTGCAATTTTTGCCTCGACTTCGGCGTCCGAGAGACTGCCGCCCACGGAAGCAAAGCCCAATTCCGCGAGTTTTTCGGCGTCATTGTCCTTCAAGACCGCAAACACATCGTCGAAGGCAGCAAGAAATTTATGTGCTGCAGCGACGTCATCTTCGCCAAAGGAGCCGGAGTCCATCGCGATATTCGCTTCGCGCACAAAGTCGAACGTGGCAGCCAGCGCTACTGCCGTGTTTAGGTCGTCGGCCATTCCGCCGTCAAAGTCATCGAGCGCCCTCGCCGCGCGTTCTTTCATTCCCGATGGCGAACCTGCCGCTACTTTTTCCAGGCGCAGGCGATTTAGAAAATTGCGAATTCTCTCGACCGAACTCGTGGCTTGCTGCAATCCATCAAACGTGAAATTCAACTGGCGCCGGTACGGAACGCTGGCCAGGGCATATCTCAGCGCTGACGGCTTGTAGCCTTTTCCGTACAAGTCGCGCATGGTAAAAAAGTTCCCAAGTGACTTGGACATCTTCTCGCCTTCCACCAGCAGGTGCTCAGCGTGAAGCCAATAGCGGGCAAAAGGTTTCCCCGTCGCGCCTTCGCTCTGCGCAATTTCGTTTTCGTGGTGGGGAAAGGCCAAGTCGATGCCGCCGGTGTGAATGTCCAGCGTCTCGCCCAGGTATTTCATGGCCATCGCGGAGCATTCGATGTGCCAACCCGGACGCCCAGGCCCGATCTCAGTCTCCCAGAAGTGCTCGCCGGGCTTAGGGGCTTTCCACAAGGCAAAGTCCCTAGCGCTCTCTTTTTCGTAGCGGTCATTGTCCACACGCGCACCGGCTTGAATTCCCGTCAAATCAATCTTCGAGAGCTTGCCATATTCCGGAAATTTCGCGATGCGGTAGTAAATCGATCCTTCGCTGTCATAGGTGAAGGTTTTCTTTTGCAAGCGCTCGATGAGCTGAACCATTTCTGGAATATGGTCTGTCGCGCGAATCCAGTATTCCGGAGCTTCCACGCTCAAGGCCTTGCAATCCGCAAAAAATGCCTGCGCAAACTTTTCCGTGTATTCGCGGATTCCCACTTTTGCCGCCGCGGCGTTCGAGATGATCCGGTCGTCCACGTCCGTAAGGTTCATCGCATGCGTCAACTTCAGCCCGCGCTGTTTCAGGTAACGGCGCAAAATATCCTGAAATACAAACGTCCGGAAATTTCCGATGTGCGCATAGTCATATACCGTCGGCCCGCACGTGTACATCTTCACTTCACCGTCGCGCAGCGGCGTGAAGGATTCCGTCTTCCCGGTCAGCGTGTTGTGCAATCGAAGCTCGTGCATGCCAACGGTCAGCCCTTTTCTTGGCGAAACAAAACTCAGATTGTAGCCGAGCCGTGGGAGGGCACGCAAAGCCCCAAGAAGCGGCGCCGAACCTCCGCCTCCGCCTTTCGCTGTGGTTTCACAGGATAGGATTTCAACGCCGTTTCTGCCACGTAACCGCCATCTCTCCGTGTACAGCCTTCACTCGCTTGGTGGATTCCGTTTGCGTGTATGAACAGAGAACCTCGTTACAAGCAGAATTCTCGATCGGCACGAAAGACTGAGTGAATCGAGCCTTAATCCCACTGCACAAACGAATCCGCCGGTTCGGGTCAGTTATATCGGAGAGCAGATCCACAAGGTGAAAAATCTGATCGGAGCTGGTTGGCTTCGCGCGGTGGTGCTCGCTGGCACATGCTCCGCCAACGCTCATTGGACCGCGTCACGTGGGAGATCACGGCCGGTTCGAACAGCGACATGAGTGGGATCATCGTCGTGAACGGAATCATGATTCCTCGCACGAACCACTGCGATAGCTAGCATCCGGCTATCGCAGTTATTTTTTTGGACGAACGTGGATTTGGAACCGTCCCAAACTGAGCCCTAACGTTGACGCTGACTCTATCCACGGGTACAGTCCTCTGTTCCGACTTGGGAGGATTTCTTCATGCGCTGTCGCTTCCTACTGACTTATGCGCTGCTCACTGCCGCCCTCTCGCAGGCAAACTTCGCGCAGCAACCCGGACCAACGGCTAGCAGCAAGCCGCTGACTGCGGAAGCACTCATCAGCCTCCGCCATCTTTCCGGTCTTGAGTTTTCTCCCGACGGCACTCGCGTCGCTTTCGTCGTTAGCGAACCTCCCAAAGCCGAGCAGCGTTCGGTGCATATCTGGCTGTTCGACACTTCGAACAGCGTCTTTCGCCAGCTTACGTATTCCGAAAAATCGGAGTCGTCGCCCAAATGGGCGCCTGACGGAAGATTTCTCGCGTTCCTTTCGAATCGCGATGGAAGCCAGCAGATCTATCTTCTCCCGATGAGCGGCGGTGAATCTGTGCCACTCACCAAAGGCAAGCGGAACATAAGTCGATTCGCATGGTCCCGCGACGGCAAAGCGATTGCGTTCATCGCTCCGGACGCCAAAACAGAAGGAGAGGAAAAGAAGGAAAAAGACAAGGATGACGCGCACATTGTGGATAAGGAGGACAAGCGCCCGCGGCTTTGGCTCATTAGTCTCGGCAACAAATCCGAGCGTCCGCTCACCCCGGCCAACTTCGCTGTCTCTGATCTCTCCTGGTTTCCGGACGGAAATTCGGTCGCTGTGATCGCCACTGATCGCCCGGAATCCGACCGAAACACCGAGCGCATCTTCGTGATTCCAACAGACAAATCCGCAGGCAAGGACGCCGAGATGAAGCAAATATTGGCACCGCGCGGCCCCTTCGAAGATGTGGAAGTGGCGCCGTCAGGCAACACCATCGCTTTTATCGGTTCACGAGAAGATGGCCCTTCTCCACACGACCTCTGGCTCCTGCCGAGCGGCATGCCCGCCGCAAAGAACCTCACTGCAACGAGCCTCGATCGCTTGGTTTTCGACTACCGCTGGAACAAGACCGGCGGGCTGACCGCCATCGCAGCAGAGGGCTTTAGTCGAAAACTTGTTCGCTACACTTCCACTGGCGCTCGCGAGGACATTGTCACCCCTGACACGATGCCGTCGTCCTTTGCGGTCGCCGAGAACGGCGCCATAGCCTTCGTCGGCGAAAGCTTTACGGACCCTCAGGAATTTTGGTTCGCGGCTGCAGGCCAGAAACCCCAGAAAATCTCTTCGTTCAACAAGGCCTTCGACACGTTCGCCAGGGCCAAATCGGAAATCTTCAAATACAAATCTTTCGACGGTCTCGAGGTCGAAGCGGCTCTGCTCAAGCCCCCCGGGTACGACGGCAAAGCGAAGCTCCCACTCATCGCACTGATCCACGGCGGACCAACCGGTGCATGGGAATCGTCAATCGAATCGTGGGGCCAGCTTCTTGTTGCACGCGGCTATGCGGTGTTCTATCCAAATATTCGCGGTTCCATCGGTTACGGCGAAAAATTCATGGAAAGCAACCGCGCGGACTGGGGCGGCGCCGACTTTAGGGACGTCATCTCGGGCATCGACGACCTCGTTGCCAAGGGTATCGCTGATCCGAACCGTCTGGGTATTGGCGGCTGGTCCTACGGCGGCTACATGAGCGAATGGGCCATCACCCAGGAAACGAAATTTCAATTCAGGGCTGCAGTCTCTGGCGCGGGAATGGCCAATCTCATTTCCGAGTACGGCACGGAAGAGCATCCCTCCTACGATGAATGGTTCTGGGGCCTGCCTTATGAAAGTCCGGAAGGATTTTTGAATAGCTCGCCATTCTTGCACGTGAAGAACGCCAGGACGCCTACGCTCATCCTGCAGGGCGATGCCGATACCGTCGATCCGCTTGGGCAAAGCCAGGAACTCTATCGCGGGCTGAAGCGCTACGGCATCGAAACCGAACTTGTGGTGTACCCTCGCGAGCCGCACGGCTTCCACGAGGAAAAACATCTCATCGACAGGCTAAATCGCATCGTCACCTGGTACGACAAGTATATGAAGTGAGTGAAGGTCGCATCGACAGGAACGAGATAACTTCTAGCGTTTCCTTGCGGGTCGGGCCGCGCCACCTTTTGCGATTCGAGCCAACGCCTCTGCATACTCCGCGATGGTTTTGGGCATGGTCCGGCTGTGCACGAATTGCCCTTCTTTATGGCACTCAATCAGTTCGGCCTCGGTTAAAATCTTCAGGTGGTGGGAGACGGTCGCCGGCGTAACTCCCCTCAAACTGACAAGTTCGCCGCAGGTGAGATTCTCTTCGGCCGCGATGGCCTCAAAGATTCGCAACCTGGTCTCGTCCGCCAATGCCTTTGAAATCTTCTCGATTCGTTTGCTGTTCATAAAACCGGCCCTAGTGTAACGGAACCACCCTGCGGGTTCCACGGGGGTTCCTAGCAACCCAAGATTTTATACAACCTAATGTTTAGATGTTCATCTAAGTATCGAATCCACCGGCGGCTGGTCAGCTGCTTCCCATTTCTGCCCCGCTCAGGTGCAACTACTGGAGGCATTTTATGAAACGCTTTGAAGGAAAGGTAGCCGTCATCACTGGCGGCAACAGCGGAATCGGCCTCGCCACCGCACGGCGCCTGCACGACGAAGGCGCAAAGGTCGCGATTTCAGGCCGCAGCCAGAAAACTCTGGACGAGGCTGCGAAGCTTATCGGCAACGGCCTGCTGGCAATCAGGGCAGACGTCGCCAAGCTTCCTGACCTGGATCGTTTTTATTCCGAGGTCGGGAAGAAGTTCGGCAAGATTGACGTCCTGTTCGTCAACGCCGGCGTCGCAAAATTCATTCCTGTCGGCCAGGCCGATGAAGCTCACTTCGACGAAATTTTCGACATCAACACGAAGGGCGCCTATTTCACCATTCAGAAGGCGCTTCCCTACCTTAACGACGGCGCTTCCATCGTGCTGAACACCAGCGTCGCCGGCATTAAGGGTACGGCCAACGCTTCGGTTTACTCGGCGACAAAAGCGGCCCTGCGCTCCTTTTCTCGTACGCTCACCACGGAACTAGTTGAACGCGGCATTCGCATCAACTCCGTCGCTCCAGGCCCGATCGAAACGCCGATCTTTGACCGCATCGGCCTCGCCAAGGAACAGGTGGACGAGTTTTCCAAAAGCATCCTTGAAAAGGTTCCGCTGAAGCGCTTTGGCAAGCCGGAAGAAGTGGCCGGCGCGGTCGCTTTCCTGGCCTCTTCCGATGCATCCTACATTACCGGCGTTGAACTCCACGTCGATGGCGGGCTGGGACAGATCTGATCTTGCACGGATTCGCGGTCACCAGAATCCGCAAGATGGGCGGTGTGACTGCCGCCCTTTCTCTTTGTTCCGTGTTGGGAATGGAAGATAGCCGAGACTATTTTCCCGGGAATGACGGGTTCGCCGAAGTGGCCACGTTCATGTCCAGGAACCACTTTCGCGCGGCATCCGCCGTTGCGTAACAATTTGCGTCAGAGGCATAGCCATGGCATTTTGCGGTGGTCTTTTTGTCTCTCGGGGAGCGCACAAACTGCCACACGGCCGCACCTTCGGTGCCGCTCGCTGAAGGCAGCGGCGGATTCGTCAGCGATACACATCCGGGCGAAGGCGGGCACGCATCATTAAAAACCCAAAACCAAAGATTCCTCGGGGCTAGATTTTTGCGAATGTCGTCGGCAGTCACAATCGTCGCGCCGTTGCCTTCATCCACAACCATCCCCGAACAATACACTCCCGGCCGGAACCCTGATTTCACCAAGTGATCTGCCCATGCACGCAAGTACAAGTAATACGCAGGCGACAGCCGCCCGCCATCTTCAATGTCGAGGAAAATAATTCCGCCAGCCGAAAACCCTTCGGCTTTCGCGCTCCGCGCCGCTTCCTGTGCGTCTGCGATGCCGCGCTCTTCAGCCGTAACCGCGTTGTGAATCGTGTTTTGCGATCTGCCGCGCGCCAGCAGCAGAAAGCCGTAGCCGTGCGCTTCCAGTACTTTGCGCTTGCCCGCCCACGAATTGCTCTGCGCTTCCGGCGACGGAGTGAGCCAATATCCCGCAAATGAAAACTGATCCCGCAGCTGCGCCATAGCCGAATCGCCGGGATAGTCGTTCCTGTCAAAGCCTAAATAGCCGTGTGATGCATCGCTCTGCTTCCCTGACGCGCCTCCGTACAACAGCGTCAAACAAACAAACAGAATCTGCCAGAGTTCATTCATGCAACGAACCTATCAGATTGCGTAAGTTTCCGCCTTCAAGAAAGCGTTCACGGCATCGCTCGGATGGCTTCCTCTTGAGAAACAGTTTTGAGTCTTGACGCGCTTAGCGTTGCTTCACGCGTCAAACGAAGGCGATCGAACCACGCCATGCCCGGAAGCTTGGCGATCGTCGCATCGATGCGATTCGCCACGACCGCTCCGGGGCCGCCGCCCAGCACGAATCGGCTGATGAAGGCAACCTCTTCATCGGGTTTTACGCCCGCGCCAACCGGCAGCCAGAATTTCTTTAGGATGAACGCGGTCAGGTGTTGCGCCTTCCTGTCCTCGAGCTGGCGCCGCGCCTTGTTGTAATAGAACGCAAAATGCCGCCGTTCGTCCTTCGCCAACCGCCGCAGCATTTCCGCGAGTATCGGGTTGGCGGAACGCCCAGCCAACACGCCATAAGCCTCAAGGGTGGTCAGCTCAGAAATCGCTCCCCACGTGAGATACACCGCATGGAAATGCCGCGTAAGCTGGCACAGAAACGAAGCGCCGATACCTTCAAGCCACTCCCGGAACGTGGCATCTTTCTGAAGGTTGGCCGCTCGCGTGGGAGAAAATTCCAGCCCGGACGCCTCGAGGAATCTCCGAATTGCGCGCCCGTGGAAAAACTCCTCATACGCCCAGCAGCTCAAGAACGCCGTCGTTTCCGGATCTTTCAGCGCGCAAGTGGAAAGAATGCCCTTCAGGAACACGATGGTGTGGGACTCGATGTCCATCATGTACGTAAGGCAGCGAGCCTCGTTTTCGCTGAGCGGGTAGTTCCGCGCCGCTCGGAAGTCGAGGTCGCTCACATCCACTTTTTGCGAGTGGTTCAGGTACTTTTCAATATCAAAGCCGTGTTCCATGATCGTTAGCCAAGCCTCTACATGGGAATTCACTTGGCTATACGAATCAAACGAAGGTTTGGATGACCTTCAGTGTGCCCCTTCCTCGAGCGTCTCAACGTGGCGGTTGGTTATCCTTCTTTTTCTCATCGTTAGTCAGGTCCTCAGCCGCCTTCTTCGTTTTGTCGACTGCTTTTTTGGTCGCTTTTGCGGTCTTATCTGCAGCGTCCTTTACAAAGTCCGACGTTGCCGCAGCCGCCTTCTTCGTCCCGCTGGAGACGTCGCCTGCCACTTCCTTCGTCTTTTCGGCCGTGGCATCGTAAGCCTTCTTCGTGGCATCCGCCGCGTCCGAAGCGGTTTTCTGGGTCGCATCCACAGCCTTGGAAGTCGCGGCCTTGGTCTTGTCCGCGGCATCGCTCGCCGCCTGCTTCGAAGCGTCCGCAGCGTCGGAAGCTGTCTTCTGGACCGCGTCGGCCGCGGCCTTGGCGTCTTGCTGCATCTTCTGGGTATCGGAACGGCCGCACCCAGTAACCGCGATCGCCAGGCCCAACATCACAAGGGGATACTTGCCGAATTTCATGCCCTTCCTCCGTTATCTTCGGATCTTTCCGGCGGGTCTTCCGCGCTAGAGCGATCGCGGAGCCTCTCTCGCGGCGCGCTTAGTTTAAACCGCTTTGCCGCCCCTTCGTCTATTCATTTCTAGAGGTCACGTAAAGATTCGAGACCGTGGCGGAAACATGCCCCCGGCAGGTTCATCCTCTCCTCGGAACCTATGTCCCTTGCCGTGCGTACCTTAGGATGCCGAAGTGCCCGTGTGCTTCATGTCGCGATCAAGTACAAGCCCCGATCGGAGCCAGCCGATGAAACCTCGTTTCCACTCGATTCTCTTTGCTGCAGTTATGGTCTTCCTTCCGGCCTTTCTTGCAGCGCAGAATTCCGGTAGCGGCTCCCCCTCGGATTCGGCCACATCTGCCGACCCGGCCATCGCGCGGTTGCAATCAAACATTCCCAAACTAATGAAGCAGGCCGACGTCCCGGGCCTCTCCATCGCCATCCTCAAGCACGGCCAAACCTTCTGGTCGCACAACTTCGGCGTCAAAAACGCAAGAACGAATGAGCCCGTCACCGATGAGACCATCTTTGAAGCCGCGTCCCTCAGCAAGCCTGTGTTCACTTACGCCGTTCTCAAGCTAGTTGACCAAGGCAAACTTGGGCTTGACGTTCCTCTTACCACGTATCTTCCGAAGCCCTACATCGAAAATGACGACCGGCTCGCCAAGATCACAGCTCGCATTGTCCTCAGTCACCGCACTGGTTTCCGCAACTGGCGAGGAGAGGGCAACACACTGAAAATTTACTTCGCGCCTGGCGAGCGCTTTAGCTATTCGGGTGAAGGCTTCGTCTATCTGCAAAGAGTCGTCGAGCAAATCGCCGGCAAGCCGCTGAACCTTGTCATGGAGGATCTGGTGTTCACTCCTCTTGGCATGGCGAGCAGCAGCTACGTCTGGCGGGCCGACTTCGATGAGCGCACGGCCACTGGCCACGACACCACCGCAACTCCCCAAGATTTGTGGAAGCCGAAGGAAGCCGGCGCCGCCTCCACGCTCAATACGACGGCCCATGACTACGCGTTGTTTCTCGCCGCCGTTCTGAACGGTACCGGACTCACGCCGGCCACGGTGCGTGAAATGGAGACGCCGCAGATCGCCGTCGACTCCGAATGCACTAACTGCACCGACCGCAAGCCAAAAGAACTCTCCAAAAATATTTTCTGGGGACTGGGTTGGGGCATCCAGCGAGTTGGCAAGGCGGAATCACTCTGGCATTGGGGAGATAACGGCTCGTTCAAATGCTTTGCTGTCGCCGACCCGCAACGAAAGTCGGGCCTGGTTATGTTTACGAATAGCGAAAATGGGCTCGCCATCGCACCGGCCGTGGTACACGATGCAACGGGCGCCGATTACCTTGCCTTTGCCTGGCTGAAGTACGACGCGTATGACTCAGTCGCCATGCGCTTCAGCAAGGCCGTGCGCGAAAGAGGTGTCGAAGCCTCGATTCAGGAATTCAACGGTTCGTTCAAGACCGGAACCATCTCAGAGGGTTCTATCAACTCGGTCGGCTATCGCTTGCTCTTGCAAAAACGCTTCGCCGACGCCATCCGCATCTTTCAATTGAATGCTACGCTTCATCCGCAGTCGGCGAACGTCTTCGACAGTCTCGGCGAAGCCTACATGGACTGCGGCGATAAGGCCCTCGCCATCCAGTTCTACGAGAAATCACTCGCGCTTGACCCCGACAACTCCAACGCCCTTTCCAGAATCAAGAAGCTAAAGGAGAACTAGCTGCCCCGGCCGGAAAGGTCGACAAGCCCGCGTCTCACCGGTGCGTCAGACAGCGATTTCCCTCACAGAAGCTTTTTGATGTCCCGCCACCCAATCAAGATGACGTGGTTGTCTTCAAGGGCCTTGCGAAACTGGGGACTGGAGATAGCCTCGACCTCACGTTGACGCCAGGCGGCTCCCCAATCAGGGTGATTGACGGTGACGGCTTGGGTTTCAGCATCGTCGCCGGCAAGGTGTACGAAAATCTCGGTGACGCCCGGCTGCAGGTTCTTAATCAAGTTGACGTAGTAGTCCTTCCAGCCGGACGCCGCAACGTCAGCTCCGGGTGAAAAGATTGCATCGGGAATGGGGTCCCCGGGAGCCATCAGCGGAAGCAGCTGCTCGAACAGAGGATCGTTGCGAGCCATTCGGACGGGGAGCTTGTATTCGCGCGCGACCTTCAAAAAAACACGGAACAATTCGGGCGTGTGATAGAGCACGTGCATGTGAGAATCGAGATGCGAAGGCTCGAGTCCCATGGCTTTGGCGCGCTCAATCTGAGCGCGAATCTCGCTCTCGACCTCGTCTAGCTTGGCGCGTTCTGCCACTTCGCGCGTGTCCGGGTAGAAATAGCCATCCGGTCCAACCAGGCTGGGAACGAGCGCCCGAGACAGAATGGGCCCCCATCGGTAAGTTTGCCATTCTGCTGTCAACGTGAGATGCAGACCAAGATCCGCGTCGGGGTTTGCTTTGGCGTATGCAGCAACTTCTGTGAACCATGGGCAAGGAACCATTACCGTGGCCGACGTGATGAGTTTTTGATCGAGTGCGGCCAAACTGGCAACGTCTTCGGAATGAGTCACAGCGAGATCGTCGGCATTCAGGATGAGCAGCTTGGCGTCTGCGGGATAGCCGAGTCGAACCTGCAATGACTGGCCCAGGCCCGGTGTGAGGATCGACGTATGGTAGGCGGCTACCTTCCAGTCGCGGCCTATTCTTACGAAAGTAAGCGTGTACCTGATTTCAAAGCCTTTAGCCGCCTCGACGTACCGGCGCGCGGAATGGCCCGTAACGATGGCTGCCTTGCCGTATTCGTTGAAGGTTTCTTGATCCGTCTTTAGATCGGAGTAGCGAAGCTTCCCGGCGCGGATTTTCTCGAGTAGCTCGGATTTGCTCTGCACCAGGCCGTCGCCGTGGGTCCAGGTAAAGTGATCGTCGAGAAGCTGATCGAGCGCAGAGACGCTTGCGTTACGCAGGGCGTCGTGAAAGGCTGTGTGGGCGCGTAGAAGTTCGGCTTTGGGCTGGGCGGCAGCTGCGCTGCTGAAGACGACGAGCAAGAAGAACAGCTTGAGGGGTTTCGTGCCAGCCGCCACGTTTTGTCTCCTAAGCATTCGGGCCTTTGAAATCTCTCTCAGCCTTGGACGGCTCTAGCCTTCCCTGAGCTTGTGCCCCGCCAGATTTCCGAGCCCGTCATAGGCGGCATACTTGTACATCTCGCTCAGCGTAGGGTAGTTGAAAACCTGCTCGATGAATTCATTGATCGTCAGACCGTTGTCCAGCACCATCATGCCGATGTGAATCAGCTCGGTGGCGTTCTCTCCGATGATGCTCACCCCGAGCAACTTCTTGTCGGTGCGAGAAAAAATCAGTTTCAGCAGTCCTGCCGTATCGCCGGCAATGTGCCCGCGGGCGTTGTTCTCATAACGCGCACGCCCCACACAGTATTCAATGTTCTTCTCCCTGCATGAATCTTCCGTCTCGCCCGCAGAAGAAATTTCAGGAATCGTGTAAATCCCCATGGGCAGCATCGACGCCACACGCTGCTTGTATTGAAATCCGAACGCATGGCACACCGCCACCCGTCCCTGCTCCATCGAAGTCGAAGCGAGCGCCGGAAATCCGATGACGTCCCCAGCGGCATAAATGTTCATCACGCTTGTCCGGTAATTTTCGTCTACCGGAATGTACCCGCGGTCGTTCAAGGCGAGTCCCGCATTTTCCAGCGCCAAGCCATCCACGGCCGCGCGGCGCCCGGCGGCGAACAGCACCGCTTCCGCCTCCAGCTGTTTTCCGCTTTTCATGTGTAGCGTAGCGCGGTTCGCGGAATTCTCGACTTTCACAGGGCGTTCGTTGAACCAGAATTCCATTCCCAATTCCTTCAATCGGTTGCGCAGGCGCTCTGAAATCTCGGAATCGAGAAACGGCAGCAGTTTGTCACGCCCATCCACCAGCGTGACATGGACGCCCAGCGCCATAAAGATTGAGGCATATTCACATCCGATCACACCGCCGCCAATTACCGCCAGCGACTTGGGAATGCGATCCATCTTGAGAAACGTATCGGAGTCAAAGGTGTGTACATCATCGAAGGAAATTTCTGCAAGCCGATGGGGCTTCGATCCCGTCGCAATCAAAATTACGTCGCCGCGCAGCTTCCTGGTGTTGCCTGCATTCACTACTGAAACTGTATGCGCATCTTCAAACGTCGCCAGCCCGCGGACATACTCAATCTTGTGCAGTTCCAGGTTTTTCAGGATGCGCCGCCGCTCCATTTCCACCACTTCCCGCTCGTGGTGCATGAAGTCGTGGACAGTCAGATTTTCCTTTAACGAATAATCAATTCCATAAAGCCCGCGCTGCCCTAATCCAGAAAAATAGAGCGCCGATTCGCGCAGCGTCTTGCTGGGCACCGTTCCCGTGTTAATGCAGCTCCCCCCGGGAACCCCGGCGCGTTCAATGATTGCCACCCGCTTGCCGAAATATGCTGCCTGCGCGCCGGCCTTCTCGCCGGCTGGCCCGCACCCGATAATCAGCAGATCAAATTGTTCTTCACTCTGCATGACACACGCCTCGCAGGAAAAGCTCCGATGAAACAATTATGGGAAACGCAACCCTATCCGACTCTAACTTCTCCGAAGCATCCGGATCGTCCCTAACTTCTACACGATGTGAACAACCAGACGCAAATCGAGCACTCGCTGCACAAAGCCGTGCGGACCGGCGAACAGGCCGAGGCCAGCGAACGGCGGCGGGGACAACTGAGCCAAAAGGCTTCGCTTTCTGCGGGTACTCTCATTTCGCTTCTCCATATGCCCGGTTCAGCCACCAAAGCGCACCCCGCAGATCGTCCGCCGAGTTCAACTCGAATGAGTACCAACGAGCGCCGGGCGATTCTCGCTGAGAGACTATGCGCGGATCTTTCCTGGCACGCCGCAGCAGCTCCGGAGGCATCGGGTTGAATTTAATGATAAAAGAATTGGGAGTGCCCAGTGCCCGTGTGCGTGGCAGGGCCGCGAAGATCACCCCATCGCGATAGAAGCCGATTAACCCGAACATGGGCCGGGCTGTGACGCGCGGCCATCCGCGTAGGTCCTGTTCCAGCATGGCCGACCACTGCCGCATTCCCTCCGAGATACGCAGCAATTCTGGCCAATTTGAGGTGGTCGACTTCTTCACGGATGACCGGGTTGGCGTGCTCAGTGTCCTGACGCCTAAGGTGAATCGTACCGCCTCCATTCGAACCGATCCACACATGACCGGCCGTGAATGATCGGATCGCAATCGAATCTATTGTCAGCTAAAGAAAAAGACTGAGCGAGGCTAAAGATCACCCTCAGAAAAAATGGAGCAGTCGTGACCTCCAGCATTCGAGGGCTAGACGCATACCTGCCAAAGGTCTAATATTTCGTTGCTATGGGAACTCCATGGCGAGCAAGCTGAAACATGGAACTCCATCAATTGCGCTACTTTTGTGCGGTTGCGCACAGCGGTAACTTCACGCGCGCCGCCAAAGCGGAGAATGTGGCGCAGCCCTCACTGTCACAACAGATTCTGAAGCTTGAAGCTGAACTCGGTGCCAAGCTTTTCGATCGTTTCCCGCGCTCTGCAAGATTAAATCAATTTGGAAGGACGTTCCTCTTCAGGGTGGTGACCATCCTCAGACAGGTCGGCGAGGCAAGAACCGAAATTCAGGAAGATGGCGGGTGCGGAAAAAGGAAAAGTAGTCATTGGAGCGATCCCGACCGTCGTGCCGTATTTTCTGCCGCCAGTCCTTACGAGTTTCACCCTCCAACATCCGACCATAGCAGTCAGCGTTGTGGAAGAAACCACTCCCATCCTGCTGAAGCGCTTGCACGATGGGAGCATTGATCTCGCCTTACTTGTGCTGCCCGTAGTAGGAGAAGGGTTGATTTGTGAGGATCTTTTCCGCGAACCCTTCTTTGTTGTCGTACCACGGAAACATCATTTGGCATCAAGAGAGATGATTGATTTGCAAGAAATTAGGACTGATCCTTTTTTACTTCTGAAGGAAGGGCACTGTTTTCGTGAGAATGTGATCATGGCTTGCCGCGAGTCAAAGCTGCAGCCAAACCTGGTCTTTGAGAGTGGTCAGTTTTCGACGATTCTTGCGATGGGATCCGCAGGAATGGGAGTTTCAGTAGTCCCGGCCATGGCTGTCGCGAATCGGCAGAGGTGCAAATTCATACGGATCAGGGATCACCGCGTAAGTAGAAGAGTGGGCTTGGCACAGCTGAAACACCATTTCGCGACTTTTGCGCACCGCGCGCTGGTGGACCACCTGAGGCATCGCGCCCGTGAACGCTATATGTAGATGGCACCTCGGTGACCAGAGGAAGGCCTATGCCAAACTCCGTTATGTATTACCTACACTCATTCCTTATTCCTCAGCGGTACTCCTTGTCCGCGCGGCCGGACTCTTGAACCCGATGGGAATCCAACCGGTGCGGCAAATCTGCCCTGCCAGCAACGGAGGGCGCGAAGTCTGGCTTCTGTGGTTGAGGTACTGCGTTCCGACGCACCAGGAGTTGAGGGGGCCGAACTCAACTGCGCCGCATGTTGGTAGTACAATGCGCGAACGCTTGAAGGTCCAACCCTTTCCAGGGGTCTCTTTCATCGAGAGTTTGAAGGAGGTCGGGCATGAACAAGTACATCGCTGAATTTATAGGAACCTTTTTTCTAGTTCTGACCATTGGGTGCGCCGTCATCGGTAACGGTGCAGGTGCGTTGGCCCCGTTGGCGATCGGTTCCGCGCTCATGGTGATGGTTTTTGCGGGCGGGCATATTTCCGGGGCCCACTTCAATCCGGCCGTTACGCTGGGCATTTGGCTGCGCGGGAAGTGCGAAGCCAAAGATGTGGCACCGTACATGATTTTTCAGATTATCGGAGCTACGTTGGCGGCCTTTGCCGTCAAGCTTTTGAAGGGAGCGACCGCTGTCACGCCACTCCAGCCACCGATAGTACCGGCCCTTCTTGCAGAGTTTCTTTTCACCTTTGCGCTTGTTTACGTCGTGTTGAATACCGCTACCGCCAAAAACACGTCTGGCAATTCTTTTTATGGACTGGCTATCGGATTCACGGTACTGGTGGGCGCGTTTTCCGTAGGCAACATTTCCGGTGGGGCGTTCAACCCAGCGGTCGCGGTGGGCATCTCGATTATGGGGTTGTCATCCTGGCCGAATATTTGGATTTACCTTGTAGCCGATTTTGCAGGTGGCGTGGCGGCCTCGGGCATTTTCAAGGCATTGAACCCAGCCGACAAGTAGTTGCACGCACTGATTCAAGCAGAAACCGACGTACTCTCCGGCTACAATTGAAAAGTATTGTAAGCACTGAGGATTAGCGGCGTAGGTCCCGGTAAAGCGCTTACCGGAGATGCGGCTACTAGTACGTGGATGTCCGGTAGCAGCGCGCTCTCGTTTATTAGCATTGTCGTTATGCAGTCTGCTTGCGCCAACTCTCAACGCTCTCGGCTGGGGACCCCAAGTTCGTCGCAGATAATGGCAGGGTCTGAACACGCTTTAACTCGTAGGCGAATCGTGCCAAGGTCTAGCACTGAGCGACCACCAGAACTGGGAATAGACCTCCGCAATCCGGGCGCGGAGAATCGACCTTACAGGTTGCCAGCAAGGTCGGCTCCAGTTTGAAACCACCATTTGTTCCAGGGTGTGTGCTTTCAACTTTTGTAACGCGGCTTGGAGGCTCTTCGCCGATTGCCTTTCGGAGTAGCGGGATATTCGAAGGGGCTCACTTGACAAACGGAAGTTGCTGCGATCTCTTCGAGGTAGGGCCCGATAACGCAATCGGAAAAGTAATCCTAGTT
>JBKOXA010000023.1:0-46313 GCA_046724685.1 Acidobacteriota bacterium | reverse complement strand
GTGCGCATATTGCCGATGACGCCGTAGTTCTCGATGGCTTGATAGGGCATTTCTTTTCTCCCTCTTGTGTCGGACCGACAACAACCCTCAGTATTGACTCTGCCGGTGTGCTGGATTCGCCTGAAACGTTAAGGAAGTATCATGTAAAGTACGCGGCGCTCAAGGGAGCAAATCCCTGCAGAGGGTCTCAGGTAAAGACTTGAGGGGCGAACACCCGCGCTTCTACCGATCGAACCCTACTCGACCAGCCATTTATGTCCATCGGTGAAGGCGACGCGTCAGCTTCAGATTCTCCTGCCGGTAGCCTTGCAGAATGCCCGGAGGGCCTCCTCAAAGTGAGGCGGTGTCTTTTCGAAAAGATAGAAACCCGTCTTCCAGCCCTCGTCTTGCTCTTCCTGTACGATCTCCATCACGGTACGCGCGGAGATGTCGTCGTTCAATTTAGGAAACGATTCTCCGAGGTAATCACGGGTCTCTGCGGATACCAGTGGTCTGAGATCAGAAATCGGCATGACCGCACGCAGCACACCGAGCCTGCCGGAGGATCCGCCGCAGTAGAAAATGTTGGCCACAGTAAGACCAAGATGCCTCGCGCGAGGGCGGCAAACCAATGGACCGTTAGCTGGTTTTGAGTGCTTAGGGCGCTTAACGGTAAACGCGCCCGGAAGCGTATTAGAATGCTCAGAGGATGGCTATGAAGTTTTCCCGGGCGGATTTTGGCCTCCGCCTTCCCACCACTCCACCGGTACTGCCGATCAAGCGTAAGTTTTCAACAAACACTAGGGGAATTCCTCAATCTCTAACCTCTCGAAAATGACGGACCGGGGGAACTGCCCCTTCGACCGCCGAGATCTGTGGCAGAGGCTATTCCGACCTGAAAGGCCAAGATTTGAGTTTCCTTTTTGGAGCAATGTGCTAGGGGTCCGCTCGCCTCGACCCGGCTGGACCCCGAAGGGGCCGCCCGCCCATCGCTCCGGTCAGCGTGCCGTGGTCGTACTCCAATTGGCCGTTGACGAAAACGTAGTCGACGCCCTGCGAAAGCTCCGTCGGTTTTTCGAATGTGGCCGTATCCATGATCGTAGCCGGATCGAAAATCGTAATGTCCGCAAAAAAGCCGACTTGAATCTGGCCTCGACCGTCGAGATGCTCCCGCTGCGCGGGCATCGAAGTGATCTTGCGAATTGCCTCGGGAAGAGCCATGAGCTTCTGATCGCGAACATACCTTCCAAGAAAGCGCGGCATCGAACCGAACGCGCGAGGATGGCCGTGAGGCTCAAAGAGCAATCCGTCGAGCGAAGCCTCACCCGCGTCCAGACCGATCGAAGTCCACGGTTGCTTGAGACCGTAAACCAGATCTTCTTCGCTTGCCATGAAGTAGACTGCGCCAGTCTGTGCATTGTCGGCGAGGATGAAGTCGAACAGCGCATCGAGCTCAGATTTGCCTTCGGTTTTAGCCATCTGGGCCACCGTCACGCCCTCATATTTCTTGAGCCGCTCATCGATCACGCCCGCGATCATCACGCCCGAACCCCCACCGCAGTCGCGATACAGGTTTTCCCAGGCGGTCTGGTCGGTCGACATTTCTCTCTTGATCTGTTGTCGCATCTTCGGATCCCGCAACCGTTCGAGCAATTTCGCCACGCCGCCATCAGCCACACTCGGAGGCAAGGAAGATGCCAGGGCCGTTCCCCCGGCGATGTAGGGATACTGGTCCGCGCGAATATCAAGTCCGGCGTCACGCGCGGCTTGAATTTTCTCTACGACCTTCTTCATCGACCCCCAGCGAGATTTTCCGCTGACCTTGAGATGGAAAATCTCGACCGGTAAGCCGGCTTCGCGGCCAATGCGGATGGCCTCATCCAAGGCGGCCATCTCAGACGCGCCTTCACTTCGCATGTGTGAGGCATAAAGGCCCCCGTATTGTGCTGCGACTCTCGCCAGGGCGATCAGCTCCTCGGTTTTGGCGTAATGACCTGGCGGGTAAATTAAGGCGGTCGAAATGCCAAATGCGCCGTCTTTCATGGCTTCTTCGACCAAAGCTTTCATGCGGTCGAGTTCGGCCGAAGTGGGTGCACGATCATCGTCGCCGATAACCGCCTGACGGACCTGAGCTGCACCAACGTAGGTGCCGATGTTGATGGGAATTCCCTGCTTCTCGAGCCTGCGGAAGTAACCGTCGAGGGTCGTCCAGTCGACAGTGAGTTTGTAATGCTCATAAATCGCCTTGAGGGGCGCGATGGTCTTTTCATTTTGCGGCGCAATTGAGCCGCCCTCTCCCGTAATTTCACTGGTAATGCCTTGGGAAAGCTTGCTCAGCGAACGGTTGTCGATCAGCAGGGAATCTTCCGATTGGCCGAGCATGTCGATGAAGCCTGGTGCAACAATTCTTCCCTTTGCGTCGACTGTCTGGTTCGCCTCGGCGACGTCGAGCTTGCCGATGGCCACGATTCGGTCTCCGCGGATTCCGATGTCCGCTGAATACCATGGGCCGCCCGTACCGTCGAGAATGCGTCCGTTGGTGATCACGACGTCGAAGCGGCCGGTCGTTGAACTAGACCGCGACCGTTCTGCCGACGCCGACAAGCGCTGCGCGCAATACCCGACCAGGGACAGCGCGCCAAATCCGACAAGGGATATCAGTGTGATCTTCTTCGAGTACAAAGGTCACCTTCCTCCGGAAGTCCGAATGGTACCGGCTGCGTGGAAAGTCTCCGCGCGAACCGTGAGGGTGCCGACGCGCTCGCGGCGCACCCGGTTCTTGACGTCGAACTCCAATCCCTTCGTGGGGAGGAGCTCCTACTGAGGCTGGTCAGGAACTGTCGGACGAAGCGCGTCGCCAACCAACCTAACGCTCACGGTCCTGTCGCCAAGCAAATACTCGCCAGCAAGAGTCTCTAGGACACTAACGGCGTTTTTCTTCTGACGCGGCTTTCAAGATCGTGTAGGGCGTGATGCGCGTCACGAAATGCCACCGCAGGTCGGCGGCGAACTCCGCGAACCGTTGATACCCGAGTGCCTGAATGGTTCTGACGATGGTGGCGGCATCGACGTCGTAGTGGCGCGCGAGTTCGCGCGAGGACAGAAAGAAAAAAGGTGTCGTCGGAATTTTCCAGGATTGCCGACAAGAGTCTTCTTCTCCTCTCATTTAGCCGCTCCGGCTCTTAAAAGGCGGGCTTCGAGTGCGGTCGAACCAAGCGCGATTTCTTCCCGCTTCTTCTCTCGATGATTCCCGAATGGCTGTGGCTCGGTTCCCAAGAAGGATCCCTGTTGGCCGAAAAACGCCCGACGGACGCCGCGGCTTGGGCTGTGTTTACAACAAGTGTTGCATAATGTCAATACGATTCATCAACTGTTGCATGGCCAGCCTGCGCCAACGTTCGGGGAAGAGGAAGGGTCAGGACAAGGAAAGACTTCTCCGGTCCAGTTTCAATTTACGAGGGACGACCTACGGCATACAGAAAGCTGCTCGAACACCAGAGTTCCAAGAAGTGAGGTTCCAATCGAGGCGTCGAACGCGGCTCCCGTATTGTCGCGAACCTGGGGCAACGGCTCGGGTCAGAAGCCCCAGGAAAAAAGTCCGTCGGGGCGGGAGGGAATGAGCTCAACCCCGTCAATTGCGGTCTCATCCCGCTACCGCAAGTTCGTCCTTTAGCGCTTCCTGCACCTGGGCAACCAGTGTGGCGCGCGAGAACGGCTTTTGCAGGAAAAGTCCGTCGCGCACAAACTCCTCGCTGCCTCGCTTGTATTCAAGATAACCCGTCATATAAACGATCTTCAGATCATTGCGGACGCTTCTCAGTTTGTTGGCGAGCTCTGGTCCCCGCATCCGGGGCATCACCACGTCAGTCAGCAATACATGAATCGGGTCGTCCGACTTTTCCGCGATAGCCAGGGCGTCCGCTCCATCCCTGGCGGTCACCACGTTGTAGCCGGCAGACTTCACAAATTCAGAAGCAAGCTCGCGTACCGCCTCTTCGTCTTCGGCAATGAGCACGGTCTTGCGTCCGCGAACCTTTGCGGTCTCGGTTTTCTCAATCGCAACGGACTCGATCGCTTCGTCCACTCGTGGCAGGTAGACCTCGAACCGTGCTCCTCTTCCGGGCGCCGACTCTACCCAAATAAACCCGCCGCTCTGCTTCACAATCCCGTAAACCGTCGCAAGCCCTAATCCCGTCCCCTTGCCTTGCTCCTTGGTCGTGAAGAATGGCTCAAAAATGCGAGTCCGCGTCTCAGTGTCCATTCCTTGACCGTTGTCGGTAACCGCAAGCAGAACATAGTGGCCGGGCAGAATTGGCTGTCGAGCGGCGGCGCTCTTGCCGTCGATGCTCAGGTTGCGCGTTTCGATCGTCAGGCTGCCTCCAGCTGGCATGGCGTCGCCGGCATTCACGACGAGGTTCATGATGACCTGCTCGATCTGTCCGGGGTCTGCTTTGACGCGGCCAAGCGATTCGCCGGCCTGGAAAGTGAAAGCGATATCCTCGCGAACCAACCGCCTTAACAGTTTGCACATTTCGGAAACCAGTTGGTTCAGGTCCAGGATTTTCGGTTGCAATACTTGCATCCGACAGAAGGCCAGCAACTGACGGGTAAGCGCGACAGCCCGGTCTGCTGCGCCGTCGATCTGACGGGTAAGCGCGGTCAGGTTGCCATCCGATGGCAGTCGCTCTGCCAGCAAACTGCTGTTGCCCTTGATGACCGTTAAAAGATTGTTGAAATCATGGGCGACGCCGCCCGCAAGGCGGCCCATCGCATCCATTTTCTGCGCCTGACGAAGCTGCCCTTCGAGCTCTTGCTTTTGTGCTTCGTTCCGCTGCAGTGTGAGTCGCATGTCGCCGAAAGCTTTGGTTAGTTGCGCGACCTCGTCACCGCCGCCAGCGCCCGGTCTCAGGGGATACGCGTAATCGCCTTGTTCGAGAGCGCGGACGCCCTCTGCAAGAAACGCCAGTGGGCGCGTAATCCTGTCGGAAATAACGAACACCAAAACTCCTCCGGCCAGCAATGCCGCGAGCCCCAGCCCCAGCAGGAGCTGATTCAACCGCTCGAGCGATGCCAATGCATCGTCGTAAGACTTCAGAACCGTCAGAGTGATGGCAGGCTGCGTACCGGAAGTTAGCGGAACTGAATTGGCGAAGAAGCGCTCCTTGCCGATTTCAATCTGTTCGCCGGCAGGGGTGTGCCGGAGCCGTCGGGCGAGATCCATGTCTTGGGACAATGCAAGGGTGCTGATGACGACGTCGTTCCCGTAGCGAAGCACCAGGCGGCTCGAAGAAATGCGCCCTAAATCCCCCGCGTCCTTGCGGTCCAGTTCGCGTCCAACGATTACGGTTCCCTGCAGGTGGCCTTTTCGCGGCTCGTCCTCATAAAACGGCTGCAACACCACGTGAAAAACATGGCCGTCATGGAACCACCACCCCGTGCGGTTACCCTCCGCTAGAGACCGTCGAAGCAGTTCTTCCGCATTTGCCGCGGCGAGATTTAAGTCGCTCGAGTGTAGAGCGATCATCTTGCCTTTTCTGTCCGCGAGTGCGAATAGGTCACAATCGCTCGACTGCCAAGGGTCTTCGCTGGCGTCCTTGATCGAAGACGGGTCCCCGCCCCTCATGTAAGCCAGCATTGCCAGAAGGTCGGCCTTTCGGCTCAAGATCAACTCGTGCTGGTGCTGAACGGCTTGGATGGTCAGAACCGCGTTGCGGGTGTCCTCCTCGATCTGCCTCTGCACCTGTGCCTGAGCCGAATGACGTACGGTAAGCAGAGTGATGCCGGTAAGCGCGGCGGTAACGAACACCAGCGACAGCAAAAGCTTGGTACGCAATCGCAGGTTCTTGTGGGCCCTGCGGATAGAGTTCCACGCGAAGTTTTTGCCTGTAATGCGCATAGCTCCCTTTGCGCGATCCAGAGAAAGTCTGCCGGAAAAGAAAAATCGACCCCTGCAGATTAGTCTCTTCGTCGCAATCCGGGGAATGAACCGAACGTACCAGTCGACAAGTACTTCGGGTTTTTGAAGGTTTCTAGGGGGCTGCCTACGGTCAAGAACTCCGCTCCTGACGGCTGGACCCGGGCGGCGATTCCGATTCCACAAGACGCATCGTAACCCCGATTACCCGGCCGACAATCTCCGCCTCGCGAGGATAGGGAAAACGTCGGACTTCGCACTTCGAGTTCGGGTGCGGTATCGCCGAGAGGTAGCCGTCCTTCATCTCGCACCAGCTGCAGATGTATTCACCCCGCAGCTCAATGAAGTAAATCGGCCTCTCGTGCTCGTTCTGCCACTTAGTCAGGGCGATTTTTCGCTGATTTTGATCGATCTGCACGATCGAGCCGGGCCGGATGATCGGGTACATGGTACGGTCCGACATGCCTACGAACCCATAAACGCCGTTGCGCAGATCGAGGTGCTGAATCAGGCGAATGGGAATTTCTCCCCAAATCTTCCCGAGCGTTAGGAGAAGATTGGTGCGATCGAGCTTCAGCCGAGGCCGCGACTTCATCGGTACCACGATGGTGTCGTCGGTGGCCGCGGAACGGGAGGCCAGTTGTGTTTTGGAAGGCGCAAACATGGCTTGATCCCGGCCAAAGTCGCTGACGTTGCAGCCGAAAAACGAGAAGATGCTGGACCAGTGCACGTTGTAAATGGCCCCGAGCGAGTACAGCTTACAAAGGCTCGGCCGATAGGTTCCGTTCTCGATGTTGTTCAGCCAGCCCCGCGAGATGATGTAATCCGGGTTCTGTTTCTTCCAGCCAAGGCGCCGGCTGCGCGCTTCGACTTCCCGTAAGGTCAATCCGAGGCGCTCCCGTATCCTTTTCAAACGAACTCCCGCCCTCTCGGATTGCCCTTTTCGTTCCATGAGCCTGGTCCCGACCGAGCTACACCGTTTCCACACACGTCCGGACGTGCGCGCACGCTAGCATGCCGGGCGCGCCAACTCCTTCACGAGGCGGCCGGTTGTCCGGGATTCCGGACAGCACGGCCGTCTCCAAATACAGCCAGAAGAAGATTTTCTGACACAACAACTTCTCTCTCGCGATGGACTTGCTGAACCATGGCTCACCCTCTCGGTCGCCAGTCCCCGGCACTTCCGGATCGGGTGCGTCTGATTCTTGCGACACGAGGCTTGTCGCTAGCCGAAGTGTCACGAGCTTCGAGAGCGCTCAATCCGGGCGACCGGCTCGGTCATATTCCTCACAACTTCTACAGCTCGCTCCGCAATCGGCGGTTCAGTCCCGGTCTTTACCAGGTGTTGGCGTTGAGCATCCTCTCGAACTACCGGTTGGTCGATTGGCTCGGCGTTTTTGGGTTCTCGCTCGATGATGTCCCGTGCTTTCATGCTTCTCTCCCGGCTCTTCGAACCATCGAACTCGATGCCAGGGTCTATCAGCCGGGCGCTTCGATCCCGTGGTTTTACGACCTCACACCGGCCGACCTTTCCCGGCCCCTTGTTCCCCTGAGCCGCTGGCTCGCTCCGGGTCCTCCACGTAGGTTCGATTCTCTTTCGCATCGCTCGAGCGAAACCTACCGATATGTGAAAATCGGATCGCAGGACGCTCTTGCCTTTCCGGACTTGCTCCCGGGAAGTATTGTCAGAGTGCATAACCGCCGGTTCAGTTGCCTCGAGCGACTGCCGACCGGCAAGAGCGCCGCCAGGCGTCTGTATTTGGTCGAGCACAGCAGGGGTTTGACGTGCTCGCGATTGTATCGATCGCCATCAAAGAAAATCGTCCTGTGTTCGAGACACCTTCCCTATGCACCGGTTGAACTGAAAGAGGGAAAAGAAGCCGCGGTGCTCGGAGTTGCCGACCTTGAGATTCGGCAGCTCGGACAAATCGTCAAGCCAATGGTCCCTTCCCGACTCGGGCATTTTTGGACGCCGGCCCCACTCGCGGAATCCTCGCGCGCCGCGCATGTTGGCGACTTCATTCGCCGGGCACGAAAGCGCTCCGGCCTCTCCTTTCGCGAGGCTTCCGAGCGGACCAGGATCATCGCCCGCAAACTCGGGGACGCGCGATACTATTGCGCGCCAGGTTCTCTTTCCGATTACGAGGCTCAGAAGCTTCCGCCGCGGCACATCCACAAGTTGATCTCGATCTGCGCGGTGTATTTCGCAAGCGCGGCGGAGCTTCTCGACGTATCCGGGGCAAGTTTGAACAAAGCCGGCGAACTCTCGATGCCCTATGAGTTCTTGAACCTTCGACCGGGCGACGAGCGTTGCGTTTCGCAGCCGTCAGATTTTCTCAAAAGAATTCGACGTCGCTTCCGTCGCCTTCCCTATTTTTTGCGCAATGCCGCTTCGTCGCTGTTCGGATTGTCCGACCTCTCCGTGCGCGATGTGTTCTGGGCGGGAGGCGCCCAGGGCTCGACCAATTCCCATTTTCGAGGCGCTCTGTTCCTCGTTGTAGATCGAAAGCGGAAGACTCCCCGGCCATCGCTGTCCTCGGCGGTCTGGGCGCAGCCTGCTTACGTCTTAGAGCAGCGCGACGGCGACTACTTGTGCGGCTTCTGCAGCCTCGAGAACAGCACGCTGATTCTTCGTTCCTGCCTGGCCGGGCCGCCCAAACTTCTTCGGCTCCGCAATCGCGTGGACGCCGAGGTTGTTGGTCGAGTGGTCGGAATTATTCGAAAACTGCAATAACCTCATGTCGAACGAGAAGGGTCGCCTAAGCGAACACGCACCCACTCTCGACCTGCCGGCGACCTGTTTGTTTCGCGGCCTTCCGCACGGATTCCGCCGGGCACAGAACATTCGCGAACAAAAGTCGTGGTCAGTGGTTTCGGAAGCACGCGAATGGCAGTCTGCCTCGAGCAGGCCAGGAGATCGCTCCCCGGGAAAGCAAACGCCATGAAACTGCTCGCCGACACCATCCGGAGGGTATCGAACGCCGACGGGGGCATCGTCCTGGACCTCCGCCGAGGAACCCTGTTTCGGGTAAACGTTCTGGGCTCACGAATCCTGGATCTGCTAGACCGGGGAGACCCGCTTCCTCGCATCGTCGAACAGCTCAGCGATGAGTTTCGAGTGGAACTCGACGTCGTCGAGGCGGACGTCGAGGAGTTTCTCGGTTGCTTGGAACTTCACGGGGTTCTCGAGCGGCGGGGCCGAGACACTTAGGCGCGAGCGGGAAGTGGACAAAATGGAAAAATCGCAAGCCAAACAAACGAGCGCCTGGCGAATTCTCCTGTTCGCGCGAAACGGCGCGGAACTGCTGCTGCTGCGAAGTCCATCCGGCATCCGCTTGCCTGAGCTGCACATCCCGGAATGGCAACGAATCGTCCCCAACCTCAACGCAGAAGCCAAACGGCTTTGGAGTTTGGACACCGTATGTCTTTTTCCATTCGATGTCCCGCACTCGGAAGGAACAGCCGGCAATTCGAAGTATTACGTCATGGAAGTCCGTAAGCCGGAGGAGCTGGCGCGCGTCGCTCCCGACTTCATGCTGCTGTCGGCCTTGACGGAAGCTTCCTTCGCGGAAAGACGGGACTACCTGGCGGTCCAGCAGGGAATGGGAGTCGAGGGGGCTTGCTTCCCCAGGGATTGCCAAGGTCCGTTCTCGGCGTTTGGAGCATTCGATGAAATCTCGGCCTGGGTTGCGCACCAATTGCATCGATTTGGACTCTGCTGGAACGGTACGTTCCGGCAATTGCAAGCGGGCTCCTCGTTTGCTCTCGTCGAGTTCCAGACGAATCGAGGCGCAGTGTGGTTCAAGGCCGTCGGGGAACCGAACCGGAGAGAATTTCCCGCCACCATGACGCTGGCAGCTCGATTCCCCAAACACATGCCGGAAGTCCTGGCAGTGCGGGAGGACTGGAACGCTTGGCTGGCCAAGGAGGTGAAGGGCGAAGACCTTTTTTCGAGCCCAGACTCGAGCTCCTGGTGCCGCGCTGCGGCGTCTCTTGTGGAATTGCAGATTGCGTCCGTCGAGCATGCATCGCAGCTCCTCGCGAGCGGCACGCGCGATGCGCGCTGCTCGCGATTGCTGAACATCGTCGTTCCATTCTTTTCGACAATCGAGAGCTTGATGGAAGCGCAAATCAAGCCGACGCCGCGCAGGCTCGCGGCCGAGGAGATCAAAACCATCGAGCGGCGCGTGACCAGCGCTTTGCTGGAGCTCGAACGGGCGGCGGTTCCCGATACCTTGAATCATTTCGACCTGAATCCCGGCAACGCAATGATCGCTGACGGCAGTTGCAGGTTTCTCGATTGGGCGGAAGCGGCGATCGGAAACCCTTTCTTCAGCATGGAATATCTCCAGCAGCATTTTCTCCGGGCATTCCCCGGACAAGAGCAAGCCAGGATGGAGTTTCGCAAGTCGTACCTCGATCTCTGGCGATCGCTGCTTTCGGAAGCGACTCTGGAACGCGTACTTGAGTTGATTCCGCTCATCGCGGCGTACGCATTTGCCGCAACGGTGCTGCCCTGGGACGATCCGCACCTGGACGAAAATCCCGCACTTGCCGGTTTCTTGCGCGGTCTCGCCCGGCGGATGCACCGCGAATGCCAACGGCTGACTTTGCGCGCAGCCTAGCCTTGCGCTAACACGCACTTTGAAAGGAGCACTCCCATGAGGATGACCTGCCGAGCGTATCGGGCGATTCTCGGTCTTGAATTTTGGCTCTTTCGAAGAAACTTCTCTGCCATCCACGAGAAGGTCCGAAACACCGTGGTCGCTCCTTTTCCGAACAACAGCTTCACTCCCGAGCAGATTTCACATGCGGTCGATCTCGCCGTAGCTTTCTATTTCAAACCGGTCTTGTGTTTACAACGGTCCGCGGCTGCCGCGTGCCTCCTTAAAGAGGAAGGTCACCCGGCCGAAATGATCATCGGAGTCCAGCAGCTGCCTTTCCTAGCGCATGCCTGGGTTGAACTCAATGGACGGATCATCGGCGACAAGCCGTACCTGCGTGAAATCTATTGCGAACTTTCCCGCTGTTGAACGGCTCTTCGCGAAAGAAAGGAGCACGGCCATGAGCGTGCAATTCGGGTTGTGGAATTTCAATCACCGACCGCTTGCCAGAGAACAGATCGGCAACGCGCGAGCCGCGCTCTCCCCCTATGAATGCGAGGGCGTAGCGCAATATTCCGAAACCGAGATTCAGCTCTTCTACCTCCCCTTCTCGGTGGCCCCGGAGTCGCCAACCGAAAAGCAGCCATTTGTAGCGCCTTCCGGCCAGGTTCTGCTTTGGGACGGGCGCCTCGACAACCGTCAGGAGCTGATCGGAAGCCTGCGCAGGGAGCTTCGCGCCGACCTGACCGACGTCGCCATCGTTGCGACTGCCTTGGGGTTCTGGGGATTCCCGGCTCTCGCCAAGCTCATCGGCGATTGGGCGCTGGCCGTTTGGAATCCCAAAGAGCGCAGCGTGCTGCTCGCCAAGGACTTCCTCGGCACCAAACCGTTGTACTACATGATCGGCGAAACCACGTTTGCCTGGAGCTCGCTCCTTGAGCCACTGCTCCCTTCTGAAAATCAGCCGGTGCGGCTCGAAGAGGAATACATCGCGGGTTGGTTTTCCCACTTTCCGGCTACGCACTTGACGCCTTTTGCCGGAATCCATTCCGTTCCTCCCGCTTCTTCAATCTTGTTCCGGCCCGGCCAGAAGACCACGCGGCAATACTGGAAATTTGATCCCGGGAAGAAAATCTCGTATCGCGACGACCGCGAGTACGAGGAGCACTTTCGAACCGTGTTCGGCGAATCCGTGCGACGCAGACTTCGCTCCGCCACGCCTGTGCTTGCCGAGCTCAGCGGCGGAATGGATTCTTCCTCGGTAGTCTGCATGGCCGACGCCCTCATGGCTCGGGGATTTTCGGAAACTCCCGGTCTCCATACCGTTTCGTGTTTCGACAGCTCTGAACCCAACTGGAATGAATCGCCCTTTTTTGAACTGGTTGAAAAACGTCGCGGTCGAGCCGGCCATCACCTTGGCCTCGACTTTCGCAAATATTGGCATCCCTTGTTCGAACCCCGCGTCTTTGCGGCAACTCCGGGCTCTCCAAGCAATCTCAACGAGAGCGCCGACTATGAATCCGTCTTTCGTTCGAGGGACTATCGCGTCTTGCTCCAAGGCATTGGAGGCGACGAAGTGCTTGGCGGAGTTCCCACGCCGCTGCCGGAGCTTGCAGATCTTTTGGTCTGCGGCCGAAGTCGCATGATCCTTCGTCGATTCCTCGATTGGGCTCTAGCTACGAGAACACCGGCGTTCCATTTGTTGATCGACACTCTGGAGCAATTTCTTCCGGGAGGCCTCGACGGCCACTTCGCCGGCCCGCCAAAGTGGCTCTGCCGACAATTTCGAAAGCGTCATGTCCGGGCGCTAGACGGGTACTCGAGACGCTTCCATCTCTTCGGACCTTTGCCCAGCTTTCAGGCAAATATGGCGTCCCTGGACACCCTTCGCAGACACGTCTGCGCTTTCGGACTCTCACCGCGAATGCGAGCCGAGCGGCGGTATCCCTATCTGGACCGGGACCTGCTTGAGTTTGTCTTCGCTATTCCGCGCGAACAGCTCGTGCGCCCAAACCAGCGCAGGTCTTTGATGCGCCGCGCGCTGGCGGGCATTGTGCCGCCGGAAATACTCGAGCGACGACGCAAAGGGTTCATCGCTCGTGCACCGCTGGCCTCCATCCGGACCGAACTTCCACAACTACTCGAAAACACGCGGTGTATGACTTCAAGCCGCCTCGGAATTGTCGAAGCCGACGCTTTTCGGGAGTGCCTCAAGAAGGCTGCGGAAACCGGCGAACTTCCGATCCTCCCCGTACTGCGCACGCTGGTCGTCGAAGCGTGGCTCA
This sequence comes from Acidobacteriota bacterium, assembly GCA_046724685.1. GTDB lineage: Bacteria > Acidobacteriota > Terriglobia > Acidiferrales > UBA7541 > Acidiferrum. The sequence goes on along the minus strand of JBKOXA010000023.1, from coordinate 33,531 downwards.
CGAACGTCGCCCGATGGAGGGAAATCGAGCCATGGAAGGGTTGCCAACCGGAGCCATTTCTTCAGCTGAGGAAAATCCAGAAAGAAAGGAGGTGACTTTCATGAAATACGAAAAGCCTCAAATCGTATGCCTGCCGGACGCAGTAACCAGCGTGTTGGCCAACCCGCTTATGAAGCGGGAACCGCCAACCGACGGCCCGGGCAGCTCGATCACCGTTGCCGCATACTCATCCGATGAGTAGCGGCTCCTCCAGACGCCGGGGTGAACGGAACGCCACCCCGGCGAACTTCGTTTCGGAAGCTCGACAAGGAACTGCCCTGCTCCTCCTTCTCGGCACGGTTACCCACTAGTTCGCCTTCCGGGAGTCGCCCGGGTCTCGGCCAAGGGACCTCCGGCCTTCCTCCCAAAACCAAAGAGCCAGCAAACTCCTGCGCTTCCGAGAGCGTCGAACAGAAACAGACATCGAGGTGCGATTGGCAATCCTTAATGATTTGCGCCGGGAGTGGAAAGCCTACCTCAGAGGACGACTATGGGCTTTCGCCATACTGCTCGCACTCCTGGGCGCGTTGGCGTTGATCCAATACCATTGGATCAATCAGGTTGCCGAAGCAGAGCGTCAGCGCGCGAAGGCGGATCTGGCCGCGGCGCTTTCGAATGTGGAGAGCGATTTCGATATTGAGATCACCAGAGCCTTTGCAGTTTTCGAGGCTCCGGCCGCGAATCTTTCCGAGTATTCAGAACGCTATCGACAGTGGCTTCGTTTCGCGCCGTATCCCGGTTTGGTGCGCGGGGTCTATATCGTGGATGAACGAAACACCAACGAACACCCGAAGATCCAGATCGTTAGCGGACCCGCGATCCCTCCTCGCGAATGGCAAGAAAACTTGGCCCGGAGGGCCGTACCCGTATCAGGGGCGACGTTCGCTGGTTCCGTGGGGTCGGAGCCAGGCTTTCAGGTCTTTTCGCAGGCGGGGGTAGTAAGCTCCGGGCCGGGGTTGAACCCGGCGATGACGGTCGATGGAAACCCGGCGCTTGTTTTCCCGATTCCGCCCGTGTTTGCTGCCTTCGAAGACTTTCAGAAACGCAGCCCTGCTTTGCTTTCCCGCAGCACCCGACTGGCGCCTGCCAGCCGTCCGGCTCCATTTGCCCGATGGGGACTCGTCGTCCTGGACGCCGCTTTCATCCGCAACACCCTGCTGCCTGGAATTGTGAAGGTTCGCTTCCCGAAAGCCGGGTCGGAATACGACATCGTGGTTGTGGATCAAACCGCCCCAGCACGATCGCGAGTCGTTTTTCAGTCCGATTCGGCGCCGGGAATCTCCGACCTTGGGCATCCCGACGCCAGCAGCAAGCTTTTTCAAGTTCGCATGGATTGCTTCTTGCCCTCATCATCGATCAGCGAGGCCAGGATCTTAACCAGCACTGAGGGAGCCCGGGTCCATGTCCTGACAAGCGGCGGCGAGTGGTCCGAGGCCTTGACGCGCAGGGCGACAGCTTGCGGCAGCGCCCTGCCGCCAGGCGGCCATCCCGCTGGTTTGTGGGAAGTGTTGGTGCGATATCGAGCAGGATCCCTCGACCAAGCGATGGCTAACTTTCGCCAGAAGAATCTGCTGTTGGGCGGCGGCGTTGTTTTCGTTCTGGCCGTAGGAATTCTCGCGCTGATTGCTTTCGCCGAACGCGCGCGCGCGCTGGCACAAATGCAAACCGAGTTTGTGCTGGGCGTCTCGCACGAGTTGCGCACCCCTCTTACCGTCATCCGCCTGGCGGCCGACAATCTCGAGAAGGGTATGGTCGGGAATTCGGACGAAGCGAGAAAGTATGGGCAGATTGTGACTGCTCACGCGTCGGAATTGTCCAACATGATCGAGGAGACGTTAGAGTTTGCGCGGATACAATCGACGGCGCTCGTCCCGCGCACGGCTCCCGTTCCTCCGGAACAGATCGTGAAGGCTTCTTTGGCAAACTGCGAGCGTGTTTTAGATGAGGCTGGCGTCGAGCTGGAGCTGGAGTTTGCGCCGGCGCTCCCGCTTGTGACTGTGGATGCCCGCTTGATGATCCGGTGTCTTGAAAATCTGGTCCAAAATGCCGCGAAGCATGCCGCAGCGGGGCGGTGGGTGGCGGTCCGGACGAGCAAGGTCAGCAACGGCAAGGGAGATTGGGTGCGAATTTCGGTCGAAGATCGAGGTCCGGGCATCTCTCGGGTTGATTTTCCCCGCATCTTCGAGGCGTTTTACAGAGGCAGTCAGGCGGAGGCTTCGCAAGTTCCGGGCGTCGGTCTCGGCCTTGCGCTTGTGAAACGCACGGTCGAGAGCCACCGGGGGAAGGTTGAAGTACAGAGTTTCGAGCGCGGCGGAACCACGTTTTCCGTTTTTCTGCCGGCACATCCGGACACGCGCGAAGCAGCTCGGAAATAACCGATGAACCGGCGAATTCTTCTCATCGAAGACGAACCAACGCTTTCGCTTCTGCTGCGCGAGCGCCTCGAGATCGAGGGCTATGCGGTCACCGCATGTGCAGACGGCGAGCAGGGGCTAGCGCAGGCCATCCGCGGACCTTTTGATCTCCTGCTCCTGGATATCAAACTGCCGGGTCGAAATGGATTTGAAGTTTGTCGAGAGTTGCGACGCCATTGTGTGAATCTGCCGGTGTTGATGCTTACGGCTCGAGGGGATGTGAGCGATCGGGTCAAAGGACTGAAGACGGGCGCCGATGATTATCTGGTTAAACCTTTCGAGGTGGTGGAACTATTAGCGCGAATGGAGGCGTTGCTTCGTCGCGCGAACCATTTGCCTCCCCAACTGATCGACGCGCTATTCTGTTTTGGAAGCGTAATCGTGGATCTTCAGAAAGAAGAGGTGCTTCGCGACGGCGTACCGATCGAACTGACCCTGAGAGAATTCGAGCTGTTGCGTTATTTTGTTTCGCACCCGGATGAGCGCATCTCTCGCGAAGCGCTCCTCAAACAGGTTTGGGGTTATCAAGGACTCCCGAATACTCGTACGGTCGATGTTCACGTAGCCCAGCTCCGCCAGAAGCTTGAACCCAATCCGAAGGCGCCCCGTCATATTCTCACCGCGCATCGATCCGGCTACAAATTCGTCCCGTTCCCGTAGTCGCTTGCCCTCCATCAGAATCCACAATCCACGCCTGCGGCTGCGGAAACAGTTGTAAGCAGGTTGTAAGTTTACTTCTTACCTAGATCTTGCAAAGCAGAGACAACGGCTCCGGTGGCTGCGCGCGTCTTGGTTCAGGGAAAGCGGATCTCTCCTTCGGATGCGAGGCCATGTTCGGCGACTTCAGAAAGGGCCCGGCAAAGGACACCTAACCCATGACGCGTGTGTTGGTAATCGATGACGACCGCAACGAATGCCGAATGCTCGAGGGCCACCTGGCTCGAGAAGGGATGGCGGCACAGTTTGCCTATGACGGCAAAGCCGGCCTCGAGTCTGCGCTTTCTGGCGACCACGATTTTGTGATCGTCGATCTGACGTTACCGCAAGTGACCGGCCTTGAGGTGATCAGACAACTGAGAATTCATTCCACGATAGGCATCGTGATACTAAGCGATCCAAGCAACGAAGTGGACAAGATCATCGGCCTGGAGTGCGGCGCGGACGACTGTATGGCCAGGCCATACAATCCTCGTGAACTCGCGTCCCGAATCCGCGCGATATCCCGGCGACGGGCGCCATGGCTGGCGCCTCACGCTGCGTTCGCGCCGGAATATCTGAACGTGGGTGACCTTACCTTGGACGGAGGCTCGCGTACATGCCGGCGCAACGCCGAGCTCATCGAGCTGACGACGGCCGAGTACGATTTGCTCTCCACTTTCCTGCGATCGAGCGGACGTGCCATTCATCGCAAAGATCTGCTAAAGCGGGTTCTCGGCCGCGAATATAATCCGTTCGATCGAAATATTGACGTTCACGTGTGCAATCTGCGACGCAAACTGGGGCCTTTGCCGGACGGCACGGAACGTATCCGCGGTGTACGGAACATCGGTTACCTCTACGCTCGGCCTTCCGCATCAGAGTCCATCACAAGCTAGGACCGCTGGCTGTCGGTCGGCACTTCTAGTTGTTAAGCACTTGTCAGGTCGCTTTTTACGGAAGTCTTACAGAATCGACAAAACGTTCCGAGCGATCACCGCGTCGTAGCTCACTGAAGGCGGATTCAAATCAAGAACAAAAGGAGTCAGTGATGAAGTCAATCGCTAGGTTTGCTTCACTTGCAGTTCTTACGGTGGTAGCGGCCCATGCCCTTCGGGCGCAGCAGCAGTATTCAACCGAAGGCAACGGGCCTGTCGTCGCTTTTGGGGTCGCGGGAGATCTCGATCGGGTTGCCGCCCTCACCCATATGCTTTCACTGAACGCCAGCCAACAGGCCCTGGCCAAAGCCATCTTCGACGAGGAGGACGCAGCCGCCAAACCTCTCCTCGAGCAGTTGAAACAAGCTTCTGACGCGCTGCTTTCGGCCCAGAAGAGCACCGCCCCCGACGCGGAGATCGATCAGCTCGCAAGAAATATGGCGGTCATCTCCGGCGAGATCCTGGCGATCGACGCCAAAGCTCAGTCGAAGATCTATAGCCAGCTAAGCGCGGATCAGAAACAAAAGCTCGAACAGTTTCCGCATCCTCCATTTCTCGGCGTTTCTGCTCCCTTGCTCCTGCCTGGTCCCGGTCCGGTATTCATGACGACCTCGAGCAAGCAAGCACAAAAGTGAAGATTCCTTTTCCTGGCCAAAGCGGGCCTCCGAAGAACCCGCCAGGCCCGATCTTTCGAAGTTTCAAGCTGGTGACGGGAAACAGCAGTGCTAAATCGACGCGCTCGAACCTTAGGCGCGAGGCATGTCTGGTGCCCTTTTGCGATCCATCCTGAATTGGTTGCTCATCCTGGGAGCGAGCCTTGGCTTGGCCGGCCCTGCCAAACTCGAAGCCGCTCCCGGTCAGGGCGGCTCGCGACATGGCCTTCACGACCTGGCAGAAGGTCCCCCTGAGTTGAAGCCTCTTTCGAAGTCACCAATTAACATCAAGATGGTGAACGACGCGAAGATCGTTTACGAAACCCTCGGCAAACTCGCAGGCGTGACCGTGATCTTCGATCCGGACTTCTCCGCGAGGCGTATCTCCGTCGAATTGACTGACCTCACACTGGAGCAGGCCCTGAACGTGGTTTCTCTTGAAGCCAAGTCTTTTTGGAAGCCGGTTACAGAGAACATTGTTCTGGTGGTTCCGGACCAGCCTCAGAAGCGCCGCGACTATGAAGAACAGGTCGTGCAAACCTACTATTTGTCGAACACGGTGCTCCCGCAAGATCTCACGGAGATTGTGAACGGGTTGCGGCAGCTGCTCGACATGAAGCGCATCCAGCAACTGAACTCGCAGAACGCCATCGTCATTCGTGACACACCGGATAAGCTGGCCCTCGCCGAGAAGATTATCCACGATCTCGACAACGCCAAGCCCGAGGTGGTGGTTCAGGTGGAGATTCTCCAAGCCCGCCGTGACAAAGTGCATCAGCTGGGAGTCCAGCCAGGAAGCACAATCTCGCTCACCTACGCCCCGCCAAGCGACCCTGCCTCGACCAACACCAAGGCACCTTTAAGCGAGCTTGGCAATCTGGCAACGAACTACTACGTCACGCTGCCCGGCGCTACCGCCAACGCGCTTTTGACCGACGGCACGTCGCACATCATCCAGAATCCGGAGCTGCGCTCGGTGGACGGACAACCCGCCAAGCTTCGTGTGGGCGATCGTGTTCCCGTGGCTACAGGAAGTTTTTCGGCAAGTACGACCACCAATCCGCTGGTAAACACGCAATTCACGTATATCGACGTGGGGGTCAACATCGACGTTACCCCGCGCATTCATCCAAACCGCGACGTCAGCCTGAAACTGTCCATCGAAGTTTCCTCGGTGACGGGGACGGCCACGATCGGCGACATCCAGCAGCCCATCATCAGCCAGCGCAAAATCGAGCACGACATTCGGCTGAAAGAGGGCGAAGTGAGCATCCTGGGCGGTTTGTTCGAACACATTGACACGAAGACGCTCAATGGCTTGCCGGGCCTAGCTCGTCTTCCAATCCTTCGTTATCTCTTCTCGAGCGAGAGTACGGATCACCAGCAAAACGAGGTGTTGATTGTGCTCGTGCCCCGGATCGTCCGTCGCGCTCAATTGTTGCAAGCGGATCTCCGTCCTGTTAGCGCCGGTACAGAATCGAACATTCAGGTGCGGCGCCAGGATGAAATCCTCACCCCGGCGCCCTCCGGCCCCCCTGCCGAGAATTCTTCATCTGCCGCAAAGTCTCCGGAAGCGGTAGAGCCCGCTCGCATCCGCTTCGATCCTGAAAACGTAAACTTGAAGGTTGGGCAGGAGGCTTCGATCGACGTAATCGCGGAGCACGTGAAGGATTTGTTCTCTGTTCCTCTCCTGCTTGAATACGACCCGAAAGTCCTCAGGATCTCGGAAGTCCGTTATGGTGAACTGCTGTCCGCCGGGACGCAGGCGATTGCCCTCGTCGAACGTATCGACCAGGAGCACGGACAGGCGGCAATCTCCTTAACACGTCAGCCCAATACGGTCGGAGTGAACGGCAGCGGTACCCTGGCATCTGTGATCGTGCGCGCGATCGGGGCGGGTTCAGGAAAACTTTCCATCACCCAGGTGAACGCAAAGGATTCCGAGCAGAAACGAATCCCCGTCTTGACGGGAGACGTATCGCTGCGTGTCCAGGAATGACGGATCAGTACGGGGTCTTGTCGGGCTTGTCTGCCCACACGCGAAATCCCACCAGCGCTTCTTCCCGCATCGTCTGGACCGTAGGGATGCGACGGATGGAAAAGGGCAGCTTCAACTCACTGTAGATGAAGGAGTCGTCGAAGCCGATTTTGGCGGCGTCCTCGGCGGTGTTCGCAAAATAGATGCGCGCGAGGCGCGCCCAGTATATCGCGCCGAAGCACATGGGACACGGTTCGCAGGAGGTGTACAACTCGCAGTCTTCCAGTTCGAAGTGGCCGAGAATCCCGCACGCCTTGCGAATGGCCAAAACTTCCGCATGGGCCGTCGGATCATTCGTCGAGGTCACCCGGTTCATGCTTTCGGCCACAATCTTGCCATCTCTTACGATGACCGCGCCGAAGGGGCCGCCGAGGCCGGAGCGAGCTCCATCAATGGAGAGCTGAATGGCGCGAGCCATAAAAGGATTGCTCATGTGTAACCGGCGTCGATTCCTCGGAGGAACGATCCTTCCTGCCATCCCGCGAATGTGAGTCTTTCAGGTTGCAAGTATATGCCCGGCAGGATCTTTTTCGAGGCTAATTATCGACTTTGGCGGCTTGAAAAAGTGCGGAGATGAAGCTAGGCTCGGGTTTCATTCAAGCTGAATTTTCCGAAAGACCCTCATTCTGCCATGAGTTTGCGCGCCTTTGTTTCGAGCCGTGTTGTCACGCCGGAGGGGGTGCGACCCGCTGCTGTACTCGTAGAAGGTGAGCAAATCCGCGGAGTGGTTGCTGCGCATCAAGCGCCGGCGCACGCGGAAACGCGGCACTTTGGGGACGCGGCGATCCTGCCCGGGCTCGTGGATTCTCACGTCCACATCAACGATCCGGGGCGGGCAGATTGGGAAGGATTTCAGACTGCGACGCGCAGCGCGGCAGCAGGAGGATACACGCTGCTGGTCGATATGCCGCTGAACTGCCTGCCGGCAACCACCCAGGTGGCGGCGCTCGAAGCGAAGCGAGCGGCGGCCGAAGGCCGATGCCACGTTGATTGGATGGCGTGGGGAGGCGTGGTCGGGGATAACCAGTCGGACGTTGAACCACTGGCGGCCGCGGGAGTGGCTGGATTCAAGTGTTTTCTCGTTCATCCTGGAATTGACAGCTTCACTCTGGTCCGAGAGCAGCAGTTGCGAACCGCGCTGCCACACATCGCGCGAACCGGCTTGCCGCTGCTTGTGCACGCGGAGCTTCCTCTGCCGATAGATTCGGCGACAGAGCGGTTGGCCGACGCGGACTGGTCGCTTTACCGGACGTATCTCGAATCGCGGCCGGAGGAAGCGGAACGATCGGCGATTCGCATGTTGTTATCGCTATGCCGCGAATACCGGTTCCGGCTGCACATCGTGCATCTCTCGGCCGGCGCTGCCCTTCCTGAATTGCGTGCTGCGCGTTCCGCGGGCTTGGCCGTGAGTGTAGAGACCTGCCCGCACTATTTGCATCTGAGCGCTGAAACCATTCCCAGGGGAGGAACGATCTTCAAGTGCGCGCCGCCGATTCGCAGCAGGGCAAATTGCGAACAATTATGGGAAGGTCTCCGCGACGGAACGATCGATCTGGTAGCCACCGATCATTCTCCGTGTCCACCTCAGATGAAACGCTTTGAAGAGGGGGATTTTCGCAACGCCTGGGGCGGCATTGCGAGCCTTTCGATGGCACTGCCGGTGATGAATACCGAGGCCAGCAAGCGGCATTTTACTCTGAAGGACATTGCGCGTTGGATGGCCGAGGCTCCCGCCAAGCTGGCTGGCTGCGACGCGCGAAAGGGCCGAATCGCGCCAGGGTACGATGCCGACTTGGTAGTGTTCGAACCAGAAAGCGAGTTTGTGGTGAGCGAGGATCGCTTGCATTACCGCCATCCCATATCGCCGTATCTCGGAGAAAAACTGCGCGGGGTGGTCACTGCCACGTATCTTCGCGGCAGGCTGGTGTTTGAAAAAGGCGAGTTTCGCGGAGAGGCGATCGGGCAGGAGGTTCGGCGTTAGCAAGCGAAAGCGCAAGGGCATGAGAAACTTTGGGTCATTCGCGAGGGCCACAGCTCTGTGGCCCGGTTTTGGATTTCCTGACGTACACTATCCCCATCAGAGAATCTGCTGCCCAAAGCCTCAGCGAGCCTACAAATCGTATGAAGAATACTCAGATCGTCGGCACTTCCGTTCCGCGATTGGAAGGCCGCGACAAACTCACCGGGCAAGCGCGCTACATCGATGACATGGACTTGCCGGACATGCTGTATGGGGCGGCCGTTCGGAGCCGGATTGCGCGAGGCACCATCAAGAAGATCCATTTCGGCTCAGGAATCGATTGGGAAGACTTTGTGGTGGTCTGGCCCGGCGACATTCCCGGAAAAAACTGCATCGCGCTCATCGACGACGACCAGCCGTGTCTGGCAGACGGAGCGGTCAATCATCCTGAGGAGCCGCTTTTGCTGCTTGCTCATCCTGACCGACACCTCATTCCGGCCGCGGTTGATTCCGTGACCGTCGAGTACGAAACCCTCCCGGCAGTCTTCAGCATAGAGGAGAGTGAAACCCGCGCCCAAATCATCTGGGGAACAGACAACACCTTCAAGAGTTATCTGATCGAAAAGGGCGATGTCGATGCTGTGTGGCAAAACGCCGATTATGTCGTTGAAGGTGAATACAGGACCGAAGCTCAGGAACAACTTTATATCGAAAATAATGGAATGATCGCCCGATTCGACGAGAAGCAAGGGATCACGGTCTGGGGTTCGCTGCAGTGCCCGTACTACGTCCACAAAGCCCTGATGAAGCTTTGCGGCCTTCCGGCGGATCGGGTGCGCGTGGTGCAGACCGAAACCGGCGGAGCTTTTGGCGGCAAGGAAGAATATCCGTCAATGATCGCCGCGCACGCAGCGCTGCTGGCGATGAAGTCCGGCAAACCGGTGAAAATTATCTATGACCGGATGGAAGACATGGCGGCCACGACCAAGCGCCACCCTTCGCGGACGCGGCATCGCACTGCCGTAAGCAAGGACGGCAAGATTCTGGGTGGAGAGATTGAATTCACCCTTGATGGCGGAGCGTACAAAACCTTGTCACCGGTGGTTCTGTCGCGCGGAGCGATTCACGCCGGCGGCGCGTATTACTGGCCCAGCGTTCGCATCCGCGCCAACGCCGTAGCGACCAACGCTCCGCCGCACGGCGCGTTTCGCGGATTTGGCGCGCCACAGTCGCTGTTCGCGCTGGAGCGCCAGATGGACCGCATCGCCGAGGTCGTCGGCGTTTCGCCGGTCGAAATCCGGCGGAGGAACTTCCTGAAAACGGGCCAGTCCACAACAACGGATCAAGTCGTGCGCGAAGAGATCGATCTCGATAAATTGCTGGACCGGGCCTTGGAACTTTCCGACTATCGCGCCAAGAAAGACAAATTCGCGGACGAAAACAGGAAGGGCGGCCGGAAAAAGGGAATGGGCCTCGCGGCGTTTTTGCACGGCGCTGGATTTACCGGCTCGGGCGAACGGTTCCTCGAATCGGCGGTGGAAGTGGAAGCATGCGCTGACGGTAGCGTGCGCGTGCTGGTCTCCAGCACGGAATTTGGGCAGGGAACCAAGACTGTGTTGTGCCAGATCGCTGCGGAAGCGCTTGGGCTACGGTATGAAGACGTCGGAATCGCGCAGCCAGATACGCGGGAAGTGCCGAATAGCGGTCCCACGGTCGCCTCGCGCACGGTGATGGTAGTCGGGAAGTTGGTGCGATCCGCGGCCATCGGAATCCGGCAAACGCTAAAGGCGAGCGGGAAGATCGGAGACTCGTATTCGCCGGAGGAGTTTCGCCGAGCATGCCGGGCGCATGTTCAAGAACACGGCAGATTTCGAAGCCTTGCGAGGTACGAGCAGCCCGAAGGCGTAGTCTGGGATGAGGAAAAATATCGCGGATCGGCATACGCGGCTTTTGCCTGGGCTGTTTATGTGGCAGAAGTGACGGTCGATCCCGTCACCTACAGTGTATCGGTGGATGACTTCGTGGCGCTTCAAGAGGTGGGAAAGGTCCTTCATCCAGTTCTGGCAACGGGACAGATCGCGGGCGGCGTAGCGCAGGGCATCGGCTTCGCCTTGTACGAGAAAGTGATTTGGGACAAAGGGCGCATGCAGAACGGCCAGATGACCAACTACATCATCCCCACTTCGGCTGACGTGCCATCCATTCGGGTACATTTTGAGGAATCAGGAAACGCTCACGGCGCATACGGCGCGAAAGGAATCGGTGAGCTTCCCATGGATGGACCGGCGCCGGCGATTGTCAATGCCGTCGTGGACGCGCTGAACGTTCCGTTCGATTCGGTCCCGCTCATGCCGGAGGACATTTTTAAGGTGTTAGGAGACCCAGAGGCACCCGAGAGCGCATTCTCCTCGTCGCCAGGGGCCAGAAAATAACGATGAGCGAATCTTCGCAGCGCAGCGCGAAGTGCAAGGTATCCTTCCTCGTCAACGGCCGGGCGACGAGTTTAGAAGTGTATGCGATGGAGCGGCTGCTCGATGTGTTGCGGCATGAACTCGGATTGACGGGAACCAAGGAAGGTTGCGGGGAGGGCGAGTGCGGCTCCTGCGCTGTGCTGATTGACGGAATCCTGGTCAATAGCTGCCTGGTCCCCGCGCTGCAGGCGGATGGCGCGAAAATCGTTACGATTGAAGGCATGCCATCCGATGGCTGTTCTCAAGCGCTACGGGAGGCCTTTCTTGAGTGCGGCGGAGCACAATGCGGCATCTGCACGCCCGGGATGATCCTCGCGGCTTTCCATTTATTGAGCAAGAAACCGCAGCCCACGGTCGAAGAGATCCGCGAGGGCTTGGCCGGGAATCTTTGCCGGTGCACCGGGTACGTGCAGATTGTCGAAGCCGTCGCCGAAGCCGGACGCCGCGGTGCTTCGAGATGAGAGCGCAGCCAGCCGAATATGAACTCGTCGCGCCGGGCAGTTTGTCTGCGGTGTTGTCGCTTCTTGCGCGGGATCCCGGAAAGTGGCTCCCCATCGCCGGCGGCACGGACGTCATGGTGCAGTATGCCGCAGGCAAGCTGCCCGCACGGAAACTGGTCAGCATCTGGAATCTTCCGGAGTTGCGCCGAATCGAAGATCTCGCCGACGAGGTGCGGATCGGGGCCGGCTGTACCTATACCGATCTACGCGAACATGCAGTGATTCAGCGGGAATTCGCGCTGCTCGGGACTGCCGCCGGTTGGACAGGCGGGATTGCCAACCAGAATCGGGGAACCATCGGAGGCAATATCGTGAATGGATCGCCTGCCGCGGATTCCCTGCCCGCGCTGCTGGTCTACGGGGCCGAACTTCTTCTGGTATCGGAAAAAGGAGAACGGCGAGTGCCCTACGCGAGTTTCCATGTCGAGTACCGGAAAACCGAGCTCCGATCGGATGAACTGATTCTGGCGATCTGCGTGAAAAAGCAGTTTTCAGAGTATTATGCGCATGCGCGAAAGGTGGGAGCTCGTAACGCGCAGGCGATTTCAAAGGTGTGCTTGGCGGGGTTGGGGCGGGTCACGGATGGAAGGGTCGCGGATGTCCGTCTGGCGATGGGAAGCGTGGCGCCCGTTCCGCTTCGCTTGAGCGAGACCGAGCGCGTGCTGAGGGGAAATCGGATGGATCCTGCCCTTATCCGGCTGGCCAGAACGACGGCAGTGGCGGAGGTTCGGCCGATTGACGACATTCGATCGACGTCGCGGTATCGCCTGGCGGTGGCGGGAAATCTGGTTGCGGAATTCCTGGGACATCTGAGCGCGAGCGGAACGGCAAAATGAGAGATGTTCTGGCGCGATGGAACGCTTTGCCCTCGAAGGAAGCGGCGGAGGAGATTTGGGCGTGTTGCGGATCAAGGGCCTGGGCGGACAAAATGGCGGCTCAACGGCCGATTGCCGATGAAAGCGGTCTGCTGGCGGCCTGCGACCTGGCCTGGAAGAGTCTGACGAAGTCCGATTGGTTAGAAGCGTTTCGCAGCCATCCGCGGATTGGCGAAACCGCTGCGCCGGAGCCGACTTCGGCGCGTTCCGCGGCATGGTCTCTTGAAGAACAGCAGAGCGTCGAGCGCGAGAATGGCGATATCAGAATGACACTGGCCGAAGGCAACCGCGCTTACGAACAGCGGTTTCGCCGCACGTTTATCATTTGCGCCAGCGGAAAATCAGCGCCGGAGATCCTCGAAAATCTCAAGCGGCGGCTGGAAAATGACGACGTTACGGAACTCCACGAAGCTGCCGAGCAGCAGCGGCTAATCGCTCGTCTCCGGTTGAAAAAATGGCTGGCCCCATGAATCGAATTTCGACGCACGTATTGGATACGACGGAGGGAAAGCCTGCGAAGGACGTGCTGGTGCGCCTCGAGAGACGAGAAGCCGATGGCCAATGGGTAGAGCTGCAGTCGTCGCGGACCGACGGAGATGGCCGCTGCGGTCAATTGCTGCCGGACAACGAATTCCTTCGCGCGGGGCTTTACCGTTTACGGTTTGACACGGCGAGCTATCACGCTCGTTCTAACATCAAGGGTTTCTATCCCGTTGTCGAGATTAGTTTTGAAGTTCGGGAAGGCGAATCGCATTTTCATATTCCGCTGCTCTTGAATCCAAATGGCTATACGACGTACCGGGGAAGCTGATCGGATGATTGCGCTAGGCGAAAACAGGTACGGTAAATCCCGCGTTCGCGTTGTAAAACTGAAGCGGCATCCAGACCGCCACGAACTTCGCGACTGGACGGTGGAGATTTTGCTTCAGGGCGAATTCGAGTCCTGCTTTGTCGATGGAGACAACAGCAGGATTCTGCCCACCGACACGATGAAGAACACGGTGTACTCGCTGGCGCGGAGCTCTTCGGCCGAGTGCATGGAGGAGTTTGGCAAAGAGCTCATCGCCTTCTTGCTGGATCGGAATCCGCAGGTCTCGGCGGCAAGCGTCAATCTTTCGGAAAAGAACTGGGAGCATCTGAGCACCGAGGGATCACCGCATCCAACAACATTCGTCCGAGCGAGCGGAGAATCCGAGACGGCAGAGGTTTTGCTAAAGCGAAATGAGGCGCCCAGGGTGCGGTCGGGATTCGAAAACCTGGCGATCCTGAAGACCTCGGGCTCGGAATTCGCGGGATTCATTAAAGATTCGTTGACCACCCTGCCAGAATCGACCGACCGGCTATTTGGAACAGCGGTCCGGGCACGATGGAATTATTCCTCGCCCACGGTGCCGTTTGGCGCATTGCGCACGAAGGTCCGCGAAACCATGCTGGAGGTGTTTGCCGAGCATCGGAGCAAATCCGTGCAGCACACGCTTTACGCCATGGGCGAAAAGACGCTCGCCGAGGTTCCGGAAATTGCGGACATCGAATTGACCATGCCCAACAAGCATTATCTGCTGGTGGACCTGTCGCGCTTTGGGCAGGACAATCCAAATGAAGTTTTCGTGCCAATCGACGAGCCGCACGGCTACATCGAGGCACGGATCCGAAGGCGGGATTAGGCCTCGTGTTCAGGAATCGTGCTCTGAAAATTCGCGCGCAGGAAGCGGTCGCCCGTTGCAGGATACTGGCGTCGTTTTCAGAAGACCCCGGCAGCCTTCGCCGGACGTTTCTCTCCCCGCCGATGCACGACTGCCACAGGGAGCTTACCCGGTGGCTCGGAGCGGCAGGAGCGGAGGTGACACTGGACGCCGCCGGAAATTTGCGCGCCTTCTATGCTGCGGAAAAATTGCATGCGCCGAGATTGCTGCTCGGTTCGCACCTCGATACGGTTCCCAAGGCGGGAGCATACGACGGCGCTCTAGGAGTAGTTCTTGCGATCGCGCTGCTTGAGGGGCTCGAAGGGCGCCGGCTTCCTTTCGGAATCGAGCTTGTCGGATTTTCCGAAGAGGAGGGAGTGAGGTTTGCTGCGCCCTTCATCGGCAGCCGCGCACTGGTGGGCAGGCTCGATGAACAATTTCTGAATCTTCAGGATCGGAATGGAATTTCAATTCGAACGGCTATCAAGAACTTTGGACTAGACCCCGCGGAAATTCCGCGCGCGATGATTGGCGAAGATGCGCTGGCGTACCTGGAATTCCACATCGAGCAGGGCCCGGTTCTCGATTCGCTTGGACAGCCGTTGGGTGTGGTAGAAGCCGTCGCGGGGCAGACCCGCATGGAATTTGTATTTCTCGGGTGCGCCAACCATGCCGGCACCACTCCGATGCATCTGCGGCGCGATGCCCTTGCGGGGGCGGCAGAGTGGATTCTGGAAGTGGAACGCAGTGCGCGCATGGATCCGGGCCTGGTCGGGACCGTTGGCCAGATTGAAGCGCGACCAGGAGCGACGAATGTGATCGCGGGAGAAGCTCGCGTGAGCCTGGATCTGCGCCACAGATCGGATGAGATTCGCGTGCGCGCGGCAACCGTGCTCACAAGGCTTGCTCGAGAAATTGCCGAGCGGCGCGGGCTGACGGTCGAAACGAGTGAACTGCTGTGCCAGCGCGCTGTCGAGATGGACGGATTTCTTGTCGGCGAAATCGAAAACGCAATGCGAAAGACAGGCTGCCAGCCCCACCGCATGGTCAGCGGCGCGGGTCACGATGCGATGATCCTCGCTGAAAAGGTATCTGCGGCAATGATCTTCCTGCGGACTCCGGGAGGAACCAGCCACGATCCCGCCGAGTCGGTCATGACCGACGACGTGGCGAAGGCCATCGAATGCGGGCTGCACTTGCTCGAACAGCTTGCGGGTTCTTCCGAATTTCAAAAAAGGATGTGCCGTGCATAAACTCGGTGAAACGCGCAGCGCTCAAAAACAGAACTACATGCTGCTGACAGCAGACACTTTTGTTCGAACCACGTTGCCGGGCATGAAGGGATGCGCCGCGACTGTCCATGTGGGTCCCGCGCTGGGCGCGCGATTTACGCAATACACTGCCGAGTTCGAATCAGGCGGCGAACTTGGCGGAACCAGCGCGCAGCGCTTCCTCTACGTGCTGGAGGGTGAACTCACGCTCGAAGCCGACGGCCGCCCAAGCCAGCTCGCTCGGCACGGCTACGCTTACCTGCCGGACGGCAGCGCGCATCGAGTCCGGGCGGCTAAGGCCAGCCGGGCTGCGGTCATCGAAAAGCCCTATCAGCCGATTGCAGAAGCTGAATCCCCGCGCTTGCTCGTTTCAAGTGAGGATGCGGTCTCCTCCGAGCCACTGGAGGGTGATCCGAGCCTCGAGGTGAAACACCTGCTCCCGGATACGATGAGTTTTGATTTCGCGGTAAATACGATGATCTACCAGCCGGGCGCTTCGCTCAGCATGGTCGAAATGCATGTGATGGAGCATGGTCTGCTGATGCTCGAAGGCGGCGGCATCTATCGCCTGGGTGATTCATGGTATCCGGTGACGGCCGGCGATTTCATCTGGATGGGACCGTGGTGTCCTCAGTGGTTCGGCGCGCTCGGCAAGGTTCCGGCGAAGTATCTCATTTATAAGGATTGGA
Source organism: Acidobacteriota bacterium (assembly GCA_046724685.1). Taxonomy (GTDB): domain Bacteria; phylum Acidobacteriota; class Terriglobia; order Acidiferrales; family UBA7541; genus Acidiferrum. The sequence continues at coordinate 17,305 of JBKOXA010000023.1, read as the reverse complement.
ACCGGCATCCGTTGGCAGACAGACCCCGATGAATTTAGAAGTGAATCGAGATCGCTTGGTGAGGGAGATCGAGGAGCTGGCGTCGATCTCCGACGCCGAGGCTCCGGCCGTCACCCGAATCGTTTTTTCCCCGACGGACCTCGAGGCGCGCGCATGGCTGATCGCCCGGTGCCAGAACGCCCGATTGGAAGTCCGGCAAGACGCGGTCGGAAATATTTTCGCGCGCTGGCCAGGGGCAGAGCGCGAATCCCCAGCGGTCGGCACGGGATCGCACATCGATGCCATACCGAACGCCGGAAAATACGACGGCGTAGTTGGCGTGTTGGGCGGCCTTGAGGCCATACGGTCGCTGCAGGGTAGCGGTTTCCGCCCGAAACACCCGGTCGAATTGCTGGTATTTACCTCGGAAGAACCCACGCGCTTTGGGATCGGGTGTCTCGGCAGCCGATTACTGTCCGGAGCGATGTCGAGCGACGCGGCGAAGAAGCTGGTGGACAAAGAAGGAAATTCGATCGAGGAATTGCGCGGGAGAGCCGGATTTACCGGCATGCTCGAAGAAGTGAAGCTGCCTTCCGGATATTACAAGGCATTCGTGGAATTGCACATCGAGCAGGGCCCGTTACTCGAGGAGAAAAAGATTCCGCTCGGAATCGTTACGGATATTGCAGCGCCCGCCAGCCTGCGCATTACGATAGAAGGTTCCGGCGGGCACGCGGGCGGGGTTCTGATGCCCGGCCGCAGAGACGCTTTGTGCGCCGCAGCCGAGCTGGTGCTCGAAATCGAAAACGCAGCCCGAACAAGCGGAGCCGTCGATACGGTCGCGACGGTGGGCATGTGTGACGTGTTTCCCGGCGCCATCAATAGCATTCCGAGCCGCGTTCAGCTTAGCCTCGACATTCGGGATACCAGCCTTGTGCGGCGCGATGCCGTGATGCGTAAGATCGAAGCCGCGCGCCAGGCCATTGCCACGAAGAGGCAAGTGTCGATCCAGGAGGAATTGGTGAACGCGGATGCTCCGGCCCAATGTGCGCCGGAGGTCGTTGGAGCGCTATCTGGGGCTTGTTCGAAGCGCAAACTGTCCTGGGTTCCCATGGTGAGCCGCGCCTATCACGATTCCCTATTTATGTCGCACATCGTTCCTATGGCGATGCTGTTTATTCCCTGCAGGAGCGGATACAGCCACCGGCCCGACGAATACGCCTCTCCGGAAGATATCGAAAGGGGAGTGGTCGTGCTCGCCGAAACACTCGCCGCCCTGGCCGCCTGAATCGGAGGGTTATGTCGAAGCCAGCTTGCTGCGGACCTTGGCGTAGCCCGGCTTGAGCACTGAATAGATGAAGTCGCAACGCTGGTTGTAAGGCAGGAACGCGCTCTTCATCGCGTTGATGGTGATCTTTTCGAAGTCCTCAATCGCCAGGCCAAATGCATCTCGCGCCGCTTCAAATTCCTTGGTCATCGTTGTGTCGCTCATCAGACGATTGTCGGTATTGAGTGTTACACGAAATTTTTCCCGATAAAGAACTTTGAAGGGATGTTCGTCCAGGCTGCGCGTCGCTCCGGTATGAACGTTGCTGAGCAGGCAAATCTCGAGCGGGATTCTTTTGTCGAGAACGTATTGCGCGAGGTCGCCCAACTTCACCGCTTTACCGTCCATAACGGCAATGTCATCGACTAATCGTGTCCCGTGCCCGATCCGATGCGCCCCGCAATATTGAATGGCTTGCCAGATCGACTCCTTGCCAAACCCTTCCCCAGCGTGAATGGTGATGTTGAAATTTTGTCGCTGAATGTAGTGAAAAGCATCCACGTGCTTTTTGGGAGGATAACCGCCCTCCTCGCCTGCCAGGTCGAATCCAACCACTCCCCGTTCGCGAAAGTCGACGGCTAGCTCGGCCATCTCAAGCGACACGTCCATATTGCGCATCGCGCAGAGGATCAGCCCCGAAGAAATTCCAAAGTCTTTTCGGCCCCGCTCCAAGCCCTTCAGCACGGCCGCGACCACCTGCTGCTGGGTCAGTCCCAAGCGGGTATGAAAGATCGGAGCGAAGCGAGTTTCAAAATAGACGACACCGTCCCGGCTCAGATCTTCCGCCTGTTCATAAGCCGCTTGCTCGAGCGCCTCTTCGCTTTGCAGCACGGCGATTGTGTGCGCAAATCCTTCCAGGTACTTCGGCAGGCTTCCCTGGTTCGCTCCCTGGTGGAACCAGTGGGCTAGTTCTTCGGGATCCTCGGTTGGAAGTTGACCGTAACCTGCGACTCGTGCCAGCTCAATTACCGTCAGAGGTCTCATGGCACCGTCCAGGTGCTCGTGTAATAGAACCTTCGGGAGACTCTTCAACACCTCTCGATCAAGCTTCATTCGGGCCTCCGGTTTCTTCGGTCGCCGCATCATCGACCAGGATAGGACATTCGGCGGCCAATGGGGCGAGGGTCGTTGGGCGGCTTCGCTCTGGAACCCTAGACCCTAGCGACAGTACCAGTTTGCGTCCTTTTCTATAGGCGGGGTCATTCGCGCTCCCCCGAACACCCACCGCTGAAGAACAGGAGTTAATCGCTGCCCAGAAACGCGTAACGCAGAAGAAACAGAGCGCTGAGGACCCAGATCAATGGCGTGATTTCGCGATGTCGTCCGGCTCCGAGCTTCACAAAAGTGAACGAGAGCAAGCCAAGACTCAAGCCCGCAGCGATGCTGAAGGTGAGCGGAGTGGCGACGAGCGTCAGGAAAGCGGGGAACGCCTCGGTGAAGTCGTTCCAGCGAACCTTGGCAACGGCGCCGCACATGAGCGCGCCCACGAGGATGAGTGCCGGAGCCGTGGCATAGGTGGGGATCGCGGCGACGACCGGCGCGCAGAACATGGCGGCCAGAAAAAGGCCAGCGATCACCAGATTGCCGAGTCCCGTTCGCGCACCCGCCGCCACGCCGGCGGCACTTTCGATATAGCTCGTAACCGTGGAGGTTCCCGTGAGCGCACCGGCCATGGTGCCAAACGCGTCCGCGAGCAACGCGCGGCTGGCGCGCGGGAGTTTGCCATCCCGGAGAAAATTGCCTTGTTCGCAAACGCCGATCAGCGTTCCGACGTTGTCAAAGAGGTCCACGAAGAAAAACACAAAAACCAGTTCGCCCAGACCGAGCCTGATGGCTCCGCGCAGATCGAGCTTGAACAGCGTTTCAGAGGGATGCGGGAGAGAAAACAGATGCTCTGGCCAGCGGGTGAGACCAAGGGGAATTCCTGCCAGCGCAATCGCCGCGATGCCGATCAGAATCGCACCGCCGATACGACGCGAGATGAGAATGGCAATCAGAAGAAGCCCGGCAGCGGCGAGCAAGAATTCACGGTCGGTGACCGCGCCAAGGCCCACGAACGTGGCAGGGTGCGCGACAATGGCTTTGGCGTTGCGAAGACCGATGAACGCGATGAAAAGACCAATGCCGGCGGCGGTTCCATGCTTCAGGCAATCAGGAATATCGTTGACAATGTGTTCCCGGATGTTCGTCAGAGTTAGGAGGAGAAACACCAGCCCGGAGAGAAATACCACGCCCAGTGCGGTTTGCCACGGCACGCCGCGGCCAATGACGATCGAATACGTGAAGTACGCGTTCAGAGACATCCCGGGCGCGAGGGCGATGGGATAGTTGGCCCAGAGGCCCATCACCAGAGTCGCGAGCGCCGAAGAAACGCATGTGGCGAAGAGCACGCCTTCTAACGGCATGCCGCCTTCCGCCAGGATGCGTGGGTTGACGACGACCACGTACGCCATCGTCATGAACGTGGTTAGCCCGCCAAGGAGCTCGCGGCGTACCGTCGTCTGGTTTTCTTCAAGATGAAACAAGCGCTCGAGCAATCAGATTTCCCCAGAAAAAGTGCGCGCCACTATAGGCCGGGGAAAAACCAGTGTCAAACGTGGTTGAACCAATGATATTGCAGATGAACCGGAACAAATGGGCGAGTCCCAAGCAGTTATCTGCGTTAACGGGATAAATAACGGAAGCTAGACGACGAAGGCTGAGGTATCGCCCTGTGGTTAAACCAACAGGACTAACCTTCGACCTCGTAATCCGACCATGATCGCGGGTTGGGACCCTGTAAGCACGTCGAATCATCGCTGATCATAATTGAGATCGATTCTAGGGTTCGACGTGAGCGTCGAAGACGCCGGTCTGCACTTGTCCGTTCCGTTTGATCTGCACAAACAGCCGGTAATCTCCCGATTCGGGAAATCCATACGGAAAAGTAACTTCGGCAGGCCCGGCAGTTTCATGCATTCCGGGCATGGCGGAATCGCTGCTGTTGATCTGTTTCTCCAGGAGCATCAGCGCGGCCATGGGCATGGATCCAGAAGGGTGCACGTGCGCAAAGACAGTCAGATCGCGCTTCACGATGACCAGATGTCCGGCCATACCCATATAAGGTTCGAGGTCTGACGCAGGTTTGCCGTCTTTGTCCAAAACGCGGAAGCGCAGAAGAGCGGGCTGCCGTGAATGAACCGTTTGTTTGTCAATGATCCACTCCCAACGGCTGTGATCCCGCAACGTCAAAACCGGTCCGAGTCCTTTTCCGTTTGAGAGAGACGCCACCGTCGTCGCCGAGTCATCCCCGATGGGAGGATTGCCGGGCACGTCGGGTAACGTGATTCGCGCGGTCATAGTGTCCGGGAAACCGGATTCGCGCACGATGTCGGCAAACACCACGTAATCTCCTGCGGTCACGGCGGGCAATCGCTTCGTGAACGTGTCCGAGGCGACTTGGTCCGGATGGAGATGGTAGAAGCGATCCAAGTCGGGTAGACCGAGCAGAAAGAGATGCATCAGATGACCGTGGTCAGGAATGATCTTGTCGAGCAGCATCTGTTTGCGGCGGTCGTGCCAGGAGGAAAAACCCATCTTAAGTACAAGGCTGTTCGCGTTCTGGAGGGAAGCCTCGACCGGGGGCGCCTTGTACATCATGAGGTCGGCCCGTCTGCTGGCGGCCGCGTTCCACCACATGTTCCCCAAGAAAAGAATGACGACGAGTGCAACGGCAGTCACGGCCATGGCGATTCGTCCGCGGCGCCGCAGCGGCGCGGAGACTGCTCGACCCGGTTCCAACTGACCTTCACGTGCCGCCGCCCCAAGGATGGCGATCATGCTTGCCACCAGCAGGAGCATTAGCCCTGTAAGTAATGTCCCCGTGCTTTTCTGCATGCGCAGGGTGCGCCGCGCCGCGGCTGGAACCGGCACTGCTGAGTCTCCCTTGCCCTGAGTCCCGAACACTTCCATGCGCACTTGCCAGGCCCCGGACGCCATCAGCCAGAGTTTGCCAGTGAAATACTGGGGGTCGACTTGCGACCTTTCCATCCGGTCCGAAGGCGGAGCATATTCCGAACCTTCTCCCACAGCGCGCAGAGGCACGATGCGAATGTCGGTCACGTTTCCGTCCAGTGCGCGCACTTCGATCTCGGCGATTCCCGGAATCATTGGGGGCGTGCGGACGGTTACGAAGAGACGATAGGGCCCGGCGTGGCCCTCATAGAAAACGTCGGGGCTGCCCACATGCGCGCTAGAACGGGGGCTGAAGAGGACGCATGCGGCAAAGGAGATGAGGAAAGCACGGTTCATGGCGCTAGCGTTTGACCCGGCGCATCCAGTCGCCCCAGGCGAGGCCGACGCGTGTCATGACAAAGGCGGCGGCGAAGGCGATGATCATGCCCACCCAAAACTGTGCGCGCGATTTCTCGTAGAAGTTAAATTGATGGTTGAAGTGATAATCGCTCGGAGGCTGCATGTACGGGTAATAGTTCGTGCCAAAAATGCGATTCTCGGCCAGAGGGGAAATCAGAAACCTTCCCATGGGCCATTGCACGGCGATCATGGCGAGCAGGAAACCCGTACCGCCCGCCGCCGCTTGCAACCATTTGTTGCGCCCCTCCAGGCCATCCAGCAAAAAATCCAGTGCGGCGGCTCCAGCGACGAGCAGGAGCGGGAATTCCAAGGGCACAAGATGCGTGACTCGCGTGTAGACAGGGCCAAGCTTAGGCTCGGCGGGCACAAGGGGCACCAGCCAGAGTGCCAGCAGCCAGAGCACAGAGTAAATCGCTGCCACCTTTGTCGCCGCCCATTTGGATCCAGAGGCCCGGGCGATGCCTACCAGGACCAGCGGCATAGCCAACGCCAATGCGCGGTAGTAGATCGCGCTGTGAGACTGGGTATAGTTCGTGTATTCCGAGATCAGCATCAACAGGAGAATCGTCAGCATGCAGCCGACGTGGAGAAAAAATCGGTTCAGGATTGCGCGGGTTTCCGCGTTTGCGCGATTCATCTCGGCAATGATCAGAAAAAGGCCTCCCAACCCTAGGATGAAAATCCCCAGGACCAGCACTACGTGGGGCGGACTCAGGATCTGAACATCCAGGCCGAAGGCGTTGTGCCACCAGTCGTCGAATGGCGCCGAGGTAAGCATGGTGAGTCCGCCCCAGAGCGCGACGAAGGTTCCAAGGGGCCCGTAAAACCCCCAGATCCGAATCGAGGATGCTTGCTTTGCGCGATTTTTTCCAAACGTGGTTGTAAGAATCAGATAAGTACTGGAAAGCCCTGCGAGGATTGCTCCAAAATGAATGCAGAGGTGCGCGGGAGTCCAGAAAGTATCCCGGCCGATCGAAGTGTGCCAGGAAATGTCCCAATAGAGGCCGACAGCCGTCGACGTGACGGCGATGGCAGCACACCAGACGTGCCACGGGATAACGGCAACTCGTCGAGCCAAAGCTCCTGCGAGAGGATAAGGAGCAGCGTATGCCATAGCCTCAGCTCATCTGAATCAAGATCAATGCTGGCCCGAGCGATAATATACACCTGACCGCTCCGTGTGGGGCGCTGCAAGTCGGTTTGAAGCGGGGCGTCCTCTCCCTAGCGGTGGGGAAACGCTAGGCCCCGGGCTTCCGGATCGGACGAGCGCGAGCAGCATCTGAAATTCGTTGCAGCCTGGCTTTCCCAGGACAACGTTGTCGACAAGCACTGATTCACAAGCTGGGTTGGGCCTCGTCCGAACCTTGCATCCTCCATTTGGTGATCGTCGATTTGATCATGCCGCAAGCATCTGAGACTCGCTCGCTCGACTGCGACACGTCAGGAACTTGAGTCAGTGGTCCGATAACCCTTAGTAACAAGCCTCGTCGCCCACGAAGGACAGAGGACATCCGTCGCTCGTCCACAAACCGGACATAAACTAGCGATCGCCGCGGCAAAGAAATACGATTCAAGTGGCGATTTCGCTGTTGTAGGATGCTGCCAATCCTGGGTGTTGAAATCGGGAGGGCCGGGTTTCTGGTACCGCGGCATAAGGGAGCGATCGTGAATCCAAACAAAGCGTTGTGGGAGAAGGGCGACTTTAGCGAGATTGCCGCCTTCATGCGTGAATCTGGAGAAGCAGTGGTCAAGTCTCTCGGGGTAACGACGCCGCTGCGGGCTTTGGACCTCGGTTGCGGCGATGGCACTACGGCGGTTCCTCTAGCCCGTTCGGGGGCTGAAGTCGTTGGAATCGATATTGCCAAGAACCTCGTTGACGCCGGGAATCGACGAGCCGCAGAGGCAGGTCTCAACCGCCTGAGATTTCAAGAGGGAGATGCCTCGAACTTGCAAGGGGTCGGTGATCATTCGTTTGATTTGACTCTATCCATGTTCGGCGCCATGTTTGCTCCCAATCCCCCGGACGTAGCCAAGGAGATGGTCCGGGTGACAAAACCGGGTGGTCGCATCGTGATGGGCAACTGGATCCCCAACGATCCAACTTCATTCGTGTCGCAGCTGCTGAAGATAGGCTCATCGTTCATGCCTCCGCCTCCGGAAGGCTTCGTCAGTCCAATGACCTGGGGTGTGGATACTCACATCATCGAGCGTTTTGGTGGGGCCGGAGTCCCCAAGGAGAAGATTTCCATGGTCAAGGACACCTACTACTTTCTATCGCCTGACAGGAGCCCCACGCATTTCGTCGAATCTTTGGAGCGATTCTACGGCCCAACCATGAACGCTCTCGAAGCGGCTCAAAAGAGCGGAAAAGCGGAGGAGTTCCACAAGCAACTTTTGCAACTGGCGAAAGAACAGAACAAGAGCACTGACGGCAGCACATCCATACCTGCCACCTTCCTACGCGTGACGGTTGGTCTTTGAGGAGCGCTTAATCCCTTATAGTTACGCCGGCCGGCACAGGAAGAACTCGCCGCCGCCCGTTCCCGCCAAGGGGTTTCGTCTTACACTCAGAGTGCATCTTGGTCATCTGAAAGCGATTTTGTCCTTGGCCCGCTCGTATGACCACGATTCACGAGGGGAAGAAACGATGAGGAATCTGGCTAGGGGTCTAGCGTTGCTGCTTTTCCTGGCGAGTCCGACGCTAAATGCACAGGCTCAGACAGATGCCGAAGCCGTTCGCAAGCTGCCGCAGACTTTCTGCGACGCCTGGGCGAAGCACGATGGACACCAGCTTGCAACAATCATGTCGGACGATGTTGATTTCGTGAACGTCGGTGCCCAGTGGCTTCATGGCAGAGCCGATTTCGAAAAATACCATTCTCGCTTGTTGAGTGGACGCTTCAAGGAAGCCAATCTCACCCTCCTCGAAACCGAGGTTCGCTTTTTGCAGCCCGACATAGCGGTGGTCCACTGGAGCTGGACGATAGAGGGCGACAAGAATTTTGACGGCTCACCTCGTCAGCGGCGATTCGGTTTGATGGCCATGGTTGCTCAAAAACGGAGCGGCACTTGGCAGGTCGTCGTCGCACAAAACACTAATGCCATGCCCGGCACACCACCCGAGATTCAGGGCATCAAAACGCCGATCACTGTACCTAGCACGGAAGCTAAACCGTAGCTCACCGGTTGAATTCGAGAACCAGTCAGGGCGGCGATCTAGCGGGAAGAGCCTCATGAATGCGCTCGCGGGACATGTCAAACTTTTTCCTTGGCGGTTGCTTGGGCGCGTCTTACTGTTCTTGCTGAGCAATGCATTTGTGTTGGTGGCTACGGCCCCACTGACGAAGAAAATTCCCGGACCATCAGGAAACTTGGTATTAGGTTTTGTCGCTGCCTGCGGAGCGTTCGCCCTAACCGTGCTCTTTGTTCGTTGGGAGGGGATTCCTCTCGAGAGGGTAGGAGCCGCGCTAAAACGCGGCAGCCTGCTGCGTTTTGCCTTTGGCTTTCTCGCCGGTCTGGTTCTCGTCGCACTTTATGCGTCAATTTCAGCCGCCATTGGGCATGTTCGGTGGGTCCGCGCACCCGGGACCGGTTTTGCTGCCGCAGCGTTGAGCCTCGTCACGTACATCGCGCTATCGTGCAGGGAAGAGTTGGGTTTTCGCGGTTACCCGCTGCTACGTTTGAAGGAGTCCTTCGGTGTTTGGGGCGCGCAAATGATCGTGGCCGTTGCCTTCGGCGCTGAACACATGGCCGGAGGCTGGCCCGTCTCGCGGGCCCTGCTCGGGGCTTCCGTAGGATCGCTGCTCTTTGGCATGGCGGCGATCGCAACCAGGGGGCTCGCGCTACCGATCGGCTTGCATGCGGCGTGGAATTTCGGCGACTGGATTCTGGGTGGGAAGGGCTCGGCTGGTCCCTGGAACGTAGTCATCGATGAAAGGCACCGAGGAAGCGCACAATTCGTTCTAACCATCGCCTATCTCGCGGCCATGGGTTCGGCAACCTTTGCGCTTTGGATCTGGTATCGCCGCAAGCTGAAGATCCAGGCGCAATCTTAATTCTCGCCTCGGGAGCTCGCTGCCTGATGAGGGTAGACTGCTCGCCGAGGTGATGGTGTGAAATCAAAAGCAATCTGGAGTGTTTTTACGGGTGCGGCACTGCTGGTGGCGGGGCTCTGCGCGTTCTCTCAGGCAAATTGATCGAGCGCAGACCCAAGTTCAGAGACTGAAGGCGAGCTGCGCACTCGCCGCATTCACACCGACGGCAGTGCCACCGCTTCTTCCCAATTCATGCTCAAGGTCAGCCCGAAAACAACGGCTCTCAACATCCTGTGGCGGGTACGGAGGTGTTTGTCCGGAGGCGCGGCCATACCGAAGCACAGGCATTTGTCCCAGGACGAAATCGTACTGATCTCCAGCGGAAATGCTCACGTTTGGCTGGGCGATCAGGAGCGCGATCTCCATGCCGGGAGACTTGTGTTTATTCCGGCGAATACCTGGATAAGTTTGAAGAACATTGGCGCCGAACCGATCAGCCTGACTTTCGTTTTCTGGAGCGCCCGGATTCGAGGATACGATGCGATGCAATTCCGTGCCGGACGGGGAAACGCCTACACAAATCACGCCGGAACAGCATAGAGAGTGCGCGCACCTAGGGCATGCCGAAAACGCAAGCAGGCCAGAACCGCCCAAGAAATGAACAGAGAGCCCGCCCGGGAAGGAAAAAGACCGCGAGGAGGTGGTCCTAGTGAATTAATGACTATTCTCGGGGTTCAACATTCTGTCGCGAAGCATTCTCTTGGCTCTAAAGATCGCTGTCTTTACCGCGGGTAGCCCTTTGCCCATCGTGAGCGCGATTTCGGTGTAGGTCATGTGCCGGTAGAAGTGCAGCACCAGCAGGATCCGATAATCCCGCGGCAACCGGCGCACCTCTTCCTGTATCTTGCGCTGCTGCTCGCGACGCAGTATCCGGGAAAGGGGCGAAAGGGTCCCGCTGTCTGGCAGTCGATCGAATTCCACTTCGTCCACGCGACGACGGCGCTCGGCCCGCGCCTGTCGTAGCTTGTCGATGCAATGCCGGCCCGTCACTTTTGAAAGCCACGACCGTGAGCTTATTGGGCGCTCCTCGTTGTCCAGGGCAGCATGCAACTTCAAGAAGACGTCGGCGGCCGCGTCTTCCGCGTCCTCCCGCCGCCACAAGAAGCGCCGGCAGACTCCGAGGACGTAGCGATAGTGCGAGCTGTAGAGCGCGCTGAGCGCCTCCGGGCACGCACGAAGAGTCGCACCAACATTGGCGCCGTGAACTCCCGATTCCTCTAAGAGAACTGTACTCACGATCGTGGCCATGACGGCTCCTTTTGGAGTGAACCGGAACACACCCCCAGCTTTGTCCCGAAGTCCGCGCTCTTGCCGAGCTCGGGCGTCCTGCCTAAGTCAGCAGCTAGGAAATCAATTTTTGTCGGGCAGCGCCGCCCATCGGCGCGCCCTCGATCTTCCCATTCTTGAGCGTTGACGACCCCTGAGGACCCAAGGGGTCGCGTATTGCTACCGTCTCCCGGCGTCGAACGACCAAGAGCGTCAAGTCGTCGCTCGGCGAACATCCATCCGCAAAATCAAGCACGACTCCCAGCGTCGAAAACAGCGTCTGAGTGGCGCTTGCTCCGCCAGCAGCCCGGGCCGCTGTCGCGAGCCGCGCCAAGGCAAACTCTTCGTCCCGCGCGTTTTGGCACTCCGTTACCCCGTCAGAGCAGGCAATCAGCGTATCGCCCCGCTCCAAGCTGACCGTCCCTGTTCTGAAAGTCGCTTCAGACATGGCGCCGAGCATCGGTCCGCCGTCCTCCAAACGCAGGACCTCGTTGTTGCGTCCTAAAATCAAAGGAGACGGTAATCCTGCGTTGCAATAAACGATCTCGCCGTCCTCTAGATCGATCCTTGCGAAGAAGACCGCGGCCAGGGGCGGCTCACCGTATCCCGCACAGAGCTCGCGGTTGGCTTCCGCGATCGCCTCCGCCGGATCTGAATGTGCCTGAACGCAGGAATGAATCAGCGAAACCAGGTGCGGCAGCCAGATTCCCGCGGAGAGCCCCTTGCCGGCAATGTCCCCAACCACTACGCCCAGCGCAGAGCCAAGTTCCACCACCTTGAAGAAGTCGCCGGAAAGATGGCGCACCGGAAATATCTCACCGGCAATGTCGAATTCGCCGGAGCTGAATTGACGAGGAGCGCAAAGCCTGCGCTGAATCTGCGCCGCTTCAAAAAGGCTCCTGTAGAGCTTCGATTGCTCGCGGCGCAATACGGCCAGCTCTTCTTCGAGCGCACGGACGTCTGTCGAATGTCCGTCCGCGGAGGAATCCACCTCCGGCTCGGCCGGTTCAGCAATATACGGAGCGCATGGCGCCGGGTCCTCTGAGCTTGTCCTCTGCCACATGTACATATCCAACTTCCTTTGCCGATTCAAAATCAGCCGACGAATTTGTAACCAATGCCATGCACCGTCAGGAAATAGCGAGGCTCCTCCGGGACCGGCTCGAGCTTTTGGCGAATGCGCACGATATGAGTGTCGACCGTGCGGGTCGTCGGATAATTCTCGTAGCCCCAGACCTCGTCCAACAAACGGTCGCGGCTCAGCGTCTGCCCGGAATGACACAGAAAATGCTTGAGAAGCTCAAATTCTTTTCCGGAAAACTCCACCGCCTTGCCACCGCGAAAAACCTGATAGCTCCGGAGATTGACCTCGACGTCGCCGAAGGAATAACGATCCATCTCTTTCGGCAGAGTTTGAGTCCGCCGCAAGACAGCTTTGACGCGAGCGAGCAGTTCGCGGATGGAAAAAGGCTTGGTGACGTAGTCGTCGGCGCCGAGCTCGAGCCCCACGACTTTATCCACTTCCTGACCGCGGGCGGTGAGCATGATGATTGGAATCGAAGGGCGCTTGGCCTTAAGTTGCTTGCATACGTCGAGCCCGCTCATCCCTGGCATCATGACGTCCAGAATTACCAGGTCCGGAGAATCCTGCAGGGCGCGTTCGAGACCCTCGACGCCATTGAGCGCCGTCGAAACCTGGAAGCCTTCGTACTCGAAATTGTCACGCAACCCGGCAACCATGTTGGGTTCGTCCTCGACAACCAGAATTTTCGTTATGCCCATGAACTCTCCTTCTGGGAAGATCGGGGACGAGAAATCGCGCTGTTGGATGATCCGCTCATGAGGGCACGGCTCTTCCCCGCGCGGCCGAATCGATGGGCAGGGCGATGGTGAACTTGCTGCCCTTGTCCGGGACGCTCTCTACCGAGACTTGGCCTCCGTGCGCGAGCGCAATGTGACGCACCAGCGACAGCCCGAGCCCGGAACCCTTGGTGTTGTGCACCAGGGGATCGCCACAGCGGTAAAACTTCTCGAAGATTTTGTCCTGTTCGGCTTGTGCGATTCCAATTCCGCGATCCTGCACCTCTAGCTTGACGCTGCCGTTCGAGCGATACAGGCTGACGCCGATATATTTCCGGTCTTTTGAATACTTCAGCGCGTTGTTCACCAGATTGAGCAACGAGCGGGCGATGGCTTCGCGGTCCACGCTAAGCGGCGGCAGATCGCCGGAAATATTCTCCTCAAACGCAAAGCCGTTCTGCTCGATCTGAAAACGATAGGAATCTAGGGTCGTGCGAACCAGCTCCGCCAGGTTGGTCTCTTTGAAATCGTATTCCTTGCGGCCAGCCTCGATGCGGGAGAAATCGAGGATGTTGTTGATAAGAGCGGTAAGGCGCTCACTCTCTTCGCGAATAATGCGAAAGTATTCCTGGTACTTTTCCTGGGCGGTGAGACGGCCGAGCTCCAGGGTTTCAGCATAAAGCCGAATGAGAGCAAGCGGAGTGCGCAGCTCGTGGGAAACGTTGGCGACAAAGTCTGACTTCAGTCTGGCCAGCTTCATTTCGCGGGAAATATTGCGGTAGGTGAGGAATACTCCTCCGGCCATGACCAGCGAGAGCGCTGCAAGGATAATGTAGTTGTACCTGAGAAATTTCGCGCCGATCTCCTCAATCGTCGTGCCAGGGTATTTGATGCCCAGGACCAGGCCAATGTCGCCAAGCGTGCGCTCCGTTTCGGGCTTCCCGTCATCCCAATTCGAGGAAGCAACCCAGGGGGTGTAACTCTTGAGCGGATGAACCATCATTGCGGGAGGATTGGCGTCCGATCTCAATACGCTGCTGTTGCTCCTCAATACGTCTGTAATGACCGCCGGAAAAAAAGTATCGTGCAGGTAGTCCGGATCGAATCCAACTACCCCCACGGTGACGCGGTCTTCGGGCACATCCGGAGGTATGAAATACGCGATGCTCCAGTAATAGTGGTCGTCGTTTCGATCCACCAAACCGCCGTAGAAGCCGAACGGCATTTCCTCTTTCTTGGCTGCCATGCGGAGTTTGTGGACCATGTCGGGAGCTTCAAAAGGAAGCCACTTCGTGGTCATCGAAACTGTGTCCGCCATGCGCTTGTGGAATGCCTCGTCCGAGTCGCGGCTCGGTTGAGAGCGCCAAACCAAAAGGTCGTTGTCCTTGTCGTACAAGATTGCGTAAAGAAATTCAGGATGAGCCGCGAGCATGCTTTCAAGCTGAGGTTTGATTTTGGATTTGTCGTCCGGACAGGGAAATTGCTTGCGGGCCGGAGCAACGACCTCGCTTGCCTTCAACCACGTCTTTTTCTCGGCGATCTTCAGCACGTAGGAGAAGTCGCGCCCGATCGCGGCTTCGATGGCTTTGTCGCGCTGAATGTGACGAAGGTTCCAGATGCTGAAGGCCATCAGTGAGGCCGCAGGGAGGATGATCGCGAGCTCGAGAGTGAGGAGCATGCGCGTACGGTCCGTTAAGCGCCGCTTTTTGAAAATGTTTGGCATCGTCAAACCCGTCACTCCGCCGGGACTCTAGCTGCGATTATGGAATATAAAGACCCGCAAAACAGGGTGTGTCAAGCCGGAGCAAACGATTGTAAAAAGTTGTAACAAAATGAAATAAAACCTAACCCCTTGCGGGACTGTAGGTTAGGGCTGGTGTCGAGAGGAGAGTGGGCGCCTGGCGTAAGGCCGTACTCGCTGAAGCAGCTGAAGGAAAAAGCGCACACGGATCGCTCGACGTGGAGAACGTCCCTTCTTTAGCCGCTGTCAGCATTACCTAGATTTTACGTGCGGATGGACCTGCGTAGCAGATTCGCTGAGCGATGTGCTTGCAGTGAAGTTCCTAGCGATAGATTTCCTTGCGGTGGCCGATGCGGAGCACTAGCACGACCAGGCGGTCGTCTTCGATCTTGCTGATGAGCCGGTAATCACCCACGCGGTATTTCCAGAACTCTCCAAGCCGAGAGCCGTGCAGCGCTTCTCCGATGCTTCGCGGATCATCCAGTTTGGCGACCCGTTGATGCAGGAACTTCAGGATGAGCTTGGCCTGCTGCGCGTCGAGTTTACTCAGTTCCCGGTCCGCTGACTCAGACAACTCAACGTTGTAAGCCATGCCGCTTCATGACGTCCTTCAAGGGGATGGCACGCTCTTTGCCGCTACGGATGCGTTCCAGCGCGCTTTCGGCCAGATACAGATCCTCGATTTCCTCCAGGTGTTCGAGGATGGCTTCCCGGACGTAGTAGGTTTTGGTCCGCCCGGTGCGTCGGGCCAGCTTTTCCAGGCGTTTTTCGATGGACTGCGGAAGTCGAATGGCCAGCATATCTACCTCGCTATACAAGTATAGCATATCGAGCAACGTGGGGCACGAAAGAACGCTGCGCACGGCGCACCGCGATAAGCGGCGCAAAAACTTTGAAAACGAAAATATTGAGAAGCGTAAAATTTTGTAATCGGCTATTTATCGTATTTCACGTAATTATCTGTTTACAACCCAACCAGGCTGTGGAAATCCAACGCCTACGAGTTGTACTTGACTCGGTTGACTCATCGAATCTGGTCCAGGCTAACCTCCTCGGCACGGCTCGACCTTCCGTTCGCCGTCACAGATCCGCGCCATGCCGCGTTGCGTTTTCGACGCCTCGGCTTCCGCGGCTTTTCGATTCTTCTTCATTTCGCGCCAGCGAAGGTATTGCTCGGCTTTCGAGGGATCTGGGTCTTCTTCGTCCTTCAGCCAGAACCGGAACCAGTCAATGTTGCGTTCGTAGATCTCATAGCGATGCTTGGGTTGATTCTTGATATGAAGTTCGTTCGCGTAGATGTACAGTTCGGCGGGTTTTTGCAGCTGTTCGAGCGATGTGTACAGCGACAGGCAAGCGACGAATTCCGAATCGGCCGGATTCATCAAAAGAGGCGTGTCGATTCGTTGCGCATTCAGCGAGGCGGCCAGCTTTTCCCAATTCTTTTTCGATTCTCCCTCCGGCCATCCGCCCAATCCCCATTTTCGAAAGAGCTCATGCCATTTTCCGCCGCCCATATAGTAGAAATAGGGATCGCGAGCGGCAGGGCCGCTTTCGATCGCAGCCCGAAACAAGCGGGAATGGCTGATCGTGTATTCGACGACCTCTGCCCCGTGACTCAGTCCGGCTAGTCCGACTTTCTCAGGATCGACAATTCCCGCATCAATCAGAGATTGAACAGCCATTTCCAGGCTCGCCGTCGGAGATGCCCAATCGATCAGATAATCTTCGAAGTTGCCGGACTTGCGAAGACGATGGCGCCCAATGTCGAAGCTAAGGACGACGAACCCACGAGCCGCGAACGCTTGAATCGGGTATTCATTTCCCGTAGCGCCCAGAAGAAAGTAATCACCGCTCCGGTACAGCGTGACAATGAACGGATAGCGCTTCCCCGCTTCATATCCTTCGGGCTTCACGAGATGGCCGAACCATTCTTCACCGTAACGGTTCACTCCCGAAATGCGCTCTGCCGGGCTGAGTCTGATGTGCTGAAACTCCGGGTTGAGATCGACCAGGGTTCGGAGCGTGCCATCGTTTTGATCGATGAGGGCCACGCGTGGCGGCGAAGAGTTTGTTTCCCGAGTGCAGGCAATCCACCGGCCCGACGCATCCATCGAAAAATCACGCAGTATCTCCGCCGGTCGATAAAATTCCCGCACGCTGCCAGAGGCAACGTCAACCACTCTCATTTTCCCCGGCCGGCCATCTCCCTCTGAGGAAACGAAGTAGAAAAAACGCCCGTCGCCGCTCCACCAAGAGTCAGCGATGCGAGTGGATTCGGGAGCAAGTTCGATTCGGCTCTTACCGTCAATCGCGGCAAGAAATGCGCTCCGGCGTATGATTCGGGACGGATCGTTTTCGTTGAAGGAGCAGAAAATCGCGGCGTGCTGGTTCCCGGGCGCTACCGTAACGCTCTGGATGTCGCACTTCTCCGTAGCTTTGCCAGAATCGTTGTCGAATTTCTTCTGAAATTCCTTGGGGTCAGGTTCAAAAGCTTTCCTCTCCTCGGCGGTAGCTCTCCGTTCTACATTTGCTTCTAGTTCGTGAACCCAGATCTCGCTGCTTTTCTTCCCCTGAAACAGACTTGTTAACAACGGCGGCATGCCCTCCCAGGGACGGAGGGTCTCGTCATATAGAATTCCCCGTTCGAGAAGTTCAGTTTCCGCCTTGCGGCTCGTTCGCGACTCTACCTTCAGGACAACCTTTCGGCCGGACGAATCGAGTTCATATTTGACGACATCCCCGAGC
>JBKOXA010000029.1:0-11352 GCA_046724685.1 Acidobacteriota bacterium | reverse complement strand
ATTTTAGAAACAATTTTTGCAAAAAGATACGGCTTTAGAGTGACTCCCGACCCGGGAACCCGCCCGCTCTTATTTGACGCAGGAACCGGGGCGGGGGTCGTTCGGCAAATGAGAGTTCTTGCTTGCCGGAGCGAATTTAGCTGGAGGAACGCGGCAGTTTGGGCCCGCAAGCCACGGCCTACCCCTCTTCGCGGTCACGCAACTCGGTTTCGCCTCGGCCGTTTTACCGATCCCGTATGGCGCAAATTCGATGCCTTTGCCCTGCTGCAGCTCAGCTTCAGGAATGGGGATTCCAGGCTTCAAGGTTGGCGCGTTGCGCCACGCCGGTTCGTCCCGTCGGCCGTCCAGCACAATCGAAACAGGAGGGCCAACGACTGCTTGCGCGCTCGGTTCATCGTGGCCCGCGGCGCGGCCCGCGCCTGTTCGAAGCAGAACGGTCGGCACGAGTGGCGTGTATTTCCAACGTTGTCTGACCGTGCTTTCCTCGCCTTTCGCATGCGTTCCTACCGCTCCTCGGGAGGACGAAGTTTTCGAAACGAAACGTAAAGCAGCAAGTCATAGACGACTTTGAGGGCTCCGGCGATAAAGAAAGGAATGTTGATGAGAGAAGGCTTGGCAAAAAGAAATCCGGCCAGCAAAGGACTAATCGCCGCTCCCGTGGTGCGCGCTACTCCCGTGAATCCACCCGCGGCTGAGCGCTCCTCAGGATGAACGACAGCCATCGTATACGACTGTCTCGTCGGGACATCCATTTGGCTGATGCTGAAACGAACCAGAAGAACCAGAACCGCCAAGGAAAGATTGGGCATCAGCGGCACAAGAATCAGAAGAAGGTTCGATGGCAGGTGCGTTACAACCATCGTCCGGATCAGCCCAATACGCGTCGCAAGCCGGGAGGCTAGCAATGCGGAAACGCCGGCGAAGACGTTGGCCCAGAAGAAAATTGTGCCAAGCGTACCAGGCTCTGTTCCGAATCGCAGATAGAACCAGTACGCCGCGAAGCTCTGCACCACGAACCCGCCGGCGAACGAGTCGAGGGCGAAGAGGCCAGAAAGTCGCAGCACAATCTTCCGCGAGCGGCTCAACCCGAGGACGTTGCCTAACGTCAGAGAGGGGGTAGTTTGCTCCGGCACGTCGTTGACTTCCACGAGCGTTGACAGCCGGGTGAAAAGGCAGGCGAGGCCAATGCCGAGCGTCGCATATAAAAGGACTACGGCCCTGTAGCTCGCCACCGGGGTCATGGATGCGTGTTGCAACTGTTGGCTCACCACACCCCCGAAGAGCGCGCCCAGCGCCGTCGCCAGCGAGCCGGTCAGTGTGTACCAAGCGAATACCTCGGTGCGGGAAGCCGAAGGGACGAGATGAGAAAGCGCCGCTTGTTCGATCGAGAGAAAGGGCCCAACTTCATGTCCGCTCGGACTGATGACGCCGATCGTGCCCGCAACGATCAAGAACAGCAGGTTGCTCGTGAACGCGAACGCCAGCCCTGCCGCCGCCATCAGGACGGCTCCGGCGATCAGCATCCGGCGCCGGCCGATCCGGTCGGCTCGCGTCGTCAAATACAGTGAGACGACGACATCGCCGGCCAGAGTCAGCGTGAGAACCAGACCGCTTTGGGATTCGGTGAGCCCGAGGCCAATCAGGTAGAACACCAAAATGACCGAGAGGGAGCCGTAGGCAAACAGACGTGTAAAGCGAGTGAGAAAGAGCAGCCAGGCGTCACTCGGCAGAGCCCGCAGCACGGCCGGCATGAGGCTGCTGGTTGACATTTTTCGAATCGCGTTCTGTTCCGTACGAACTTTCGGTTACCTCACGCGTCGTTCATTCGTTTTCCTGACTCCGGAAATCGGTCAGCGTGTCACTGCTTCGTAGACGATCATGCGCGCCACGGGTTTTCCGTCTTCCTCCCGGTCTTCGCCGTACGCAACGAATTGGCCTGTTCGAGCAGCGCGCGAACGCGTTCCTGCAATGAACTGTCGAAAACATCGACATCCACAATTTCCTGAAAACGATTCCGCAACCGACTCAAGGGCGTTGCGTTTCCTCCTCCTGGGGAGGTCCCCGAGATGGCCTGGATCTGCCGGATCAACTCCTGATACTCGCGGTTGCGAGCCTCGGAGAACTGGCCTTTCAGCTGCGGCGTCGAAAGATTGTCGATGGACTCCACGCGAACCACGCCCCCATATTTCCGGATTGCTGTCGCAAGCCACTGAAACCGCTCTTCATTACCGGCACCGCTCGGCAGTAGATAGCCGGAATTTCCAAGCGGCACCGTTCCATATCGCTGGAGCTTTCGCCACATTTCCACTCTCTGGCTGGCCCGCTTCGTCGGCAGGGTGAATGTAAGTAGCAGCCACCCGGCCCCGCGCCTTTTTCGTACAGTCATTTCTGAAATAGGTTATATCTGTAACTCACATGCGTCAAGTCAGCAGGATATTCGGATTCGGTATCAACTTAATCGAGGGAAATCAGCAAGTTCTGATCAATTGGGGTTAGTCAGATTTTCCTGGCAGCGACGGAGCATTGAACCCGGTCCGCAACGAGGGATACCACAAACCAAAAAGAGATCCAGATGTTTTATCGCGGATTCAGGTTGCTGTTTGCATGCGGCTTCGCGCACGCGCCATCTCCCAATAAGAAGTTTAACGCGGCGGGGAGCCGTGCGCGCCAGGCGTCCTCGTTGTGCTCCGCACCTTCGACGACCATGAGACAGGATTTAGTTTCGGCCGGCAGCGCTTTCACGAGGCGTTCGACATCCGCAACCATTTCGCGTTTGGCATCACCTTCCCCTTCACTGGTTCCCGCGCCGACATAGATGCGCTGCGGCCAGTGCCGGAATGCACCAGCCCGGCGAAGCAACTCATCGTTGCCGATATACAACGATGGGCTCTCAAGCAGCAACCAGCGGTAAGTCTCTGGCCGCTCCAGCACTGTGTACAGCGCAATGGCAGCGCCGTAGGAAGAGCCGGCGAGCCCGATAGCGGGTCTCGATGCGCTCCGATTTGAATGGCAGGGGCCGGATCTTCCAGGTGCGGGCCGCGAAGTTACGCACATCTTTTTTCCCTTTACAATAAGCACGAACTTATATAAGCTATTACTTATATGACAGCGGCTCTGAACCTCGATGCTGCCTTCTCTGCTTTGGCCGATCCGACGCGTCGCGCGATTCTTGCTCGGCTCGCCCAAGGAGAGGCCACAGTGATGGAATTGGCGGAGCCGTTCGAGATGACGCAGCCAGCAATCTCCCAACACCTCAAGGTGCTCGAAGATGCGGGGCTCATTGTTCGTCGGGTCGAGGGCACGAAGCGCCCCCGTCGTCTCGCCAAAGCCGGTATTCAAGCGATGGACCAATGGCTTTCATTGCTGCGAAAGGCCCTCGAGAAGAACTATGACCGACTGGATAAAGTTCTGGCCACTATGCAACAAGGTAGGAAAGGGGAAATGCGATGAGCAAGATGACGCTGAAGACGGAAGGGGATACACACGTGGTGGTGACAAGGCGGTTCTCTGCGCCTCCTGAGGCGGTGTATCGCGCGCACACGGATCCGAAATTAATCCAGCAATGGTTGCTCGGTCCAGACGGTTGGACGATGACCATCTGCATCAATGAGGCCAGACCAGGCGGCAAGATCCGTTACGAGTGGACCAATGGCAAAGGCGGTGGATTCCATCTTACCGGTGAATATCTGGAACTTGAGCCCTACAGCAGGATGGTTCATGTCGAGCGGATGCACCTACCGGATCCTACGCCGGACAACCATGTTGAAACGAGATTCGATGCTGAAGGCACGGGTACGTTGATGACCATGCGAATGACGCTGCCCGATGCTCAAACACGGGCGGCCATGCTTGCGACAGGCATGGAACACGGAATGGAAGCAAGCTATGTGCGGCTAGAAGGAATGATTTAGCTTCGCCCCGGGGTCCTTACCGGTGACCTCGTGCGCAATGCCGCGACACGCGTGCTCCGTGAATAGTGTGTCTTTCAGACAGCCTTGCACGAGAACATCACCGTGGCTGATCGTCTTAGACTCGCATAACTCGGTGCCAGCGGCGCGTGTAGCGAAGCTGTGATCGGTTTGGTTGCAGAGATCAACTGATAGCACGGCCAGCCCTCAATCGCTGGCGTGTTGCCGACTACTTTCGGCAAAGCGGCTTGTCAAGCAACGCACCGAGACGCGCTTATGCAGTGTGCCGTACTGATCTTACAAGTAGACGTCCGACACCTGGCCTTTACACGGCTTTGGCGTCCTCGAGGACGACGGGGCTAAAGCTTCTCGTCTTATACCTGACAACGAAGAGAGGTTCGCATTTCGGACAACCTCGAAAGCGTTGGTTAGGTTGTAGTAGGCACCGAGATCCGCGAAGATGAACGAGCGCTTGTCACATTGGTCTTCGACCAACTCTTGCGAAGCTCTTCGGCGCGACGGATGACGCGGTCCATCACCTCATGGGAAACTGACGCCGCAGGCTCAGACTCTGCCGAGTTACTCCCCGGGGGGATCTCCAGCATCTGCAGTTTTTCGAAAACTGGCCTCATAGCGCGAGCAGGGCTGCGGAAAAACTCCGAGCTGCGGATGCGGGTGAAGATCCAACCCATCCGTTCAAGCACGGACTGTCGGTCCATATCTTCGGGAAGCTTTTCGAGCGGGTAGTAGCGGTCCCCGTCGCACTCGATCGCCAGACGCTTACCTTCGCCTTCGACGACCAAATCAATTCGGAACGTTCCAATCCTCCAATGCGGCGTCACGCGATAGCCCTCCGCCACGAGGCGTTTCATTACTTCGCGCTCGAAACCCGACTGCGACCGTTTTTCCCGTTCTTCCAAAGCCCGCATGAGCCGCGCCGGGTCCTCCGCATGCTCGATCAATTGTCGGCGAAGGTCGTCCGTTTTCAAATCGTTCTGCGGACTGAGCGAATGAACGATCCACATCTGGTCGCGGGCGCGACTAGCAGCGACATTAAAACGCTGTTTGAAGAGTTCCTGATCTCGCAGTGAGAGAGAACCGCGCTCGCTGGTATCTACCACGGAGATAAACACCACGTCGCGCTCGTCTCCTTGGAATTGAGCGGCATTCCCGCAGAGTACGCGATGGAGTTCGTAACGGTCGGGCGAGATGTGCGCACGGACGAGATTGTCGATTTCGATGGCTTGCTCATCGCCAATCAGCGAAACCACTCCGAAGCTTAGCGGCTGGCCAGCGTCATTTTTCTTATATTCGGGTTGCTCCATCGCGGCCGCAAGAAGCGAAGCGATGGTCAGTGCCTCCTGGCGATTAATCTTGCCGTCGCGGACCGAACCGGTAATCCGATGTGCGACGGTGTACGGCCGCAAATGGACTCGGCTCGCGTCGCGCAAGGGCTTGATGCGGCCGTCGTAGGAAACCATGTTGCTGAATTGGATAATCTCGGGAACGCACCGGAAGTGTTCGACGAGACAAGTCGTGCCGCCGAACGATTGGCGTGCCAGATCGTAGATTGAGATCTGCCCGTCGTACAGATCGGAGTTGGGGATTCCTCGGAGGTACTGGAAGATGAGGTTCTGAATCACGCTCAAGTCCTGCCCGACAGCCGACGGGCTCACTTGCTCGTGGTCGCCCACAACGAGCACCGTCTTGCCCAGGTACAGGGCGACCAGTGCCATCACATCGCTCTGACTGGCTTCGTCGATGATCACTACATCGAAGCGAGTGGTCCGCGGATCGAAGTTTTCAACTACGCGCGAAAGCGGCATGACCCACACAGGAACAGCCCCGCGGCACTCGTTCATTTTTCTAGCTGCTTCGGCGCGCAAAATAGAAACGCGGATGCCGTGACCTTTGCCGATACGGCGGATCGTGTCGAGCCAGCCGACAAGTGCCTGGCGCTGGCGAGAAGACGTGCGGCGCGCCTGCGAGGACCAGGAGCGCTTATCGATGAGTTCGACCGTCGCGCGGCGCAGTTGCTCGCGGAGTTTTTCGCTCTTGGCTTGCAGGGCTTCGAGCGAGACGCTGGTTCGGCGGTCGAGTTCGTCGTTGAGTTGGCTCCAGGTCCATGCAGAAGCGGCGTCGCGTGGCGGCTCGCCGCGGCCATGCACACCACTGCGGTTGCGAATCGCGCCAGCCCAAGCGGGAGCCGCGGTCTCGAGCCTTGCTAGCAAAGCTCGGCGCAGGTCGAGGTCCGCTTGTTTGCTCTTTAATTCCAGCAGGCGATCGTACGCTTCGCGGTAGCGATTGGAATTTTCGTCGCCCACAGCTGCCAGGAGCTGGCCGATCACTTTCGATGCTTTCGCGACGCGAGCGGCAAGTTTGAGCCGGTTCTTAAGGTCGCGGAATTCTTCTTCCAGTTGCAGCAGCTTCAGTTTCTTGAAGCGGGAATCCAAGATCGGCAACAGCGCATCCTTCACGGCGATGTGGATCCGCGCCAGCTCGCCATTGGAACCAACGACCGCAGGTTGTTCCACGAGAAATTTATCCCAACGAAAACCGACGTCCGCAAGCCGCCGTTGCAATGGAACCCAGGTGCGCTCCTGCCAGCTCAGGCAGTCTTCTATGGAGTCGCAATACTGCACCAGCGTCCTCTCGACTTCTTCGCCCATTTCATGCGAATGAGGAGTCCCAAGCGTCGCCACCTGGCGATCCCATCGCGCACCGAGATCCTGGCGAAGGCCCTTGAGCCGGAAGAACTGGCGCAGCGCGTCAAAGTGCTCGGGAAATTGCGGACGCGCGTGGTTCACTTTCGTTTGCTCCAGGAATTGGCTCCACGCCTTGTGCGTGAACAAGGTCAAGGAGCCGAGCTTGCCGCCGTCCTCAAGGTGTACGAGGATTTCGCCGGCAACGCGTTCGTTCTCTTTAACTGCAGAACTTTCGGAAGCCTCCGGGCCGTACTTGACGAATGATTCCTGAGCGTTTGCGGCCTCGCGATGAACTAGCCGCACGAAGCTGACAAGCTGTTCCCACGGCTGCCTGTGCACATCGCCGTACTTGCCGGCATAAACTGCGGCAAGTTTCCACTGGTCTTTGCCGGAAAGCGGTTCGACCGCCTGGGCGAGATCGGCAGCGAGTCCTTCTATTTCTTCGGGAGAGTTCTGCGCAGCACTGAACTCCCACAGGTCGGAGCGCAAATCGAGGTCTTCCATGCCAAGTCGATTGCGCTCGCTCACACTGTCTTCAAAGTCTTCCGCTGTCGGAAGATCGTGAAGTTCTGGAAGATGACCGGAAAGTTCCTGCTCGTCCTCGCGGGTGATTGAAACAGTTGTGCGATAGAGATCGGCCAGCTCACCCGGAGAAAGAGGCAGAGGAGCCACTGCTCCAACGGGACCGGGAATCCAGCCGTAGGCTTCCCTTTCCTGCACGACCTGGCGAGCCGCATCGGCCGGCGCCCAGGACTTTCCAGCAATCGCAATCTCTCGATACTCGTCGCCGCGGGCTTCCGTTAGCTGGTTTCGGATTTCGTCAAGCTTCTTTAGAAGGTCCAACCGCTCCGACTCCAGTTTCTTCGCCTCTAGTTCTAGCGAAGCTGCGTCGGCGCGCGATAACCTTTCCGCGATCGACCCCACGGCGCTTTCAAGCTGCTTGCGGCTGTCCAAGTCGCTTTCGAGCAAGCTGACGCACAAGGGACGCAATTCGGAAACGATGTGTTGGCGCACCATGCGCAGCGCCTTCGTGGTGTGGCTGGTGACCAGCACACTCTTGCCCTGGGCCAGCAAGTGCCCGACCAGATTTCCGATGGTGTGCGTTTTTCCCGTGCCCGGAGGGCCTTGCACCAAAACGCCTCCATGCTCCTCGAGCTGCTGGGCAATTCGGATCTGCTCGGGATTCGCGGGCTTGCTCAACAACACCTCACCCTCTGCCTGGGCAAAACCGCTCGCGGATGGATTCGCTGCGTCGGAAATCGGCGATTCTTCTCCAACGATATTCAGCAGCGACCAAGGCAGATCTTCTCGCGTACGGAGGTCCGCGAGGATGCCCTCGATGGCGGCGGCGAATCCCAAAGTGCGAGCGCGCAGGAAAAGCACCGGGTCGCGACCAATGCAGGGATCGTTTACTTCTGTGTCTGGCGCACGGTCTTCAAGAAACTCTCCTCGCGGGGAGAGCAGCACAACAAGGCGTTTCAGAAAGCTGGACGTGGAGCCATTGATCAGCGGATGGAAGCCCCCTTCTTCTAACTCCTCGCGGCATCGCCCAATCGCACGACCATCTACATCATTCATCGATTGGAACAAGGCAGAGTAGAGTTCAACCGGATGGTCGGCCTCTGAAAGCGTGAACTCGGGCACGGATGCATCGAACTGCAATTGAAGACGCTGCAGGAGGATCGGATGATAGATGCATCCTTCCGTGCGACTCCAACTCAGGATGCCGTCTCCGAGGACGAGTTCCACGCGTTCCGCTTCGCGATCGATGCGGCCGTAAAGCGCGTAAAACGCCTCGAAGATTTTCATTGCCGCACGAGCGGGCTTTTCGGTCTTCACCCACTCATCGCGCAGAGATTTCCAATGCTCGAGGCTCGCGGTCCGGGCCGGATCGTCGGCGAACTTCACAGTCCTCGGCTCTGTGCGGTTGTCGGTTTCCTCCAGAGTTACATCGACAGTGACGAGGTTCGATGGGTCGTCCCACCCTTCTTCGAGCCATGCGGCAACTTCCTCTGGCGGTTCTGGCGCACGAGTCAAGCGCGGACGCTGCACCTTCAAAACGTAATTCGCGCCGCTGTCTTCCGCGCTCTGGCTGTTCCCGTTCTTTGTCTTCGCAGAACCAGCCTTGCCGGCGCTGCGCTGTATGGACGGATGCTCGGGAAGGTCGCGCAGAGCGAGATGCCAGGGCTGCTCGCGAATCTGCCGTTTCGCGGGGTTCCGATGCTGGTTCAGTGCTTCCAGATAACGGAACACGCGAGTGAGTTTGTCCCGCGCCACGCGGAGTTTTTCGGCGTCCATGACTTGCTGCCTTTTCAGAAACACCTGTCAGGCCTGCGGCTAGGGAGTGGAGACTCAGAATATCAATATCTCCTGGAATGCCTCAATGGTACGCCGCTGGTACTGCTTGCGCGACCGAACCGCCTCCACCTGCACCAAATCAGCCGCAGATTGAATAATGGAATAAAGAATAGATTCGGATGAGCGCGACGTACGCTCATCAGCTAACCGCGGCGTTTTTTCCGCCTTTCTCGCTCCTCAGGCCACCATTTGGCTGTCTCGGCTCGCAGGTTAGCGGCTAGAGCGGCGGACTCATAATGGGAATCCAACAGTTGTAAACATTGGAGTTCCTGGTGTTTGCAACGAATTACCTGTCGGTGGTTTCCCGTCGTTTCCCATCATTCCCAGTGTTGCAACGCAAAAACAACGCAAGTGGGTTCGCTGCAGCTACTTCCGCATCGGCAACTTTTGCAATCTAAAGTTCAGGAAGAGTTCAGCAAATCTTTCCTGGCTTAGCACACAGAATTTACCGATTCCGTCCTTTGTCCGAAGACTCTTTCGCCAGTGTGGCCGATCCCAACCGAGCTGTTTGCTGGACTCCGACACGTAGTCCATAGTTTTTCGCACATTTGCTGAGGCACAGGCCCGTTGCTCGTTGTGCTTGCACTCGCGGAAGGGAGCGCAAGTGGCTGCTACTCGGAGCACGCACGGGCGGGCGTGGGACTATTCTGGGAACTATGGGACAAGCTCGTGTAGCAGCAGAAACCGTCCTGCTTCTCCATGTGCTTTGGTGCGCCTGGGTATTGCTGGGTTGGACCGTAACACGCGGCCGACGCGTCTTGCTCATCCTGCACATTGCTTCGCTCGCCTATGCCATCATCATCGAGCTGGCTCCGTGGCCATGCCCGCTAACCGTGGCCGAAATCCGTCTTGAAGCTCGAGCAGGAGTCGAACCTACGCACGGACCGTTCCTCGTACATGTGCTCGACGCGATTATTTACCCCGACCTGCCGGAGTGGCTCGTCGTTGGCATTGCTGTTGTTGTTTGCGTGACGATCCTGGGTGTTTATTTGAGGCGCTATCTGCGCCGCCGACAGGACGGTATGTGGTGATCCGCGTTTGTTGGTGAGAATTTCTCACTGAGCGACTGCTCCGCGTATTTGCTTCTTGCTCCGGTCCTTACTGCAAATGAGTCCGCTTCGATGAGATGGGCACCCAGCGGACGGAGTCGTTCCATTCGAGGTAGGCGCGCGACTCCATTACCAGGGTGCCCGCGGTGAGAATCCTTGTCCTGCTGGACTCCAACCGAATCGAGTTATGTCGATGGTCTGGCGGCAGCGGCCTGCTCAAAAACCTTCACTGCCTTACCCACTTCCGCAACTCCGAAGATCACGAACGTTGCATTGGTGCCAGGCTCGGTTCCACTGTAGGCGTAGTCGATGTTGATTCCGGCTTCGCCGAGCCGCGATGCGGCGCGCGCTAGTTCTCCAGTACGATTGGAAAGTTTGATCTGCGCGACTTCAGCCTCGGTGTAATCAACGCGCTGACCGTCCAGAGTCGTCTTGGTAGCGGCCGGGTTGTCTAATACGAGATGGACGGCGCCCTTGCCCTTCTCGAGAGGCAGCTGTTGAAATGCAAGAATGTTGATATTTTGATCGGCAAGAACCTGGCAGACCTTTCCAAGCGTTCCAGGTCGGTCTTCCAAGCGAATTGTGAACTCTCTGTTGACTGGCATGACGTGAACCTCACTTTCGATTTGCTCGGGGATGAGCCGGGGGACTCCTGCGAGGGGGAATAAGCAAAAATCCTATGCCAGTGTGCGGTTGATCACAAGACTTTGCGTTGCATCACTTCTGCGGGACGTCCGTCCGCAACACATAGGAACGTAGCCTAGATGTGGTCTTTCGGTCGCCAATTCCGTAGCTTCAGCATTTCTTGTCTCTTGCACACGTTGTACGCACCCAACCAGGTGACGGCGATAGGGGTCAGCCGGACAAATGAGGCTTGCGACACGCGAAGATCCGGTCAAAACAAAACCGCGCATGGATACAGAAACCACTCGCTGGAAAGGTCGGACGAGAGTCTGAAGGCGAATTGAGCAAACGGCCCCCAAAGAATGAACTGTGCACCAAATTAACTAGGGCAGTGTGGTAAGCTGTTGAAACCAAACCGCGGAGAGGTGGCAGAGCGGCTGAATGCGGCGGTTTGCTAAACCGTTTTAGGGACTAAACACCCTAACGGGGGTTCGAATCCCCCCCTCTCCGCCAGATTCTTGTAAGCATTGCACTTACGAGAATTCTGGTTTCGAGTTTTACGAGTGATTGCGTCGGCCTTTATCACACTTTTATCCCAACAGAAAACTGATTACCTACTGCAAAACATCCGGTGCTACAGGTTTGTTGAATGCTTGAATGGACTGCGAGGGATAGCCAACCCACAACTCCCCGGAGCGATTCCTGAGC
>JBKOXA010000011.1:0-34973 GCA_046724685.1 Acidobacteriota bacterium | reverse complement strand
ACCGTGTCGTGCGAAATCAATTCCGCGAAACCTCCCGCGCCCTCTCCGTAGAGGATTCCCGAATAGAGCGTGCTCCTTGGCGAAGAGCAGCCCCCCTCACTAGGACATTCAATGATCCAGAGCGCAGGCTTGCTCTTCTCTCCTGCGCCGAACAGCGAGTCATACGCTGCCAGCGTCTTCGAAAGAGAATCGCCGGCCTGCCGTACTTCATCAGGATGAATTTCCGAGCGGCTCCAGACGCGTACCTCTTGATGTCCGGGGAGCTCCTGAATCAATTCGTGGTAACGGCCCGCAACCACAAAGGAACTTAAGTCTTCCGCAGTCTGTTCGAACCGGACTTCGGTTTCTTGTTTCCTCGCGGAACGTTTCTCCTTGCGCCCGCTGGCGTGAACTAGAAAGTCTTGTGGAACGCGGACCACAAGTTCCCATCTCCTTGGAGGCACGCCGCCAAAGCCAAAGACTCCGCGGGGCTGGGGTAGCGCCGGCGTCCATCCTTCTGCGGGAAGATGAAAGGCGTCTGCGGTGAAAACCATGGAGCCTTCCTGGCTGGAAGAGGAATTGATGTCATAGGCGAGCTGGATTGTGCGGCCTGTGCCGATCGCCCAGGGCGTCGGAAACTTCAAGAGCGTATCGCGAGGATTGTCGGGGGAAGGAGAAGGAGCAAGCGCCGCACCGTCCCAGGTGATGGACAGGGCAGTCGGCTGAAAGCGCCGGCCCGGAAGCCGAACATCGAGCGAGTCAAGCTCCTGGTTGCCTATATTTTTCAAATGATATTCGGCGGCGACGTGAATCCGGGGCTCGGGCTGCGACAGGAAAGTGACTTGAATCGACTGTTGTTCGACGACGTAGCCGGGGCCGAGTGAGGCTGCGCAGCCAGCGAGCCCCCACGCCGCGCAAATCAGCAGGGCTCGGGAAAGCAAGCGTGTTGATCGGGGGCGCGCCACGACACCAAGATTGTAGCGGTGCGGCGCAAACCTGCAAAGGCTGAGGTACGGACCGATTCAGCCGGAACCTTCAACGGCGACGGCCGTGGACACGCGTGAATCCGGTACCGCTGTGCGCACGGCTTTTTTCCCGAGCCGTTGCCTCCGCGTCGGCTTGAGCGTCGGTCATGCCGTTTTCGATGCGCGTCATGATTTCTTTTTCCGAGAGCTGCGCGTTTTTCAATCGCCCGATCTGTGCACTGGAGAGCGTCGGCAGGCCTTTCATGCGCCGCAGCAAGAGAGTTTGAATCATCGAGTCGGAAAGTCCGATCAAACGAAGCATGACCGCGTCGGTGCTGATGGTATCTAGCTGGTCGTTCCTCGCGATCGCAAGGATCTGCTGGTCGGAAAAGTTCGCGCCATTCAGGCTTTTTGCCGCTGCGGCACTCGCGAACGCGTGCTCGTGCGCGTGGGCGGCGTCGACCAAGCCCAGGCACAGTTCGTCGCTAACACCGGCATTCTTGAGGGCGACCACCTGGGCGATTTCGGCATTGGAGGGATTGAGTTTTCGCATCTCTTGCAAGCTGCCCGACCACATGCCTGCTTTGTCCAGCGGACGATAATCCGCCAGAGGATGGCTCTTGCATCCCGCCAGGAGCAGGCCGCCGAACAGGATGGCGAGGGAGTATTGCGGCTTCCGCATACTTCTAGTGTAGGTGCTTGGGCGCGCGAGCCAGTGCAGTGTGCTATGGGAGATACCGGCTAAAGGTACAGGTGGAGCCTCAATCGCCCGAAGGCTGGTAAACGCGCTCGACACCTAGAACGCCGGAAATCCTGCGGATGTTGGCGAGAATACTTTCGAGCTGACGGCGGTCGGCGATCTCCAGGCTGGCTTCGATGCGGGCATTCAGGCGATCCGGTCGGCTTTCGAGATTGCGTATATTTGAGCCCGCTCCGCTGATGACCGCGGTGATCTCGGCGAGAAGACCGGCCCGGTCTTTTGCGCGAATGGCAAGCTGCACTGGAAAGGTTGCAGCGCTCTCGCCGCCCCATTCCACCGCAATCCGGCGCTCGGCCTGATACATCAGATTCTGCACGTTGGGGCAACTGCGCGTGTGAACCGCAACACCCCGGCCGCGCGTGATGTATCCGACGATTTCGTCGCCCGGAATCGGATTGCAGCATTTAGCGCGAAACACCAGCAGGTCATCATGGCCCTTGACGACGAGCGGGGCTTCACCGATCCCCAGCATGCGCTTTACGGTCTTGACCAGCGTGGGTTTCGTGTCATCGACATCGGATTGCGCAGGCTGCGCCGATTCGCCAAGAACTTTCGTGAGAACCTGCCGCGCAGAATATTTTCCAAATCCGACCGCGGCGTACAAATCTTCAATTTTGGACAAGCCCCACTCCGAAGCCGCCCTTTCGAAATCGACCTCGTCGATTTTTTTAAGGCTTCGTCCAAAGGCGCGAGATTCCTTTTCAAGCAGGCGCCGCCCCATGTCCGTAGCTTCTTCCCTCTCGTGAAGGTTGATCCAGTGGCGGATCTTGCTTTTCGCGTGGGAAGATTTGACGAAGCTAAGCCAGTCGTGGCTGGGACCATGGCCCTTTTGGGTCAGAATTTCAACGACGTCGCCGCTGGAAATTTCATGGCGAAGGGCGACCATCTGGCCGTTCACTCTTGCGCCGACGCATTGATGGCCCACTTCGGTGTGAACCGCATAAGCAAAATCAACCGGAGTGGCCCCGGCCGGGAGTTCGAGCACGCGTCCTTTCGGAGTGAAGGCATAGACTTCATTCGGCGCGAGATCCACCTTTAACGTGGTTAAGAACTCGCCGGGTTCCTGGAGCTCCTGCGACCATTCAATCAGCTGGCGCATCCAGATGATGCGCTGGTCATCATCGCTGGTTGGCTTGCCGTCCTTGTACTTCCAGTGAGCAGCGACGCCCTCTTCGGCGATGCGGTGCATTTCCTGCGTACGGATTTGCATTTCGAAAGGCTGGCCGCTATGAATGACGGTGGTATGCAGCGATTGGTAGAGATTAGGCCGCGGCATGGCAATGTAGTCCTTGAAGCGCCCAGGCACAGGCCGCCAGATGTGGTGAACGACGCCCAGCGCCGCGTAACAATTTCTCTCCGAATCCGTGATCACGCGCACCGCGAGTAGGTCGTAGACCTGCTCAAGTCCTCGCCGCTGGCGTTCCAGCTTGCGATGCAGCGAGCACAGACCCTTGACGCGGGCTTCCAGCTCGGCAGGAATGCCATTCTCAACCAGCTTGGAGCGAATTTCCGCCTGCACTTCCTCTAGGAATTTGTGGTGGAGTGGCTCCTTCTCAGTAACTTCCTTTTGCAACGCCAGATAGGAATCCGGTTCGAGAACACGGAAAGAGAGGTCCTCCAGCTCGTTGCGGATGATTCCCATGCCCAGCCGGTGCGCGATAGGCGCATAGATTTCCAGCGTTTCGCGCGCGATGCGCTGCTGCTTTTCCGGTTCCAGAAATTGAATGGTGCGCATGTTGTGGAGGCGGTCGGCAAGCTTGACGACCACAACGCGAACGTCATTGACCATTGCAAGAACCATCTTGCGTACGTTTTCGGCCTGGCGCGCTTCGGGCGCCAGCATGTTCAGTCGGCTGATCTTGGTGACGCCCTCGACCAGCCGGGCGGTTTCCTCGCCGAAACGTTCTTGAATGCGGCTCACCGGGAATTCAGTGTCTTCGATCACGTCATGAAGGAGCGCCGCCGAGAGCGTGGTCGCGTCCATGCGCATGTCGGCCAGGATGTGGGCCACTTCGAGCAGATGTGTCAGGTAGGGGTCGCCGGAACGCCGGAGCTGGTCGCGATGGCGCTCTGCAGCGATTTCGTAGGCCCGGCGAACGAGCCAGGGGTCATCAGAGGGGCGGTTCTTCTTGAGCTTGTCCAGGAGTTCAGAGAGGCGGGCATCGAGCAGGCGTTCGCTGCGGTCGCGATGGAACTGGAGCGGCAGATTGGCCGAGCCGGACATCTTGTTATGTTACGCCGGAAAAGGCCCGAGAGCGAGCGCAGGGGAGACGCAGCGAAAAGGGATAACTTTTGAATGGAAAACGGAGAACTGAAGTTACGGCCGATCCGGGCTTTGCAGCGCCTCGTACAGCACCACTCCCGTGGCTACGCTTGTGAGGATAATCGCGATCAACAGAAAATGGCTTTTTCCTGCTTTGAGCGGCGGTCCGCCTCTGCGTCCCCCCGCACCCTGCGGGCCCTGAGCGGCCGCTTCGGCCGCATAGTAAGAACTGGGGTCCAAAATCACTCGATACGCGGTCCCTTCAGGCACAGATTTCGTTTCGCCGTCTACTGTAATCGCCAGCGACCCGCGGGTGGTCCTCACCTGCAATTCCTTTTCGCTGATGTAGGTGACCTGCGCGACGGTCGGCTGGTCGCTCTCCGGGCGAATTGCGGCCGTTGCTGCGTGCAGGACAAACGCCTTGGCATT
This sequence comes from Acidobacteriota bacterium, assembly GCA_046724685.1. Taxonomy (GTDB): domain Bacteria; phylum Acidobacteriota; class Terriglobia; order Acidiferrales; family UBA7541; genus Acidiferrum. The sequence continues at coordinate 30,577 of JBKOXA010000011.1, read as the reverse complement.
TGCTGTGGAAAAGACCGCGGTCCCGCTCAGCAATCGCGGCGAGGGCGCCCCATCGCTCTCCGCCATGGAAGCAGAACTTCCACCCGATAGAAGGAAACGCGCTGCCCCAGCCCGAACCTGCAGGCTGCCGGCCCGCTCGGTGCTTAAATGATCGCCGGCAAAAACCGTGGAGCCTGTCGATGCCGCCGCCGCACCCACGTGCGCGCTCGCTGCCGATGTAATCGTGCCGATCGCCGCCGGCGTCGAGGCCCTCACAGGCATAAGAAACATCGCGTAAGACACCACCACCGCTGTGACCGCTCTTGGGCGAAACATCTTCTCCTCCCGGAGGGCAGTCAAAGCATACCCAGCCCCCTAGTTAGCGTCAATCGCTAATCACAGCCAGTCACATACGGCGTGTCCGGTATTTTTAGATTGTTACTATCTTCGATTGCTGGCCGCTGAACACCACTCGCTGCTACAATAAGTTCGCAAAAATGGCGGATTGGAAACAGATCACGGCTCGAATTCGGCGCGCTCGCGGCAGCAGAGACCCTGTAGGTCAGCTCACCTTGCTCTACGAAAAAACGAACGACGCTATGGTTGCCTTCGAGCTCGGCCGCCATTTCGAAATCACCAAGGACAATTCCAAAGCGCTTGAGTGGTACCTCACCGCCGCAGCGAAATTCCGCCGCGGCGAATGGAAATCCAAAGCCCGCGACTCGGTCGTGCGCCTGGGCGGCAAATTGCCTCCCGAGTCCGGCTCGCCTGCGGAGCTTTCCTCCGCTTTACCTGCAGCGGATGAAATTGCCTTGCCTTTGGCACCTTTCACAATTCCCGATCCGGCGGTGCCTTTCGAACAGACCGCCGTCGCGTTCGAATCCCTGGTTGCTGCCGGCGCCGAAAAGGCGCCTTCCTCTGAAGCGCCTGCAAGCAAGGGAGCGCCGCTGGAAAAAAAACACCGCCGTCGAGGGCGCCGCGGTGGACGCAATCGTCGCAAAGAATCCGGTTCGGAAACACCGAGCGAGTCTCGCGTATCTGCCCGGCCCGCGGCGCGCGCGCGCTCGGTAAACCCGCCTCCGGAAGCTGCGCCAGCCGAAATCCTTCCCCCACGCATCGTCGACAGCCGTGCCATTCCACGCATTCCGGTCGAGCAACTTCCCGATTCCGGCGTTCCGAGCGTCAAGGGCCGCTTCGGAGATCCCGGGCTTTCCTCGCGCCTCTCTCTGCTGGAAATGCAGCTTCGCCGCTTGCTCACCTGTGCGGCAGCAAAGCTCGACGACTCCTCCCACGCTCCCGCTGGTCCTGGCGTCTTCGTCCTCACCGATGACGACATGACCACCTACTACTACGTCGAAGCCTGCGACTCGCTGCGCATCGCCATCAGCAGTTTGGTACGCTCCGGAATGACCCGCCGCGGCAACACGAATCTGAAGTCTCTGCTCGCGGACCATCTCGGCATTCCCGAAACTCGCGTGACCAAATACCTCAGCGAACATTGCGTCGTGCGCTGGTTGCAACTCGATGAAGGCTCCGTCAACTTTTATCACTTCGCCATCGCCGTCCTGCGCCCCAGTCTGAACGAGTAGGTGCGCGGCTCCATTCCGACCGCCCTCCCGCGAAGACGGAAATTTTTATCCTCTGGCACCCCATCCGTTACCCCTTCCGAGTCCCGTCCCCGTCCCCAATTAATCCCCCATTTCGCCATTCGACCTTCGTTTCTGACCATTCAACTGAACTTCCTAGCCCTGCCCTATTCCTCCGGGCAAACTACACATGCCGAAAGACTTAGGCCCGTAGCGCAGCCCTTGTGGAATCGTGTTACGGTTACGAAGGCAGCCTGCTGGGGGCATTCCAACGGGTTTCAGGGGTTTCATGGCTTGCTATCGAAGCCCTGAGACGAAGAAGTCGGTTTTACGATCCCCTGAGCCCAAAACAGGCTGGTTTTCATCCAACGTCGTTTGATTCGTGTAGGGCTCTTTGCGAGTCTTTTGCTGGACTCGCATTTTGAAAGTGAGGGTGGAGGTTTATGCCGAACTCAGTAGGCACGCAGATCGCAAGGTCATTTGATTGGCTCGTTTGCAAGACCGCAGGAATTACATTCGACACAGTTCAGTTCTTCAACAAGCGCAATCCGAATCCTTCGGTCACGCCTCAGTGGTCCGATAAGCCGCTCCTTAAGTCTTGGGAAAAAACCAAGCCGACGCTTGGCTTTCCCCGCCAGACTGATTCGCTCTGCCCCGGCTGCGTGAAGGAAGCCCGTGAATCCATCATCGCCGGAAAAAAAGACTGGCGCGACCTGATGCACGAGAAAGTCGGCGAAATCAAGGCGCAGATCGTTGAGCGCGACGGCCAGATCTGGATGCTCAAGGATTGCCCACTTCACGGCCACTACGAAGACATGATGGCCATTGATGCCAGCTTCCTTCGCTGGATCGAATCGCAATTTCCCGGCCGCGACATTCCCGCGCACAACGACGAAGATCTTCACAAGCACGGCTCTTCGACCGTTCGTTACGGCCGCGGCTCGGTTCTTACCGTGGATCTTACCAACCGCTGCAACATGATGTGCGATCCCTGCTTCATGGATGCCAACCAGGTTGGCTACGTTCACGAACTCGGCTGGGATGAAGTAAAGGAAATTCTCGATAACGCGCTCAAGATCAAGCCGCGCCGCCAGATGTCCGTACAATTCTCGGGAGGCGAGCCCACCATGAGCCCGCTCTTCCTTGATGCGGTCGCCTACGCACGTAAGATCGGCTACAACTCGGTGCAGGCCGCCACCAATGGCATCGAATTCGCCAAGAGCAAGGAATTCAGCAAGAAGGCGTTCGAAGCGGGGATGCGGTATGCCTATCTGCAATTCGACGGCATCGGGAATGACGCCAACGGCCACCGCCAGATCGGCAACCTGTTTGACGTGAAGCTCCGCGCCATCGAAAACATGCACGAAGCCGGCATCGAAATCGTGCTGGTCGTCACCATCGTCAATAATGTGAACAACGACCAGGTCGGCACCGTCGTGAAGTTCGCGATGGAAAATCCCAAGAAGATCGCTTTCGTCAGCTTCCAGCCGGTTTCTTTTACCGGCCGCGACGAAGACATCACGCCCGAACGCCGCCTTCGCCAGCGCTACACCCTTTCGCACCTCGCGAAAGATGTCAGCCAGCAGGTCGGCAAAGTTGAACCCACGCGCGACTGGTTCCCCATCTCTTTCATCTCGACGTTCGCGGGCTACGCGGACATGGTCAAGGGCAATGAATCCCAGTGGGGTTCGCTCTCCTGCGGATGCCACCCCAATTGCGGCGTCGGCACGGCGCTCATGATCAACAAGGAAACCAAGGAATGGGCTCCTGTACCGCGCTTCCTCAACGCCACGCAGCTCACCAAAGACGTCACCGCCATCACCGACGCGGCTCGCGGCAAGACTTTCTCCAACTTCATGATGGCCATGGCCCTTTTGAAGAACTACCACCCGTTCCAGGGACCCAAAGGCCTCAAGCTGTACGACCTGTTCAAGAAATTCGACAAGACCTGGGCACTCACCCCGAAATCCAGCACTAAGTACGGCCGCACTTCGCCTGAGCGTACCTATGAGGACGCCATGAAGCGCCGCCAGACTGACCCGTGGAATTTCCTCTTCATCGCCGGCATGTGGTTCCAGGATCTTTTCAACTACGATTTCCGTCGCACCGAAATGTGCATTATTCCGTATGCCACCCAGCAAGGCGAAATCAGCTTCTGCGCCTACAACACGGGCGTGGGCTGGCGTCAGATCATCGAAAACATGCACAAGAATGCGACCGTCGCCGAATGGTACAAGACTCACGGCAAGCACCAGATCTATGCCAAGGGCAAGAACGTCGACTTGCACAGCTTCGAACACTCGCTCGTCATCGACGCCAACGATGCGGCACGCGTTCGCCATCTCGAGCACGACGTGCCTCTCACCGCCGCCGAGGAAGATCGCGCGCGCCGCAAGAAGGCCTTCGAAGAGCAGGCTAAAGTCCGCGCCATCTACGAAGAGCTCGTTCTCAAAAAGCCCCAGCCGACTGTCGTCCAGATCGGCTCACTCACCGACATCAAGCAAGCCACACCGGCCAACTTCGCCAATGCCAACAAGCCGGTCAACATCGCTTCGGCACCCAAACGGGAAGCCGAACCTGTCGCCGGCGACTGATCACGTCGGAGGTATCCGCTGACCCGAACGGCCCGCCCTAGGCGGGGTCGCGCTTCGAAGTAGCGGCGGCCGCCTTCCTGTAGCCATCTGGGCCTTCAGAGACTCGATGCCGAATCCTGCTATAATTGGGGTGGAATAACGGATACTCCGATGCCCATCTACGAATACATCTGCGACGACTGCAAATCCCCATTCGAAAAAATCGTCATCAACCGCCAGCAGGAAGTCTCCTGCCCCCAATGCTCCAGCAAGAGAGCCACGATCCAGCTTTCCGTCTTTAGCTCCGCGGTAGCCGGCGGCTCCGCAAAGTCCTCGACCGGCTCGGGCGGCGGAGGAAGCTGCTGCGGCGGCGGTTGCGGATGCCATTAAGCCTTCGCTTGTAAGCGCACGATATCGATATACCGGGCTTTCTCCCTCCTGTATCCAACAAGGGTTCCTATGCTGATCAGCCACTCATCCCTGTTGTTGTTCGTAACCGGTGCCGCCGTTCTTCTCGTGATTCCGGGTCCGGCGGTGATGTATGTCGTCAGCCGCAGCGTCGGCCATGGTCGAGCCGCAGGACTTGTCTCCGTCCTGGGTATCGTCGTCGGAACGCTCTTGCACGTTGTCGCTGCTACGCTCGGACTCTCGGCTCTGCTTGCCTCTTCTGCACTGGCATTCCAATTTGTGAAGTATTTGGGCGCCGCATATTTGATCTATCTCGGCATTCGCACGCTTCGGCGCGACGATTCAAACCTGCTCAAAGCCGCCAGCGGCGATAACCGGCTTCGCTATATTTTCGGTCAAGGCGTACTGGTCAATCTGCTCAATCCCAAAACCGCGCTGTTCTTTCTCGCTTTTCTGCCGCAATTCGTAGATCCATCTCTCGGGCATCCCACGATTCAAATTTTCCAATTGGGTGTGTTATTCGCTCTGATGGGTTGGTGCAGCGATTCGGTTTGGGCCTTGCTTGCCGGTACCGTGGCTGACCGTTTTCGTGCGAGCGACTCTTTCCGTCGCGCCCAGCGCAGCGTCTCGGGCGGCGCGCTCATAGCCCTCGGCCTCGCCTCTGCCTTCTCCGGCAATCACGCAAGGACAAAATAGCTCTCGATCGCCGCAAGTTGGTTCATCTGGAGATTCGGAATCTCTCACCCTTTTGACTCCCGTCGACGAAACCATCGGTCGCTGCGGCCCCGGAAGAGCGCGCGGAAGAAATCAAGATCGTGCTCCTAAGGTTTTCCGTGCCTACCGGCCTGCGTATGGCCCCGGGGTTCTTCGCGTTGTAAAATAGAACACTCTGGCCATCCGGCGAATGGTTCCGATATACTCCGTTCCCCGTCCGCAAAGGAGGTTCCCGATGTCGGCTCCGCAAGCAGCCTCCATTCTCGATAAAAACAAGCAGCTCACGATCCAGTGGTTTGACGAGGTGTGGAACCACGGTGACCGCGACGCGATTGCTCGCCTCTTGGCGCCAGACGGCGTCATCTACGACGGCGCAACGGTCATTCGCGGCCCGGCCGAATTTGAGCAATTCTACGATCGCCTCCGCGCCCAATTCTCCGGCTTTCACATCTCGCCCGTTCTTGTTTTGGCGGAAGGCGACCTGGCTTGCATCCACTGGAACGCTTCTTTCAAGCACACACGCACCGGCAAGCCCGCCGAGATCACAGGTACCTCCATTGTCCGCATCCAGGATGGGCGATTCGTCGAAGGCTGGCAAAACTGGGATGCGGCCGGCCTCCGGGCTCAGCTTTATGACGAGCCCGAGAAACCCCTGTTTTAAGCGACTGAGCCCCCTTCTAAACGTCCGCGGCTTAGAATGACTCTCGTTCTTCTTGTCGACGACGCCTCGAGTGAAGGGGAGCGGTCTCCCGCTATTCCAAGATCTTTCCAATCAACCACATATGGCCGAAAGGATCCACGACGGCTCCTTGCAGCATCCGCCGGATCGGTCGGACTCCCGTCGTCGCGTGTTCGTGTTCAACTACCGGGCTGCGCTCGATCGCACCGGCCGCCATAGCTCGCCGTTGCACCGCGCCAGGATCATCGACAAAGAGCTCGATCCGCACTGTCGTGAAACCGACCGAGGCTGGACCACGCGTACCGTGAGGAGGGGACTCGTGCGCCAGAAAAAATTCTGCTCCGTCAATCGAGAGCCCGGCTACCACGTGCCCGCCCCCGTTCAGATGCCAAAGCACCGTTGCGCCGAACGCCGCTCTGTAGAATTCGATCGCGGCGTTCCCGTCGCTGACCGCCAACATCGGAGAGATCTGTGTCATGGCAGCCCCTCGGTCAAGAGCATGACACAACGAACCAGCCTATCGCCTATAGCTTTTAATGTATTCCGGCAGCGGGGTGTTGGGATTTAGTCGAGCGTCTGCCGCAGGTTCCTGCGGTATGGCCTTGATTGGCAGAACACCGGCCCAAACTGGAAGGGAATAGTCTTCTTCTTCGTCGATGGGCCCGCCCGTGCGCACTTTCGCTGAAACCTCTTCGAGCGGCAGCGCCAGCACGGTCGTTCCTTTCATTTCTTGCTCGTTCGGCCAGCGAATTTCTTCCCAGCGGCCTTTCATGATGTGCTCGGTGAACCGCCGCAGCGCTTCCATTTTTTCGGACGGATCGTCCACCACTCGCGCCGTTCCCAGGATGACCACCGATCGGTAATTCACCGAATGATGAAACGCCGACCGCGCCAGAACCAGCCCGTCGATCAACGACACCGTTACACAGACGGGCACGCCTTCGCCGAGCGTGCGCAGCATCCTGCTCGCTGCAGACCCGTGAAGATACAGCGTGTCGTCCACGCGCCCGAAGTTTGTAGGAATGACATACGGCTGCCCGTCGACCACGAAACCCACGTGGCAGACGAACGCCTCGTCGAGAATCTTGAAAACGGTCTCGCGGTCGTACGCGCCGCGCTTCGGCAACCGCTGCACCTGCGTACGCCGTGTAGGAGTAAATGTGCTCATATTTCAAGCCTATTTGCCAGACGCCCGCGCCGCAAGAGCCAATCTGGCAGCCTGGATGGCCTCGAAACCGCTATTCCGAGCGAAGTCAGGAATCTCTCTTCGATGCATCCAATTACTCCAGTTTCGCCGCCACCGGCTTCGCTTCGCCGCGTACCACACGGAATCCGATGTACTCCGGCGCGGGCGTGCAATTCGACTTCGCATCCGCGGGGCAATCGGCGCTTCCGCCAATCACCTTGCCTTTACCATCACGCGTCAGCACCCACTCGGCCACGTTTCCGCCGAGATCGTAAATCGGCTCTTCGTCCTCTTTGCCTTGGCCGTAAAAACTTCCTACTTCCTTCAGCAAGGGAGCCGCGCCATTCAGCTTTTTCGCTTCTTCGCGGAGTTTCGCCGCATCCTCCGGATTCGGTACATACCCGGCCCAGTAGTCGAGCGTGTTTTCGCGCTCGCGATTCTCGTACAAGTTCTTCACTTCATCTTCGTACGGAATTCGCCAGGCCTCGCCGGTCCGCTTGGCCAGCCACTCCCCATAGGCCTTTGCCTGATCAAGGCTGATATCGTGGGCTGGCAGATTCTGAAACCTCTCCGGAATGCCGCGCTCGCGTTCTAATGGAGGGTTTTCTATGCCGCTCAGAATCCTCTTTCCACTCGTCAGCTCAAACATCCAGAACTGAGCCCAGGTCACCTCAAAACGTCCGATGTCCAGGTTGTTACGGTGAACGGTTTCCGGGCCCAGAACTGCAATCACGTCTCGAGGCAAGCGTTTTGTACCGGTCCCATAAGTGCCCCCGGAAGCTTGAACGTTCTTCCGCCGCAGCGAGTCGCCGAGGGGTGAGCCTTTCTTTACGGCTTCATTCGTGGGAGGCGCGGTCTTGAAGAAATATTTATCGAACCAGGCGACTTCTTCTTCTACTTTGCGCATCTGGTGAGTCAGCTTGCGCGGGCCGTGAGGCTCGCCGGGGAACAGCACAAACTTCACAGGAACTTTTCCGTAGTACTGCAACGCGCGGAAATACGACCAGCTTTGCGCCGTCGGAACGTTCGTGTCCGCTGTGCCGTGGAAAATCAGCACCGGCGCTTTCACTTTGTCCATCTTGAAAAAGGGAGACTTGCGAATGTACAGGTCGGGATCTTCCATTGGCGACTTGCCGAAATAATACGAATCGAACGAATCGCCGAATGTTACGTTGCCCCAGTCGCTGATCCATTCAATGTCGCCTGCGCCGACGCTCGCCACCTTGTAGCGATCCGGATACGTGGTGATCAGACTGGTTGATAGAATAGAACCGTTCGACCAGCCGAGCGTCGCGACTTTGTCGGGATCGACGAATCCTCTCGCGATCAAATAGTCCACGCCGGCGTTGATGTCCGGGGTTTCCAGGTCGTAATATTTTCCGCAGCAGATCGATTCCACCCACTGCAATCCATAGTTGCCGCTGCCGTGATAGTTCGGCCGCAACACAAACGCGCCGCGCTGCGTTAGCAGATTCACCGGATACGCCCAGTTGTCTTCCCATGAATCCGAATCGAAGCCCGTGGGCCCGCCGTGAATCGCGGTGATCACCGGATACGTTTTGCCTGCTTCATAATTCGTTGGATAGTAGAGAACCCCCTCCACCTCCTGGTCGTTCGATCCCTTCCACCGCACAACTTCCGTTTTCGCAAAAACGCGACCCTTCACGAAGCGCTCGTTGAGCTTGGTCACTTGCTGAGGCGAAACAATTTTCGTTCCGTCAAGTTGCGCGCGATAAATCTGCGGCAGCTTGCTCGCCGTCGAATAGAAATAGACTATGGTTTTGCCGTCACCGCTCACCTCGAAGAACTGAATGTTCTTTGCCTGCTCGCCTTCGAGCGAAGCGCGTTTCCAGGTCCAGCGATCTCCCGATTTCGCCCGCGTGTACCGCGACGTCTCGTAGCGATGTCCCGCCGCAAGTCCCACTACGAATCCATCCAGCGTAGCTGCCAGGTCCGAGCCGATGCCGTTCTCCCAATCCAGCGGCACCTGCACGCTCCGTCCGGCCGTCACGTCGTAGAAGTAAAGTTGCTCGATCGTTGCGGTGAGAAACTTGGCGTGGGTGGAGTATGGCGCCCAGGCGTAAAATCCTGAACTGTCCGGCAGCCACTCAAATCCTCGCGGATAAATCCGGCCTTCAGTGAAAATCTGCTTTTCTGTTCCGTCCGTCAGATTGTGGAGAACCGCGACCGGCGGAGTTTTTTGATCGAAAGTGTAGTGCAGACTCTTTGCGTGCACCGCGGCGACGTATTTTCCATCCCGTGAAACAGACCAATTGCCGATCCAGTCCGTGTTGTTTGTCAGCCCAGTGATCTTCTTATCTTTGACGGTGATCTTGTACAGACGAACGGGCGGCTCGTGTTCGGCATCGTCCACAATTTCAGAATCGTCTTTCTTCTGCTTCATCTCCTGAGCGTACAGAGAAGGATCTTCCTGCGCGCTGAAAATGATGGTGTCTTTGTCGAGCCAGTCGACGTGGCGCGGTGCGCGGGCGAGTTCCGTGAGTGGCCACGGCTCACCGCCGAAGGGATTGATCAGCCAGATCTGCACTGGTGCGGCCTCTGGTTTAGCCCCCTGGCGCGCGCGATTGCTGGTGAACGCGACCAGCTGCCCGTCGGGAGACCATTGCGGTTGACCGTTGTTGTCGCTGCCACGGGTGAGCGGGACTTCCTTGTTGTCGGTAAGGCTCGACAAAATGAGATTGGAGACCCGCGCGTCCTTCTCCTTGTCTCCTGTCGATTTGACCCACACGAGCCATTTACCCTCGGGGGAGATGCGCGTCTGGGGACTCGCTGTTTCCGCATAAATGATGTCTTCCGGTTTCCAGGGCTCCTTGCTGCTAACCGCAGCGACCTTATCCGCGCTGCTTGCCGCAGTGGGTTTCGCGGCCGGCTTTGCATCGTCGGCGCGTAGAGCTGGCACGGCGTAGAACAGAGGCGCAGCCGGAAGCGTAAGTGACGCGACCAGAGAGAGTCCAAGAGTGTGGATTCGCATTATCATTCCTTGAAAAGGATCGAACGCGCCGCGAAAGGAAGCGGCAGCCGGAAAGAATAGTCGAATTGACGCGAATTGTGAATGCGGTAACCTGAATAGCGCAGCAGAGGAAGGGAAAACCATGCCAGCCGCTACGCCAATCTTCACGAAAGAGATTTTTCAGTTCTTCCATGAACTTGCGAAACACAACAAGAAAACGTGGATGGACGCAAACCGCGAGCGGTATCAGGACACGGTGTGCAAACCCTTTCGGAGGCTGCTCGAAGAATTGTCACCGGCCCTGCTGAAGATGGACTCGCGGTTTGACGTGGCGGCACGCGGAGGCACGAATTTTTCACGGATCAACCGCGACATTCGCTTCGCGAAGGACAAGACGCCCTATCGCACGCAGATGTATGTGAAGTTTTCTGTGCCGCTGCCAGGCGAAATGGAGGGCGGAGAACTGTACGTAGGAATTTCCGCCGAAACGGTGACCATTGGGTTCCGCATTTACGCGATGCCGAAGCGCAAGGAATCTCCCATCGCCCTGGTTGCCGAGCCAAGGCTTGCAGCGAATCCGCGCTTGCTTGCACTGCAGAAAAAACGGCTGGGCAGGAAATACGACAGCTATTGGTACGAAACGGTGAAGCGCGAATGGACCCGGCGAAACGGCTGGCCCGGCGCTGGCGATTGGCCGAACCTGCAAGGCTGGATCGTGCGCAAGAAACTTTCTAAATCCGCCGCCACTCGTACCTCGTTTCCCTTTGATGCCGCCAAGATCTTTCGCGACTTATACCCCCTTCTAAAATTCACGTCTCTTTGATAGCCGCGGCGCGCGTTTGACGGAGGGAGGCTTTCGGCCCCGGCTTGGAGTTGGATGCCCCTGTTTGCCGGGGCCGAAAGTGGTTGCGGCGGTTTGCGGGTTCCCGCGTTCAGGAATTGCGGCGAGCGGAGTCTGCGTCTTCGGCGAGCTCTTGCATAAGCGTAAAGAATGCAGAGGACTGGCCGATGAAGAGACCCATGTCGGTGAGAAACTTGAGCGCACCCCTGGCGGCGTCTCTCGTTTCGGTCGGCCGAATCACTGAGCACGGAGGCAGCTTGCGGCTGAGGAATGGGCACGGCTCCGGCATGATCAGGCTGGTTTGAAAATCTTCGCCGCCGAACGGAGAAGAGTTCAAGTCCGGAAACGTGACAGATACGCCGGTTACCGGATCCACAGCGGTCAACGCAGGCGCGTCGCCAGCGAGATCTGACCAGGTTTGAAAATGCATGGTCTCGGTGGGTCCGATGCTGATCAGAATCCGCAGAGCTTCGTGGTGAGTTGCGCGCTGCGCCATCGAGGGATACAAGCTGGTGCCCCCCTGTTCGATGGTGGGAAAGTGAAAGAGGGCGGTGTTCACGATAGCCTGCAGGAAGTTGGGATCGCTCGTATCCGCATCCGTCCTGGGAATTGCCGTATGTTGTCCCTTGCTTAAGTCGAGGACTGCTTGCGGGAATTTGAAAGCGGGATCGAGGTCGGGATTGTGCGCGCTGCTGCGATAGCGCGTGTACCAGCTGGTGTCCAGGGTGAGCTGCATGAGGTTCGTGAGACGTAGTTTTCCGCTGGATCCGGTCGCCGAGCTGCCTGGCAAGGTGCGGAATGGCTCCAGGTTTACGGGTGCTGCGCTCTTCGACTGAAGATAAGCGTTCAGAAAATTCTGATGAGTGAATTCATCATCCGTATTGTCGTGGATGTACTGGGGCATGTCGTCGTCAATGCTGGCCAAAGCAGCGGTATACGCCGGATTGCCGCTTCCGCCGGGCACTTCGCTCGTGTTTGGGACGCCGCCCAATTCGTTGTACTGCACCCAAAAATCGGTCTCGAGGATTTCCGCTGCGGCTGCGAACCTGAGCAACGCCGCGTCCCCCCGTGTGAGGCCTCCATTCTTTTCGTCTTCAGCGAATGAGGAATCGCTGGCGATGAGACCAGCGCCCATCGCGACGGCACCAGCGGCCATTCCTTTCCTGAGAAAAGAACGCCGGTCGGGGCCGGTCATTCCAAGTTTCAACCCGGCGTCTACAGGCACAAACTCAGTTGTATCCCGCGACTTGGGGTCTCTACGTACACACCGCTGCCAGAGTTCTCGCATGGTTTATCTCCTTTGGACGGACTGGGGCACCTGGCGTGGGTTGCGGGGCACCCCAGTGATCGATAAAGTTAGCGAGTCCACCATAGAAAAATGCGCGAAACTCGGTGTCAACGGAATATCTTCGACGGGTAGAACGTTTGTCGGATTTGTGTCGTGCAGATGGGTACGCCCGGAGAAAGTTCTGAGACAATGCGCACCTTGCCGGACGCGGAATCGGCAACCGCAAATTGACGGTCCGCGGAGAGTCGCATAGGATGCGGTGCGTAGCATCCAGCATGTGCGGGAGATTGCCCTGATGTCACGAATCGCTCTTTTGATTGTTGCCGGAATTCTTACTGTGCTTGGCGGGACCCGCGTGGATGCACAGAAGCCGGAAGAAAAGCCTGCTGAAAAGGCTGACAAGACGCCAGGGGAGAAACCCAAGGACGAAAAGAAGCCGCTAACGCCAGAAGAGAAAACGGTGCAGACGAAGCACTCGATCAGGATTGGCGGGCAGGAAATCAAGTACACGGCAACGGCGGGAACGATTTTGCTGAAGCTGGAAGACGGCACGCCGAAAGCGAGCCTGTTTTATATCGCGTACACCAAGGACGATGTGAGCGATCCTGCGAAGCGGCCGCTCACGTTCACGTTTAATGGCGGGCCAGGCTCGGCTTCTATCTGGTTGCACCTGGGTGCGTTCGGGCCGCGGCGCGTCGAAATGGGAGACGCGGGCGCGCTGCTGCCTCCGCCGTACAAATTGGTGGACAACGAATCCTCGCTGCTGGATGTGACAGACCTGATTTTTATCGACCCTGTATCTACGGGCTACAGCCGTGCGGTGCCGGGTGAAACGCCTAAGCAATTTCACGGAATCCAGGAAGACATCGAGTCGGTCGGGGATTTCATTCGGCTGTACGCGACGCGGAACAAACGATGGACTTCGCCGAAGTTTCTGGCTGGCGAGAGCTACGGAACTACGCGGGCCGCGGGACTTTCCGGTTATTTGCAGCAGCGGTACGGGATGTATCTGAACGGAATCATCCTGATCTCGGCGATTTTGAATTTTCAGACCGCCGCATTCGATACCGGCAATGACCTGCCGTATATCTTGTACTTGCCGACCTACACCGCGATCGCCTGGTACCACAAAAAACTACCGGCGGATTTGCAGTCGGATTTGCAGAAAGCGATCCAGGAGTCGAGCAATTTCGCCGCGCACGAATACGCCGATGTGCTGATGACCGGCGACAATTTGACTGCGCCGCGCCGCGTCGAGATTGCGCAGAAACTCTCGCGGTTAACGGGACTTTCGCCCGAATACATTGAGCGAAGCAACCTGCGCATCGAAATCCAGAGATTCGACAAGGAGTTGTTGCGCGACCAGCGGCGAACGGTGGGGCGGCTGGATGGCCGCTTCACTGGAATCGATGAAGACGCGGCCGGCGCACGGCCGGATTACGATCCCAGCCTGGCGGCGATTGTAGGGCCGTATACAGCCACTTTCCACGATTATGTGCGCGGCGATTTGAAATTCGAGAGTGACCTCTTTTATGAATACTTGACGGGACGCGTCCGGCCATGGAGTTACGAGCCATATGAAAACCGATACGTCAATGTGGCGGAAACGCTGCGCAGCGCGATGACGCAGAATCCGTTTTTGCGCGTGTATGTTGGCAAGGGATATTACGACCTAGCGACGCCGTTTTTCGCCGCGGATTATACGTTTGCTCATCTGAGCCTGGATGAGTCACTGCGGTCGCATCTTTCGGGCGGGTACTACGAAGCGGGCCACATGATGTACGTACACCTGCCGTCGCTCTCGAAGCTGAAGCAGGACTTGGCGCAGTTCATCCGGGCGGGCATGACGGCAGAGAAAGGCGCGGCGAAGTGAAGCGCCTGGCTCGAACCCTGATTTGGATATGGATCGCGATTGGCGGCGCGATCGGGCTGGGAAAGATTGCGCTGTATCGCGGCGAGTCGATCAGCGCCACATGGTTTGTGATTGCCTCGGCGTGCTGCTTCTTGGTCGCCTATCGGTTGTACTCGGCATTTATTTCGGCGAAGTTGCTGGCGCTGGACGATACGCGAGCCACGCCGGCGGAGCGTCTCGATGATGGGCGCGATTTTGTGCCGACCAACAAGTGGGTCTTGTTCGGGCACCACTTTGCGGCGATCGCTGGGCCCGGTCCGTTGGTCGGACCGACGCTTGCGGCGCAATTCGGGTATTTGCCCGGGACACTGTGGCTGATTGCGGGATCGGCTTTCGCGGGCTGCGTGCAGGATTTCATCATCTTGTTTTGCTCGATTCGGCGCGACGGCAAAACATTGGGTGAAATGGCGCGCGACGAAGTGAGCAAGCGCGGAGGATTGATCGCGCAGATCGCTGTCCTGGCGATTATGGTGATTTTGCTCGGAGTGGTGGCGCTGGTGATTGTGAACGCGCTGAAGTCCTCGCCGTGGGCGACGTTCACGCTGGCGATGACCATTCCGATCGCCCTGCTTCTGGGCGTTTACCTGCGCTATTTGCGCCCGGGCCGGGTTTTGGAAGCGTCCCTGATCGGCGTGGCGCTGGTCTTGTTTGTGGTCGTCGCGGGGCAGTGGGTGGCCGACTCGCCCTCGTGGTCGCAGGTATTTACGCTGAGCGGGGTGGCTTTGGCGTTTGCGATTATGGCCTACGGATTTGCGGCCTCGGCGCTGCCGGTGTGGCTGTTGCTGGCTCCGCGCGACTATTTGAGCGCGTTCATCAAGGCCGGGGCGATTTTTTCGCTGGCGGCGGGAATCCTGATCGTACGGCCGGAAGTGCACATGCCGGCGCTGACAAAATTTGTGGACGGAACCGGACCGGTGTTTGCCGGGAAAATTTTTCCGTTTTGCTTTATCACCATTGCCTGCGGGGCGATCAGTGGTTTTCATTCGCTGATTTCGAGCGGAACCACGCCAAAGATGATTCAGCGGGAAGGGCACGCGCGATTTATCGGCTACGGCGCGATGCTGCTCGAATCGTTCGTCGGAGTGATGGCAATGGTGGCGGCGTGCGCGATGACGCCCGGCGTGTACTTTGCGATCAATTCGCCACCGGCAATTGTCGGAGCGGCGCCGGATGCGGCCACGGCCACGATTTCGAGCTGGGGCTATCCGGTGGACCCCGCGATGATGGCCGGTCTCGCCCATGGCGTAGGAGAACAGACTTTATTCAACCGCATCGGCGGGGCCCCTTCGCTGGCAGTCGGCATGGCTCAGATCTTTTCGAAAACGATTGGTGGAGAGCGTCTGCTGGGCATCTGGTATCACTTCGCGATCATGTTCGAGGCGCTTTTCATTTTGACCGTCCTCGATGCAGGAACGCGCGTCGGGCGGTTCATGGTGCAGGAACTGGGGAGCCGCGTGTGGAAACCGTTTGGGCGAACGGGGTGGATGCCGGGAATCCTGTTGTCGAGCGCGGTGATCGTGGGCGCGTGGGGATACTTTTTGTATCAGGGAGTAATCGATCCACTCGGCGGAATCAATTCCCTGTGGCCGCTGTTTGGAATCGCCAACCAACTGCTGGCGGCGGTGGCGCTGGTTGTCGCCACGACGATTTTGATGAAAATGGGCAAGCTGCGCTGGATCTGGGTGACCCTGGTTCCCACCGCATGGCTGGTGACGATCACCATGACGGCGAGCTGGCAAAAGATTTTCGATGCGAGCCCGCGTATTGGATTTCTCGCCGCGGCCAATGCCATGACCGCACAAATTGCAGCAGGGAAAATTCCTGCGGCGAAATTGGTGGAAACTCAGCGCCTGATTTTCAACCAGCGGCTGGACGCAGTAGTGACGGCCGTTCTCGCAGCGATGGTGCTGGTGCTGCTCGTGGAAGCGCTCATCCAGTGGACGGCGATCCTGAGCAGCAAACGCTCGACCGTCCTGCATGAGGCGCCGTACGTGGCGACGTGTTGGGCAGCGGGAGCGGAGGGCGACTGATGGCGAACGGTTCGTCGGCTTTGCAAACAAGATTGCGCCGCACGGCAGCCCGGATTTGGCTGGGAGTCCGTGAGTGGTGCGGCGATGCCGCTTATGAACGTTATTTGAAATCGCAGGTGAAATGTTCGCTCCAGGGAACGACGCTGACGCGCGAAGAATTCTATCTGCAGCAACTGCAGAAGCGTTATTCGCGGGTGAGCCGCTGTTGTTGAGTTTTCCTTCAGGAACGCTTGTATCTCCACGCCGGCAGGCATAGAATTCCGCTCATTCCCCCGGTTGGGCCCACATCTTACGGCCAAGGAGGTCCCAAATGCGCCGTACCTTTCTCTATTTCGTTTTGATCTCGGTGGTTTTAGCAATTTCTCTCGCTCTTACGGTGAGCATGGGTCAAGACAAAACTGCCGGTGCAGCCAAGCCAGATTTTGATATGACCGCGACGTACATCGAAGCGTGCAGCTGCGATATGTTTTGTCCCTGTTACTTCAACACGCGTTCCACGCACCATGGCAATGAGCATTTTTGCCGAGCCAACCTGGTGATGAAAGTGGACAAGGGTCACTATAAAGACGTCAAGCTGGACGGCGCGAAAGTCTGGATCGCTACCGACCTCGGCAGCGAGTGGAGCACCGGCAAGGATTCCTGGGCCGTCCTCAACTACGATCCCAGCGTCACGGCGGAGCAAAAAGCCGCTCTGAACGACATCATTGGACAACTCTATCCATTCCAGTGGCAGAAGTTCGATGTGGATACGCAAGGATTCACCTGGAACATCGACGAAAAGACCGGAGTGGCTCACGCCAAAATGGACAATGGCAAGGCTGAAGTCGTGCTGGAGCGTTACCAAGGGATCGACCCGAGCCGCGAGATCGTCATGCAGAATTTGAAATACTGGCAGGCGCAAAGCAACGACGGTTTCCGGATG
The DNA here is from genome assembly GCA_046724685.1 of Acidobacteriota bacterium. Taxonomy (GTDB): domain Bacteria; phylum Acidobacteriota; class Terriglobia; order Acidiferrales; family UBA7541; genus Acidiferrum. The sequence goes on along the minus strand of JBKOXA010000011.1, from coordinate 13,488 downwards.
TGGAAGAGCAAGCAGGAATCGTTCGACGGCAAGGGCCACAAATTCTCGTACGAAGGAACCAACGGCTTCTTGATCACGATTCACTTTTCCGGCCAGGCCCAGAAGCAGGCGGCCGCAGCTGGGAAATAGTTCTCCCCTTGTGCTGCTCGTGCGACGCTCGGTGGCCCGACCGAGACCCGCGTCGCACTCACAAAAAGCTTCCCGAGAGGGGTTCCAAGCCTCGATGCAAGGGTGTACGGGTGTGCGGTTCCGTCGTAGAATGCGTGCTACCGCTCGTCCAGCCGGCGCTCGAGGGAACCAGGATGGCCGTCAATCCCGATAAGTTGAATGAATTTCCAGGAAAAGCGATTGTCGATTTTGGCGCAACGTTTCACGCCGTTTGCGGGCGACAAGGTTGAAGACAATCTCCATCCGCTTGGCCGCACGTTTTATGGGGCCTCGACGCTGTTGTGCACGCCGGCGTCGCTTTCGCAGGAAGTAGGGCTGGCGTTGGGAACACAGGCTGGCGAGAAGTGGCTGCGCAGAGTGGTGACGTCAGGTGGATTCATGCGATTCCGCCGCGCGACCGAGACGCCGTTCAACCTGGTGTTCGAATCGCGACCCTAGCAAACGCCGCTTTCGCCGCGAATCCTGAAGAAGAAAGGCACTAGATTTCTTCGTCTTCTTCTAACGTCTTTAGAATCGTGACTTTGTGCAGGATTTTCAGGCCCTGCGAGCGTACGCCGGCCAGGATTTCGCGCCGAAGTTCCACGGGCAGTGTTTCCGGCGCGAACACCCCTGATTCCTTGCGCGGAAAGAACTTCACAAACTGAGCGGCGACGTGCGCCGTGGCGAAGGCCACGGGAGTCGTGAACAGTCCGCGTCGCCGGATGGTGTAAAGCGAAGGGAAGAGTACGTCGCTACGCATCAGGACGTGCACATCTTCTTTTGAACCGCGCTGGACGCCGCGAACCAAGACAGCAGCCGCAAAGCGCGCGTTCTGCAGAAGCCCCTGGCGAATCAATCTGGCGATCGCTCGCGGCGATGAGGTTTCTGGAAATCGTTGACGAGTCATGCCCCGCGATTTTGAGAGTTTTCCCTGCTTGTGCCAGCGGCGCAGACGATCGATTTCGTTGCCGCCGATTTTTGCATCCAGATCGCGCATGGGGATGAACCGGGGAAGCGTAACGACTTCGTCCTGCGCCGCGAGCACGACGCGTGCCGGACCGATCGGATCCATGAAGCGAAATTTTTCAAGCTCCGAGAAGCGCTTGGCCAACCTGAATTTGCCATTGCGGTAGATGCGCGGATGAGAGACAGCTTCGTCAAAGGAGACTTCAGGCGACCACTGCGAGATGGGATCGTCACTCTCCGAACTCTCATAGAGGCGGATCTGCGCAGACAGGACTTCATCGCAAAGGTCGGCTAGACGCTTGACGAGAAGATTGGTCAGTCCCGGCGCGGCGCCCGCGTTAATCACCGCAGCGCGATTTTTCTCTTCGAAGCGTTTTGCATACTTGAATTGCTCCGGGTAGAAGGGCTGTCGCGTCAGATGCGAGCTCAAATCGAGATAATGTGCGCGAAGGCGGAGCGCGGCGCGCAACACGATTTCGTTGAAGACCGAAGCGGAAGCGTTGACGATGAGCTGGCAGCCTTTGGCGGCGCGGACGATGCCGCGGAGGTTCCTGGCGTTTACTTCAGCGACGGCGATGGGACTCTTTCTGCCGAGGAAGCGACGCGCACGTTCAGGGTCGCGGTCGCCGCACCACACGTGATGGCCCTGCCGCTCGAGAAGTTGTGCGAGGAGGGAGCCTGTCACCCCAGCCCCCAGGATGAAGATGCGCATGGCGTCGAAAAACTGTATCACAAGAAATAAGTCATTCTGCTTGTAGCGAGGAATTTGTTCTAAATCCAGGACAGATTTGCCGCCACGGGGGACAGGAGCGTAAACTCTTCTTATAGCTCCGACCGGGGCGGCCTGCGGGGAGACAACCCATGGCTACCCTGGCGATCCCGGAATTTGGGATGAGGGTTCAGGCGGAAACGCCGGGGCCTCCCGTATGCGAACCGGATGAACCATGGATTCGCACGAATCGTCCGCGAGGGCGGTTGCGTTGGAAAGGACGCTACACCGGAAGTATGCGGTTTTCCGGCGCGCCCGATTCCACCGGGGTTCGAAGCTTTGTGCTTTCAGACCCTGTGCCAAGAAGAATCGGGCTTTTTGTTTTTCCGCGATGATGGTAATGACTTTACGCGACAAATTCGGCAGGCAGATCAGGGACCTAAGAATTTCAGTTACCGACCGGTGTAATTTCCGGTGCATCTATTGCCGTTCTGCAGATCCGGAGAACTATCGCGCGCATGACCAGATTTTGACCTGGGCGGAACTTGAGCGTTTGGCTCGAGTGTTTCACGGCCTCGGAATTCAGAAGGTGCGGGTCACGGGCGGGGAACCGCTGGTGCGCCCGGGTGTTGAGGATTTCATCGCGAAGATGTCCGGCATCGGGTTTTCCGACTTGTCGATGACCACGAACGGACACTTACTTTCGGAACGGTGCGAGCACCTGATTGCGGCAGGCTTGCAGCGCATCAATATCAGCCTGGACTCGCTGAATCCGGCGAAATTCGAAAAGATCACACGAACCAGGACATTTTCTTCGGTAATGGCCGGAATTGACGCGGCGCAGAAATCGCGGCTCGGGCCTGCAAAGATCAACGCGGTGCTGGTGCGCGGATTCAATGATGATGAGGTGGAGTCTTTTGCGGCGTTCGCGCGGGAACGCGGAGTCATCATGCGCTTCATCGAATTTATGCCGCTGGACGCCGACCGGCACTGGTCGCGCGAGTCCATGGTGCCGGCAGCGGAGGTTCACGCGAGGATTCATGCGCGCTGGCCGCTCGTACAGATTCCACATGAGGCGAGCGAGACCGCAAGGAAGTACCGCTTTGCGGATGGCGCTGGGGGAGAAATCGGCCTGATTGCGCCGGTGACGCAACCCTTTTGCGGGCACTGTTCGCGAATCCGGCTGACGGCCGACGGAAAACTCCGTACATGCCTTTTCAGCAAGGAAGACCACGATTTGCGCGGCTTGCTGAGAGAAAATGCCAGCGAGGACGATTTGTCGCTTCATATTCGCTCCGTCGTGAACGAAAAGGAAAAGGGGCACCGAATCAACGAACCGGATTTCGTGCCGCCTTCCCGTACGATGGTATTTATTGGCGGTTAGCTCAGAACCTGCGAAGCGCGACGATCATCTAATCGGTAGCAGACGGAACGAGCCTAACGCGAAAAACGATACAATGAGCAAACTCACCTCCATCCTGAACTCCACGCCGCTCATCGGGATCGCGCAGCCTGAAACCTTGCATGCACCGGAGATTGAAAAGGGCGTGGGGTGCGACTTCGACAACTACCTGCTGGTGCCCGACAACACGCTTGATGAGCGGATTGCAGCGGCAAAAGCCAGGCTTGGCAAAGACCTGGTGATCCTCGGGCATCACTACCAACGCGATGAAGTGGTGAAGTTCGCGGATTTTCGCGGCGACTCGCTGAAGCTTTCTCAGCAGGCGGCCGAAGCCGATGCGAAGTACATCGTTTTTTGCGGCGTGCACTTCATGGCGGAAAGCGCGGACATCCTGCGGCGCGGAAATCAGGTAGTCGTGCTGCCGGACTTGAGCGCGGGCTGTTCCATGGCGGACATGGCGGACATCGGGCAGGTGGAGGCGTGCTGGGGCGAGCTTGGCAGTGTAACCGACACGAAGAAAATCATTCCCGTCACCTACATGAATTCGACGGCGGCCATCAAATCCTTCACCGGAGAGAAGGGCGGCTCTGTCTGCACCAGTTCGAACGCCGCTGCGGTGATGAAATGGGCTTTCGAACGCGGCGAAAAGGTGCTCTTTCTGCCGGACGAGCACCTGGGGCGGAACACAGGCTATCGCATGGGAATTCCTCTGGATGAAATGATCCTTTGGGATCCTTATGAAGAACTGGGCGGCAATACTGCGGAGTCGATCCGGAAAGCAAGAGTAATTCTGTGGAAGGGCTACTGTTCGGTTCATCAGAGATTCACGGCGGAACATGTCGCGCGGGTTCGCCGCGAACATCCGGGTATCCGCGTGATCGTTCATCCGGAGTGCCGTTTTGAAGTGGCGCAGGCCGCGGACGAAATCGGATCAACCGAAGGAATTATTCGCGTGGTCAAGGCAGCAGCACCCGGGACGAAATGGGCCGTCGGCACGGAAATTCACATGGTGAACCGCCTGAGTAAGGAGTTGACGGATCGCCAAGTAATGTCGCTCGATTCCAGCGTATGCGTCTGCACAACGATGTTTCGCATTACGCCGGTGCATCTGCTCTGGGCGCTGGAAAATCTTGGCGCTGGAAAGATTGTGAATCAGATTTCGGTGGACGACCGCACCCGGCACTTCGCGCGCACAGCACTCGACCGTATGCTTGCTTTGCGCTAGCATCACAACGAGGTTAGTCAGGGCTTGTGAGACAGACCCTGAAACGTTGTTTATCTCAGGGTTTGTAAAACAAACCCCGAAACCCGTCCCCGCAACAATGCCCTCGGAACAAGGGAACGCCATGGCTGACGAAGACGATGAGCTGCCGCAGGACGAGACGCCAGAACCGGAGCAACGGTTGTTCACGCTAACGGAGGCGGAACGCGCGCGCCGGGAACTCGAACCATTTCTGGTGGAAGCAATGGAGTGCCGGAAAAAGCTTTCCGGGCTGGACAACGATCTTTCCGCAGTGGCCGCGCGCATCATGATGATGGGCGGCGTAGTGGTGCCCTACGAATCGCTGGCGAAGTTGCGGCGCGAGCACACGCGGCTCGCGGAGAGCTTGAAGAGTTCACTCGACCGGATCCTTGAAACCGGCTGCGTGATCAAGGATCTGGATGTCGGTCTGCTCGATTTTCCGTCCATCATCGACAACGAAGAGGTCTATCTCTGCTGGAAACTCGGGGAAGACCGCATTCGTTACTATCACCGGCAGGACGAAGGATTTGCTGGACGCAAGCCAATTGATCCAAGGGATCCTGGTCCTGGCGATACAGTGCAATAAAATTCTTTCAGTCGGCAAGGGTAAATCTCTGTTTTGCAAAAGCGAGCAACTTCTTGACTCAACATCCCGCGAACCGATTGCAACATTCCGCCAGCCCGTATCTTCGTTCTGCAGCGCATCAGCCTATAGACTGGCACGAATGGAACGATGAGGCCTTTCAGCGAGCCAAAGAGCAGGACAAACCGATTCTGCTCGATATCGGCGCGGTCTGGTGCCACTGGTGCCACGTAATCGATCGCGAGAGTTACGAAAACCCCGAAATCTCGAAGATCATCAACGAACATTTTGTCGCGATAAAGGTAGATCGAGACGAGCGGCCCGATGTCGATTCCCGCTACCAGTCCGCGATCAGCGCAATTTCCGGGCAGGGCGGTTGGCCGTTGACGGGGTTTCTGTTGCCGGATGGAAAACCGTTTTTTGGCGGAACCTACTTTCCGCCGGAAGACCAGATGGGGCGGCCCGGCTTTCGCCGCGTGCTGCTGGCCGTTGCCGAGTCGTTTAAGAACAAGCGGCCCGATCTGGTCCGTGCGGCGGAGTCGCTGTCCGACGCGGTGACGCAGGCGGAGACGTTCACCGGCGCTCGTGGTGCGTTCGATGCAGCGGTGGTCGAATCGCAGATCGGTTCGCTGACACAGCTCTTTGATATCCGCAACGGCGGATTTGGCCGCGCGCCCAAGTTTCCCCACTGTTCGTCCCTCGATCTGATTTTGGATCGCTATCAGCAGACGGCTGGCAACGGAGCGGACGGCGCCAAGCACTTGCTGGCGATGGCCGAAACGACGCTGGAAAAAATGGCACGGGGCGGAATGTACGACCAGCTTGGCGGTGGATTTCACCGCTATTCGGTCGACGAGAAATGGTTGGTTCCGCATTTCGAAAAAATGTCATATGACAATTCGGAGCTGCTGAAGAATTATCTGCACGGCTGGCAGGTTGCGCAAAATCCGCTCTTAAAGCGGACCGCCGAAGGCATCATTACCTGGGTGAATGAAGTTCTTTCCGATCAGCGTCAGGGAGGATTTTACGCCAGCCAGGACGCTGACTATTCGCTGGAGGACGACGGCGATTATTTTACGTGGACGCCCGATGAGTTGCGGAGCGCGCTCTTGCCGGATGAAGCGCACGTGATGGAGCTTCACTACGATGTGAAAGCGCAAGGCGAGATGCACCACAATCCTGCGAAAAATGTCTTGCGGGTGGCGCGGGAACCACAGGAGATCGCAGCGCAACTTGGCCTGGAAGAGTCGGTAGTGCGGCTGACCATCGCGCACGGGAAAGAAAAGATGCGGGTGGCGCGGTTACCGCGGCCCACGCCATACATTGACAAGACGCTATACGCGAGCTGGAACGCAATGTTTGTGTCGGCGTATCTGGAGGCGGGTCGCGTGTTGCAGGACGCTCTCGGAATGAGTTGCCGGGCCTTCGCGCTGAAAACGCTCGACCGGATGCTAAGTGATGCGTGGTCCAACGCGAATGGATTTGCCCACCGCATCGGGGGACCGCTGCTTGGCGGTTCTCTGGATGATCAGGTGTTTGGAGTCCTTGCGCTGCTCGACGCGTATGAGGCGACGCTGGACGAGCGCTACTTCCGCGCGGCACAACGAACGATGGATATCGTGATCGAAAAATACGGTGACCCGGAGCGCGGCGGATTTTTTGATCGCTCATCGGATGCGCCGCCGATGCGTGGTCTCGATGTTCGCCGGAAGCCCTTCCAGGATTCGCCGACGCCGGGAGCAAACTCGGTTGCGGCGATTGCGTTGATTCGCGTGCATGCTTTCACGAATGAGGCGAAATATCAGGAATGGGCGCAGAAAACGCTCGAAGCATTCGCGGGAATCGCTCCGCAATACGGAATGTTCGCCGCGACGTATGGTCTGGCGGCGACCCTCTTTGCACTGCCTCCTGCGCACGTTGTGATCACGGGAGCCCTAAACGACGTGTCGGCGGAAGCGCTCGAAGCCGCGGCAAACTCCGTGTTTCGTCTTGGCAAGTCCGTGCTGAGGATCTTGCCGGGTACTCCACCCGCTCGATTGCCGGCTGCGCTCGGCGAAACCTTGCCGCACCTGCCGGCGGATCGAGCGCTCGCTCTCGTCTGTTCTGGCAACACCTGTTTTCCGCCAACGAGCGACCCTGAACAACTCAAGGCTCTGCTCACAGGCACGCAGAAGTCCGTCGCGGCAAACTAGTTCCTGGCTTGCCTTGTCTTTCGGAGAGAGCGCTGCGGCTCGCTTCCAACCGGCACGCAGACCCAAACGATCGTGATCTCGTCTGCGATTTCCCTCATCAATCCATCCTTACCCAGGAAAAAGCCGAGGAAGAATTCCTGAGATAATCCTCTCTCGGCTCCATTGCATCTAGCAGGTTTCCTTCGATGTTGCTATTTCTTCGGCCGCGATTCCGGGGGCACCATTCCGTTACTCCGGTAGTACGCGACCAGGGCCCCGTAGTGCTCGCCGGAGTGCTCATTCAATCCGTAAGCGAGTGCATCGATTCTGGTGAGACGCGGTCCACCTGCATTGACGGCAGTGGACATACCGGCGTCGCCCTTGGCCTTGATCAAGTCCGCGCCGTCGGCAACGCACTTTTTCACAAACGCAACGACTTGCGCTTTCGTTTTCAGCTCGTCGCGCTTCGGATCGTCCGGGTAACGCACCTTCTGTCCCTGCGCGGGATCCGTAAAGTAGTACATCGATGCAGAAGCGTGGAGCAATTGCCCGACAAAATCGCGCGATTCTGGATTCGGCTTGTAGCCATATTTGTCTTCGGGCAGGTCTTCGGCGATCGCGATCAGCTTGCGGCCGATGTCGTTCCATTGCTCGAGCACGGCGGCTGAAGGACCAAGCGCAGGCTTTGGCGCCTCCTTCGGCTTGGCATCGGTTTGAGCAAAAGCCGGGACAGCGGCTAACAACGCTGTCAGGCACAGTCCTGCAACAAACTTCAATCGATTCATCTCTCTCCTCCGTTGCCCCGAGCTGCGCACGGAAAGTCGCGCAGGGATCCACTTCGAGTCTCCCTATACGGGGCTGCTGCAGGTTCGACGGCTGTCCGGCCCGGATGTGAGCCAGACCTGGAGCCAGTCTCTCCTCCGGCAGCATGGTACTGGGAGTGACGCATTTGTGCACGCCCAAAGTGACCCGGACCAGCGTATGGCAAGGGCGCATGGTAAGCTGGTACGTATCGTTGGAGGCTCCTGCTAGTGGTTCTTTCCTGGTTCGCCCTGCGTATCGCTATAGCTTTGTCTTTGCTGTTGGTGCTGTATTTGTCGCAGCGCTTCTGGTATCGCACGCTTTGGCGATGGAGCGGTCGCTGGGGCAACAGGCCTCTGCGGGCAGGTGTCCGCGCGATGTACCTCATTGGCCTCGTTCTCATCATTGCGAGCTTGGTCGATTCGCTTCGCAATGGTCATGGAAACCTCATCCCTCGCGGGACCTTTCTGAATGTTCTGGCCGGGCTGTGGTTTTTCAGCGCGCTGTTTGCCTATCTTGCGGTGAAGTTTGTTCATGGGCTCGAACGTGTCTGGCGGTTCTTCAGAGCCCGCTCGGCTGCAGAGACGGGCGATCAGGAATTGCCTAGCGATCCCGGCCGGCGCTATTTCTTCAAGACCGCTACGGCGGCCGCGGGCGCGGCGCCGTTCATCGGCGCGATGTACGGCTTCGCCGCGGAACGCTTGAACTACCAGATCCATCGCGTGGAAATTCCCATTTCGAATTTGCCCGAGGCGCTTGACGGAATGAAGATCGTGCAGTTGAGCGACATTCACATGAGCGGCTATATGCCGCGGGCGCAAGTACGGCGCGCCATCGACATGGCGAACGACCTCCGGGCCGACCTCGCCGTTGTCACCGGCGATTTCATCACCGGCGCTAACGACCCCCTGGAGGAGTGCGTCGAGGAAATTCGCCGCCTGTCCGCGCCGCTGGGCATCTACGGCTGCAACGGCAATCATGAAATCTATGCACAGGCCGAGGACCAGGCGGAGCAGCTGTTCGCCCAAGCAGGAATGAAACTCTTGCGCCACCAAAATGCGACGGTGTCCTTTCAGGGTGCGGAACTGAACTTGATCGGAGTGGATTACCAGCGGGAACGCGCACCGGGCGGCCGGAGGGTGACTACTCTCGCGGGACTCGAGCCGCTGGTACGAAAAGATGTTCCCAACATTCTTCTTTCACATAATCCCAATTCATTTAGCCGAGCTGCTGAATTGGGGATTGAGCTTTCGCTGGCCGGCCACACGCACGGCGGCCAGATTCAGGTCGAAATTTTGGATCATCGACTGAGTCCCGCCCGGTTCATTACGGACTACGTCGCAGGACTATACATGCGGCCATTGTTCACGCCGGCGAAGACGATTGCATCACAAAAGTTTTTGCACGCTGCCACCCTGCAGGGCCCGCATGCGGCGATTTACGTGAATCGCGGATTGGGTACCGTCGGCGCTCCAGTCCGGCTCGGAGTGCCCCCGGAAATTTCCTTGCTCACTCTGCGTCGCGCCTGAAAGAAAATCCCATGGTGATTCTGGTGATGGGCACGACCGGCGCGGGAAAAAGCACGGTTGGCGAATTGCTCTCCGCCCGTCTTGGCTGGACCTTCCTCGACGCCGACGATTTTCATCCCGAAGCCAACGTTCAGAAGATGAAGCATGGCATCCCGCTCACGGATGCCGACCGCATGCCCTGGCTGGAAAGGGTTCACGGGGAACTTGCGCGCTTGAGCACGGAAGGGAAGCAAGTCGTCTTGGCTTGCTCCGCTCTGAAGCAGAGCTATCGGGATCAGCTTTCCGCCGGGCTCGACTTCAGGGTCGTCTACTTGCGCGGCACATACGAGGAGATGCGTCGGCATATTGAGGCTCGGCGCGGCCATTTTGCCGGAGAATCAATTCTGGCTGGTCAGTTTGCGGATCTGGAGGAGCCCAAAGACGCAGTGGTTCTGGATGTTGTGCGCAGCCCGGAAGTGCTTGCTGACGACATCATTCGGCGCCTCGATCTGTCCGCTTCCTGACAGGGATCGCTGCTCTGTTTTTCACAAGTTCTCGACCATCGGCGATCCACCAGCGCAAGTATGCTCCAGGCGGCGTTCGAGCATCTTATCTTGACGAACCTCTCCGCATCAGCGGCGCGCCCGTTGTCAACCTCGTCGCTTCCACTAGCGGCTCGGACAGCGATTGGGTCGTCAGAGCCCTTCTCGAGGGAACGAATGCTCATGATCCTCGGAATATCTTTCTGTGGACGGTTTTCACTCTTTTACGGCAAACTCCAGCCTTGTCCCGTAAAGGTGCGGTTATGGATGAATCATACGATCTGGATATCGTAGCCCGCGAGCTGAATAGCCGAGAGGCTACCGGCGGGGATGACCCCGGGGTCACCGCCCGGCTCGACCATTGGCTGGCGGCTTTAGTAAACCGGCATGGCAGCGACCTGCTTCTTGTCGAAGGCGCGCCTCCGTGCATCCGAGTGGACGGGGAAATCAGGAAAGTCGAATCCGGAGTTTTGGAAGGCGCGGAGGTCGAATCCTCCGTCCTGCCGGCGCTCTCGCCTCATGCTCTCACGCGGTTTCGCGAAACCGGAATCGCCGATTCTTCCTACCGCATCCCGGGACTTGGCCGCTTTCGCATCAACCTCCATCGCGAACGTTCCCGAGCCGCCGCGGCCATTCGTGCCTTGCCGGCAAGGGTGCCTTCCTTGCGTGAGTTGCACCTTCCGTCATCGGTCGAAAATCTTGCGCGGCTTCCGCGGGGACTTGTGCTCCTCGGCGGCGCTGCGGGCTCAGGAAAAAGCACGACGATGGCTGCGCTCATCAACGAAATCAATCACCGCGAGGCTCGCCACATCGTCATCATTGAAGATCCTATCGAATACGAACACCATCACATACGAAGCGTGATCGAGCAGGTGGAAATCGGAACCGATGCCCCGGACTTTCCGACAGCACTTCGTGCTGCATTGCGCCAGGCGCCTGATGTGATTGTCGTCGGCGAAATGCGTGATCCGGAAACGATGCGTATCGCGGTCGCCGCCGCCGAGACCGGCCATTTGGTGTTCTCTACTCTGCACACTGTGGACGTGGCGTCGACCATCTCTCGCATCTCCGATTCATTTCCTCTGGAGCGCCAGAACGCCATTCGCCAGGAACTGGCCATGGCCCTTGCCGCCGTACACACGCAAATCCTCTTGCCCAGAAAAGGCGGAGGCCGCCTTCCGGCCGCGGAACTCCTGATCATGGGTTACGGTGCGCGCCATCACGTGCGCAGAAACGCATTGCAACATCTCCATCAGGAAATTCCATTGACCAAGAAAAAGGGATCATTCACGCTCGAGGAATCTCTGGTTCAGCTCATCCATAGTAACCAGATCGATCGCGAGGACGCTTTGCTATGCTCCATTCACCCGGATGATTTGGACATTCTCCTGAAATCTTCGCCTCCGTCGTCATCCGCTTGATCCCTAAAAGCGGCTAGAATTTCGCGGTTCGGGCTCGGCGGAAGCACGCAAACAAGCAGCCCAAGAATCCAGGAATGCAGAGCCGGGGGGAACCCAGTCTCGAAAACAGGCGCAGAGCGCGGTGGTGGGAGCAAACCGGGATCCATGGGTCGGCGGTGACCCCGCCACGGAGCGAGCCTGCCCGTTCGAGCAAGATGGGGCGGAATCGCCGCATCCAGACGCTCGGTTGCCGCGGTCCTGCCCCGATGCGATAATTCTGTTTCGACAGCTTCTCTACTAGCCGCTGCCCAACCGGCGCGGCTCGCTGCTCGTCCTGGGGGAACTATGGCACTGCGTGACAATTGGATCGAAAAGCGCGAATCCGAGCAGGCGAATGCTAACGGTAGTCGCAATCTGTCACAGATGCACCTGGCCCGCACCGGGGCCATTAGCGAAGAGATGGCGTACGTCGCGAAACGCGAAAAGCTGGAGCCGGAACTCATCCGCAGCGAAGTCGCTCGCGGCCGCGCCATCATTCCCGCGAACATCCATCATCGCAACCTGGAGCCCATGGGCATCGGCATCGCGTTCAAATGCAAGATCAACGCGAACATCGGAAATTCCTCGACCACTTCCAACATCGACGAAGAGCTAAAGAAACTCCACCATTCCGTGCATTACGGAGCGGATACCGTGATGGACCTTTCGACCGGCGGGGATATTCCCAAAATTCGCAAAGCCATCATAGACGCGTCGCCTGTTCCCGTTGGCACCGTTCCGGTTTACGAAGCAATCTCCCGGGTTCGCCGCCCGGAAGACCTCACCATGGAACTGATGCTTGAAGTCATCGAAGAACAGGCTGAACAGGGCGTGGACTACATGACCATCCACGCCGGTGTTTTGCGCCAGCATGTGCCGCTCGTCCGCAAACGCATCACCGGCATCGTCAGCCGCGGCGGCTCGCTGATGGCTCACTGGATGGAACATCACAAGCAGCAGAATTTTCTCTACGAGCGGTTCGACGAAATCTGCAAAATCTTCAAGAAGCATGACGTGAGTTTTTCGCTCGGCGACGGCTTGCGGCCCGGTTCGATTGCCGACGCCAGCGATGAAGCGCAATTCGCTGAGCTAAAAGTTCTTGGCGAGCTCACCAAAAAAGCCTGGGAGCACGACGTTCAGGTGATGATCGAAGGCCCTGGGCACGTGCCGATGGACAAGATCAAGGAACAGGTGGACAAAGAGATGGAATGGTGCCACGAGGCGCCGTTCTATACGCTTGGCCCGCTGGTGACGGATATCGCTCCCGGCTACGACCACATCACCAGCGCCATCGGCGCGGCGATGATCGGCTGGCACGGCGCTTCAATGCTTTGCTACGTCACGCCAAAAGAGCACCTCGGCCTGCCGAATCCTGACGATGTGAAGCAGGGCGTGATTGCCTACAAGATCGCAGCGCACGCCGCAGACGTCGCCCGTCACCGGCCCGGCGCACGTGATCGCGACGATGCGCTCAGCTACGCGCGCTTTCTCTTTGACTGGAACAAGCAGTTTGAGCTCTCACTCGACCCCGAAACCGCGCGCGCCATGCACGACGAATCGCTCCCTGACGATTTCTACAAGGAAGCGAAGTTTTGTTCGATGTGCGGCCCGAAGTTCTGCTCGATGAACATTACACAGCTCGCGGAAGCAGAATCGGGCAAGGATCAGGCCGAGCGAAAACAAAAATTCGCCGAGCTCCTGGTTAAGGTGCAGGGAGCCTGAGAAGGAGTCCGGACATGCTGCTCGGAGACCGCCGGTTCCCATTGGGACCTGCGCACGATTTTGGGTACGTCCGTATCTTGGATCGACTTGATCGTCGTCTCGCTGGTATTGGCTGTCAGGACAGCCGGTGCAAACAGCGCCGCAGCGCCCAAGCCGGCCGGTAAGTTCACGGAACCTTCCGCGAAGCAAAGTCGTATTGTGGAGAGAGCTCACCCTCGGCCCGGCTCCCGTTAAGGAGGTCCGTCGTGTCTAGTC
>JBKOXA010000107.1:0-16307 GCA_046724685.1 Acidobacteriota bacterium | reverse complement strand
CGGCGGCGGCGGCAACTTTGGCGTGGTCACGTCGCTCGAATTTCGGTTGCACCAGGTCGGGCCCGTGCTGGGTGGTGGCGTTTTCTATCCCGCTGAAAAGGCCAGGGAGGTTCTCCGCTTCTTTCGCGACTTCGCACAGTCCTCTCCGGACGAGCTGAGCACGCAGGTGGCGACCGTAACGCTGCCGGAAGTCGGGCGCATGGTGGGAATCGCCGGCTGCTATTGCGGCCCCATTGCTGAAGGAGAAAAGCTGCTGAAGCCGCTGCGCGCGTTTGGTCCGCCGGCGGTTGACCTTTTCGCGTCCATGCCATACGTCCAGCTGCAAAGCATGCTCGACCCATTCTTCCCGCCGGGGCGACACGCCTACACCAAGGCAAATTTCCTGAAAGATCTCAGCGATGGAGCCATCGAAGCTTTCGCTGCCCACGCGACTGCCCCATCGCCTTACACCTTGGGGGTCCTCGAACATCTGGGCGGCGCGTTCTCTCGCGTACCGCCGGGGGACACGGCTTTCGCCCACCGGAACTATCCTTACAACTTTTCCATCTGGTCGAATTGGCTGGATCCGGCCGACTCGGAAAAGAACATCCAATGGACGCGCGACTTTTGGGACGCGATGCAGCCGTTCATGGTCGCAGGTGCCTATGTCAACTACCTCGAGGATGAAGCAGACCCGCTCGCCCGGGAAGCCTATGGTCCGAATTACCACCGCTTGGTCTCCCTGAAGAACAAGTACGATTCGACGAACTTTTTCCGAATGAACCACAACATCAAGCCGAGTCAGGCAGCGCCGGCATCAATGAGCCGAACGCAAGCTGGCTGACTGGCCGCTTCTCAGTGCATCCGTTCGCCAAGTTTGTGAGAAATGGGCATCGGCCGAGACTACAACCTCTACACTCTCTTCAATAGACCGACCACGTGCCCGGGGTGGCGAGTTCGATCAAATGGCGGTCCGGGTCTCGAAAGTAGAGGCTCCAGCCTCCCAATTCCCACGCCCGCTTCTCTTCGACCGCGATTCCTCTCGTCTGGAGCCACGACTCCCAGGCGGCCAATTCGGCAGATGGGATAGCGAACGCGAGGTGTAATTCGCCGTCCCCGTCGTGAGGCGATTGGATCGCGCGCGAAGCCCCCTTCTTAAACAAAAGCAGCACCTGGTGTGTACCTGCGTGCATCGCGCAACCGCGCTCGCCGAACTCGCTGATCACGGGGAACCCAAGGGTTTCCTGATAGAAGCGAACGGAGCGAGGCACATCGCTCACGTACAAAGAGGATTCAAGAATGCCGTCAGTTTTGGGGCGCATCGAGCCCTCCGGCTGATGGTCTGACGGTATCAGATTTCATCGCGAAGCATTCGGCTCACAAAAGCAAAATGGCCGGTTTGCGTTCGATGGCCCCAATTGTCGAAAACCCACGCTCGACGTGAGTTTTAGATTTCCGATTAGGCTTACCCGGAGTTGGAAACGGCGTCAAAGCCCTCAAGGACTTAATCCTTCTTTTCTTTTTGCATCGCCTCTCTAGCGGTTTCAAGTTTGACTTCAAGGGCGGCGGCTCTTTCCATAGCCTCACGCAGGGCTCTGCGCCATTCGTCCGGCGAGTAGCCAGGGTCGCTGCGACCACGACGTCCCACTTCCACGCCGAAGGCAACTCCGGCGGAAAAAATTTCGACAATTTCCGGATCTGCGACAACCCACGCTTCGCTTAGGCGACCTTCATTTTTCCAACTTTCGGTCATCCTTGCCTGCTCAGCTTTCATTTCTGCGAAGCTGATTCTTTGTGCCATTCCCGAGCCTCCTGATTATCATTCGCAGTGTGGAGGTTGTTGGCTATAAGCCAATTCGACGATCATCCTGTTGCCGCTGCAGACTGACCGAAAGACGTAACGGCTGCCTCCTCGTCATCCATGATGTCGAAGACGGTATACAGTTTTGCAATTTGCATGACGCCTTGGACCTTATTCGTGAGATTGAGCAGCTTCAGTTCTCCCTGGTGCTTACGCACGGTCGTTAAGGCACTGACCAGATTGCCCAAGCCTGAGCTGTCGATGTAATCGACATCACCAAGATTAAGCAGAATTTTCCTATGTCCCTTGCTTAACAGGTCGTCAACCAGGTTGCGTAGTGCGGCGCTCTCTTCGCCGAGAACAATCCGGCCGCTGATGTCCACAATGGTGACGCCGCCTGCTTGTCGAGTCGCCGTTGTCATGTTCATTTGCAACCTCCTAGGACTTCCTAATGTCTGAAAACTTCACGCTGGCTTCCGAGCAGGGCCGCCCTGGTCAACCTTCCAGCAACCCCACCTTAGCGCAAATCGGGGTATGCCGGCTGCGAATTTCCTTTCCAGCCAAAACCTGAACAATCAATTGCTCCGATTGGTCCCTCATTCCTACGCAGTTAACCAAGCCCGATTAACGCATTTATCGAAAAAGTGAAACAGTACTTCACACCTACGGTAACCTGACGCCTCAAGCCGAAACGGCTCCCGCAGGCTTGGTTCTGCCGGCCAGCAAAGCCAGCCTCTCTTCGTGATCCATGGGCTCCCAGGGGACAAGCCTCTCGGCAAGCACATCCATCCTGCGAAGAAGAGTCAACTCGACGAAAAGCTCCAAAAAATCTAGGTCGCGAAAGACCAAGGACCTGGACTCCCTCATCTTGTCACGAATCCGCTCCAGATGGGCCGGCATCTCGGTCCAGTGCAGGCCAGATCGGTGGTGATGACAGAGGTGGTA
Source organism: Acidobacteriota bacterium (assembly GCA_046724685.1). GTDB lineage: Bacteria > Acidobacteriota > Terriglobia > Acidiferrales > UBA7541 > Acidiferrum. Next base: position 13,582 of record JBKOXA010000107.1, on the reverse strand, counting down.
TCCCTCGTTCATGAAGTTCACGTCATCGATGATCGTCACGGTATTTACAAAATAATTCTCGGGATCTTCCGGGTCACAGAAGGCGTGCTGAACCCAAGAGGTGATTGCCATGATGGAGTTCATGGTGAGAAGAGGAACTAACACGAACAGAATTCCAATTCTCCAGTCGTAGATAAAGACAGCGCCGAAATAAATGCAGTACCGCGTCATCCCCCATAGCAGTCGTTTCCGGTTCTTTTCATCGCCTCTAGCCTTAAAGTAGGCGTATGGAGCGAATCCCAGGGCCGTCCAAATGTTGTCCGAAAGATACCAAAGGAAATCCAGCGGACTAGTTCGATCGTAGCGAAGGGAGGAGGCATTATCGTCGAACCCGCCGTTCTCTTTATGGTGGAGACGGACATGAACGGTGCGACCCAACTCGGGAAGGTCCCCATACAAATATCCGAGAAAAAATTCGACGTAGCGGCCGAAGATCCTAACGTATTTGTCCGAGAAGTACCCTTGGGGCCGGTGTGCCTCCAAGTGTTTGGCGCTGAACATTCTCACCGAGCGCCGAGCCTTGAGACCGTAGAGGGAAAGATAGAAAGCGATCGCGAGCAGAAGTCGAGGTTTCCCTAAAACGAGTTGGATCACGAAAATCGGCACGGCGGTAAGGGTGAGGGAGACCATGATTCGTAACGCAGGGGTGTCTCGGCAGTCTTGCAGAACTTCTTGGCCAAGCCGGTAGATGAAGCGGTCGTAAGCCCGTGAGAGAAATTGATACGCGTCGCGTAAGGGACGAATCCTCCCGAGAAGCAAGGCCGCACCATAGCATCCGAAGGAAAGCGCGGCCACGAGCGATACGGCAGCAATGCTTGCCAAAGCCATAAGTACTGCCAACGTCCGAAATAGGAGTTTGGGTATGGCTGCAGGCCTCAACGCATGCCAATGAGTCCTTGAGCGAGTGCCTTTTTGCACGTCGTTCAAATCTTCCGCCGTTAACTTGCCTGTGAATTGCACGTTCATATTTGCGCCAATCGACGGGCTTCGTCCGATATGAAGTGTGAAGAGATTCTATGCTCAAGGAGCGCAACGTTCCAGAGCCGAATACCCGGGACTGGACAACGCCCACTGTCGAGGTGAGAATAGGCCTCTGCCTGAGAATCCAAAACCAGAAGCCTTTGGGCAACCCCCGGTGGCCATCCCACGCGTCAACGAGAAGCACAAAATTATTGAACACTACGACGTCGCCAGCCCTTACTACTACTCCCTTTGGGGCGAGCATCTACACCATGGCTACTGGGTCCGTGGCGATGAATCGAAAGAAACCGCGCAGATCCAGCTCATCGAGCATCTCGCGCAGCTCGCAAACATAAAAAGCGGCTCGCGCATTCTGGATATAGGCTGCGGCTTTGGCGGCACCAGTCTCTATCTCGCGAAAAAATATGGCGCCAGCACCACAGGCATCACCATTTCTCCTGTGCAAGTGCAAATGGCCAAGGAAGCGGCAGCCAAGACGAACCTGGACGTCAGTTTTTTGCTGATGGACGCGGAGGACATGCAGTTTGCGCAGCCGTTTGATCTGCTTTGGTCCGTCGAATCTATTTCTCACTATCATGATCCGCGGAAATTCTTCGCTTCGGCGGTGAAGCTCCTCACGCCCGGCGGCTGCTTCGCCCTCACGGATTGGTTCCAGAAGGAAAATCTTTCGCCCGCCGATAGAAAGAAATTTATCGAGCCAATCGAGAAGGGCATGATGGTCGAACTGCGGGGAATGAATGATTACAGCGACTTCCTCGTTTCGAGTGGCCTGCACGTCGTCCATCGCCAGGATCTCACGCTCAATTGCGCGAAAAGCTGGGACCTCGGACTGGACATCATCAAGGACAAATCATTCTGGTCCCTAGCCGCAAAACTTGGCGCCGAATTCGTCACCTACCTGAAAGCATTCCATGCCATGCGTGCCGGTTTCGCGTCCGGCAATTTCGTCTATGGCCTCTTCGTCGCAAAAATGCCGAAAGACTGTCCCAATCATGCCTGATCTCCACAGACGTGTCTGGTTTCCCGACGCGAATCGGGAGTCGGGCCCGTTTTACGTTGCTGAGCTAGAGATAAGCCGAGAGTCGCGCCAATCGCTTGTTCTCTGGAGACATAATAAGAAAGATTAAGTGGTCGCCGATGGGAACTTCTGCGTCCTCGATCACAAACTCATAAATCCAGCATTCCCGGACCCAAGGGAACCCGAAACTAGGCCGTTCTGCCACCGAGGCTGTCAACTGATAACGCCCAAATCGGAAAAATGGATTTCGGCATTTGCGGCGGTGGAGTTCCCCTATTCAAACGCAGCATGATCGGCCGTGAATTGTCGAGTGAGTTTATTGCGAAAGGCCGAATCCCGGAGGAGTTTTTGAAGTTTGCGGATGTAGATCTTCTGTGCCTGCTCCGTATCTTTTCCAGCCTCGATGGCCCGGGTAGTTTCCCACTCTGTTTCCAGGAGGAGTGCACCCAGAACGTGTTCCGCGTGATGAGCTGAGGTGCCGGTGGCCACCATCTTTTCAAAGGCGACCCTTACCAAAGGATCTTGTTCGAGCTGCCCTTTGACGGCAGAATGCGCAGCGACGTGGGCCAGCGGATTCACGGTTTCGCCTCCTACCGTGATCTCGTATGGCGCTCCTTCACGCAGGTCTGCGAACTCAAGGGCATTGTGAACGTGCTTTAGGTGCATGTGTTCTTGCATCGCCTGCGCGTAGAGCTGACTCTCATGCGGGAGTTCGGGCACCGTTCCGGCCTTGATTGCTTCGTAGACGAGCTTCTCATGCTCGCCGACCAGTCTGCGAAGTTCTGTAAGTTTGGGATCGTCCATTCCTATATTCCTCGGCTTAGGGATGTGTCGTGAAGGGCGCTGCGGTTCAGTCGCTTATCGGAATTCACTTTTCGGTTATCCGACGAATCAGGATTTGAAGTGCTCTTCTCGAGCAGATTGTTGCGGTCGCTGACGCCAGCAAGCTTCGAGCCAACGCCCGTACTCACTTCTGATCGGTTTCTTCGCTAGTCGACGAGCCGTTCAGCTTAACGAATTCTGCTAGACGCGCTCGTACCCGGTCCGCTTCTCTCGCATGTGGAGCTAACTGCAGGTAAATCTGAGCCTCTGTGATCGCGCTCGAATAATTGGCCTTTCGCGCAAAAATTTCCGCCAGTAACAGGTGCAGTTGCGGAAAACGAGGTCGCACGTCCAGGCGTTCCGCCTTGAGCCCACTCTTTTCGGCGGCTTCAATGTTGTTGAGCTGGAAATTCGCTGCCGAGTTGTAGAAAAAAGCCTCGGCGAAATCCAATGGATCGAGATCCAGCATGTAGCCGGTCACGCTGCTGTACTTCAATGGATCGAGCTCCACAACGTGATTGGTCAGGTCAAGGACCTCGGTCCAATTTCTCGCTTGATAGGCCATGGAAGCGAGTGACAGGTAAGGCGGCAGGAACTTGCTGTCGATCGCGGTCGCTCGGGTATACGCCGTGCGGGCCGATTCGTTCTGATCTAGATTCTGCAAAACTGTTCCCAACTGGAACCAGGCGTCAGTGTATTTTGGATAGATCTCCACTGCCTTTTCAAGATATTGACGGGCATCCGCAAGTTTGCCCTTCGCCTCGGCATCGAGGCCCTTCTCATAAGCTCTTCTGGCATCACCCGGTACTTTGTACGGGGTCGCGCTCAGCGTCATGCCCTTGACCTTTGTCGTCCTCTCCACCACTATCGCGCCCACGTCAATGCTGCTGGCGGAAGGAGTGAGGTCCACAAGGCTGACGATATGGGAGCGAAACCCGGAAATCGAGGTCCGTATCTCGCAATTCATCAACTCCACTCGCGGAATTCCCATCCCCGCAGCGTCGCGGGCCATGCCAAGTTGCGAAGCTGACTCGGCGCTGGCGTCCACGAATGAATCGGCCAGCGATCCCAATTGCATGCTGAAGTCACCGCGAGTGGTTGCATGCACCTGTTGACGTACTTTGGCGTTGCAAACTCGCTCCACCAAAGCATCGTGTGGCACCGGTGTCCCGTCCTCGGTTGCAATGCGTCCTCGGAGAAACAGCACCATATCCCTGTTCATTTGGCCTGACGGCAAGGTTGATGGAGTTGGAAGGCGGCCCGGCTGTGTGGGCCGCGGCGCGGAAGGCGGAGGCGCAGGAGCCGGAGGCTTCTGCGCCAATCCAACCGGCACCAGAAGTCCAATCGCTAGCGCCAGTTCAACGAAAATGCGCATGCGACCTTTCATAGGACCATTCCGAGGGAGGGACGCGATTCGTCGCAAGCTTAGTTCGCAGATTCGTTCCGAGTCAAGCTTCTGAAACGGACATCGTTGTACTCGATCTGATCCCGCAACATGATCCACAGCCGGATCCCGAGATTGCGAGCCACGGCCACGCTCGCCTTCCCGAAACCTTTCTGAACCAATTAGCGGCGCTAGAAACGCTTCAACGGTGCAAGTGGAGTATGCGGCGCCGCGTTTCGATAAACGCCGCATGGTTTGACGGATTCAGCAAGCATGGAGCTTTTGTGGGACAGGGCGCGGCAGCCTTCCCTTGCGGTTCGTTTCCTGAATGATGGGCAGGAATCACCGAGGGGAATGCCATTCCGACGATCCGGTTCAGGTTTGTTACATGCGCCAATGCGATAGTTTCACGAAGGGGCGAGATCAATTGCATGCTGACTGGCAATCAACCCAATCGTCGGACTAAAAGGTAGAGGGAGGTTGCGGGAGAATGTGCTCTCCAAATGTACGTGCCGAAAATAGAGCTGGACCAAGGCAACCACTACTAAGTAGTCGAAGCCCTTTCGGCCGCGTTCCATTCTTGGGACTCGATCCATGCGGCCCAGCAGCGCATTCATGAACTCGGAGGCGGTGTATCGACTCCGAGGAATTCCGGACAGCTTCGCACCTAGAGTCTTGACGAGCAGCGGCACGCCCTTTTCGTTCGGCATGGTCGCCAAGAGAAGACCGTGGGGATGCAGTTTTCCCGCCAGGGCGGAGATGTAAGCCTCGAGATTCGCCGTACCCAAATATTCAAACGTTTCCATTACGAGGGCGACGTCGAACTTTTCCTGAACGGCGGCCAGATCGCGGGGATGCGTTGAAAGCAAAAAACGAAAGCCTTTGCGATCCGCGAAGCGTTGGCGCGCTGCTTCCAGTCCATAGGCTTTGCCGTTGCTCGTCCCGCTCATCATAGCTGCATCAAGTCCCACGTACCGTTCGACAGGTAACGGAACGTAGTCCAGAGAACGAGCGTCGCCACAGCCCAACTCGAGGATCGAAACGGAGTTCGAGCGGAGCCCAGCAAGCTTGTCCCTAAGCCAGAGAAAACGCCGACTATGATGGAAGTCGTAGAGACGTCTTAAAGGTTTCTTTTGCTCTAAAGGCACCAAGACTACCCACCCAACCTAGCCGGAATCAACCCCTTTACTGACCTGTACGTCAACAACATTGTGAACGGATCAAAGGCGTGGGCGACATTCCACCTGGCCGAAAAACGCGCTATCTGTGAAACGGATCGCTTTTCGCGTCTCGATCCGAGCTGCCACTCGAGGTAGCGCAAAAGGCAAGCGGAGGAACCGACGCTGAATACAAGAGAGATGCACGACGCACTCGGAAGTAGTCCACATGCCTGTTTAACGGACAAGTAGATAACGGCAAGGCGATATCCGACCAAGGGACCCTCTGGGCAAATCGTCGATCAAGGCGGCGGCTCACGAAGACAGGCGGGTCAGTATCGCTGCCAAGATCCGCTTTCTTGAGGGCAGTATGCCCAAAAAGGCCGCCGCGCCTCCATCGATGACCGTATCTCCGTCCACCAGGACTTTGAATTCCCCGTACTGGCCGCGAACCATCTCTACGTCGGTCTGTAGCTCACGACGAAGCTGCGCCGCCACACGAACGGCGTGCAATCCTGATACTCAATACGCGCAATACCGAACAGCGATCCGTGGCATGTCCACCTCTGTTTCGCCTAGCAGCATACTGCAGCTTGTACCGCGCTAACAGCTCTGCGGTCTGAGCCGGAGCGGCGAAGGAACCACTTCGGATTGCGGCCCAGATTTTTAAGCTGTCCGTCGAAAGTGCTACTCCGAGTGTTTCAATATGCGGTGTCGCAGCTTGCCGAGTTCGCGATTCAAGAAATGATCGCGCCCAAAGAAGGGCAGTACGGGCGTCCGGCGTTTCTCCACCCTGCTGCGGGCACGTTTTAATCGTGAGTCGTCGCCGAATAATCCCAAGGCGTAATCCAATTTATGCAGGGCCATCTCGCGCAGATCTGCCAGTGCGTAGACTTCTGCGAGATTGAGATGGAACTGGATTTCCTTAGGATTTAACTGTACTGCCATGTCGCAAAGCTCGGTGGCTCGTGCCCAGTTTTGCTGGGCACGCGCAATCGACACGCCGAGAAACGAAATGTAGTACGGATTGTGCTTGTCAGATTCGAAAGCACTTTGCAGTTTCACTAAAGCCTTTTGGGGGTAGTCGTTCTTGAGAAGCTTGACGCCTTCTTTGAACTCGGCAAACGAGTCGTGAGAACTGCGGGTGGTTGTCTCTGTTGCAAATGCAAGCATAGGGGCTTTCAGCCTCCGAACTTTAATCTAAGGCTAGAAGAATCGACGATTGGGGTCTACTGACCGGACGGCCAGTATTGACCGAAAGCCAAACCTGACCCATGCAGATTACGCGCGTCCAATTCCAATCTTCCTACAAGCGGGGTCGGGATATTTGAGCCGCGCCTTCTCCGCCAGTTCTTTGGTTGTTGTCAATGGCTCAGTCTCTCCTTGACAATCTACCTATGCCCTTGTATATGTGTCGAACGTCTAGGAGGCGCGATGCCGATTGAGAAATCCGACTTGCTGCAGGGTACGCTTGACATGCTGATCTTGAAAATTGTCGAGCTAGGACCAGTGCACGGATACGGCATCTCCCAACGAATCCGGCAGATCTCCAAGGAAGTGCTGCAGGTCCAGCAAGGCTCGCTGTACCCCGCGCTCCATCGCCTGGAAAAGCGAGGCTGGCTCGCCGCCGAGTGGGGCGAGTCCGACAACGGCAGGCAGGCTAAGTTCTACAAGTTGTCGGCGAAGGGCCGCAAGCATTTGGCGAGCGAGGAATCGAATTGGCACCGCCTTGCCGGAGCCGTAAGCCACATACTTCAGACGGCACAGTAGGAGGCCGCCATGTTTCGGTGGAAGTCTCTTTTCCGCAAACGCGCTCTGGACGCGCAACTCGATACCGAGCTTCGCTTTCATATTGACAAGCTAACAGAAGACAACATCGCTGCGGGGATGGCGCCGGAAAAGGCTCGGCGGCAGGCCATCCTTGAATTCGGCGGGTGGGAGCAGGTGCAGGAAGAACTGCGCGATGTCTACCGCATCAGCGTAATCGAAGCTATATTTGAAAACCTGAAATCCGCCTTTCGTTTCATTCGCAAATCCCCCTCATTTTCGATTGGGGTCATTTTGACGCTGGCTCTCGGCATCGGCGCGAATAGCGCCGTCTTCTCCGCCATTGATGCGATCCTGCTGCGGCCATTGCCGTTCCCCGGCGGCGACCAACTGATGGACCTTCATCAGTACAAGCCGAAGGCCAAAGATCCGCAAACGCGCGTGGCCCCTGTTCGATTGGAAGACTGGAACCGGATGAACTCCACCTTCCAGGCGATTTCCGGATACTACACGGAAGACGGCTCGGAAACTTCGAGCCATCTTCCCGAAAAGGTAACCCAGGCATTTGTGGCGCCGAGGTTCCTTCAAGTGCTAGGAGTATCGCCGGCGCTGGGGCGCGACTTTAGCGCGGACGAAGAACATTTTGGCGGGCCGAACGCCGTTCTGATCAGCGATCGCTTTTGGCGACGCCGCTTCGGCGCCGATCCAAATGCTATCGGGAAGAAGCTGCGCATGATGGGACTTTCGTTCTCCATTATCGGGATTATGCCCGCTTCGTTCCTGTTTCCGGACCGTGATACTGATCTGTGGATTCCGGTCCCTCCGGACGCTCCATATGCCCAGAGCAGGGAAAACACCTGGTACTCTGTGATCGGACGGCTCAAACCACATTTTACCGTGGAGCAGGCGCGGGCAAATCTTGCGACGGTCCAGAAGCAACTCGCAAAGCAATATCCAAAACCAGACGCCGAGCTAATGGCCCGGATTCAACCGCTGAAAGAGACGACCGTTGGTGTCGCGCGGAAGTCGTTATGGATGCTGTTCGGCTCCGTGTCGCTGCTTCTTCTGATCGCATGCACGAACATTGTGGCCTTGTTGCTGACGCGCGCAGCACAACGTCAACATGAAATCTCGGTGCGCTTTTCCCTAGGCGCTTCGCGAGCGGCAGTGGTCAGCCAACTACTCAGCGAAGCGTTTGTGCTGGCATTCATCGGCGCCGCGCTCGGCCTGTTCGTTGCCGGCGGAGCTTCGAGTATATTTCGTTCGCTTGCTGGAAACTTACCACGCGTGGAAGAGATTCGGCTCGATGGGCGCATTGTGCTCTATTCGCTGGCGTGCTCAGTGATCGCGACACTCTTGTGCGGACTAATTCCTGCAATCCGAGGGACCGGGAAGAATATATCCGGTTCGTTGGCGCAGGCCAGTCGCTCACAGGTATCGGGACGCAATCCCCTGCAATGGACACTTGTGGGCGTGCAGGTGACCTTGGCAGTTATGTTGCTTGCCGGGGCTGGATTGCTACTCCGCAGCTTTCAAGCTCTCGGCCGGGTGTCCCCGGGTTTTGAAGCTAGCCACGTCCTGACGTTCCACGTCAGCGCCTCCTACGGAGAAACCGCCGATTGGAAAGGACTCACGCAACGAATCGACCGGACGATCGAGGAGTTGCGCAGTGTCCCGGGCGCGGAAGCGGCGGCAGCCTCTGGATTTCTGCCGGGAGTGCCATCGGAGTATCAAATGGGTTTGCAGTTCACTGAGGGAGAACGAGATCCCGATCGCAAGATGGTTGCGGAAAACCGTTTCGTTTCTCCAGGTTACTTCGCGACCGTGAAGATTCCCCTTCTCGTCGGGGAACTCTGCGGTGAGCCCAAGTTTACTAGTGCTCCCGCCGATCCAGGAGGCGTGCGCCGCACTGAGTTCAGTTCCATACACGTACTTGTGAATCGCAGCTTCGCGAATACATATCCCGCCGGATCGACGGTCATCGGCCGCCACATTCAGGTGGTTGGCAGCTCTTTTCTCAGACCGAATAACACAGGCGAAATCATGGGGATTGTCGGCGACGCCAGAGAGCAAGGCCTAAATCGCCAACCGAGCCCCACGGTGTACTGGTGCCTCGGCGCTCCCGGCGGCCCAGATCCCTATTATCTCGTTCGCACGCGCGGCGAACCCATGGCCATGGCGGAGACCGTCCGGCAGAAAATCCACGAGATCGAACCGGCTCGCTCGGTCTTCGATATAACGCCCCTCGAAGAGCACATTGACGAATCATTTGCGGAGAATCGTCTTCGCACCGTTCTGTTGGGTTTCTTTGCGATCACAGCCTTGTCGCTTGCCTGCGTGGGATTGTACGGAACGCTCACTTACACGGTGAATATGCGCCGACGTGAGGTCGGCTTACGGCTTGCGTTGGGAGCTTTGCAGGGACAAATCGTCAAGCAGTTCTTGCTGCAGGGTCTGGGGGTTTGTTTCCTCGGCTGTCTCGCGGGTTTGTGCCTGGCTGCAGCATTCGCGCGCGTCCTGAGTGGAATGCTCTACGGGGTCTCGCCGACCGATAACGTAACTTTATCAAGCGTAGTTCTGATTGTGCTTGGCGTCGCGGCGGCAGCTTCGCTGGCGCCGTCCATCCGTGCTGCGCGCCTCGATCCCCTGCAGGTGCTGCGCGAGGAGTAACCCGGCGGTCCAGGCGACGTGCATGTATATCGTATCTGACTTGGTAAGGAGACTCAGTGAGTTGATTTTCTGCCGCGGCAGTGCGCTAAATTCCCCGTAAGTCGCGTTACAGGACATCTGAGCCGAAAAGCTTCCCTTTCGACCGAGCGCCACGGATCACAGGCCAGACTACACTGGACCCAAAGCCGCTACGAGCTAATATGAATACCCACGGATTCGACCTGCCTGCCGGCCGAGGAACATAGGATGGAGCGAGAAAAGTTCGTCAAACTTGTGGACGAGGCGCTGGGCGCGCTGCCTATGAGGTTTCGCAAGCGAATTCACAACGTCGCAGTAGTAGTCGAGAACGTGCCTCCCGACCAGCTGTCACGCAGTGACTCGCGAAATCTAGGGATCATCGATTCCGACGATGCTGAGAATTTGGTGCTCGGTGTCTTCGAAGGTGTACCGGCGACTAAGAAAAGCGTGTTTGATCTATCCGCGGGTCCCGACCGCATCGTGCTTTATCAGAAGAACATCGAGGCCGTCTGCTCCAACGAAGATGAAATCCGAAAGGAAATCCGTCTGACAGTAATCCACGAACTAGGACACTATTTCGGGATGACCGAAGCTCAACTCGAAGATGTCTAACCGCGTTCTAAGGAAGGCTTTTCCGAAATCCCGCTTCCAGCCCGGTGCTTTGGATGCCGAACTTGAAGAGCCCGGCGAGCGTTTGAAAACTGTTTTTTAGTATCTGCGTCGGTACCAATTAGCGCTCTGAGGTGGTCGAGCTCTTTTTTAAGGCTTCAAAGTAGGCGCGGCCGCGTTTGTATCCCCGGCGAAAGGGCTCGCTCTCGTGGGTACCGGGATAAAGATTGCCGAGGCGCGCACAACACTGCTCATAGGATTTGCCGCGATTGGAGGAGTGCTGAGCGGCCTCGAAGCCGCAACGAAAATAGCGTTCGTCCTCGTCGAAGTTTCCGCCTTCCGCCTGGTAGGTTTCTTTTTCTGCATCGCGGAGACCTACCCACCACATTTCACGGGCGCGATCAATGCTTTCAGCACCTGCATCTTCCAAAGCGCCGCGAACGGCTTCGGCCTGCAGGTCATCGTTCCCAATTACGAATACGACGGAGTGCCCTTGCCGCAGCGCGTCTTCATAGACGAACAATTCGTCTTCGGGGAGTCCACCGGTGGTCGAGCTTTCTACCGCACCGCCAGCGGCGCCACCAGCGACCGCGCCGAGGATGCCTCCTGCGAGGCCAATGGCCAGCACAGGACCAACGCCCGGCACGAGAAGGCTTCCGAGGATCGCCGGCAGGCTTCCGGAAGCGGCCAAGCCGATGGCTCCGCCAACGGTTGCGCCTATGGCCTTGCCCATGCCGGGCTGCTCGGCCGCTTGCGTCGGAAGCTGCGCAAGCTCCGCTGGCGTCACGTCCGGGGTCAGAATATTGATTCTGTCCTTTGGAATGCCGAGCGGCACAAGCTTGGCAGCGGCACGTTGGGCGGCAGAGCGCGACTTGAAAACGCCGACCACGGGTTTCATGATTGGCCCCTTTCGGGCGGTATCTAATTCGAGCATTGGGCGCTATTGCGAACAATCAGGTATTTGCTGGAAAGCCGGGGAATCACCCGAGGCTTCGCAGCGGTGCCCTATCAAGCCGGTCTTACGAGCGTTCGGCGGCATACGTCGGAAGTGGCCGTGAAGGAACGACTAATCCTCTTCAGGTGACGTTAGAGGACCGCTCCGACTGTGATCAGCTGCCGGCTGGGGCTCGGAGCCAGGTGATGATTTGACGCCAGGGGGCCATCTCTGCGCCGCTCATCGGTGCTTGCAGCCAGAGAACCATTTTACGGCGAGCGACTGCGACGCGACTTGGACCGCTTTCCATGGGCTCCGGCAGGCCAGCAGTCTCAGTTTGCGAGGGTGCGAGCCAATACGAGCTAGCCTCTGCCAGGGACTGCTGAGCGCTGGCACTCGACAGATCTCGCTCGCCAGTCGCACCCGCAATTGACAATTTGAGGATCGCCCCAACCTGTTCCTGGAACGCCCTGATCGTTCTCAATACATTGGACGCAAACCAAACACCGGCGACTAAGCATCCAAGTTGAATAAAGAGGCTGGCCGGGGCATACCAATTGTTTTGATCCAAAGCGGTAAGATCGCTCATGTTCTCACCTTGGACTGGAATAGCCTCAATTTACAGCTGGGCAAGGGCAGAAGAAACTGGTACGAAGTCCAAATAACGGGCAGGTGCATCGCCTTGCCCGGTAGGCCTGCCTGAGGCGTGAGCCTCGACTCCTGCTCCGGCGTGTCCGACGTCTTGATTCGTCCAACGCCTCACGTAAGGAGGTCCGATAAAGCCGCCCCTGCGCTTGCTCCCCATGTGCTTGAGGATTCCGCCACCACTTCAGAAAGACTTGCACCGCTAGTTCCTCCGCGCGGGCCTGGTCATGAACGACCCTGCCAATGACGCGGCAATGCGCTCATAGTGAGCACGGAAAATCGCATCGAGTCCCTCGGGGTTGGTGACTCGGCCATGCTTCTTGCGTTCACATGCCAAGAACGTATGAGACCCAAATTCTGCGGCAGCGGTTGCGACGAAAAGCGACTCTTATCGGGCACACGGAAGCGATCGGCAGCCGTCAAACCTTGAATGCCGGCTGCCTGGCGCCGAGCCGTTTCGAATTTGAACGGCATTGACAGAAATTCGGATGGTTTGCAGCCCTCGCAATGGAGAAGCTATGACGGACCAAAAACTACGGGACCTTTCGTCCAACGATGAAATGGATATCCAAGCCCTTATCGAGAGATGGGCTAAGGCGGTTCGCGAAGAAAACAGGGCGGGGATCCGAGCGGACCACGACTCCGAGATGTTGATGTTTGACGTGCCACCTCCGCTCGTGTCGCGAGGAATCGACGCGTATATGGCCACCTGGGAAATGTTTTTTTCTTCGCAAGAGAAACCAGTAACCTTTGATTTTCACGACGTGAAGATTACGGCTGGAAAGGACGTGGCTTTTGCCACAGCGATCGGACGATGCGTGAACATTGCGCCGAACGGCAAGCGGGAAAAACTGGAATTTCGGTTGACCATGTGTTTGTGCAAGATCGACGGCCGGTGGCGCGTCATGCATGAGCACCATTCACTGCCAGCAGAGTAGCGTTTCGTCTTGCCGAATCCCGAGCGAGTCCCTTTCGTACCGGCCGTAGCTCAACACGGTTAGGAATCTATGGTGGAGGCTGACTAAGAGCACTCAAAAAGTATACAGGTAGTTGGCTAACGCCCGGTTAACCTTACCGGGAGTCCTTGTACGGCACTTATGAAGCTCCAAGCTGGCACCTCAGCATGCCTCAGTCTCTGGAACTTCCGGTGGAACTGGAGGGACGGGCAAGAGCTAAAGGCAGACGTCTCTGCGAAACGCCAAGCTGACAGAAAAGCGAAGGAAAGCAATCGCTAGCGCAATCGCTGGTGAGAAGCGGAGTGGACCACCGCGCTGACACCAATCTGCCTTCTACGTTATCCTTCCACAATGCGATCACAAGTCTTCAGAATTGGCCTGCTGGGAGCAGCTCTGCTCGCTCCCTCCACAATTTGGACGCAGCAGGGGACAACAAGGCGAGTCATCGTCCAGGTAAGCGATCAAGGCGGAGGACCCATCCCGCATGCCCAGATTCGGCTTGTCCCGGCTCCCGATTCGGCTCCCACAAAGCTGGAAACTGACGACGACGGTAATCTCTCTGTCAACTTGAAGGTGGGGAGT
>JBKOXA010000034.1:0-6789 GCA_046724685.1 Acidobacteriota bacterium | reverse complement strand
ACGATGTCGGCTTCGATTGTAACCGGATTGATGCGGATCAACTGATATTCAGGATGCGTGCCCAGCGCGAACACCCTGTCCGAATCGCCAGTTTCGGCAAGATTGCGGTAGGAGACTGGACCGTGCGTGAGTTCGTTGGTTTGGCGCCTGGCGCGGGACAGGAAACCGACATTTTCGCGCAAAGCCCAGACGTTGGAGACCGAATCCATCACATGGCTGAGGCGCGAATCCGAGCCGCCGGTGAAGAGGAAATAGCGCTCGTCGTTCGTCCACGCGCCTGTGGTGTCGTGGCGTTCGCCCGCGGCGTTCGCCAAGATACGGCGGAGGCCGGTGCCGTCGGCGCCAACTTCCCACATTTCGTCGGTGGCGCGATCCAGGTTGGAGAGAGTGAAACGAAGCTTCGTAGAGTCGGCTGACCAAACGAGCGAATGTGGACTTGAGGAAAACTCTTGAACCTCCCTGGTTCCGGAACCGTCGCGCCGCACTGTAAGGAGGCGATTGTTGTGAGCGAGGGCAATCGAATCCCCGGTGGGAGACCACACGGCCTCGCGGGCGACGGCATCGCCGAGCCGATGGGGAACTCCTCCATGTGCCGGCCAAATCCAGACGGGAATTTCGTCACCTTCAAAAGTGAACGGACCAATTAGGAGCTGAGTGCGGTCGGGCGAAACATCGAAGATAGCCGTGTTCTCAAAAGGTGAGGAGACGCGCTCAACGCTTCCGCCATGGATCGACGTGGTCATCAACGCCCATTGCCCGGCTTCGCGGGAAACGAAGTACAAGCGAGGGCCATCCGTGACAATGCGGCTGTCCGGCGCCACGCGGCCCGTGTGGGTCAATTGCGTGATCTTGATGACGCGCGGCTCCGCCAAAGGCCAATACCGCCAAAGGATTGCGGCGGCGACGGCGACGCCAGCCAAGAAGAGTGTGGCGCTGATCAGTGAAGCAGGCAGCCGTAGAGGAGAGGCTGCCGGAGAAGGAACGCGCGGCTCTTCCGCAATGACGCCAATCGAAGGCGTCCCGGCACTATCGGCGAGCGGCGAAGGGAGCGAACTTTCACTGGTGCTATTGACGGGCAATTCCTCCAGGTTCCTGACAACTTGCACGGGAGCAATAAAACGGTAGCCCTTCTTGGGGACGGTTTCGACAAAACGAGGATTGTCGGGGTCGTCGTTTAGGACCGCGCGCAACTTCATGAGCGCCGTGTTCAGGCTTCCGTCGAATTCGACGAAGGTGCCTTCGGGCCAAAGGCGATTTCTCAGTTCTTCGCGGCTGATAATCTCGCCTGGACGTTCCAGGAGAAATCCGAGGATTCGGAATGGCTGCTCCTGAAGTTTTACGGGAATACCATGGCGCTTCAAAAGGCCAGCGTCGAGATCTGCTTCGAACAAACCAAAGCGGCAAACGCGATTCTCTGAGGTATCGGAACTCATGTTTTCAAGCGCCAGGCCAGGACGTAGGCGAGCCTACATCCCGCTTTCGTTGGTTGAGATATTACTCCAACCACTGCATTTTCCATAGCTTAGCAGATCATTCCTGCTTGAGACACAGTTCGTTTGACGGTGGGGCGCCAATGTCGCATCCTCGCGGCACGGTTAGCAGTCTTGAGCCCGAAACTCCAGGTCTTCGGGAACATTGCTGCTTTAGGAGACCGGAGGGGAATCCCTGCCAGAGTGGATTCTTCTCCGAGTCTCCATTTTTTTTTGCGAACGATCGGATCCCGGTCCAAGCCAAGCAGACCCTAGGGCATTCTCGCTGCGGAATGCCGTTTCGATTCTCCAGGCTCTGAGAAGGAATCGGCCACCGAGACCAGACCGTGAGAGCCGTCTACGAGTGTAGAATACAAAGCGCCTGCATGGGGCACCAGGCTTGTGTACAAAGCGCGATTGATACCGCTTCGAATGATTTCCGCTGCGGCCTTGTGTTTGGGCTGCTTCCTGGCGGTCCCGACGTTCCCGCAGTCGACCCATGGGGATTCGGCTGAAGACCTGGAGGGAAGGCCGGTCGATCCGATCGGGACAGGCGCGGGCCGTGCGGTGGTGTTGCTGTTCGTTCGAACGGACTGCCCGATTTCGAATCGCTACGCTCCGACGATTCGCGCGCTCAGCGAGAAATTCCGGGGCAAGGTTCTGTTTTGGCTGGTCTACCCGGACGCGGCTGAATCCGCAGCCCGCATTCGCACTCACTTGGAAGAGTTTCAATATTTCATTCCAGCATTGCGGGACATTCATCATTCGCTTGTGAAGCGCGCGCAGGCGACGATCACACCGGAAGTCGCGGTTTTTGATGGCTCCGGCAAACTTGGCTATCACGGCAGAATTGACAATTGGTACGAAGATTTTGGACGTTCGCGGCGTGCGCCCACTACGCACGAACTTGAGGATGCGATTCGCAACACGCTCGACGGTAAACCGACGGTTCCAGATCATGCCGGCGCCGTCGGATGTTATATCTCCGACCTCAAATGAATTTCAATTTTGCCCGCCAAATGCACGCTGGATCCTTTGCGGCGGCGATATTCTTGTCCGGCCTGGTTCTCGCTGCGTTCGGCCGGGGACGGCCGCCTGCGGCGGAAGATTCTCCTCGAGTGACATTTTCGCGCGACATTGCACCGATCGTCTTTCGATCCTGCGCACCTTGCCACCATGCGGGGGAAGCCGGGCCATTTTCACTAATGACGTACGCTGACGTTAAGTCCCACGCCCGGCAGATCGCCGACGTTACGACCAGACGGCTCATGCCGCCTTGGTTACCCTCGCAAAACGGCCTTCAATTCGAAGAAGATTCGCATCTTTCGGAAGAGCAGATTGGGCTGTTTCAAAAATGGGTGGCCGACGGGACGCCCGAAGGCGATCGCGCAGAGCTTCCGCCCGAGCCAAAATTCACAACTGGATGGCAGCTGGGCCAACCGGATCTGGTGCTGAAAGCGCCAGCACCCTATGCGATTCCCGCGAGCGGCAGCGACGTTTACTGGAATTTTATTTTTCGCTCACCGGTGAAGATGTCACGTTTTGTGAAAGCCATTGAGATTCATCCCGGCGATAAGCGACTCGTTCATCACGCCAATCTTCTGGTGGATCGCACGCAGTCCTCGCGCCGTCAAGAACGATCGCCTGGAAGCGGCTTCGCTGGAATGGAACTTCAAATCGAATCGGAGTCGTTTGACCCAGACGGACATTTTCTTTTTTGGAAGCCGGGTAGCGCACCCATCATCGAGCCGCCGGGACTCGCTCTCCGATTGGATGCAGACAACGATCTCGTGCTCAATACGCATTTACAGCCTTCCGGCAAGACGGAATCGGTCCAGCCGACGATTGGTATCTACTTCACGAGCGAACCGGCGACGAAATTCCCGGTGTTGCTGCAACTGGAGAATGATCGGGCGCTCGATATCCCGCCGGGGGAAAGCAATTTTCTGGTGACCGATCAATTTACGCTTCCGGAAGACGTGCAGTTGCTTGCCGTCTATCCTCACGCGCACTATCTTTGCCGTGATATGCAGGCGCTGGCCCGGTATTCCGATGGAACGGAAAAAACAATCATTCATATCCAGCGTTGGAACCTGAATTGGCAAGCCGTTTTCCGGCTCGCGAAACCGGAACCGCTGCCGAGAGGGACTACCGTCGTCATGCGCTACCGGTACGATAACTCCGCCGACAACATCTCCAATCCCAACAATCCGCCTCAGCGGGTGCGCGCGGGCAATCGCGCCGTGGACGAAATGGCGCATCTTTGGCTCCAGGTTCTGCCCAATGTCGTGGCAGGCGACTCTCGCGACCCTCGAATGGCGTTGCTAGAATCCCTTGCGCGCCATCACATTGAAAACAATCCCGCGGATTTTGAAGCGCACTACAACCTGGCGGCCATGCTGCAGGCGCGTGACCGAACGCAAGAGGCGATTGGGCAATACCAAGCCGCTCTTGCGCTGCGTCCCGGAGACGCCACAGTGGAAAACGCGCTGGGCAGCGCGCTCCTTGCGATGAACAGGATTCCGGAAGCGGCACTGCACCTGAAGACAGCGGCGAAGGCACGTCCCGACTATTTCGATGCCCGCTACAATTTGGGAATCGCACTGGCTTCCTCGGGAGATTTCTCTGAGGCCGTCCAGGAATTCAAAATCGCCGTCAAACTCAAACCCGATGATTCCGGAGCGGAAGCGAATCTAGGCGCGGCGTTCGCCGAACTCGGGGATACCGCTAAAGCCATTCTTCACTTGAACCGCGCATTGCAACTCGATCCGAACAACACGCTTGCCAAAGAGAATCTTCAGGCACTTCGCGCAACGCCGGCACGGCCCTAAGCCTCCAGCCGCTTGTAAATTCTAACGGCGCGGGTTATTTTTTCTCCTTCTTCCAAAGGAGCGTTCATGCGCCGGATTTTTTCTGTCCTGCTCTTCCTGGCAGCCGTCTGTTCCACCGCTATCGCCTTTTCTCATGGAACTCGAACCGTTTCTTGGCCTGAGGCCCCTTCGGACCCCTTGCTGTCAGGTGCATTCCGTAAGCCGCCCATCAGCGGGTGGACGGCGGTTCGTCTTTCCGGTACGCCGGCGCAGATCGGGTATCAGCATGGATATCTTCTGGCAGCGGAAATCGCCGACTTAAAAAAGGTATTCCGGCTCGAGCTGACCCACGACAACGGCAAGGACTGGGATTTTTTTCGTGATGCGGCGAAAAACGTGATGTGGCCGCACATCGAACAGGAATACCGCGAGGAGATGCAGGGCATTGCTGACGGCGCCAATGCCCACGGGGTGAAACTCGATGTGTGGGACGTTGTGGTTATGAACGCCGCGGAAGAGTGGAGCTACTACGTCGGCCAGTATGACAAGGACCACAAGATTGCCTCGCTCCCGACGGTTACCGCGCCCGATCACTGCAGCGCGTTCGTCGCTACCGGCAAGTACACCAAGGACGGCAAGATCGTTATCGCTCATAACAACTGGACCGGTTACATGGACGGTTCGCGCTGGACCATCGCGTTTGACGTGAAACCCGCCAAAGGCTACCGCTTTGTTATGGACGGCCTTCCTGGCCTGATTCACAGTGCTGACGATTTTGGAATCAACGCGGCGGGGATCGTGATCACCGAAACGACGATCACCGGGTTCTTCGGCTACGACTTTAACGGGATTCCCGAGTTTGTGCGCGCTCGCAAGGCCATGCAGTATTCCGCCTCGATCGATGATGTGGCGCAAATCTTCAAGGAAGGAAACAACGGCGGGTACGCGAACGACTGGCTCATTGGGGACACAAGAAGGAACGAAATCGCCAGCCTGGAATTGGGATTGAAAAACGTCACGCTTGAGCGTAAGAGCGACGGCTACTTCGTGGGATCAAATTTTCCAATCAATCGAAAGCTCGCTGCGGAAGAAACAAAGTTTGACCTGGGAGATCCCGGCTTGAGCGGGAATGCGCGGCGCAAGCGCTGGGAACAATTGATGCAGGAAAATAGAGGCAAGATCGATGTGGCTGCCGCTCAGCGATTCCTGGCGGACCACGTTGATTCGGTAACCGGGAAGACCCAGCCGAGCGAACGCACACTGTGCGGCCATGTCGAACTTTCGCCGCGCGGTATGGGCGCATGGCAACCGGCATACGGCACAGCCGGCGCCGTGCAGAACAAAGCCACGGACGCGACAATGGCCGCAAGACTTTCTTTCACTGCAGCGGCCGGGCATGCATGCGGACACGATTTCCTGGCTGCTCAGCACTTGGCCGCTCATCCGGAACTTGCCTGGCAAGAGCCAGAACTCCGCGATTTGAAGGCCTATCCCTGGACGCAAATTACAGCCGAATGAGGGTTCGAAGGAGAGAGCGCGGCGAAGCGACGCTCGCCATTGATCGGCGAAGGTTGCTTCCGTCCGGGTGGTCTCGTTGCCAGGCTCGGGGTCGAGCGAAATCCCGCTGAGTGCCGTTAGAGCGGATCGCCACACTGTGAAAGCAGGTTTACCGCCTACTTTGCTGCCTTATTCTGTTGTGCGCGTAGCTCTGCGGTGGTCGCGTCGAGCTTTTTGAGCATGGATGGAATTTCCGGATTGGCATGAAACATTTTCCAGATCAGTCCCGTGCGATAGTTCTCGATCATGACTGTGATAGGCGCCTGGTTGAGGCCCATGTAAATGGGAGACCACCAGTCTTCATCCAGATTGTAGGCATCGATCGGTCCGTAGATGCCCCAGAGGCGGTCACCGAGGTCGCGATAGAAATGTTTGAAGGCCGCCAGCGACGCGTCGGGAGTGTAGGGAAACGATGCGAGGGCGCCAGTGGGAGCAAGTGTACCTTTGTCATCCGGCGGATTGGGCGCCTCCGGAACGTAGCCGCGAGGACCGTCGCTGGCCGTTAAGCCCCAGGCGTCCGCGCTATACGTCTTGTGTTTGCCGGGATTCTCCGTCGCATACGCGCGATTGATCAGCGCGAGGTTGCGGTTGTTCTCAAAATAGTTGGTGTAGAGATCCGTGAGCGAGTGCGGATCGAATCCCATGTACGAATAGTGCGCAAAAAACAGCGGCCCGCCGCTGCCCACTCCGACATCCAGCTTGATTCCGTGGTAGTTCGTCCCGTTCGCGTAATGCGATCCCTCTGCCGAACCCGACCAGCCTTTGCGATAAAGCGCCGCTGCTTCCGACTGCCCCGCCCACCCGGTGTAGTAAAGTTCCGGCGCGATCCCGTGCGTTGGCGAAGCTATCCCCAGCAAATACACAATCATCGTCTCGTTAAATCCCGTCAGCCGGTGATTGATGAACCAGGTCCACTCGGGCGTCCAGTGCCAGTACAGCGCGTCGCTGTTCTC